>USDT01000015.1 GCA_900553465.1 uncultured Prevotella sp.
TATGCCGATTCTATGTTTAATTTTAATTTATCGGTAAAAATTTACCGAAGTATTGCTTTATAATAATAAGCATTTAATTTTAGAAAGCTATGAGAATTTTTTTATTATCAGCTTTTTTGGTCTTATTTAGTTTCCCTGCTGATTGTTTCGCGCAATTATTCATGGCGAAAGACTTATACAAACTGTATAAGAAAATACCGGTGGTGTGCTGGCATAAGGAATGGGACGAACGATTTGAACTGGAGATTGAGGCTTCCTTTGTATCACCGGCTGAGACAATGGATATTTATACTTTAAAAGATGATGTACCAGGAGTTGACACTGCTTTTGTATGGTCAAATATCCGAGGACTGGAATTTTCGGTTTTGGAATATCAGTATTGCCTGAATAATTCGTTGGATGATGCCGCAATGGACAGTGTTAATAGAAAGGTAAACGTAATGCGTAGACTCATGTGCAATACAGACAGCATATTTATAGTAAGGATTATGGACGACATGGGTAACTTTAAACATTTTTATCAGTACTTCGGTGTTAAGCGTAACGGGCATTATGAATATGGACGTACAGATTTCGGGCCTGACACGTGGACGTTTCCCGAGATGATAGAGAAGGCGTTCGGGTCAATGGAGAATTTCAGAAAGCAGTATTTGGAGTATGTGGAGCGGGTGCTGTACGGACGTCCCAAGCCTGTGCCGGAAGTGCCTGATGACGGAAAACTGCATCTTTCGGATTGACGGTAAGTCCGAAGTTGAAGATGTGTTCGTTGTATAGCATAATGTGCAGTCGGAAATAACGTTTTTTTGTTCCGGCTGCACATTATTGTTTTTGATAGAATATCGGAGCACCAGATTATTATTACACCTATATAACGATTATATCATTAATCTGAGAATAAAATAATGATGGCTGCTGTTTATACTGCAATCGCTTTACCGCCTGCTATCTTTTCCTCGAATATGGTGCGCGTTACTCGGCGTGCCCTCAGCGAGCGTACGGTGGTGAAGTCGGCGAAGAACGGGTCGGTGCTCACAAACCAGGCGCGCGGTTTTACGTCGATGGCGCGCCTGAGTTGCGCTTTCAGTTTCACGGCATAGCGCGGATTGACCACCGACAGAAAACATTCGCCGCGGCTGTTCTCCAATGCGAGAACGAGTCGCGGACGGTTGTCATTGCGTGGCACGGTGGTCTGCCGGCCGCGCATGGATGTCGATACTGTGATGTTCCAGCCGTGGCGCGTGTTCAGCTCGTTCATCATACGGAGGAACACACGTCCGTGTGGCGCGTCGTCGCGTATGCCTTTCCATGCTATGTACAGATGTATCATCTCGTGCAGGAGCACAGTCTGCAATTCGCGTTCGGTGCAGTCGTAGTATGTGCTCAGACGTATGGCGAATCCGGAGGTCTTCCATCCCAGGAGCGTACGTCTGCGTTTGCACGACATAGAGCCGAGCCTTGTGCGCGAATGTCCAAGCGACAGTCGTGGGCGGGGCATGCTTCCGGCGAAGTAGTCACGGTTGAACGTGTCGAACCACGTGGCAATCTGTTCTGTTGTAGGCGTCATCCGTTGGCGTTATTCGCATACGGGCGACAACTGTCCGAGCGCCTTCTCTATTTTCTCAGACATCACTGTGCCCAACACCACCTTGCCTTCTTTGTCGATGAGATAGAGTGTCGGTATCCAGTTTATTTTGTAAGCCTTCGACACTTCGGTGGTCTTCCACTTCTTCAGTTCGCTCACCTGTGTGTACTTTATGCCCTGCTTCTTTATCATGGCGGTCCAGTTGTCCTTGTTGTCGTCGAACGATACGCCCAGGAACACTATGCCGCGGTCCTTGTAGGTCTCGTACATACGCTTCATGTTCGGTATGTCCTTTATGCAGTCGGGGCACCATGAAGCCCAGAAGTCGAGCACCACATACTTGCCGCGGAAGTCGCTCAGGCTCACCGTCTTGCCCTCCGGAGTCTTCAGACTGAATTCGGGTGCTTTGGCGCCTGTCTCGAGCAGTTCGGTGGCATACTTGGCATCGTCGTCCTGAGTGGCGAGGTTCTGCGCGCATGTTGTGCTGAAAGGCATTGCCGCCATTGCTGCGGCGAAAGCCAGAGTTATAAACAGCTTTTTCATTTTTTCTTGTTTTTGTGATTTGATAATCAGTATGCACTATGCGTCCGGCTGTAAGGATAATGCCGACGGAAGCGACTGTGGCCTGTTCTTGTCGTGCCAGACGCAGCATATCATTTGCAAAGATACGACATAGGATTTATTCTTCAAAGGAATAATATTTAAAAGATATAAAGCCCGTATTGTGTTGCATAAATATTCATTCGCGGTTGTATATTTATGCAACGGGCCGAGGCTCAACTCTTCGAGAGTGCCGATGAAATCAATCAAAAGATTTTTTCGTACAAATACGCGAGTTTTGAAGAGGTATGCATAACTTTCTGACACTCTGTGGGTTACTTTGTTTTGTGACGTGGAATGGTGATTTCGGGCTTGCAATAACGGCTGTATCAGGGTCTGAAACAGGCTTTTTCACACTCCGAAATGGTCTTTATCTGGGCATGAAATGAAGCTAACGACAGTGCGAAACAGACCGTTTCGCACTGTCATGAGAATTTTAATGTCAGAAGAGGTGGATATTTATGCAATATAATTTCATTTTTAACGATTTCCGATTTCTATTTTGCAAAAATTTTTTGTCAAAATATTTTACTGTCAGAACCGTATATTTATTCATTTCTACCCATGTATCCGGTGTTGCCGTGCAGGCTCCGGCTTGCGGCCGTATCAGTAGCCTGTGTCGCTGAACAGCCAGTCGAGCGGATATATGCCGCGCATGGTGTCGCGGTGATTGTAGAATTCGGATGCCGCGCGCTTGTTCTCCTTGCTGCTGAGCGACGGGTCTTTCAGCGGCGCCATACAGGCTATGCTGTGCACCGTCTTGCGCCTTTCCGCCTCGCTTTCGGGCAACTGCGCCATGTCCGTCATTATTTTTCCGGCCATCCTTTGCAGCTGACTGCTGCCTCCGGCAGACAGTTTTGTGAGATAGTCGGTCTGTGCCTGCCGTCCGTCGCGCAGACCAATGGCCATGGCTTTCAGCGCGTATAGATTGAGCGTGTCCGACTTGTTGAGCCGTCCCATAGCTATCTCGCGCCTCAGTTCCTTTATTTTGCTGTGTGTGCCCAGCACCCGCGCGCTTATTATCACGCCTTTGGCTATGAGGTAGTCCATGGCTTTGTTCACGTCGTCATACCTCACGGAGTTTCTCAGCGGTTTCCAGTCGTCGTATGAGAGTCGTCTCACCTGTTCCTCGTCTTCTGTAAGTTCCTTCAGCTGGCGGTATGTCAGCCGCTTGATAAGTTCCTCTATCTGATATTCCTTGTTGGTGCCGATGAGTGGCACGGCTATGTCTTTCGTCCTTATTTTTTCGTCAAGCAGGTCTATCAGTCCCGTGTATGCCGAGCGCGCCATGCCCGGTAGGCCGGCCTCGTCGAAGGCCAGCGCCTTCTGCAGTGCGAGTGCTATCTCGTTCTTTCCGTTATATCCCGGCCGTGCATAGTCATGTTCCGATTTCCGGTCGTCGTGCTTGTACAGGTTCAGTTTGCCGTATTCCGTCAGCGCGGTCTTGGCGAGTATGGTGGCCTGATGATAGTTCTTGTCGGTCAGCCATAGCCGTGTCATAACCAGTGTGCTTGGTGCGTGCAGCGGTGTTATCGACGTTATCTGTTCCATTTCGTCTATGGCTTCGCGCAGTTTGCTCTCTTTCATGCCCGAGGAATATTTCAGGGTGAAGTCGGAATATTTCCTCATCTTGTCGATGAGCGGCACGATGTGGTAGGGCAGATTGAGATAAGGGTCGATGAGTTGCAGGGTGTATCTGAACTCGGTGTTGGCCGGCTTGTTGTTCAGATAGGCCGGATACCAGCGTGGCATGTTGAGGATGAGACGCTCAATCTCCTTTGCCAGCAGCGGATGCACGTCCTGCAGTATCTTCACGTTGCTTGTAGTGCCGTCGGCACGTATCACGAAACTCACGGGCACAGACGGCACGAATGCCGTACGCCATGCGGCTGTAGGGTAGTGGAAGTTCTTTGCCACATACTCCGGCAGGGCTTCATCAACGCTTCCCGGGAACACCGGTGCTATGTCCACGTGGCTGTATATGTCGGCCGGTGCCACGTCGTCGGTGCCGCTTTGTGCTGATGCGTATGTGCAGAAGAAAGACATCAGCGTCAGGATGGACAGTATGTGTTTCTTCATATGGCTTTGTTTTTGATTGTCATACTCTGTTGTTCACGTTACGAAATTACGAATATTTGTCTGTATGCGAAAGGGAAAATCCCTATCATCGGTTAGGATTTTCCCTATTTGTTGTGTGTCGCCGCCTTGCGTGTCGCGCATTCGGGGTGTTAAGGCGCGGCGGTGTGGCTCTGTGATGTGATGCGGAGCGGTAAGGTAAAACAAAAAGGCGGCAGAACGTTCTGTCGCCTTCTGAAAGATTGTATATGTTGTTTTGCTTCACACAAGTCCGTCTATCTGTTTCTTCAGTTCCATGAGCTGGTCGCGTACGGAGATGAGTGTGTCGAGCACGTCGGCACTCTTGTCGGCTCCGCTGCGGTTCTGGTTCATCATTTTCCGCGCTGCGGCAATCTTGAATCCACGCACCTTCACGAGGTTGTATATCAGTTTTATCTGCTCTATGTCCTTCTCTGTGTACTGCCTCACTTTCTGTCCTGTGGTCTTGGGTTTGAGATGCGGAAATTCCGTCTCCCAGTAGCGCAGGGTACATTCGCGTACGCCTATCATCTGGGCCACCTCTTTTATTGAATAATACAACTTCAGATTCTTGTTTGGATTTAATACCATGGACAGTGTATTTTTATTAAACAATGATTAATTTATTTGCAAAAATAATCAAAAGGAAGTATCTTTGCAAAACTTTTTGTAAGGAATTGGAAAATTAAAATAAAAAACATAACATGATGACAGCTAACGAAATCCGCGACTCGTACAAAAAGTTTTTCGAGTCGAAAGGACATGCCATCGTGCCGTCGGCACCGATGGTGATAAAAGACGACCCAACGCTGATGTTTACCAACGCCGGAATGAACCAATGGAAGGATATTATTCTCGGTACGCGCGACCCCGAACCGCGCCGCCGCGCCGACTCGCAGAAGTGTCTGCGCGTGAGCGGAAAGCACAACGACCTTGAGGAAGTGGGACACGACACATACCATCACACAATGTTCGAGATGCTCGGCAACTGGAGCTTCGGCGACTACTTCAAGGAAGAAGCCATCGATTACGCGTGGGAATATCTCGTTGATGTGCTGCATCTTGCGCCCGAAGATCTTTACGTGACAGTGTTCGAAGGCTCGCCGGAGGAAGGTATCGCACGCGACGAAGAGGCTGCACGCTTCTGGGCAAAGCACGTGCCGGCCGACCACATTATCAATGGCAATAAGCACGACAACTTCTGGGAGATGGGCGATACGGGTCCTTGCGGTCCGTGCTCCGAAATCCACCTCGACTCGCGTACACCGGAGGAGAAGGCCAAAGTGCCCGGACGCGAGCTCGTGAACAAGGACGACCCTCAGGTGATTGAGATATGGAACATTGTCTTCATGCAGTTCAACCGCAAGGCTGACGGCTCGCTCGAACCGCTGCCTATGCACGTCATCGATACCGGTATGGGCTTCGAGCGACTCGTGCGCGCACTGCAGGGCAAGCACTCCAACTATGACACAGACGTGTTCCAGCCTATAATAAAAGAGATAGAACACATCACCGGACTGAAATACGGTGAGAAAGAGGAGACCGACGTGGCCATGCGTGTATGTGCCGACCACCTGCGCGCCGTTGCGTTCTCCATCGCCGACGGTCAGCTGCCGAGCAATGCCAAGGCCGGATACGTCATCCGCCGCATCCTGCGCCGTGCCGTTCGCTATGCTTACACGTTCCTCGGACAGAAGGAAGCGTTCCTCTACAAGCTCATGCCTGTATTCATCAACGAGATGGGAGCAGCCTATCCGGAACTTCCCGCACAGCGTGAGCTCATCGGACGCGTGATGAAGGAGGAGGAAGACTCGTTCCTGCGCACACTTGAGAAAGGTATCAGCATGCTCAACAGTGCCATGGACGAATTGAAGGCTCAGGGCAAGACACAGCTCGACGGAGTTCAGGCTTTCCGCCT
The DNA here is from genome assembly GCA_900553465.1 of uncultured Prevotella sp. Lineage (GTDB taxonomy): Bacteria > Bacteroidota > Bacteroidia > Bacteroidales > Bacteroidaceae > Prevotella. Next base: position 6,195 of record USDT01000015.1, read on the forward strand.
GTTCGATACTTACGGATTCCCGCTCGACCTGACAGAGCTCATCTGTCGTGAGAACGGTTACACCGTAGACGAACAGCAGTTTGACGAGGAAATGCAGAAACAGAAAGCCCGCGCCCGCAACGCCGCCGCAGTGGAGAACAGCGACTGGGTTGTGCTTGGCGAAGGCGAACAGCAGTTCGTGGGCTATGACTATACTGAATATGAATGTCACATCCTGCGCTACCGCAAGGTGACACAGAAGAAGAACACCTTCTTTGAACTCGTGTTCGACAATACTCCGTTCTACGGAGAGATGGGTGGACAGGTAGGCGACAAGGGTGTCATCGTGAGCGAAAGCGAAACTGTGGAAATAATCGACACCAAGCGCGAGAACGGACAGAGCATTCACATTGTGAAGGAACTGCCGAAGGATGTCAATGCCGACTTCATGGCATGTGTCGATACAGACAAGCGTGCTGCCAGTGCAGCCAACCACACTGCTACACACTTGCTCGACTATGCTCTCAAGCAGGTGCTGGGCGACCACGTGGAGCAGAAGGGTTCGTATGTATCGGACACAACTCTGCGTTTCGACTTCTCTCATTTCCAGAAGGTGACTGATGAGGAACTGCGTCAGGTTGAGCAGATTGTGAACGACATGATACGTCAGGACATTCCGCTCGACGAGCACCGTGACACTCCGTTTGAGGAGGCTAAGAAACTCGGAGCCATTGCTCTGTTCGGCGAGAAATACGGTGACAAGGTGCGCGTGGTGCGTTTCGGACCGAGCTGCGAGTTCTGTGGAGGTATCCATGCTTCATCTACCGGCCGCATAGGTATGTTCAAGATAATAAGCGAGAGCAGCGTGGCTGCCGGCATACGCCGTGTCGAGGCAAAGACGGGAATAGAGTGTGAGAAGCTGATGTACGCTATGGAGGACAGCGTAAGAGCCATCCGCGCGCTGTTCAACAATGCCAAAGATCTGAAGGGTGTCATCGAGAAGTACATCGAGGAGCACGATTCCATGAAGAAGGACATAGAACATTTCAGAGCCGAAGCCGTTGAACGCACTAAAGACAAGCTCGTCAGCGATGCACGTCTGATAGGTGGCGTGACAGTCGTAAGCTCTGTATTGCCGATGAAAGCATCTGATGCCAAGGATCTGGTGTTCAAGATCCGTCAGGAAATTCCGCAGAATCTGCTGTGTGTTATCGGTTCTGTTGACGACGGCAAACCTATGCTCAGCGTCATAATGAGCGACGACATGGTGAGCGAGCATAAGCTCAACGCAGGACAGATGGTACGCGAGGCTGCCAAACTCATCAGCGGTGGCGGTGGTGGACAGCCTCATTTCGCTACAGCGGGTGGTAAGAATGCCGATGCGCTTTCTGCTGCGGTGGACAAGGTGATAGAACTTGCAAATCTCTGATAAGAAATGTTTTAAGGATCTGTAAATCCTGAACTGATATTCCTGCGGGGCGTTTTCATCATGGATGAATGCGCCCCGTATCTTTTCATAATATACCGGTCTTTCTTTCTCCGGTTGTATTTTTTGCTTAACTTTGCATCCTGATAACACACAGGTCCGGCTTCGCACGCATCTGGTCCGCGTGCCTTGTCTTTCTTATGCCGGCGATGTTATATTGTTCATAAGGTTTCGGGCCACGTAAAAAAATGAAAAGATTATGGCAAAAGACAAATTGTTCACACGAAGTTATATTTGTATTCTGGCTGCCAATTTCCTTCTGTTCTTCGGCTTCTGGCTGCTAGTGCCGGTGTTGCCTTTCTATCTCAAAGAGACATACAACTGTCAGGAAATGATTATTGGCGCCGTTCTGAGCTGTTACACAGTGAGCTGTCTTTGTGTCAGGCCGTTCTCCGGATTTCTCATGGACCGCTTTCCGCGTAAGCCCATATACATTCTCTGCTACTTCATATGTGTGCTGATGTTTCCTGCTTACACCGCGGCCACGGCCATATCGTGGTTCATCGCCCTCAGGGCTTTGCATGGAGTGGCGTTTGGCGGAGTGACAGTCGGTGGAAACACTCTGTGTGTCGATATCATGCCGAGCAGTCGCCGTGGTGAAGGTTTGGGCTATTACGGATTGACAAACAACATAGCTATGGCACTCGGACCTATGACCGGACTGTTCATGCACGACCATTTCACTTACGTGCAGATATTTATCAGCGGTATGCTCGTAAGTGTCACCGGACTTGTCTGTGCCATTGCCGTGAAGGCGCGTACGCCGGAGTCGCTACGTATCCGCCGTCAGATGGAGGCTGCGGGAGAGAAACCAGCCGAGCCGGCACCTCGCAAATTGTCGCTCGACCGTTTCATTTTGCTTAAAGGTATTCCCGTAAGCATTTCGCTGTTTCTTCTTTCCATACCTTACGGGGCAACAACAAACTTTGTCGCAATGTATGCCCGCGAGATTGATATCACTGCTCCTGCCGGACTGTTTTTCACGTTCATGGCCCTTGGTATGGGCGCATCGCGCATCGTGGCGGGCAAGAAGGTCGACCAAGGATATATCACTCAGTGCATACACGTGGGCTATTATCCTGTCATCGCAGCCTTTTTCATGCTCAGTATGTGTCGTTTCGTTGCGCCTGTCAACATGACTGCGGCCACAGTCATGTTCTATCTTGTTCCGCTGCTGCTGGGTGCGGGCTTCGGGGTAATGTTCCCGGCGATGAACTCTCTGTACATCAATCTCGCACCGAACAATCAGCGTGCCACGGCCACAAGCACTTATCTGACAGCCTGGGATGTCGGTATCGGTATTGGAATTGTAAGCAGCGGTGTGATAGCGCAGCACTTCACGTTCTATATGGTTTATCTCATCGGCTCGGTGCTTTGCCTTGTTTCGCTGCTGTTCTTCACAATGCGTGTCACTCCTCACTATAACCGCAACAAATTGAGATAATTCTTTTACTTATCTTTCTGCTGCATACATTGTTATGTAAGTTGCGGAAAACAACAGACGGCGCGGCCGTACGGTTTTGCAGAAAGAACTGTACGGCCGTGTGTACTGTGTCTGTTTTTTTATTTGTGGCAATTGTTGGATAATGAAAAAAAATATGTAACTTCGCATCATAATGATAGACAGGGCTACAGTCGAAAGGATTATGGAAGCCGCGAACATTGTGGACGTGGTTTCCGAGTTTGTCACATTGCGCAAGAGCGGAGCCAATTACAAGGGGCTCTGTCCGTTTCATGATGAGAAGACGCCGTCTTTTCACGTCTCTCCAGCACGCGGAATATGCCACTGCTTCGGATGTGGAAAAGGTGGAAATGCGGTTGGCTTCATCATGGAACATGAGCAGATGACCTATCCCGAAGCGCTGAGATGGCTCGCCGCAAAATATCATATCGAGATACAGGAACGCGAGCTCAGCGACGAGGAGAAGAAGGAACAGAGCGAGCGCGAGAGCATGTTCATTGTCAATGAATGGGCTTCCGGCCATTTCGAGGACATTCTTCACAACAATGTGGATGGCGTTGCCATAGGCATGCAGTATTTCCGCAGCCGCGGATTCAGGGACGACATTATAAAAAAGTTCCGCCTCGGCTTCGACCTTACTGACCGTTCTGCTCTTGCGTCGGCGGCAATAGCGAAAGGCTACAATCCGGAATTTCTTCTCAAGACAGGTCTTTGCTACAAGACCGACCGCGGCGATCTGATAGACCGTTTTGCCGGACGTGTTATCTTTCCGTGGGTGGGCATAAGTGGAAAGACTGTCGGTTTTGGCGGCCGTCTGCTCGACTCACGTACCAAGGGAGTCAATCAGAAATATGTGAATTCGCCAGATAGCGAGATATATCATAAGGACCGGGAGCTTTATGGCATCTATCAGGCAAAGAAAGCGATAGCAAAGGAAGACCGCGTATATATGGTGGAGGGTTATACTGACGTCATTTCCATGCACCAGTGCGGCATAGAGAACGTCGTGGCAAACTCCGGAACGGCGCTCAGCACGCACCAGATACACATGCTCCACCGATTCACTTCAAACATCACATTGCTCTACGACGGTGATGAGGCCGGTATACACGCCGCGTTGCGTGGTACGGACATGCTCCTTTCAGAGGGCATGAATCTTAAGGTTTTGCTTCTTCCAGACGGTGACGATCCTGATAGTTTCGCACGCAAGCACACCGCTTCAGATTTCAGAAAATATATAGAGGATCATCAGACAGACTTCATCCAATTTAAGACAAGTCTTATGCTCGACGGTCAGACAGATCCTCTGAAACGTTCGGAAGCTATCAACTCTGTGGTGAAAAGTATATCGCTCGTGCCCAACCAGATACTCCGCGACACTTATATACACGACTGTTCGGTGAAGCTTGGCATCAACGAGACGACGCTCATCAACACGATGAACAAGTTTATAAGAAGCGGACGCGAGGACAAACCGGCTCTTCTGCGCGATGAAAGCCTGTCGGGTGCGGTGGAGAAACAGCAGAGAGTGAGTATCACTGCACAGCAGGTGTCTGGTGTGGAGCAGTTGCTTATCGGTGCAGTCATACGTCATGGACAAGAGGTTATATACGACAATATTGAGAGTGAGGATGGTTCGGTCATCAGCCTTAATGTTGCCCAGTATGTGGACTACAATCTCAGTGTGGACGGACTCGGCTTCAGCAATCCGCTTTATGCGCGTATTCTTTCTGAAGCGGTGGAACATTCTGGCGACAGTGGTTTCGTTGCCGAACAGTATTTTATACATCACGATGATATTGAAATAAGCAAGGTCGCCACGAGTCTGAGCATAGACGAACTGCAGTTTCTTGCCAAGGGAAACACCGACGAAGAACCGAAGTCGGAGAAAGAACTCCAGGTGGAAGAGGAAGAACGCATTGCTCGTCTGCGCGGTCAGGTGGAACACCTGCTCAACGATTTCCGCATGGACTATCTGGACAAGCGTCTGCGACAGTTACAGACCGACATCACGGCTGCCGTAAACGACGCCGACCGCATGCGCGAACTGATGGAAGAATACAAGAATGTACACAAACTGCGCGGTCAGCTTGCCAAGGTTCTCGGCAAGAACATTGTAATGTGACACAGCAAAAATACGAAACTGAAAAAACAGAATATAATGTATTACATAGAAAAATCATTCGAAATATCGGCCAGTCACCATCTCACGCTTTCGTATGAGAGCAAATGCACGGCTACACACGGTCACAACTGGAAGATAACGGTGATGTGCAAGTCGCGCGAACTCAATGCCGACGGTATGGTGGTTGACTTCACCGAAGTGAAAAACAAGATAATGAACCTTCTCGACCATAAGGATCTGAACAGTGTGTTGCCATTCAATCCGACTGCCGAGAATATCGCTTTCTGGATTGTCTCGCAGATACCCACATGCTACAAGGCAGTGGTACAGGAGAGTGAAGGCAATGTAGCAATATACGAAAAAGACTGACCAATGAAACGAGTCAACGACATTTTCTACTCCATTCAGGGTGAGGGACGCAATGCCGGACGCGCAGCTGTGTTCGTGAGATTCTCCGGATGCAACCTGAAGTGCTCGTTCTGCGATACCGATTTTGCTGATTTCCGCCTCATGAGTGATGAGGATATCATTGCAGAGATAAGCCAATGGCCGGCACGTCTGGTGATTCTTACCGGAGGAGAGCCAACGCTTCAGACTGACGCACCGTTCATAGATAAGCTACACGATGCCGGGTTTGAAGTGGCGATGGAGACAAACGGCACCAACATACCGCCCGACAACATCGACTGGATAACCTGTTCGCCGAAGACGGGAGTGAGGCTGCGCCGGTGTAACGAACTGAAATGTCTGTTTGACGAGAACGGCCGCGCCGACGACTTCGGCATAGAGGCTGACTACTATTACGTCCAACCGTGCGACACCGGCGACGAAGAGCGCAACCGTCGCATAACCTCTGCCTGCACAGAATACGTGAAAGAACATCCGAAATGGCGCCTTTCGCTCCAGATACATAAACTCGCCGGCTTCAAATGATATACATCCACTGGATTCCGATGTTGCTTTACATCCTCCTGGTTGTGGCAACGATAGTCACTGTTTTGCTTGACAACCGTCAGCCTGTGAAGACAGTGACGTGGATTCTCGTGCTTATCTTCATTCCTTTCATAGGCGTCCTGCTTTATTTCTTTTTCGGTCAGAACACGCGCAAGATGCGTTTCATCAGCCAGCGTAGTCTCGACCAGCTCACCAAACGTTCGATGTTCGAGTTTGCCGAGCAGAAAGATCTGCAGTTGCCCGACCGCTACAAGACACTCATACAACTGTTCAAGAACCAGAGCCTTTCGTTTCCGTTCAAGGACAACGAGGTGGAATTCTATACCGACGGCCACAGTTATTTCCTCTCATTGTTGCGCGAGATAGGCCGCGCGCGCAAACATATACACATTGATGTCTATATTATTGATGACGATCCGTTGGGCCGTCTCGTCTCCGATGCACTCATAGACAAAGCCCGTCAGGGCGTAGAGGTGCGTCTGATATACGATGACGTGGGTTGCTGGCACGTGCCAAACACCTTCTTCGAACGTATGCGTGACGCGGGAATAGACGTACATGCGTTCATGCCGGTGAAGTTTCCGGCGTTCACAAGCAAGATAAACTATCGCAACCACCGCAAACTTTGTGTCATCGACGGTGAGGTTGCGTTTCTCGGAGGAATGAATATCGCCCGGCGGTATGTCAGCGGCACCGATGCCGGACAACCATGGCGCGACACCCATCTGCGTGTGCGTGGCGGCGCGGTGTATGCCGTGCAGTGTGCTTTTCTGATAGACTGGTATTTCGTCGACCGCACTCTCATCTCGAACCGTAAGTATTATCCTGCACTGCACAATGCCGTTACGGGCGGCAGTCTGGCGCAGGTGGTGACGAGCAGTCCCATTGCTCCGTGGCCCGACATCATGCAGGGCTACGTGCGTATATTGCTTGAGGCGAAGCATTACGTTTACATGGAGACTCCTTATTTCCTTCCTACAGAACCCATACTGTTCGCTATGCGCACGGCAGCGCTCTCTGGTGTTGACGTGAGACTGATGGTGCCGATGCACGGCGACTCACGTCTGTTGGAGTGGGCGAGCATGACCTATGTGTTCAACACTGTGAAGGCTGGTGTGAAAGTATATCTTTATACTTCAGGCTTCAATCACAGCAAGCTGCTCGTGAGCGACGACTATCTGTGCACCTGCGGCTCCACGAATATTGATTTCCGCAGTTTTGAGAACAATTTCGAAGCCAACATATTTCTTTATGGTGAGGAGACGGCCATGCGCGTGAAGCAGATATTCCTGACCGATCAGGAACAGTGCGTCACCTTCGAGTCGGCCATCAGAAAGAAGAAACGTCCTTTTCTCCGCCGCCTTGGCGAATCGTTGGTGAGACTTCTGTCACCGTTGTTGTGACGTATTTGTTTATTTCCTTATTCTTTGTTTTTCATGTCGGCATGCGCTATTGTTGTGTGCATGCGTGTGTTTTGATGTTTTTCTGGTTTTGTGATGAGGCCGGAGCATGGCGTATGTTAAGTGCCGGGGTGTCGGAACAGCCGATGGCACGGGTGCGAAAAGATCATTCCGTGCCGAGGCCGTGCATTATTTGAACAGCGAGAAGTTCACGCTGCCATAGCTGCGGTGCTCCACAAAGTGTTCGTGAGCGGAGAAGTCGTTGTCCTTTCCGTGTTCGAACACCAGCAGGCCGCCGTCCTTCAGCAGACCATACTGGAATATGAGCGACGGTATCTCGGGCAGCTGTTTCAGTGCGTAAGGCGGATCGGCGAAGATGAAGTCGAAGTGCTGCTTGCAGCTTTTCATGAATCTGAACACGTCGCCGCGGATTAGCAGACAGTCGTCCGTGCCTATCTTTGTCATGCACTGGCGTATGAAGGCCGCGTGGTCGCGGTCGGCTTCCACGCTCACCACGTGGCTGCATCCACGCGAGAGCAGCTCGAGCGATATGCTTCCCGTACCGGCGAAAAGGTCGAGAGCCACGGTACCGTCGAGATCCATGTATCCGTTCACCACGTTGAATATGTTTTCCTTTGCAAAGTCGGTGGTAGGCCGGGCTTTGAACGAGCGCGGAACGTCGAAGTGACGTCCTTTATATAATCCTGTGATAATTCTCATCTTCCTTTGGCGTAATACACCTGCAGGTCGAACGGCAGCCCCTTCATCTCGGCTGCAGCGGGAAATCCGAAGTCGGCCGCAGGATTTATCATGTAAACATTTGCTATGTACTGTCTGAGCAGTTCGGTCAGTTTGTCACGGTCGATCATGTCGCCGGCCATGTGCAGTTCGGCGTCGGTGGTGTCGAGTCCGAGCTGTTTCCACACATACATTATGTAGTACAGCACGTCGTTGGCGTGTGCGGCCTCAAACGAGTTGCAGTATATGAAGCGGTTCTGTCTGAAGCTCATCAGCTCCACGCGCTTGTCGTGGAAGTAGGCAAAGAGCTTGCGGTGGGCGCCTGTGAAGCTACGCCTGTGCATGTAGTTCCATACGGGCTGCATCAAAGGCATGATGGTGGAGACGGGGAAATTGTCGTCAACCACCAGCTTCAGGTCGCTGTTCATGGTGAAGGCAGCCACGGCGTTCTGTCCCGGCAGCACAGCCGTGAGAATCTGTTCGCTCTTGTTTGTCGTGAACATGTGCGAATATAGCAGCTCCGTGTTGTTGTCCTCAAACTCCTCTATGGGTATCATGAGCACCGGTGTGTCCATCATCACCGTGACCGAGGCATACTTGCGCCTGAGCAGTCTGCTCTCGGCGAAAGCCAGTCTGAGGTTGGCCGCCATCGACATTCCGGGGTTCACGTCGTAAGGTTCGTAGTCTATGCCTCCCCCTTCGGCCCTTTTGTCGGTGGCGAACGATAGCGCGTTGTTGCTCACTCTTATGGTGAGTTTTCTGTTCAAAGAGTTTCTATTCCCAGTTTCCGTCATTGTCGTTTGGTGTTGTGAGGTCTCCTATTTTCAGCCCCGGGTATCTTCCTTCGGCCTCGGCGTCTTCGGTCAGACGTCTGGTCAAGCCGGAGTTGAGTCCCCGTAGATAGGTCTTGTATTCGGCCCCGCACTCCATGAGCGGTATGGTGCGGCCGCTTCTGGTGGTCTGCATGGTGGCAGAGAGTCTGAAACGCTGCCCTTCGGCATACGGCACATACTGAAGCGAGTCGGCAAGAAAACCTCTGTCTATGAGCTGTGCGAAGCTGCCTGCATATGAGCCGGTGGCCTTGCGGTAGCGTTCCTGTGCAGTTCTTATCTTCACGAGCCGTTTCTTCACGGCCGTCTCACGCTGCGCCCGCTGCCTGTCGAAGTTCACCGGCGAGCAGATGCTCATGGCACACACCGCGGTCATCGCCGCGACGCACACCAGCAGTATGAGGTTTATGGTTCTCGTGGATAACTGCATACGGATGGGGTTTTTGCCGTTGTCGTTCATTAATGAATATGCAAACTTACTAAGAATTTTCGTAAATACGGCAGTGCATGGCCCATTTTCGCCTAATTTAATAGGCCGGCGCGGCCTTATGTCGGGCAAAAAGACTAATTTTGCATGCGCCGTAATGACACAGACACCACTGAAAGTGGAGCACGCGGAAGCGCGTCACCGTCTGCCGTAACTTGCGGCACGCACGCGGAAAGAGGAGGAAAAAGAAGAATGATAGCCGACGAACTGACATACATGATAGCCGAAAATCTCGGCTTTGAGCCTACGGCAGAGCAGCTGGCGGCCATGCGTACGTTTGCCGCTTTCATGACCGACCGCTCCGACCGCGTGCTGATGATAATGCGCGGATCGGCCGGAACGGGTAAGACTTCGGTGGCGGGAGCCATGGTGCGCACCATGAAGCAGCTGGGCTGCAAGGTGGTGCTGATGGCGCCCACGGGCCGTGCTGCCAAGGTGTTTGCACTCAATGCCGGACACGCCGCCTGCACCATACACCGCCGCATATACCGGCAGAGGTCGCAGGGCGGAGGATTCAGTCTTGCGCCAAACATGCTGTCGGACACTCTCTTCATGATAGACGAGGCATCGATGATAGCCAACGCCGGTTCCATAGACTCGCTTTTCGCGGGCGGACGGTTGCTCGACGACCTCACGTCGTTTGTCTATGGCGGACGCAACTGCCGTATGATACTCATCGGCGACCGAGCCCAGCTGCCTCCGGTGGGCGAGGCCGAGTCGCCGGCACTCAGCGGTCTGTTCATGGAAGGCTACGGACTGAGGGTGTATGAGAGCGACCTCAACGAGGTGGTGCGCCAGGACAGCATGTCGGGCATACTATTCAACGCCACTGTCATACGCCGTATGATAACGCACGACCGCCTCACGCTCATGCCCAAGGTGAAGTTCGGCGGATTTGCCGACGTGGTAATGGTGAACGGCAGCGAGCTTATAGAGTCGCTCGCGTCGAGCTATTCGGCCGTGGGAATGGACGAAACGATGGTGGTGACACGCTCGAACAAGCGCGCCAACATCTACAACCAGGGCATACGCAACACGGTGCTCGGGCGCGAGGAGATGCTCACTACGGGCGACCTGATAATGGTGGTGCGCAACAACTACTACTGGGCCGGCAAGGATGCACCGACCGATGCAGGTATAAAGAAGGACGCGGCGAAGAAGGCGGACCGCGGAGAGACGGACACAACGGACGCCGCAACGACGGGCATATCATTCCTTGCCAACGGCGACAGGGCCGTGGTGCAGCGTGTGAGAAACGTGCGCGAGCTGTACGGATTCCGCTTTGCCGACCTGTGGCTGCAACTGCCCGACTACGACAACTACGAGTTGCAGGCCACCGTCATCACCGACAGTCTTACAACGGAAGCACCGGCACTGACGCGCGAACAGAACAATCTGCTGTTTGAAAATGTGATGGAGGACTACGCCGACATACGACTGAAAGCAGACCGGATAAAGAAAATAAAGGAAGACCCTTACTTCAACGCGTTGCAGATAAAGTTTGCCTACGCCGTGACGTGCCACAAGGCGCAGGGCGGACAGTGGGCGCACGTTTATCTGGATCAGGGATACATGACCGACGACATGCTCACACCCGAATACATCCACTGGCTCTATACGGCCTTCACACGTGCAACCGAGAAACTGTTTCTCGTCAACTGGCCGAAGACGCAGACTGCTGACAGCTGACGCGCACGGCTCTGCCACGACAGTGTCCCGGTACTTCCGCTTTTCATGCCACGAGTTTCCGTTTTTCGTTATCTTGTGTTTTGTTCTTCACACACAAGTCGTCTGTATCAGCAAAGCGTATTCCAATTCAGTCCGTCTGTTGCTGTTCCAATATATTTTACAACATCCGTATTTGGTAAAAAATCTTTACACTACCCCCGTTTAAAATTTAAATATTTTCCACCGCAGTCACTTCTGCTCCGAAATACGCGACTCTCGTAGGGATAGTCTATGTTGTTGAATATCAGTATGTTATGATGACTGCTGTCCGTAAGGCTTTTCTCCGTGTTCTGAAAATGCCTTTATTGCATGCCGATAAAGTCTTTTTTATCGTGTAATACAGTCTGTTTCATGGTGTGATAATGCCCATATGGCAGTGTGATATGGTCTTTATTGCGGACGGATATTGTTTTGGTGGCGTTTCATAGCAGATTTAAGTGTGGCTCAAATGACGTATTTCGTGTCCGCGGTTCTTTTTCCGTTGTCTGATATGCACGAGTTTATGATTTCCGGTTTTCTATTTTGTCATAATCAGTCGGACGTTTTTTTGGTAAATTTTTTTTACAATGTCGTGGCTGCGCAGATGTGTTGTTGTGTATCAGCTGCGTGTGTGGCATGGTGTGTATGTCGGGTGTTTATCATGACATATGATTTTTGCAGTATATCAAAACCGTTGCTCATATGGTACATATGATATTATTTTGTAACTTTGTTACTGGATGACTGCATCGTGCAGGATGTTCTTACAGGCGGCGTCCGGTTTATTACGGCAGTGCCGGCGGTAGGGTGTGCCGAATGCCGGTGGATGCCAAGAAAGATGGAATATTAATGTAAAAACAAACGATAGTGATATGAAAGTAAAAACATGTGCGGAGACTGTGGATATACGCAAGGGTGCGCGGTTTGTTGAGATGCGCATAGCCGGTGTGCCGTTTATGGGTATGAGTGTGATGGAAGCACTCTCTGAACCGGAAGTGGAGGTGAGGTCTGATGGCAGCAGGTATTATTCGTGGCAGGCAAGAAATTTGGAAACGGGTAATGTCGTGAATTATGGTGTGTGCGACGAAGCACTGGGATATGCGCCGAAACTGTACGATATATCGTCGCCGCTTGTGGCTGCATGGCTGCGGAAGCGTGGTTACAGCTTTTCGGACGAAGAAGGAGAGATGCTGAGTAAGGATGCCGGCAGGGAGGAGATAAGGGTTGCGGATACGATTGTGTCGGCAGCGGAGGATGACATGTGTGGAAAAGATGTGGAGAGTGCTGCTGTGGAGGGTGTGCCGCAGAAGCAGGAAACGCAGCCCGGAGCAGATAAGGACGAATACAGAGACATCGGGTGTGGAGTGGTGTCTTTGCTTGGAGACGGTTCGTTCACGCTTTTGAATATGGATACGGGGAAGCGTAGGATGTTTGTATCAGCGAGTGGAAGGGTGCTTGTGGACGACAGTGAGATAGATGTGGAGAGCATCCACCGCCGTTTCAAACATTGCGGTTGTGTAGACGACAGATACGTGAGGTATTGGTTTGGAAGGTACAGCGACTTCAAGGACGGTTTCTGTGCGTTGGCGTGGACCATTTATCCCGACGGGCAGTATTTTGCCGATGAGGACGGATTCGGAGGTGAGGACAACGACGAGGAGCAGATATATTGTATCATAAATACCAATCTGGACATAGTGGTGCCGTTCCGTCCGATGGATGATGTGAAGGAGGAACTGAGGCGTGTAGTCTTGCGTGCGAAACAGAACGAGGATGGATTCTGACCTTGGAGAATGTCGGCTGTCGGTTCATAAAAATGAAGGTGTGTATGGTATTATACAAGTGTTCGGACATTTTATGATTTTCTGTTGTCTTGCTTGCATTAAACAGGAAATAGTGTTACCTTTATAATGTTTTACTGAATCTTGCTAGAATTACTCTAAGTCCTAAATAGTTTATTATATATTATGCGACTATTAAGATTATTAATTACAGTGTTGTTCTCTCTCTGCTTTATTGCAGAGACTGATGCTCAGGTGTCAGATGACAGTGATGGTGTTATAACTGTGAAGATTGATTCTATCATCTATCCTCGCCAACAACTGAAAGAAGAGCGGAAACAAATATCAAGAAGTGATACTTTGTATGCTTACAAGTACAACATCTATTATCACTACTATAAGAATGGAGAAAAGACATGGTTGATAAATAATGTTTTAGGTAATGACGGAACTAGGGTTGATGAGATACAGTTCGACGTGGCAGACAGTGATTTCACAGGATATATGACGTTTGATGATGTAATGAGCGGATTGAGATATGTTGTGGCAGATGCCAATAAGCGATACGGTATAAGGAGCAGATTCCAAATATGGGTGAATACACTCGACTTCGGAGAGGAAAGCGTTGAACTCTGCCGTATATATGATAAGAAACGTCATAAGATAAGACATGACGTTTCTTTATTCAAAAGACTATTTATCGAGAGTGCGATATTCAGAAGCATAAATGATATGATGAAAGAGTACGGGATGGAGTTCGAGGATTGTGGATGTTCCGATTTTGCCCGATGGAATTATTTGGACGCTGATGCTTATATCAGGTCTTACGGTTATAACGGTGATAAGGGGACGCTTCCAGAGAAGATGATTTATGCATGGGACTATATAATAGAATTCGTAGACAGGAAATAGTTGCCGGTTTTTAATAGCTGTTTATTCATCGGCATCATGACAAATATAAAGACAAAATATATGCGACAGGTAAAATTTTTAATGATATTATTCTCCCTCTTCGTTGTTTCAAAGGTGAATGCCCAGACATCGGACGACAATATACAGACAATATCGGTGAAGATTGACTCAACGTATTATGAACCTATTTATAAAGATATATTAAATAAAATGACAGACTATTCCTATTATAAAAATGGGAAAAAGACAGGTAATACAGTTGAAGTGCATATTGCAGATGACGGTCTGGTACGTTCTATAAAAATAGACTGTAAGGACGAGAATCTTGAGACCCTCGGCTGCTACATGTCTTTAGAGGACATGATGAACGGATTGAAGTGTGTCATGGACGACATCACAAAAAGGTATGGCATAGACAATGAATTAATAGTGAAGATAAATACGTTGGATTTCGGAGATGGGAGTGTGGACCTGTGCCGGCAATATGATAAGAAAGCGGGCAAAAAAGGAATTGGTATTCCTTCCATATTCTCAAAAGTATGCCTTAAAAGCAAACTCGTCAGAAGCCTGAGAAAACTGATGGCGCAATACGGGAAAGAACATGCCATAGAGCATCCTTTTGTCTCTGACGGTTTTGTGTACAATATACTGGATTATGTGAGCCCAAAGATTTATACCCACTTCTATAAATATGAAGGCAATAAGGATGAACTTCCTGAAAAAATGTTTTACTCCACCGATTTATTAATGGTATTCCGTGATAAGGAAAAGTAAGCTTTGATAATTATAAATCGAAATGCGGCAGCATCGTTGCGGGAACCTATCCGCTGGATACTGTCGCATTTACGTATGATTGATACACCGTAAGTGTATGGATCGGTGCCACGTATTCGGTGTATGATTATTCTTATTGTGTCTGGAGAACTTCCTGGAGTCCGCTTATTTTCTTAAGACTCTTCATTATTTCTTTCACCTCACTGCGGTCGTGTACGCGCAATTCTATGAGTCCGTCGAAGATACCTTCGTCGCTTGAGATCGTGACTTTGTGTATGTTGACGTTCATCTTGTCTGAGATGACGTCGGCCACATCGTGGAGCATGCCTTTGCGGTCGATACCGCGTATTTCGATTGTCGCGTCGAAGAACATCTGTTTGTGCATGTTCCATTTTGCATCGAGAATCTTGTTGCCGAAACTTGTTTTGAGTTTGTCGGCCACCTTACAGTCGCGCTTGTGTATCTCAATGCGGTTTTTGTTGTCAATATATCCCAGAATGTCGTCGCCTGGTATAGGATGGCAGCATCCCGGATAGATGAAGTTATCGATCGTCTCTTCGGAGATGATAATTGGTTTTTTCTTGTTGAAACCTTTCTCGACAATGAACAGGGCTTTCTTCTTTATGTCTTTGTTTGAGTTGCCGAGGAATGGTACAAACTTGCGCCATGTCAGGGCGTTCTCTTTCTTCTTGTCGTTGAGTTCGTCCAGTTCCTTGTCGCCAAGCGTTATAGTTTTCTTGCCTATGTTGAGGAACAGGTCTTCTGGTTTCTGCAGGTCGTGGAGTGCGCACAGTTTGTTAACGACACCCATGTTCATCTCCTTTTCGTTGGCTTTCAGCCATTCTGTCAGAATCTGCTCGCCTTCTTTCTGTTTCTCTCTGTTGTCACGGCGCAGGCTCACCTGTATTTTTCCGCGTGCCTTTGCGGTGGACACGAAATTGATCCATGACGGTTGTACGTGCTGCGACTTGGATGTGAGAATCTCCACTTGGTCGCCGCTTTGCAGCTTATGGCTCAGAGGCACCAGTTTGTGGTTGACTTTTGCTCCGATGCAGTGGGTTCCTAGGAATGTGTGTATCTGGAATGCGAAGTCGAGCACCGTACATCCGGCCGGCATGGTTTTGATTTCGCCTTTGGGAGTGAATACGAATATCTCGCTTGCAAAGAGGTTGAGCTTTATCGTGTCGAGGAAGTCCATGGCGTCCGGTTGCGGATCGTCGAGTATTTCCTTGATGGTGCTCAGCCAGTTGTTAAGTTCGTTGTCGTCGTCCACAACGATATCGCCTTCCTTGTATTTCCAGTGTGCGGCAAATCCCTGTTCGGCCACTTCGTCCATCTTGTTGCTTCTTATCTGCACTTCGATCCATTGTCCCTGCTTGGACATCAGTGTGACGTGCAGTGCCTGATAGCCGTTGGCCTTTGGGTGGTTCACCCAGTCGCGCAGGCGGTCGGGGTGTGATTTGTATATCTGGCTTATCGCAACATATATTCTGAAGCATTCGTTTATCTCTTCGCTACGTGCTTTCGGGGTGTATATGATGCGCACGGCCAGAATGTCGTATATTTCTTCGAAGGTGACATGCTTGTTCTGCATCTTGTTCCAAATGGAATAAGGGCTTTTCACTCTTGCCTTAATCTGATAGTTGATGCCCATTTTGTCGAGCGCCTCACGTATCGGAGTGGTGAAAAGTTTGAACAGAGTGTCGCGTGAAGCTTGGGTAGATGCGAGCTTCTCTTCAATGGAAGAGTATTCCTCCGGGTGCTCGTATCTGAAACTCAGGTCTTCGAGTTCGGTTTTTATTTTGTTGAGTCCGAGACGGTTTGCCAGCGGTGCATATATGTAGAGAGTCTCTCCGGCAATTTTGTACTGTTTGTTTGCTGGCTGACTCTCAAGTGTCCTCATGTTGTGCAGACGGTCGCATATTTTTATAAGAATCACCCTTATGTCGTTGCTCATCGTCAGAAGCAGCTTCTTGAAATTCTCGGCCTGTGCAGATGCCTGTTCGCCGAATATACCGCCGGATATCTTTGTCAGTCCGTCGACAATCTGTGCTATCTTGCTTCCGAAGATGTTTTCAATGTCCTCAACCGTATAGTCTGTGTCTTCTACAACGTCGTGGAGCAATGCCGAGCATATGCTCGTTGATCCGAGGCCCATTTCCTCGCATGCTATCTGTGCCACGGAGATGGGGTGTAGTATGTATGGCTCGCCGGACAAACGGCGCACACCCTTGTGTGCCTGTCTCGCAAAGTTGAACGCCTTTGTTATGATGTCAACCTTTTTGCGGTGACGTGTTGACAGATAGGTGTTGAGCAGATGCTGGAACGCATCGTCTATCATCTGAGCCTCAGAGGCTTCTTTCTGTTTGTCTTTAAGATCCAGGTCGTCCATGACTATAGTATTTTAAGGTGATTGTTTATGCGTGATTATCTCACTCTGAGCTTCTTGCCTGCGCGTATGTTTGTACCACTAATGTTGTTGAGTCGTTTAAGTTTGCTTACAGTAGTATTGTTGCGCTCGGCTATTTCAGACAAAGTGTCTCCCTTTCTGATGGTGACAGTCTTTGATCTTGTGGTACGTTTACGTCTTGTACTCTTCTTGCGTGTTGAGGCTACCGGTGCAGCCTTGTTGATTTCAACCTCGGTGCGCTTGTTCAGAAGCTCCTCCGCATTGTGTGCATATATGCGTTCCTCGTTGTCGATGAAGCTGTTGATCTGTGTTGACGGCAGTCTTATTGCAGATGCCTGTGTGTTGCCGTTGACTATGTTGCGGCGGTATTGCGGGTTGAGTTCCTTTATCTGGTTAATATCCATGTTGAGCACACTGGCAATCTGTTCGAAGTGTACGTCGCGGTTCACCATTACCGTGTCAGTCTTAACAGGCAGGTCGGCTCTCATCGGGCAGATGTTGTGGTCGCAGTAATATGTCATGATGTAGTTGGCTGCGATGAACGCCGGAACGTATCCTCTTGTTTCTTTCGGAAGGTAAGGATAAATCTGCCAATAGTCGGTTTCGCCTTTCGAACGGTGCATGGCTTTTGTTATGTTGTCCGGACCGCAGTTGTATGCTGCTATCACGAGGTTCCAGTCGCCGAATATTTTGTAAAGATCTTTCAGATAGTGTGCTGCCGCGTACGATGATTTAATCGGGTCGCGTCTTTCGTCTACAAGCGAATTTATCTGGAGACCGTATTGTTTTCCGGTTGTGATCATAAACTGCCAAAGACCTGTCGCGCCTACACGTGACACGGCGTTAGGATTGAGCGCAGACTCCACTACAGGCAGATATTTCAGTTCGAGCGGCAGTCCGTATGCCTCGAGTGCTTCTTCGAATATAGGCATATAGAAGTTCTGTATACCGAGCATCATGCTTACGGAATGACGTAGTTTGATGCTGTATCTGTCAATCATCTGCTGCACTGCGTCGTTGTACGGCATTTCGATGATTGTAGGCATTTTGCTCAGTCTTTCCTTATAAACCTCTTTGTCGTATACCGGATTTATGTCTGGCATGTTGCATGTGGTGTCCGGTTTCAGATAAGTTTTTATATGGTATTCGCTTAAAAGACTATCGAATTCGCATGTCATGCCTCCAGGGAGTTCGATGGTTTCTTTTTCTCCTTTTTCGTTTGTAACTGTTATTTCTGTGTCGTCATTTCCTGATTGTGCATTTACCGGACTGCAATATCCGATAGCGAGGGCGGCTATGAATAAACTTATTTTCTTCATCAATTGTTGTTCTTATTTTTCTGATTGGTAATGTGATAATATAGTAGCAATGGAGTGGCTGTATGTCAGAAATTTAGACTGCAACTCACTCCAATGGAGTTTGATTTCAGTGATATCCTGTTGTCGTTATAGTTGTTTATTATCGTTGGTTCAACGCTCATACTGAGATTCTTTGATATGTCAAATTCAGAAAGCGAAGCGTCAACATAAGCATCAATAACCGACAGGGCATACACACCGACGAGTACGAAGAAACTCATGTCGCGCCACCGACGGTAACGGTCTTTACGGCTTTTGAACAGACTTTTGTACCTTTCGATGTTTGTTTCGTCTATCTTGTTGCCCAGATGCAGGAACTGGTTATAGCTTTGTGTGTTAGGATCGTCGTCCATTATGTCGAGATACGCCTGTGAGTAGTCACGGTACATCTGGTTGTTCCACTGCATGGCGTATATACATCCGACAAATCCTCCGTAAACTATTGGAATCTTCCAATATTTGCGGTTATATATCTGTCCGGCTCCCGGCAATACCAGTGCCAGCCATAATGCCCGCTTGGGGTTAGGCCTCCATGTGGCCCAGTCGCGCTTTGCCTTCTTTGCAACCGAGTCGGTTGTCGCAACGAGCTTCAGACTGTCATCGTGCGAAAGCATGCTTTCTGCACTTATAATGCTGTCTGACGGATTATGCTCGTTCCATGCGGCAGATACCGGCGTGGTGACAGTGTCTGTCTCACAAGTCGTGGCTTGTACGGCGACAGGCATGCATGCTATAAGGCACACCCGCAGTATGTCGGATAAATGAAATCTCACGTTTATTGTTCTTTCATTTTATCGAAGATGTTCATAATGCGCTCCAGTTCCTCTTCGTTGGCGAAGGGAATGGTTATCTTGCCTTTACCTTTAGGCGAACAGCTCATCTGAACCTTTGTATGCAGGAAGTCAGACAAGCGGCTTCTAAGCATATTGAATTCCTCCGGGAGTTTTGCCTTTGCTGCAATTTTCTTTTTGCCGCTTTCTATGTCCTCGCCGTTTTTCAGCTGTTGTGCCAGTTCCTCCACCTTGCGTACGGAGTAACCGTGCTTCTGTACTTCGTTGAACAGTTTTATCTGAAGCGACGGGCTGTCGATGGCAAGCAGTGCGCGGGCATGTCCCATGTCTATTTCTTTTTTCTGAAGAGCCATCTGCACTTGTGCCGGCAGACGCAACAGACGCAGATAGTTGGTTATTGCCGTGCGGCTTTTTCCCACACGTTCAGATACCTTTTCCTGAGTCATGCCGTCAGCTTCGAGCAGATGCTCGTAGGCAAGTGCAATTTCTATGGCGTTCAGGTCTTCGCGCTGTATGTTCTCCACAAGCGCCATCTCCATGACGTTCTCATCCTTTATGGTGCGTATATACGCAGGGATGGCTTCCAATCCGGCCAGTTGAGATGCGCGCCAGCGGCGTTCTCCGGCAATGATCTGGAATCTGTGCTCGGCTGTCTGTCTGAGAGTTATCGGCTGTATTATGCCGATCTCGCGTATGCTGTTGGCCAGTTCCTGCAGTGCTTCTTCGTCAAAATCTCTTCGCGGCTGGTTGGGATTTGGCTCAATCTGGTCCAGTGGAATTTCGTTAATTGTTGATGTGCCCTGTGTGCGCACGCCGTTTGTGTCGATGAGCGCATCAAGTCCTTTTCCTCTTTCTATATCGTCTAGTCCTCGTCCGAGAACGTTTTTGCTGAATTTCTTGTGTACTGCCATAGGGCGTTGTTGTTATGTGTGTTGTCTGTTGTGTTGTTTTGGCTGAAAGTCCGTGCCGCAGACACGTCTTGTTCAAGTCTTGCAGATGCGTCTGTCGCATATCTTCAGCCTGCATTTTTTCTTTGGGGCGTCAGATTCTCTATCTGTTTTTGTTTATTATTTCCTTGGCCAGTGCAAGGTGGTTCTTACTTCCTGTTGAATCAGCATCATAGAGAATTACAGGCAGTCCGTGGCTCGGGCTTTCGCTCAATTTTACGTTTCGCTGTATGACAGTCTTGAAAACGAGTTCCTGGAAATGGCGTTTAACCTCGTCATAAATCTGGTTTGCGAGTCTGAGACGGCTGTCATACATTGTCAGCAGGAATCCTTCTATTTCCAGTTTCTGGTTCAGTTTGCTTTTTATTATCTTTATTGTGTTCAGCAGTTTGCTGATACCTTCGAGTGCAAAGTATTCACACTGTACGGGAATGATCACCGAGTCGGCCGCCGTAAGCGCGTTTACTGTGATGAGTCCGAGCGACGGGCTGCAGTCAATCAGAATATAGTCGTATTCGTCGCGGATGGAGTCGAGCAGCCGTTTAATCATTTTCTCTCTGTCGTTGAGGTTGAGCATTTCTATCTCGGCACCCACCAGGTCGATGTGGCTCGGTATTATGTCGAGTCCGTTGATGTCGGTTGTATAGATGGCGTCGCGCACGTCTGCGTGGTCAATAATACATTCATAGAGTGAGCAGTCAACTTCTTTAAGGTCGACTCCCAGTCCGCTCGATGCGTTTGCTTGCGGATCGGCATCAACAACGAGTACTGATTTCTCCAAAGTAGCAAGCGAAGCAGCCAGATTTATGGTTGTTGTGGTTTTACCTACGCCGCCTTTCTGATTAGCTAATGCAATAATTTTTCCCATCTCAGTCTAATGCTTAGTTCGCCGCACGAAGGGTCGTGCACGCAGCAGAATATAACTTCAGGACATGGTCCTGCATTTGATTAAAATTATTGGCAAAGATACATATTTTATGTGAGAAACGGATAGTTTAAACCTTTTTTCGTATTTTTGCATGCAAATTAAATGTAAATTTATGAAAGAAAAAAGGCCTTTGATACTCATTTCAAATGATGACGGATATCATGCCCGTGGCATAAACAGTCTTATAGATATGCTGTCGGATATGGCCGACCTGCTTGTGTGTGCTCCCGAGTCGGCGCGTTCGGGCTTTTCGTGTGCGTTTTCGGCCACTACACCGCTCCGCCTGAAGCTGCGCAGACACAGAGAAGGTGTCGACGTATGGTCGTGCAACGGAACGCCTGTTGACTGCGTGAAACTCGCCCTCGACCGCTTTTGTGCCGACCGAAAACCTGATATGGTGATTGGCGGAATAAACCATGGTGACAATGCGAGCGTCAATACGCATTACAGCGGAACGATGGGCGTGGCCACCGAAGGCTGCATGAAATACATTCCATCTGTCGCTTTCTCGCTTTGCGATCATCGTGATGATGCTGATTTTGAACCGTTGCGCCCGTTGGTGAGAAGCATCACGGAAAGAGTGTTGCGTGAAGGTCTGCCCACAGGAGTGTGTCTGAACGTCAATTTCCCGGTTGTCGACGAGTTCCGCGGCGTGAAGATATGCCGCATGGCAAAGGGCACATGGGGCAATGAGTGTGTGTGCATGAAACACCCTCACGGTTATGAATATTTCTGGATGACAGGCGAATACACAAACGACGAGCCCGAGGCTGAAGACACAGACAACTGGGCTCTGACTCACGGATATGTGGCCATAACGCCTACCACAATAGACGTCACGGCCTATGATATGATTGACAAAATGAAGGACTGGACCTTCTGAAAGCATCAATACCGATGAAATATTATCTTATAGTGGGAGAGGCCAGTGGCGATCTGCATGCTTCGCGGCTTATGAACGCACTGAAGGAGAACGACGCTCAGGCTGAGTTCCGTTTCTTCGGAGGCGACCTTATGTCGGCTGTCGGCGGAACACGCGTGAAGCATTATAGCGAACTGGCATACATGGGCTTTGTCCCGGTGCTCACGCATCTGCATGTCATCATGCGCAACATGACACTGTGCAAGCGTGACATAACGGAGTGGGGGCCTGATGTGGTCATTCTTGTCGATTATCCCGGCTTCAATCTCAATATAGCACGCTATGTTCATGCTTCCAACGACATCCCCGTCTATTATTACATATCGCCAAAAATATGGGCGTGGAAGGAGTGGCGCATAAAAGACATCAAGCGCGACGTGGACGAACTTTTCTCCATTCTTCCTTTCGAGATACCGTTTTTCGAGAAAAAACACGGCTATCCCATACATTATGTGGGCAATCCTACGGCCGGAGAAGTCGGTGCGTTTCTTGACGGATACAAGGAGACGAAGAGCGAATTCTGCAACCGTGTCGGACTGGAAGAAGGCAAACCTGTTGTGGCGTTGCTGCCGGGCAGCCGCCGTCAGGAGATAAAGGACAATCTGCCCGCAATGCTTCAGGCTCTCCGTCGTTTCCCCGACTGCCAGCCGGTGCTGGCATGTTCGCCGGGCATACCTGATGAATATTATGATGCTTTCGCCCATGAAGGCACGTTGCGCTTTGTACATGGCGAGACTTACGCGCTGCTTGCGAATGCCGACGCGGCTGTTGTGACGAGCGGCACTGCCACACTTGAGACCGCGTTGTTCGGTGTTCCGCAGGTGGTGTGTTACAAGACTCCGCTGCCGGGACTTATCTCATGGTTGCGACGAAAGCTCATACATGTCAGATATATATCGCTTGTCAATCTCATAGCCGATGCTGAAGTTGTGAAAGAACTTGTTGCCGATACCTTCAGTGTGGATAACATAGCTCACGAACTGTCGCTCATCCTTCCTGGTGGCGAGGGGCGTAAAGCCATGCTCGACGGGTATGCTTCGGTGAGAGAACGCCTCGGCCGTGAGGATGCTTCGCAGAATGCCGCAAGGATAATATGCGATCTGCTGCGGTCGCGTTCTGCCGGACGACGTGCGAAAAAAGGCTGATTGGATAGCTGTTATAAAAACGCGAAACACTCTCTTTTTGTTCTATTAACGGGAATATCAGGTGTAACAGGTTGCGATATGGGCTTTCCGGGCTTAAGGAACGGCCTGTTTTGAGGTGCGGAATAGCCTGTTTTAGGCATTAGAACGGCCCGTTTCATGGCTCGATACGGGCTCTTTGAGAGTGCGAAACAGGCTTTGTCAGACGACGGTTGAAACCGCCTTATGTTAAAATACTTGTATATATAAAATATGCGCCCATGACATCATCCGTGTCATGGGCGCAGTTTTTATTTTCTTTGATTTCATTCTTTATTCGGCGAATGCATGGCGATAGCCTTTTATTTTGTTCCATGCTCCGCGCGTGAAGTCGGGCACTGCCACAGGAGCGCTGCCGTTCTCTATCGACAGGCGTGTCAGTTCGGCCATGCAACACCATTCTGCCAGGTCGTAAACGTCCATGTCGAGCGGCAGACCGTTGCGCAGACAGTAAACCAGACGATAGTCCATGATGAAATCCATTCCTCCGTGTCCGCCCACTTTCTTGGCTGTTTCCTCAAGCTCCTGATGTATCGGATGCTTGTATTTCTTCATCAGCATGTCCTTCATTTCCTGCGATACTGCCGAGTGCATGTCCAGCTTCTCATGATCGGGGATGCCTGTTGAGCCCGACTTGTCAGGGCGCAGACAGTATTGTTCGATAGGATACTTGTTGGCAAATCCGTTTGTTCCGGTGAGCTGATACATACGGCTGTACGGACGCGGATTCATCACGTCGTGCTGTATGTGTATGGTCTTGCCGTTTTCGGTGCGTATGAATGTCATTGTGTGGTCACCGTTCTGGAAGTCGGATCCGTCCTCTTTCTGCAGTTTCTTCACCAGTTCCGGACCTGTCACAGCCTTGGTGTCCATGGCCACGAGCGTCTTCATGCGGTCGCCACGGTGTATGTCGAGCAGCTGGCATGCCGGTCCCAGTCCGTGTGTGGCATAAACATCGCCGCGGTGTTTGCGGTTGTAGTCCAGACGCCAGTTGTTCCAGTAATACGGCCAGAAGTCCTCAAGGTTGTGTATGTACGAGCCTTCCACGTGCAGTATGTCGCCGAACACTCCGTGCTGCGCCATGTTGAGGGTTGTCAGTTCGAAGAAGTCGTACACGCAGTTCTCCAACTGTATGCAGTGCTTCCGCGTGCGTTCGGAAGTGTTTATGAGCGCCCATATCTCGTCGAGCGTCATTGCTGCCGGCACCTCAATGGCTGCATGCTTGCCGTGTTCCATGGCGTAGATACCCATTTCGGCATGATGTTTCCAGTCGGTTGCTATGTATATGATGTCTATGTCGTCGCGTTCGCACATTTTCTTCCATGCGTCCTCGCTGCCGTAATACAGGTCGGGTGCGGGCATTCCTGCGTTTGTCACAATCTTCTGTGCGTTCTCTGCGCGTTCCTTTATGATGTCGCAGAGAGCCACTATTTTTGTTCCGGGAATGTGTGTCCAGCGTTCCACGGCTCCCGGACCGCGCATTCCGAGTCCGATGAATCCTACTCTGACTGTTTCGAGTTTGGGTGTAGTCAGTCCCACAACGTCTTTTTGTCCTTCAGGACGTTCGGGTACTTTTACTTCAATAGGGGAATACTTTGCCACGCTTTTCGGCGCACAGCTCCAGCACAGCAGCATTACTGCTGCAGACAGTAAGCAAAAAAACAGATTTTTTTTCATAATAGAATGGTAAGGTTTGTTTTTGTTTTCAGGTTCAGGCCGATCCTTATGATTTATAGTCGGGTGCAGAACGGATCATGTCTGCACCCGACTTTATGTTGTTTTCAGAACAATGTCAGAGTGTAAAAGTACACCACAGCTGCGGGTATTGCCATGAGCGACGAGTCGAAACGGTCGAGCATTCCGCCGTGTCCCGGCAGTATTTTTCCGCTGTCCTTTATGCCCATGGTGCGTTTGAAGAGCGATTCAACGAGGTCGCCCCATGTTCCGAAGAACACAACGACAAGTCCGAGTCCCATCCACTGGGCCACCGACATTGTGTTGCCGTACATCAGTTCACCGGTGTTGCTGTTCTCCACATATCCTATAATGGCTGCAACAGCCAGCACGAGCAGTCCGCCGCCTATGCTGCCTTCCCATGTCTTGCCCGGGCTTATTCTCGGAAACAGTTTGTGTTTGCCGAAGAGCGATCCGAAGCAGTAGGCTCCGGTGTCGTTGGCCCAGAGGAAGATGAAAATGCTGAGCGGAGTGAGGTAGCTGAACACCACCTGTCCGCCGTAGTCTCTGAACGCCAGTATGTTTATGGTGGAGAGGGGCAGTGCCACGTACATCTGGGAAAGCATGGTGTACGCCCAGTTGTTTATGGCGTTCTTGCTTTCTGTGTACAGCTCGCTGATGAACAGGTAGATGACACTCAGAAGATAAGGTATGAACACAGCCGAGGGTGTGATGCCGCTGCAGAATCCGGCAACGGCAAGAAAAAGATAGACACCTGCGGCGGTGGAAATGAATCGGTTCACGGCCACGCCGTCAATTGTGTTCACCAATCCTGTGTACTCCCAGACTGTCAGTCCGGTGATAAGTGCGAACACCATAATCATCCCTTCGGGACACATGAAACACACAACGATAATCGCGACAAAGAGTACGCCGGTTATTGAACGTGTGATCAGGTTTTTCATTTTCTCACTCATGGGCTGTATTGCTTTAGTGTTTATTTGTCTTCCTTATTCTCTCCGTCGCCGTCGTTTGCCGGTGCGGTTGTGGTTTCCGGTTCCACATTTTTCTGTTCGAGAGATCTTTCGTGTTCGGCCTGTGCCTCCTTCACAATGTCGGGCATGTCTTCCAGTTTCGGAGTGTCGTCCTCCATTATCTCTTCCGAACGGCTTATCCACGGGCGTTTGCCGAATATCTTCTCCACGTCCTCGGCGAATATCACCTCACGTTTGAGCAGCAACTCAGCCAGTTGCTGGTGGCCTTCCTTGTGTTCGGTCAGCAGATCCTTGGCACGTGCGTACTGGTCGTTGATCATCTTGAGCACTTCGTCGTCTATTATCTTGGCTGTTGTCTCCGAGTAAGGACGCTGGAACTGGTATTCCTGATTGTTGTAATAGCAGATGTTAGGCAGCTTTTCGCTCATTCCTGCGTAGGCCACCATGCCGTATGCGCTCTTGGTTGCGCGTTCCAGGTCGTTCATTGCTCCTGTGGATATCTGGCCGTTGCAGAGCTCTTCGGCAGCGCGTCCGCCGAGCAGTGCGCACATTTCGTCGAGCATCTGCTCCTTTGTCGTTATCTGGCGTTCCTCAGGCAGATACCATGCTGCACCAAGTGCACGTCCGCGCGGTACGATGCTCACTTTGACAAGCGGGTTGGCATACTCGCAGAACCACGACACTGTGGCGTGTCCTGCCTCGTGGAGAGCGATGGTGCGCTTCTCGTCGTAGGTCATCACTTTTGTCTTTTTCTCCAGACCTCCGATTATTCTGTCAACGGCATCGAGGAAGTCCTGCTTGCCCACAAACTTCTTGTTGTGGCGTGCTGCTATGAGCGCGGCCTCGTTGCATACGTTTGCTATGTCGGCACCGGAGAATCCCGGAGTCTGGCGAGAGAGGAAGTCTATGTCCACGGTCTCGTCGGTCTTCACCGGACGCAGGTGCACTTGGAATATCTCCTTGCGTTCGTTTAGGTCGGGCAGATCCACGTTTATCTGTCTGTCGAAGCGTCCTGCGCGGAGCAGCGCCTTATCGAGCATGTCTGCACGGTTTGTTGCCGCCAGGATGATTACGCCGCTATTGGTTCCGAATCCGTCCATTTCTATGAGCAGCGCGTTGAGGGTATTCTCACGCTCGTCGTTTCCTCCCATTGCCGGGTTCTTGCTTCTTGCGCGTCCCACGGCATCGATCTCGTCAATGAAGATGATGCACGGCGCTTTCTCCTTTGCCTGTCTGAAGAGGTCGCGCACGCGGCTTGCACCCACGCCGACGAACATCTCCACAAAGTCCGAACCGCTCATCGAGAAGAAAGGCACGCCTGCCTCGCCTGCTACAGCCTTTGCCAGAAGGGTCTTTCCTGTTCCCGGAGGACCTACGAGCAGTGCGCCCTTAGGTATCTTTCCTCCCAGGTCTGTGTATTTCTGCGGTTCCTTAAGGAACTCAACAATCTCCTGTACCTCCTGCTTTGCAGCTGCCTGTCCGGCCACATCCTTGAAGGTTATGCCCAGGTCGTTGCCCTTTTCGTACATGCGGGCCTTGCTCTTGCCCACGCTGAACACGCCTCCGCCCGAGTTGCCTCCGCCCATGCGGCGCATGAGCAGTATCCACAGCGCGATGCCAAGAATGAAGGGTGAGAGGTTTATGAGCAGATTCATGAATGAGTTGCCTTTCTCGTTCTCATAGCTGAAGTCGCTCAGTTTTCCGGTTTTCTGCATCGAAGTGAGATACTTTTCAAGCTCGTCCACCGAGCCGAACTCTACGTTCACGGCAGGTTCCGGGCCCACCTGCTTCGCGCTCTTGCCGAACACGTCGCGTATGTTTTTCGACTTCACATACATGGTAAGCATGTTGCGGTCCTTGTTCACTACTACGTTCTTGGCGTAGCCTTTTTCAACATACTCCTTGAACTTTGTGTATGTGGCCTCCTGTTTTGCCGAACCTCCTACGGCGAGCGCGTCGCCCCCGCCGGTGATAAAGAGTATACCCAGAGATACCAGTATGACTGTGTAAATCCAGTTCATGTTGAACTTGGGCATTTTCGGCTGGTTATTGTCGTTCTGATGTTTTTTTTCGTTATTGTCCATAATTGTGAAATGCTACATTATGCCAATCATTTGTTATATACGATAATGTTGTCTGTCCTTATGCGGTGCTTTCAGTCGAGGTCGGGGATGTGGGTCATGGGTGCGTCCTCCCACAGATTCTCGAGGTTGTAGAACTGACGTGTTTCCGGCAGGAACACGTGCACCATAGCGTCGATGTAGTCCATTGCCACCCACTGGCTGTTGCCGAGTCCGTTCACGTTGGCTGGTTTTTCACCGGTTGTAGTTCTCACCACTTCTTCTACAGAGTCTGTTATGGCTTCCACCTGCGACGGCGATCCGCCCTGACATATCACGAAATAGCTTGTTATTGCTCCGTCGATGCCTCTTAGGTCAACAATGGTTATATTCTGTCCTTTTTTTTCCTGAATTCCTTTTGTTATTGAGTCTACCAGTTTGTTTATTGTTTCCATTTATGCGAATTTTGTTTTTTTTGATTCAGTCGGGGCTTCTGCCTCAATGCGTTAGAAGCTCCTGAAGTGCTGATTTTTGCGTTTGTGTTACTTGATAATGTTTTTAATTAATAATGTACAAAGTTACATCTAATAATCTGAAAAACGAGGAAAATAGGCCGTTTATTTATTTTTTTTAGAAAAAAGTTGCGAAAAATGTTTGTAGTTAAAAAAAAATGTGTACCTTTGCAGTGCAATTCAGAAATGATGACGCAAACAAATTGGGATATGGTGTAATGGTAACACTACAGATTCTGGTCCTGTCATTCTTGGTTCGAGTCCGAGTATCCCAACACAAAGCCGGATGTATCGCAAAGATGCATCCGTTTTTTTTATTCCCTATGGTCGTGTCAGGGTGGCGCTTTGCGGGTTCATTGGAATTTCTGTGTAGATTGGTTTTAATACAAAAACTGTAGTCCTGATTCTGTATCGGCGTTGTTGGTTTCTGCTGAAAATAACAACATCGGGCCCGTTCCATATTCTTTGTATCCTGCGGTTTTTCGGTCTGAGTTTTCTGTTCTACCCCAAAAAATTAGCGAGTATTCGCGGGCAGACTTTCCTTCGGACGCAAATACGCGAAAAATGAGAGATTTATGCAAGGCGTTGAAAATCAGTTGTTTATAACTAATGGCTGTTTTTCTGTCCTGCGAAAAGCACCGTTTTGGCATGTGATATTGCCCGTTTCATGGCCTGAAATGCATAATATCACACCCTCAAATGGACGAAACCATGGGCTGAAACGGGCTTTATCGTAATGTCGGGCACGCCATTCCGCACTTCACTGCAGGGTATATAAAAAGTCTGTATGGTTGGAAATGGGCTTTATAGCGCTTGATTTAACATTTCTTTACATCTCTTTTGCGATTTTCTTTTGTCAAAAAAAAGTCAAGAAAATCCGCGGATCCGTTGCTCGAGTTTTCTTTAAAAGTGCCGACATGAGGAGTGAGAAAGAATGCGGGATGTGTTCATGCCTTTTGTGGTGAGGATTTATCGGCTGTTGCAATGTGAGTCAGATATGAGGAAATGTGCTGTCACGCTTTATGCCATCAGTGCAATATAAGAAAGTTTTCCGCCGTTCCGTGCTGCTTCATTAATAAAAACATTCACTGCTGAATTCCTTTTTACAACTGACCTGTGCGCCGTTTCCGACTGTCTGTGGGGTTCAGGCCGGAGCTTATTGAGCGTGCGGTGAGAGGCTGTGGGGCGGATGTGTCACGTATGAAAAGATGCCGAAGGGGCTGTAAACGAAAAAACGGGCAACCGGCCTTTGCCGATTCCCCGCCTTTCTATATAAACGTTCAATAAATTCTTCTTAAAGAAGAAGACATCAGATTGACCTTATTTCTGAAGGTCGATCTTGTGTCCTAAGCTTACTGCCTTAGCAATCATGATTGCCACAACGGCAAATGCAAAAAATGTTACCATAGTCTTTTTACCTTTCTTTTAATTTTAATTTGTTATCCTTTTTGTCTTTTCGACGCTGCAAAGATAATACGAATAACGTACCGCGCAAGGGCTTTTTCATTAAAAGTATATGAATATGATGTTTTATTGACGTACGTCAATAAAAGCCAGAGAAATGTTATAAAAACTTTACAATATGTCATATATTTGTCATAAAATATGACTTTATGTCATAATATACGCCATTTTGGCACAGAGCAGGCTGTCGGCAGACATGTCGTGCTGACTTGTTTGCGGAGCGCGGGAGGTGATGCGGCACGCCGTGAGGGTGGTTTGGGGTGTGAAGCTAAAAAATGTTTATTCATTTGGTTTAATTACATTATCCGACAGTTTTTTCGTACATTTGCATTATATATATGAACAATAAAGAACTCTAACAGAAACATTGGAACGCAGAAAAACATTCAACGATATACTGAAGGTCGTGTTTTCGCTATTGCTTGGCGGACTGATACTTTACTGGATGTATCGTGACTTCGATTTTAAAAATGTCAGTCGGGTGCTTCTCCACGAAATGGACTGGACTTGGATGTTGTTGTCTTTTCCTTTTGGCATACTGGCACAGATGTTCCGCGGCTGGCGATGGCAGATGAGTCTTGAACCTATTGGCGAACATGCGAGAGCATCGACAAGCATCAATTCCATATTCCTTTCTTATGCGGCCAGCCTTGTGGTGCCGCGCGTGGGCGAGTTTGCGCGTTGCGGAGTGCTCAAGCGCTACGACGGAGTGTCGTTTACGAAGGCGTTGGGCACGGTGGTCACCGAGCGCATCATCGACTCGCTGCTCGTGCTTGCCATAACACTGCTCACACTGTTTTTCCAGTTGCGCGTGTTCGACCGCTTCTTCAGCCGCACCGGAACCAACATAGAGATAATGTTCGACCGTTTCTCCACGGCTGGCTATGTAGTGACTGCCGTGTGTGCAATAGCCGTAGCCATATTGCTGTGGTATCTTCTGCGCAGGTTCTCTGTATATAATAAGGTGAAGTGTACCATAAGCGGAATAATGCAGGGTGTGTTCTCCCTGCGCGGTGTGAAGAACATGCCGCTCTATGTGTTGTTCACTCTTGGCATATGGGTGAGCTATTTTCTTCACTACTATCTTACGTTCTTCTGCTTCGAGGCCACCTCGGGGCTGGGCGTGGCCTGCGCACTTGTGACATTCATCGTGGGAAGCATCGCCGTGATAGTGCCCACACCCAACGGAGCCGGACCGTGGCATTTCGCCGTGAAGACCATGCTCATACTCTACGGAGTGGGCGAGACCGATGCTCTCTACTTCGTGCTTATCGTCCATTCGGTGCAGACGCTGCTTGTCATTCTGCTGGGCGTCTATTCGTGGATAGCACTGTCGTTCACATCGGTGAGGACAAAAGTGGCCGCATGTACGGCCGATAATGATGACCAACATACTATTAATAATAAATAGAAAAGCTATGACTGAAATCAAAAACCTGAAACCTGAGTGTGTGTGGAAGAATTTCCATGCGCTTACACAAGTACCGCGTCCGTCAGGACATCGTGAGAAAATACAGCAGTTTCTGCTCGATTTTGCAAAAAATGCCGGCGTTGAAGCGTTCAAGGATCCGGCCGGAAATATAGTGATGCGCAAGCCTGCTACTCCGGGAATGGAGAACCGCAAGGGCGTAATCATGCAGGCACACATGGACATGGTGCCGCAGAAAAGCAAGGAAAGCACCCATAACTTCGAAACAGATCCGATCGAGACATGGATTGACGGCGAATGGGTGAAGGCACGCAACACCACTCTTGGTGCCGACAACGGTATAGGTGTGGCTGCCATAATGGCCGTTATGGAGGACAAGACTCTTGTGCACGGTCCGATAGAAGGACTCATCACAGCCGATGAGGAGACTGGTATGTTTGGCGCAAACGATCTGCCTGAAGGACAGTTGCACGGTGACATACTGCTCAATCTCGACTCGGAGAGCTGGGGACACTTCTGCATCGGTAGTGCCGGTGGTGTGGACGTAACAGCCACTTTGGAATATAAGGAAGTGGAGACTGACAGCACTGATGCGGCTGTACGCGTTGTGCTCAAAGGTCTCAAGGGCGGACACTCCGGTCTGGAAATTCATCTTGGACGCGGCAACGCCAACAAACTGATGGTACGTTTCGTACGCGACGCTGTGGCAGAGCTCGACGCACGTCTGGCTACATGGCATGGCGGCAACATGCGCAACGCCATTCCGTTCGAGTGTGAGACTGTGCTGACACTGCCGAAGGAGAACGTAGAGGAACTGAAGGCAATGGTGGAGGAATACCGTGTGCTGTTCAACAACGAGTTTGCTGGTATTGAGAACGACATTCACTTCTTCGTAGAGGACGTGGAAACACCGGCTATGGAAGTGCCGGAGGATATACAGGACAACCTCATCGACGCTATCTACGGATGCCACAACGGCGTGATGCGCATGATTCCGTCGTTCCCTTCAGTGGTTGAGACTTCTTCAAACCTCGCCATAATAGAGATTGGCGGTGGCAAGGCAAGCATAAAGATTCTTGCACGCGGTTCACGCGAAAGCTACAAGGAGTACATCGTCAACACACTGCAGAGCACATTCAACATGGCCGGCATGCGTGTGGAAACTTCCGGAGACTACTGCGGATGGGATCCTAACACTCAGAGCGAGATTCTCCATCTGCTCACCACAAAATACAAGGAGCTCTTCGGTGAGGAGGCACACGTGGTTGTCGATCACGCCGGACTGGAGTGTTCTATCATCCTGGGCAAGTATCCGCAGCTCGACGTCGTATCGTTCGGCCCGACAATCCGTTCGCCGCACACAACAGGTGAGCGCTGTCTCATACCGACGATAGAGCCGTTCTGGACTCTGCTCACAAAGACTCTTGAGAACATTCCCGAGAAATAAACGGTACATATAGCGGTCGGGGCTTTCCTTAGGATGGCCCGCCGCCCTGTGTGACACATACATTCTGCGGACGCAGTGGGCTTCTGACGTATTGATGTCAGTAGCGCTGTGTCCGCTTTTTCTATATTTATCCTGTCCGAACAGAGTGTGTAGTATGCTTGTAAAGACTGTCACTCTTTCAACGGACAACAACTGAAACAATAAAAAACCGGTAATGTGAATTCACATTACCGGTCCGTAAACACCCAGCCTCACGGTTGGATATTAACGCATGATGAAATTCTTTATCATTTCACAATGTATTTCTTTCCGTTCACGATGTATATGCCCTTGGGCAGATCGTTGAGCGATTTGTCTGAAGCAACCTTCTGACCGTTGATGTTGTATATGCCCTCAACGGTGTTCTCACCCGGCATTTCTGTTACTATACCGTTGATATCGGTTGTTCCGCTGCCATCGTTTATGACGAATGTCTTTGTTTGTGACGATGGAGTTGTCTCTGTGAGATACCATGCAGTACCTATCAGACTGCTCCAGTCACTTGTCAGATGATACATCTTTCCACCTGACATGACGTACGATCCGGCAGGTGCGGATGTCGGGTGATAGTTGTAGTATGTGTAGCGCAGCCCGTCGCCTGTGGTTGCAGTGCCGCTTGCATTGATACCGTTCGGACAGCTGATACCTTCGAACTGATAGATGTATCCGTGCTGATAGGTAACTTGCTCAGGATCCTCTTCATATTTAGGGTCAGCCTCGTTTCTTCTGTTGAATGTGAAAGGACTGTCTTCGTTGTGACCTGCCTCTTTGGTTACCTTTATGAGATAGCATCCGTTTGCTTTGATTGCTGCGTCGTAGCTGTTGTCAAGATCTACAGGAGTGAAAAGTATCTGATTGGGATTTTGCGTATTGATACCTGTGAGTTCGCAAAGTTCTGCGTCTTCACCGAAAGTCTGTTTTACCTGTGACCCCAGAATGTCCACCGGAAGTGTGAGTGCGCTCCATTGTCCGAGATTGAACTTACGGCTCAGATTGAAATAATAAGGCTCATTGTATTTGTATGTATCCACGTTCTCAGCGTTTCCGTACGCGTCAACGCCGAAACCTAATTTCTCGTCAGCGTTTCCGATGTAATAGAGGCTGACATTGTCAACATATACACGGCCGCCTGTTGCATCTTTACCGACGCCGAGTTCTAGATTTCCGTCAGCTCCAACCGTCACGTAAACAACAACTCTATGGAACGTCTCGTCAGGAGTGAACTGGTCGCCTTGTGCGAGGAAATATGCAGCCGGAACGTTGCGGCGGAAGTATTGCTTGTCTGTATCACTGAGTCCTTTATAATGCTGATCGACATATCCCTTGAATTTATTGTAGTCATCACCAGAGAGAACCGGAATCGTAGTTTTTTCATCATTCGCATACAGATAGGCGTTGGATGCATCTGCTTTATTGTCTGTCTGATAAATACCAGGAGTTTTTTCTCCATCTTTATTATATGGTTTTTGATCATCTTTATCGAAGAATGCCTGTGCGCTGACTGCGTATAGTCCGGGAGTAAGACCGGTTACTGTCTGATAGAACGTTCCTGTTGCGGCACCAATCTCCAAGCATCCGAAGGCACCATAATTTGAAGCATAACCATCATTACTACCCGTTGTTCCCATACGAGAATCTATTGTCGTGCAATAGTCGTCTGTTTCATAAGTCAGTCCTGTTGTTTTCCAAAAAAGATTATTTGCATCACTTACATTTCGTATAAAACGTGAATTAAGAAGAAGTCCACTAATATTGTAACGACCTTGTGCAGCCTCATTCTGTGTTACAGCTTTGTAATCAGCAGCTGTTATTAGATACCATTCGTCTGCATCTGCTGATGTCGCATTGGCGCGTATGATTTTATTACGCTTATCATCTTTGTCATATTTATAATAGGCATTATTACTGCTTATTTTGAAGGCGTTGGTTCCATTTACTTCACTTAAAGTTAATGCGGTAGGGTCACTATTTTTTTCAGGCTCTGCCAGATCTATATAAATATTATCATTGAGGTTTATAATTCCGATACAACTACCTTTATTTTCGGCAGTATTAATGATCGGACCTTCAAGGTAATAATACGTTTTCCTTGGTAAACCGCTTGTTTTCTTCTTTAGAGTTATTCTGATACCTCTTGAGTTCAATACTGCTTGCATACCGTATGAACCTCCAGCATTTACAAAGGCGTTATTCGTTTTGTTGTAAAGATAAACGTATTGGTCTACGACGTCTGTATATTTCTTGGCATACGAGGACCAGTCGATGTTCGAGTCCTGTGCCTTTACGCTTTGCGTACTTCCCAAAAACAGGATGAGCAGCACGGTAAGAAAAGTATTAAAATGTTTCATAGTCTTTCTTTTCTTTATTATTTATTCATTAGTCATGTTTAGATTAATCCCACACAGAAAATCCTTTCGCTCTTGTGTTGTTTAACAGGTCGGTGCCGTCCTCTTCGTCCGGATTTCCCTCAATGATATCAACTCCAGGCTGATTTTCATCACCTGTAGTGTTATAAGATGACAGAGTCATTACTGTTTGCTCTGTTTCCATTTCAATCATAGTTGCTAATGGCTTTACATACTTTTTCTTCATTTTTTTTCATTTTTTGATTCGTATTTTATATTTATTTGTATCTGTAAACGGATGTTAAGATTGTTTCTTTGCTTCTGAGATGACCTGATAAATGTTTTATATGTTGGTTTATTAGTCTGTGATACAGATACTTATGCATATAAGCATCCTTTTTGAGAGTGTCCAGATGTTGACTCATCATGCGATGTTATGGTATAAAAATCGACTGTCACATCTGTTATGTGAACCATACACCTCCATTATAGAGATGTATGGTTATGTGACCTTGAAACAGAAAAATGGTTGAATCCAGCGCATATTTAACCTATAATGGTATGATATCAATACCTATATAGTTAATATATGTATAATATCGTTAATTTATAGACATCTCATTTTGTACTATAATTCATTTATTTTAATTTTGCTGTTGATTATAAGTAATAGTCAAATTATTGTATATACATCTCTATAATGGAGGTGTATTATTTTTGTGTTTATTATTTAAATCGAGTATCTATTCAACATCCACATTCGTATAATCCGGTTTTTATATTATTAAGATTTGCGTGTATGTGTCTGCTGTACAATGCTTTATGTATTTATGTGGAGATTTTGTCAAGGCGATAGAGCCAATATGAGGGTTTATCATGAGCAGGAATAATCGTGGAGTAGTGGAGAATTCCATTACAACACGGAGCTATATAAACCGTGAGAGCGTGTTTTCTGGCATATAATAAACTCAAATTGCCACAGCCGATGAATCATACTTGACAGTGCGACGCATCCTTCCGGCTGTTGCTGTGAATACATTCCGGACTTTTCATCACTGCCGTCGCCGGCGTATTTAAGGAAAACTCAGTAGGCGGACTTACGATTTTTCTTGACATAATTTTGACAAAATATTTTCGCAAAAGAGGTGTGAAGGAATGTTAAAATGGGCGTTGTAGAGGCCATTCTGGGCTTTATAGTCTTTCGATATACCCCGAATCGTAGTCCGGAAAAGTTCATTTCGCTTTCTGATATTGCCCATTTCGCAGTGCGATTAAGCCTATTTTAGGGTGCGAAATGGTGCTTTTCAGCCTCCGAAATGGGCCATTTTGCAAGCCGAAATGGTGCTTTTTGCAATGCGGGGAAAGAGGCCTTAAGATTAAGTTATTGATATTCAGTGTGTTATGGAAAGCTCTCATAATTCGCGTATTTGCGACTGAGGAAGAGTCTGGCCGCAAATACGCGCTTATTTTTCGGGGTATATCGGGAAACTGAGGTGGAAGAATCAAAATATGGTTACAATTTGAAAGTAGTATGTATCACTTTATTTTAACAGGATAAAATAACGCTGATAGGGAGTGAAAATAATATGAAATTGGCCCATATCGTTTCTTTTCTATATAATAAAATATCTCCGATAGAATGGAAAATCAATATGAAAGTAGTCTATATTGTTTGTTTTCAACATAAGAAAATAATGTTGATAGGGAGTGAAAATAATATGAAACTAACCTATATCGTTTTATATAATCATAAGAAGACGATATCAATAGTGAAGAGAAATGATTTCAAGGCTGTGAATATCGTTTTCTTTAATTGTGAGAAAGCAACACTTATTCCGGCTCGAGACCGCAGTCTTTTATTACGCTCAATCGCCGCAGAATATCCGTTGAGCCATATACCGGTCGGCTGTTTATATGTTTATATGCAGCCGGGGCGGCTGTCTTTTCACGTGTATATATGCGGTTTATGCCTCCATTATACGTGGCATGTTCAAATTAATGGTCCATTTATTTTGTCCGCCACCCAAGTTGCATTATCTTTGCCGTATGAAAACTGTCAGACCAAAGAAAAATCTCGGTCAGCATTTCCTGACCGATCTTAACATTGCAAAGGCGATAGCAGACACAGTGGACGCATGTCCGGACATTCCGGTGCTTGAGATTGGACCGGGCATGGGCGTGCTCACGCAGTTTCTCATGGAGAAAGACCGTCTGCTGAAGGCTGTTGAGATAGACGCGGAATCGGTGGAATGGCTCAACAGTCATTATCCGGCGTTGCGCGAGAACATCATCGGCGACGACTTCCTGCGCATGGACCTGTCGAGTCTGTTCGACGGCCGGCAGTTTGTTTTGACTGGAAATTATCCTTACGATATATCGTCGCAGATATTCTTCAAGATGCTCGACAACAAGGAACTCATACCTTGCTGCACGGGAATGATACAGCGCGAGGTGGCGCAGCGCATTGCTTCGGCGCCGGGAAACAAGTCGTACGGCATATTGTCGGTGCTCATACAGGCGTGGTATGATGTGGAATATCTGTTCACGGTGAACGAGAACGTGTTCAATCCGCCGCCAAAAGTGAAGAGCGCCGTCATACGCATGACGCGCAACTCTACTGAAAAACTCGGTTGTGACGAGGCGTTGTTCAAACGCATTGTAAAGACCGTCTTCGGTCAGCGTCGCAAGATGCTGCGCGTGAGTTTGCGCCAGATAATTGGCGACAAGACCGTCGCGCCGGAGTTCTGGCAGCACGAATGTATGACGCGCCGACCAGAACAACTGTCTGTCGCCGAGTTTGTGGAACTTACAAATCTTGTTGATGCTGAACTGAAAAGCGCTGTCTGACCGCGCTTTTCAGTCATTATTTGTCTATCGCCGCCTGCGCTGTCTTCATGGCTTCGGCCCGTGCCGGTTTGCCGGTGGCGGTCATCGGCAGTTCGCTGACGCATATATAATGTTTCGGGCGGCTGTATTTCGGCAGATGCTCTTCGCATAGACAGCGCATCGTTTCGCTTTCGTCGCTCTCCACAAGCATTGCCACCGCCTCGCCCAGACGGTGGTCCTTCACCTTGGTTATCATGAACCGGCACGCCGCGTGCGGCTTCAGTTGCCGCTCCATTTCCTCAATCTGCATCTTTATTCCTCCGCTGCACACCACGTTGTCCTTGCGTCCGATTATGCGGAAACGTCGTCCGTCGGCGTCCAGCTCGGCTATGTCGTTGGTTTTCATCCGCTTTTCGCATACGGCAGGCGCGTCTATCATGAGGCAGCCGTCGGCGTCTGTGGCTACGCTTACGTTCTCAAACGGCGTGTACCATTCGCTCGCCTCAGGTCCGTTGAGCCGTCGCAGGGCTATGTGCGACAGCGTCTCGGTCATGCCGTATGTGCTCCACACGGCGTTGGGAAAGTCTTTCAGCGCGTCGCACAGCGCGTCGTCCACCGCTCCGCCGCCTATTATGAGCTGTCTGACGCCCATGAGCAGGCGGCGTTCCTCGGGGTCGCTGATGCTGTCGTAAACCTGAAGCGGCACCATCGCGGCGAACACGGGAGACCGGTCAAGGCCGCGCAACGGATGGCCGCCCGGCTTAACGCTTATCAGTCTGAGGCCTGCGACAATCGAGCGTACCACCACCATCTTGCCCGCAATGTAGTCGAGCGGCATGCATAGCAGAGCCGTATCGCCCTGTTTCAGACCGAGAAAACGGCACGTGATGAGTGCGCTTGCCTCCATGCGGCGTTTTTCCACACGCATCGGTTTCGGCTTTCCTGTCGAGCCGCTGGTGTGTACCGTTATGCAGTCGTCGCCGTTGTTCCATTCTTCAAGAAATTCGTCGAGAGTCATATTTGCGTCTGTTTTTATTTTATGAGATAACGTGTGTTCTGTCTGTCAGGACGCACATGTAAAATGATAAAGCCTAAAACGCGTTGTCAAAGAGCCCGTATTGAGGCCTGATAAAGCCCATTTCAGGGCATGAAATGGCCTGTTTCGCGGCCTGAAACAGTGCGTTTTGCAGGCTCAAACAGCCTTTTTCGTGAGCGATGAAAGCTGATGGCGGTCTGAAACGTATGAACAACGGCATTCCGGTATCATTTCGGACACACGGTTGGAAGTGTCGTTCCGTTGTGTGGTATGGAGTTATTGCGGTCAGTGTGTGCGCCACAACCGGTCTTTTCTTATTTCGAGCGGCATGGGCAGGTTGTCCGTGAAAAGCTGTCCTGTGCCCAGTCCCTGCGGCATGCTTATGCCTGGTCCGTAGATGTGGGCGGCAAGCTGAGCTACTGCGTTCAGTCCCACGTTGCTTTCCAGTGCGCTTGTTATCCACGAGCCGATACCTCTCTCGTTGGCAAGCCTTATCCATTCCTCCGTGCCGTGCATACCTCCGTGAAGCGACGGTTTGAGGATGATGTACTGTGGTTTTATGAAGTCGAGCAGTTGGGCCTTCATGTCCTTGGCGTTCACTCCTATGAGTTCCTCGTCGAGCGCGATGGGCAACGGAGTCTCACGGCACAGCTTTGCCATATCGTTCCACTGGCGTTGCTTTATCGGTTGTTCTATGGAGTGGATGTCATATTTTGCAAGCTGTTCGAGCCTTTCCGCCGCGTTGTCTGGAGTAAAACCGCCGTTGGCATCCACACGCAGCTCTATGCTGTCCTTGCCGAAGCGTTTTCTTATGTGCCTTATAAGCTCCAGTTCCTGATTGAAGTCTATTGCTCCTATCTTCAGCTTGACGCATGCGAAGCCTGCCTGCATCTTTTCCTCCAGCCGCCCCATCATCTCTTCGAACGAACCCATCCACACCAGACCGTTTATCGGTATGCCTTCCTCGCCGCGTGTGAACGGAGTGTCGAATATGGTGGTGCCGCCGTTGTCGAAGCTTTTCTCGGCTGTCTCCATGCCGAAGAGCATCGACGGGTACGGACGCATCAGGTCGTAGTCTATCGATTGTCTCGTCTCGTACATCCGACACAGGGCATTCAGCGTCTGCTCATATTCGGGAGACGCGTCGCAGCTAAGGTCGGGCAGGGGCGCACATTCGCCCAATCCTTCGCGTTGCGGTTCCTCGTCCGACGTCATTTTCAGAAACCACGATGTGCGCGTGGTGTATATCCCGCGTGACGTTCCGGCAGGTTGTTTGAAGTGGAGCGTCCGTTTCGTTACAGTGAGTCTTCTCATTTACCGGTGTTTTTTGTTTCTTTATGTTGTGTGATGATGAGGCTTTGCGCCGTTCGGAATGACTTACGGGAGCTTCGGATATTTGCTGAAGTCGGGCTTGCGCTTCTCAAGGAATGCCTTGCCTCCCTCCTGAGCTTCGTCCAGGAAGTAGTAGAGCATGGTGGCGTCGCCGGCAAGTTCCTGTATGCCCGCCTGTCCGTCGAGTTCCGCGTTCAGGCCCGCCTTTATCATTCTCAGTGCGAGCGGACTGTGCTCCATCATCTTCTCGGCCCATTCCACGCATGTGTCCTCCAGCTGGTCGAAGGGCACCACTTTGTTCACCATGCCCATTCGCTCAGCTTCTTCGGCCGAGTACTGACGGCAGAGAAACCATATCTCGCGCGCCTTCTTCTGTCCGACGATGCGTGCCAGATAGGATGCGCCGAATCCGGCATCAAACGATCCAACCTTCGGCCCGGTCTGTCCGAATATTGCGTTGTCGCTTGCTATGGTGAGGTCGCACATCAGGTGCAGCACGTGTCCGCCGCCTATAGCATATCCGTTGACCATTGCTATCACCGGTTTCGGCAGCGACCGTATCTGTTTCTGTACGTCCAGCACGTTGAGTCTCGGCACACCGTCCTCACCTACATATCCTCCGCGACCTTTCACGTTCATGTCACCACCCGAACAGAAAGCCTTGTCGCCTGCACCGGTGAGTATCACCACACCTATGCGTTGAGCCTCCCTGCACCATGCGAACGCCTTAGACATCTCCCACGTTGTGCGTGGTGTGAAGGCGTTGCGCCATCTCGGGCGGTTGATTGTTATGCGGGCGATGCCGTTGTACTCGTCGAAAAGAATCTCCTTAAAGTCGAAACCTTCTATTGGTTTCCATTCTCTTGTGCTCATATCTTTTATGTTTTGTGTTGTCGTAAACTGTATTCAGTAGTGGCTTCCTCGGACTGTTGTCTCACAGTATTGAGCATGCTGTATGGCATAAAACGCTTTCCTGTTTCTCTTGTCCTTTGCCGCCGTAGTGGCAAAGTTATCAAATTTTTGCCATAAGAGCAAGCATACGTACATGTGACTTGGTGTTCCGCGTGTTTTAAAAGACATACATATATAAAAAACAGGCATGTCTTCAGAAAGACATGCCTGTCGGAAATTACATATAATAATATTATGTATTGCTTACTTTATAACCTTTACAGTCTTTGTAGTTCCGTCAGAGAACTTCATAACCTTTACGTTAATACCCTTCTGTGCGTTGCTGATGCGACGGCCAGAGAGGTCGAAGTATTCTGTTGAAACAACATCAGCATCATTGCCTTCAACCTTGTTGATACCAGTTGTTGTGGCTTTTATTCTGAGGTTTGTGTACTCTTCCGTAATATATGTACCATTTTGATATGTATACACGTCAGAAAGTCCATAATCATTCAATATGTAGCTGTCTGAAGATGAGTCATATACGAAATTTTTTGTACCGAAATATAAATAATTACCTTGAGTGAACGCAGTCGTTAGATCTTCTTCTACATTCTGCGGTAAGGACAATTTAAGGGAGTCGTCTATGTTTTCGACGAGCATCCATGCATCCTCATACTTCTCCGGCATCAGACCTTTGATATAGCTTACTTCGCCAAGATTGATTACCTCTATAGTACTTTTTGCGTCTGTTTTTGTCACTTCCATATTGTTGCTGTCAAGTCCAGAATAGTCATAAATGTACTCATGTTGTTCTGCGGCAGGGAATAGATCCTCTGGATAGAATGTCAATGATGCGCAATAA
Organism: uncultured Prevotella sp.; assembly: GCA_900553465.1. GTDB lineage: Bacteria > Bacteroidota > Bacteroidia > Bacteroidales > Bacteroidaceae > Prevotella. The sequence goes on from USDT01000015.1 coordinate 48,282, forward strand.
GTATAAGTCGTAAGTGATGAATTGTATTCTATGTACAGGCATAGTATGTCTTCACTGTTTGAAATAATACCGGATTTTGGATCAATTGTAAGCTGATAATCGCTGTTTGTGTCGGGCGTTATATTGCCTGATTGATCCATGATTCCTTTGTACATAAAGACGTCGTAACCCTGAATATTGCCTACGGTCTGTCCTTTTGTCAGGGTGATGGTGTTTCCGTTGATGCTGCCTTCGAGGTATCCTCCGATAGAATTAGGACACATCATGTTTTTGATGTAAACCTTGTTGTTGTCACCGTATATAATATCGATGGCTTTGTGATACTCTGGTAATGCACTTATACCGAATATTGTTTCCATGCCATAGCAGGAATTGAGAAAGTCAAGATAGAATGTTTTAGGTGTTCCATCTGGTGCTTTGGTTTGTGCTTTGGCTGCTTTTCCCAAAAGTCCGGTATGCATGTTTTCCGTCGGGATGTTCATTTTCATGGCCTTTGTGGAGAAATCTAAATTTTTGAAGCTGTTTAACGGTTTCTGTGCCATGCTGCCCAAAGAGAACAGAACTGCTGCAATAAGTAAAATTTTTCTCATAACTACTATTTTTTAATTTGTTGTTAAAACTTTCTTCAAAAGTAGGTATTATTTTTTACAAATAACAAGAAAATGCCATTTTTTTTTGCATTATGAATTGATTTTTTATTTCTGTGCTTACTTAAAGACGTCAAAAAAAGGCTTTCACTATATTATAAAAAGATAATTTTTTGTTTTACTGTCAGTTTATGGTGTGTGTCTTTTAGAGTAGGTTATTGCGGTAAAGGTATTTTTCTGTTTAAAGTGTTGTTTGTTGCGGCATGCACATCAGAGTTTGAGCGATTTGAAGTAATCGCCCATCACTCTGTTGTCTGTTGCCGCATCTGTCGTCACCTCGAGTAGCATAGGACGCTCAGAATGTCGTGTGAGCAGTGTGACAATGCCCAGTTGCATTTCTTCCATGTTGTGTGCAGCCATGTATCCGATGTCGTTTTGTGTGCATATGCCTTCGGCATTTGTTGTGTGACATGCAGCCACGAGCTTGTCTGCCGCCGCGCTTTCGCTTAGTCCAGGGAGTCCGCGGAATATGCTTCCTCCGCTGTTGTTGAGCAGGATTATGCGCAGATTGCCTTTGAGCGAAGTGTTCCACAGTGCGTTCTGGTCGTAAAAGAAACTCAGGTCACCGATAATGCAGAACACCATGTCGGCCGTTGCCATGGAATGTCCCGCCGCTGTTGACAGACTGCCTTCAATGCCGTTTACACCACGGTTGCATTCCACATGATGTGTGGCGAATATGTTTGCGAGCCTTATGGCCGAACTGTTGGCATAATGTACGTGCCAGTCGTATTCCATGTCGGCAAGCTGTTGTTCAAAGTATTTCACCACAGCCATCGACGAATATGCTGGTTCGTATTCTTCGGAATGGCGTTGTGCTGTGTTAAGTTCCTTGTTCCACATTTGCAGGAAGCGTGTGCGTTCGACATCTATGTCGGCTGTCTTATCTGTCGATGGAACTGTGTCTGTGTTTTTGTCTGTACGTTTGAGCAGTTCCGGCAGACGTTTCAGGGCGTCAGGACTGTCGTATTGAGCAATGTGCGTGAGATGCATGAGCGGGTCGGTCACGGCAGAAGCGTCGGGTGTAAGCAGGCATGACGGTGCACCGGAGCGCCGCAGAAAGCGTCGTGTGGCCTTGCTCACGACGGTGTCGCCTATATATAATATATAGTCAGGCATGTAGTTTGCGTCATTACCTACAGCGCGTATCACCTTATCAAAATGCACTACGTCGGCTCCGAGAGGCTCGCACAGAGTGACAAACGAACGTGACAAGGTGCGCAATGTGTGGCTGTCTATAGCTCCGTACGGCATTTGTCCTATGACCACCATGGGTCGTCGGGCTGTAAACCATGCGTCGGGCAGCGTGTCGCACATGTCTGTGCCGTTGCCACGAGTGCATCGCACGATAGTGCGTTCGGTCGGCAGACATTTGCAGTCGAATGTGAATAGCGGCTCGGTTATGGGTACATTGATCTGTACCGGTGCGCCCGTGCGGCATGTGGACATATAAAGTGCCTCGCACACAAGGCGGTTGCACATCCAGTGTTCCTCATCGTTATGAGGTTCGGGCAGTGTGACACACTTGCGCACCATCGTTCCGAAAGCGCCCGGTTGTGGCAGAGTCTGTCCGTCGAGCTGGCCTATCCATTGTGCGGGACGGTCGGCTGATATGACGATGAGCGGTATGTGACGGTAGAAAGCCTCGGCCACGGCCGGTGCAAGATTGAGCAGAGCCGACCCGGACGTGACACATACGGCCACAGGTTTCATGCCTATGGCCAGACTTATGCCTATGGCGCAGAAGCCTGCCGAGCGCTCGTCGGTCACAGGGTAGCACTCTATGGTCGGACACTCGTTAAGGTTGTGTACGATGGGAGCGTTGCGGCTGCCCGGACACACCACTGCATGGCGCACTCCGTAAGCGGCGAGAAGCGCCGTGAGTATGTTCACGTTTTCCTTGTTGCTGTACATTTCAGTCGTTGTTTATCACACACCGCATGGTGTCCATCTTACATTCTGTCTCTTCCCACTCATGCTGTTCGTCGCTCTCGCGCAGAAGTCCGCCGCCGGCATAGAGTCGGTAACCGTTGTCGCATATGCTCATGCAGCGCAACGATACGAACAGACGTGTGGCACCATCGGGTTGTAACGGTCCGCTGAAACCGCTGTAATAGCTGCGTCCCGCCGACTCATTGCTCATTATGAAGTCGCGTGCTTCGTCCTTGGGAATGCCGCACACGGCAGGAGTGGGGTGCAGGCTGTCGATGACGTCGCCAAGGATATTCATGTCGTCGAGTGTGAAGGTGAAGTCGGTACGCAGGTGTACCAGTCGTCCGGCGCGTGCCGTGTATGGTCCCTTGCTGCTTATGTTGTAGGCGAAGCGTCCTATGCGGTCGCGTATGTATGACGCCACGTAGGCCTGCTCGCGTGTGTTCTTATCGTCCCATTCAATGGTGGTGTTGCACTGTGCGCTGCCCGGTGTGTCGAATCCGAGCTGACTGTCGTCAAGCCGCATTGTGCCAGCCAGCGCCATGGTTGAGAATATCGGTGCGTCGCCACTGAGCAGAATCTCCGGTGTAGCCATGAGCCACGTGCCTCCCTGAGGTGTGGACACGAGTGCCACAAACATGCGCGGATAGAGTCGGCACGCCCTCATGAAGAGATCTTCCGGTTGTGTCGGTGTGGTGCACTCCACGCGTGAGCTGCGCGCAAGTACCAGTTTTTCGAATTCGCTTTTCTGCAGCGACTCGTGGAAAGCAGCGAAGTCAGTGGCGTATATGTTCCTCTCGTCTTCATCTGTATGGCGTGGCGGAGCGTATGAAGCCTGTGTCTGTCGGCAGTCGGGAGCCTCCATTGTCTCCGTGAGGTCCGGTCGTATGAGCAGTACAGGGCATGATTCCGATATACAGAACGGAGCGAAAACGAATCCGCTCCGTCCGTTGAGTTCACGATATGAGTGCAGTTCTTCGGGTATTCCCGTGGTCTGCGTTATCTTCACTATATGTCTGCCGTGCGGCAGACGGTACATGGCATAGCTGCTCATTTTGTTCTCGGGCTGAGTATGAAGTTGGTTACCTCTACCGACGAAATGAGTTCGCCGGCGTTGTTTTTCAGTTCTATGTGCCACAGGTGCAGTGTGCGGCCCTTGTGTATGCATCGTCCGTAAGCCGTCACGGTGTCGCCTTCGAGCACCGCCTTCATGTGGTTGCCGGTCACGTTGATGCCAAGACAAATCTTACCCGGGCACAATGCCATGGAGCCTATCCCTGCAAGGTTCTCTGCCAGTGCGAGTGATGCGCCGCCGCTGAGAAATCCGAACACCTGGCGGTTGTGTCGTCCCACCTTCATGCGTGCCATGCACGTGTCGGGTTCGGGTGTAGATATGAAATCCATACCGAGCGTTTTGGACAGTCCGTCCTGCTCAAGTCTTACTCTTTTGAGTTTTTCAATGTCCATTATCAGAAGTGTTATATAACTGTGTCAGAGCCCTTCGCGGTAGAAGTCGAGGGCTTCGAATATTTCGTCTTTGGTTGCCGTGCGGTTTATGCGTATGTCGCCCACGTCGGCCAGAAGTGTGAAGTTGATGGTGCCCGCGGTGTTTTTCTTGTCGTGAGTCATCAGTCTGTAAAGCTCCGGATAATCGTCGCATGTCACTTCGGGCAGTGAGTAGTTCTCGCGTATGAACGTCGCCGTCTGGCGCAGTTTCTCTATCGGGAAACTATCCTTAACATGACTGAGATACAACTCGCACGCCAGTCCCCATGCCACGGCATAACCGTGAAGCACCGGATGGCCTTTCTGCATGGCCAGCGACTCGAAGGCATGGCCCACGGTGTGGCCCAGATTGAGGGCCTTGCGTATGTTCCGTTCCAGCGGGTCGGCTTTTACCACCTTTTCCTTTACCTTCACCGATTCGGCCACCATCTGCTGCAGACGCTTCAGATCGGGGCTGTTGAGGTCGAATGTCAGCAGGTCGCTCCACATGCGGTCGTCGCTTAGCAGTCCGTGTTTGAGCATTTCGGCATATCCCGAGCAGATGTTTGCATGGTCGAGCGTACCGAGGAAGAGCGTGTCGAGGATGACAAAGCGGCTGTCGCAGAACACTCCAATCTCGTTTTTCAGTCCTCCGAAGTTCACACCCGTCTTTCCTCCGACAGATGCATCGACCATGGCGAGCAGTGTTGTCGGGATATTGATGAAGTCGATGCCACGTTTGAATGTCGATGCTACGAATCCGCCGAGGTCTGTCACCATGCCTCCTCCAAGGTTGATGAGGCATGAGTGGCGCGTCGCGCCTCCTTCCTGCAGACTGCGCCATACGCTGGCGGCAGAGTCGATGTCCTTATGTGTGTCGCCGGCCTTTATGGTGATGAGGGTTGCATTCTTGAGCGAGAGAAAATCCCTTAGTCTGGGCCAGCAAACGTCGCGTGTGGTTTCGTCGGTCAGTACAAACAGTCTGTCGTGTTCGCACTCGGATATCGCTTCTGTAATCTCTATCTCGATATCCTCGGATAAGATAATTCTCTGTTTCATAATATCTCCCTTTCTGTTTTAATATGTGAACACCGTCAAGTGATGGCGCGGCATATATATTATGCAAAGATAGTGTAAACGGCCTGCAATACAAAATAAAAAACGGCATTTTTTGTATTGTGCCACCATGCCCTGTCGCTGTCAGAATATGTATATTCTGTCATTGTGACGAAAGAGCCGGGATTGGATGAATAAATATGCAAAATGCTTCGGGGTGTGTATAAATATACAACGTCAACTTCACGAGAGTGCCGTCGGAAGTCAGAAAAAATTTTTTGCGTGCATATACGCGAGTTTTGAAGACATAAGCCAACGCTCTGTGCATCAGTTGCTTACGCAAAAGCACCGTCTGATATGCTCCTGACGGCTGTCTGATAAAGCCTTTATCAGGGTGTGATAAAGCCCATTCCACCACCTGATACAGACTGTATGACCACCCGAAATGCTGCATTCCACACCACGATAAAGTCTCTTTCGCTCAACACGCATCAGAAAGCGATAAAGGAATTGTATTTATATTCATCTTTTATACAGGTTTTACTGTTCTCGAATTTCTATTTTGAAAATTTTTATTGTCAAAATTTTTTACTTTGAGAATTGCATATTTATGCATTCCTGTGTAAGCACGGTTGTTGCGTCACAGTGCACATCATGGCACTATACTGATTGACAGAAAAAAATAAAAAAACGTGCTTTTATGAAAGAAAATTAAACCTTGAAAATAATGATTCGTCTAAAAAGGCGTGAACTCATTATAAAAACAATCAAACATACAAGATGAAAAAAACTGTTCTGATAATGCTGCTCTCTCTGGTGTGGACGGCCGTCTCCGCACAGAACCGCAGCATCACCGGTGTGCTGACAGACAGAGACACCAAGGAAGCCATGGCACAAGTGACTGTGCAGATGCTCAACAGCGACAGCACCTATGTCACGGGTGTCACGTCGGACGACAACGGCAAATTCACACTCAAAGCCCCGTCGGACGGAAAGTACATACTGAAATTCACAAGTGTGGGATACATCGTGAGTTTCAAGAATGTTGAAGTGAAGGACGAGGGCAATGTGGATCTGGGCGAAGTTGTGCTCGGAGCCGAAGCCACAATGCTAAAGGGAGCTACCGTTACGGGCCAGGCTGCCAGAGTGGTGGTGAAGGAAGACACGCTGATATACAACTCGTCGGCCTACCGCACGCCTGAAGGTTCTGCCATAGAGGAACTGATAAAACGTCTGCCTGGAGCCAAGGTGGACGACGACGGTAAGGTGACCATCAACGGACAGGAAGTGAAAAAGATAAAGATGGATGGTAAGGAATTCATGACCGGCGACACACAGACCGCGCTGAAAAACCTTCCTACATCCATCGTGGAGAAAGTTAAGGCATATAACGACAAGAGCGATCTCGCGAAAGTGACGGGTATCGATGACGGCAATGAGGAAATGGTACTCGACTTCGGATTGAAGCGTGGCATGAACAAGGGAACATTCGGAAACATAGACGCAAGCTACGGAACTGAAGACCGCTATGCCGAGAAGCTCATGGGAGCATACTTCAACGACAAGTTCAGAGTGATGCTCATGGGCAATGCCAACAACGTGAACGACAAAGGATTCCCCGGTGGCGGCGGACGAGGCAACTTCGGACGCGGCCGCAACGGACTCACCACATCGAAGATGATAGGTGCCAACTTCAACTACGATGACGGCAAGAAGCTGAAACTCGACGGAAGTGTACGCTGGAACCATACCAACAACAACGCACGCACAAAGAGCTCGTCGGAGAACTTCGTGAGCACCGTTGGTTCGTTCTCCAACAGTCTGAACCAGAGCTATTCGCGCGGCGACAGATGGAACGCGCAGATGCGACTGGAGTGGAAGCCTGACACCATGACCAACATCATGTTCAGACCTTCTGTCAGCTATTCGGCCGACGACAGCCGTTCCATAAACCGCTCGGCATCATACAACGCCGATCCGTACAACTACGTGACCAATCCACTCGACGAGGAGTCGATAGCAGAGTTGGACAAGGAAGATGTGATGGTGAACAGCAACAACGGAACGTCCATAGGCTACAGTGAGTCGAAGCAGTTCGGTGGTTCGCTCCAGTACAACCGTCGTCTTGGCAATAACGGTCGCAACTTCACCGTTCGTGCCGAGGGCCGCTACAGCGAGGGCAACAGCAACAACCTGTCGCTTACCAATGTGCATCTGTATCAGATACTCAACCAGGCAGGGCTCGACTCTACCTATCAGACCAACCGCTATCGCGTTACTCCGACACGCAACTACAACTATACTGTGCAGGCAACATACAGCGAACCGCTTTGGAAAGCCACATTCCTGCAGTTGAGCTATAAGTTCAATTACTCTTACAGCAAGAGCGACCAGAACACTTACGACTTCAGTAATCTGGGTGAGGACTACTTCTCAGGACTCACGCCTGCATACCGCGGATGGGGCGAATACTTGGCACGTCTGGAAAATCCATTCGAGACCTACTTCGACAAGAGTCTGAGTTGCTACTCGGAATATAGAAACTATACGCACGACATTGAGGTGATGTTTCGCATGATACGCGAGAAGTACAACTTCAATGTGGGTGTTCTCTTCCAGCCGCAGCGCTCCAACTACAAGCAGGATTACCTAGGTGTTTACAAAGACACTGTGCGCACGGTGATGAATATCACTCCGACGCTCGATTTCCATTATCGTTTCAGCAAGCTGAGCAGCCTGCGTATAAACTACCGCGGATACACTTCGCAGCCGAGCATAAGCTCTTTGCTTGATATCACCGACGACAGCGACCCGCTGAACATATCGATGGGTAATTCGGGACTGAAGCCATCGTTCACCAACAACCTGAGAATGTATTATAGCAACTTTATCGAAAACCACACTCAGGCCATATCCGGACACCTCAACTTCAGTACCACGCGCAACAGCATAAGTACGAAGGTGACATACGACGAACAGACCGGTGGACGTATAACGCGCCCGGAGAACATAAACGGAAACTGGAACCTGAACGGTGCGTTCATGTATAACGTAGCCATCGACTCTACGGGATACTGGAACGTGAGCACCACAACCGACTTCAAATATGATAACTATGTGAGTTATCTGAGCCTTGACCGCACCTCTGATTCGCAGAAGAACATCACGCGCTCAATGACACTCGATGAACGCCTGGCGGGCAGCTACCGCAACGAGTGGCTGGAGCTTGAGCTTGATGGTTCGTTCCGGTACAACCATGTGCGCAACAAATTGCAGGCACAGAGCAATCTGGACACATGGCAGTTCTCATACGGAGGAACCGTGTACATTAACTGTCCGTGGGGCACAAATCTGTCGACAGACATTCATCAGAACAGCCGTCGCGGATACAACGACAATTCGTTCAACACCAACGAGCTGGTATGGAACGCACAGATATCGCAGAGCTTTCTGAAGGGAAAACCGCTGTCGGTTATGATTCAGTTCTACGACATATTGCGCAACCAGAGCAACTTCAGCCGTACTATCAACGCCATGCAGCGCAGCGACGTTGAGTACAACTCCATCAACAGCTATGCTATGCTTCATGTGGTCTATCGTTTCAATCTCTTCGGAGATAAGGCCGCACGTAAGGAAATGCGCCGCGGCCCCGGTATGCCTGGAGGACCTGATGGTCCTGGCAGGGACCGTGGAGGCAGACATGGTGGCAGACCTGTCAGAGCAATGCCTATGATGCCTATGATGTAACGTGAAAATATATCCTGTGGCCGGTTGTAAATAAAATACAGCCGGCTTTTTTCTTTTTGTATTAAACCTTATATTATTATATGCGTCATATAAATCAATACTTCGGTAAATTTTTACCGATAAATTAAAATTAAACATAGAATCGGC
>USDT01000016.1 GCA_900553465.1 uncultured Prevotella sp.
TTTTATTTACCGCCAAAGCCGCTTAGGCTTGGCTAATTTTTAACGAACTATTGTAATTACTTTACTTCTATTATTCAGCGTGTTCTTTAGCAATTACGCTAACGCAGCTGAAAGCGTAACAGAGTTTCCGTATACGGAAAACTTTGACGAGACAGAAGCTGGACAGATGCCGGAAGGTTGGGCAACAGCAGGAAGTTCCACCTTCTCCATATCTTCAGCAATGGACTACGCCATACAGGCTAAGTCTGGAGCGAATGTTATTGTCTCAGGATATCCACAGCTTGGAAACCGCACCGACGTGGCCTTCTCGCCGATGTTCGAAATGAAAGCCGGCGTGGAGTACACCATGACTGTATGGGTGATGATGAGAAACGGTGCACAGAACGGACGTGATCCGGGTATGAAAGTAACTGTCGGAAATGCACAGACAGTAGAAGCACAGACTGTTGAGCTTGCATCCGAAACAGGTGATTGCGACTGGAAGGAAATCACCGTAACATTCACTCCTGAGGCTGACGGACAGTATAGCTTCGGACTCTGGTGCAACTCAGTGCTCTCTACTGCAGGTGATGTGTTCTATGACTCATTCTCTGTAAGCGCAGCTGAAAGTCCAGAAGAGCCGGGTGGAAATTTCACTCTGCCTTATTCTGAGAATTTCGACACTACGGAAGAAGAATATATTCCGGCCGGATGGGAAGTTGCAGGCGAGGCTATGTTCTCAGTATATCCGACATTTGAATGGTACGGATTCCAGGCACAGTCTGGTCTGAACTCTCTTACTTCAGGATATCCACAGCTTGGAAACCGTAATGACGTGGCTTTCTCACCGATGTTTGAGATGAAAGGTGGCGTGGAATACACCATGACCGTATGGGTGATGATGAAAAATAGTGCACAAAACGGACGTCAACCTAGCATGAAGATCACAGCAGGACTTGCACAGGTGGCCGATGCTCAGATATATGAACTCGCAAAGGAAGAAGGCGAATGTGACTGGAAAGAAATTTCTGTTAAGTTCACTCCGGAAACAGACGGACAGTATTGCTTCGGCCTCTGGTGCACATCGGTGCTCTCATCAGCAGGCGACGTGTTCTTCGACACATTCAGTGTAGCTGAAAGCGGAGGCGGCGAAGAGCCTACATGGAAAGCAGAGATTCCTTATATCGAAACATACGATGACGGTTCTCACTATTCAGGAAAAGACTATCTGCCTATCGGATGGACGGTTTCAGGTGAAAATCCTTGGGTTACAGCAAACATTCCTGGCAAACAGGCTGTATCTGGAGAATACTATATGGTTGCAGAATCTTCAATTCTTCCGAACAGACAGGATATAGCATACTCTCCGATGCTCGACATGAAGGGCGGACAGACATACACAGTGTCTATGTATCTTTACATGCCGGGAACAGGAAGCGTGAAACCTTCATTCAAACTCACAGCAGGAAACGCACAGGAAACTACAGCACAGACAACTGTACTCGAAGAAATAACAGAGACAGCTGTTGGTGACTGGACAAAGATTGAGAAAGACTTCACACCTACAGAAGACGGTAAATACTGCTTCGCAATATATGCATGCTCTGCATCAGCCAATGACGGACGCTTTGCCATCGACAACTTCTCTGTAACAGAGAAAGACATGGTTCTCCCGCCGACAGCAGTATTCCATGTAGGCAACACACTCAACTCTATATTCAACGGTTCTTCTGTAGTATTCGAAGGACAGAAGGTTAAGATGGTTAATATGAGCTCTGACGCAGATTCATACAAATGGTCTGTAAACAACGGAGCCACAATCTCTGACGAAGAAGCTGCCGAGCCTGAAATAACATTCCCGGCATCCGGTTCGTACACAATAACCCTTCAGGCAACAAACGAAGGCGGAACAACTGAGGCAGAAAAGACATTCTATACAGAAGTTCTCAGCCTTGAAAATGACGTTGACGATGCTTTGACAACAACATCTGAGACAACAGACAAACTCTATCAGCAGGGTGATACACCGGCATTCGACGAAAACGGTGAGGTGAAAGAAATTGATACATACGAGATATACTACGATTATGTTGTAGGTGTCAACCCGTACTACCGTTCGATAGCAGAACGTTTCGAACTCCCTTCAGACGTAACTCTTGATATTTCGTCACTCTCTATTCTGACACCAATGTACCAGCTCTTCATTAATGATACTGGTGAAGGAAGCGTAAACGACAAGGATAAGACATACACAGTTGTTATTTATCCTGAGAAGGACGGAAAGATTGACACAGAACATCCGATTGCATCTAAGACAGAGAAGCTTGCCAAGACATTCGGCGAAGAAGGTTATTACCAGCCTGTAAGACAGTCAATCAAGTTCGACGAAAGCGCTAAGGTAACAGGTACATTCTATGTTGCATTTGAATGTGAAGAACTCGATCTTGTAGATGAGACTGCAGAAGGAAGAGGATACCGTTCATGGATCGGCTTTGAGACAAGAAAGCATGCCAACAAACAGACAACACTCTATGTGAAACCGGAGAAAGCACTTCCTGGAAGCGATTATACAGTTGACGGTGCATGGTGCAAGGCCGATGAGTTCTGCCCGAGTCTGGAAGGCTACAGCTTCTGCGTAATGCCGTGGGTTAAGTTCAACAAGATGGAGACAAACGCCATCGGAAGTGTAACAGACAACAATGTTGAAATCGAAATATCAGCCGACGGCGAGAACTATCGCGTAAGCGGACTGGCTGACGGCGAGAATGTCAAGGTTTACAGCGTATCCGGCGTACAGGTATTCAGCGGCAAAGCCAACGGTGGCGAGGTCGTTATCCCTGCAAGCGGATGGAGCAACGGAGTATACGTTATCAACGCAGGTAAAAACAGCATCAAAATATTTAAATAATAAAAAGGCATGAAATTTCTTAGAATTCTTTTAATTTCATTATGCCTTATCTCTATTTCGGATATGCCGGCCTACAGTGTGCCGGCATATCCGAAACCTGTTAAATACACACAGCCTGACGGCACAACTGTCGTTTATCGCATAATGGGTGATGAATACAACCATTGGCTTGAGTCGACAGGCGGATATGTATTGAAGAAATCGGATAAGGGCTATCTTTGCTACGCAACAAAGAATGACAAAGGAACAATCGTAGCAGGAAATACATATACAGGCGACGACAAGCAGGCTCCGGCAAAGGCACGTCTGCTGAAACGCAGCGATATGATAAAGGCAAACGACGTGGCGCTGAATACTACAGGACCAAAGAAGGCACTGCAGATCAACGGTACATTCCCTCTTACCGGCAAGCGCAAGCTGCTGATGCTGCTCGTCAACTTTGCAGACACCAAACCTCTGTTTGACGCCGACAAGTTCCGCGATCTCATGAATGCTGAGAACTACAACGGAACAGGCAGCTTCCGCGATTATTATCTTGAGACATCCTACGGACAACTCGACATCGAAACAACCGTTGTAGGATGGCTGCAACTGCCGAGACAGAAGTCGCTTTACAACACCGAGGATATGACTGATCTCATACGCGATGCTCTCGCACTCGTTGATCCGAGCATCGACATCCATCAGTTTGACAACGACGGCGACGGCGAACTCGACGGACTGTCCATCATCCATCAGGGTATGGGTCAGGAAGTAAGCGGAAGCACTTCTGACATTTGGTCACACAGCGGTGAGCTTCTCGATCAGATGTATGGTGATGTACGCGTTAAGAAATACACCATACAGCCCGAAATTCTGATAAGCAGTCCTGACTACGGCACTCAGATGACAACAGTCGGAGTTCTGTGCCATGAGTTCGGACACAATCTCGGTGCCCCCGACTACTACGACACCGACTACGAAACCAGCGGCTACTTCGACGGAACAGGCGTATGGGACCTCATGGCCGACGGTATATGGAATGAGTACAAACTGCCCGGCGACAGTCCTTCAAGCCTCAACATGTGGCAAAAGATGCAGTTCGGATGGGCCACACCAAAGTATCTCGACGCTTCGACAACCATAACAGACATGCCTGCCGCAACCGACGAACCCGTAGGATATGTTGTGAAGACACAACGCGAAGGCGACTACTTCGTGCTTGAGAACCGACAGATACAGAAGTTCGACAAGAAACTTCCCGGCCACGGACTCATCGTATATCATGTAGATGAGAACAGAATAAGCGCCACAGCAGACATGAACACCGTGAACTGCAACTACCTGCAGGGACTCTACACCGTGTGTGCATCTGCCACCAGCGATCCGTACGAAAGCCCGGCATCCTACGGAAACATCAATTCCGACGAAGCACCTTTCCCCGGTTCAACCGGCAAGACATCATGGTCTGACATCACTCTTCCGTCAACACATTCCAACGACGGCAAATACTCATACTTCTCTTTAAGCAACATAAGCGAGACTGACGGAAAGATTTCATTCGATTTCGTGTCCGAAGAAGCTCCCGAAACAGTGAAGAACTTCAAAGCCAGTGCCAAGCGCGGCGTTGTGACACTCGAGTGGGAAGCTCCCGCAACAGAGGGTATCAAGGAATACCGCATATTCAGAGACGATATTCTTATCAACTCAACCCAAGAGCTCACTTATGTTGACAACAACCCCGGAAGTATCATCGTTGAATACAAAGTCGATGTTGTTTACAACAACGGACTGGTATCACCGTTCGTAAAAGCCACTGTAAGACTTCCTGAAAACCGCATCAACTCACTCTCAACTGTAGAGAACAGCAACGGAGTAGAGGTGACATGGAAGATGAACACCGAACTTTCACGTTCAGACCTGAACTATAAAGATGTGATATATCAGTACATCTATTCCAACGAAACCGATTTCGCACAGCGTTTCAACGAGAAAGATCTCCGTGCCTACAACGGCTACACCATCAAAGGCATCGGCTTCTTCCCGTTCTCGGCACAGCGCACCACAAGCTACAAGATAAGAGTATGGCGTGCCGCAGCCGGAACCGACGATATGGAAGTTGTCAACGAACGCGACATCACCGAATACGGTTCAGGTACATGGTGCGTCAAGAACTTTGACACACCAACCGTTATCGAACCCGGCTACGACTACATGATAGGTGTCTACGGCAAGACTTCCGACGGCGGATTCCGTCTCATCTGCGACGGCGTCACCTACACTCCGGACCTCGGCAACCTTGTACTTTCCGACGGAGAATGGCGCAGCGACCTCATACAGTTCAATCCGCTGATGAAGGCTGTCCTCGAACCGTCATCCGCAAAAGACACATTCACTCCGGGCGAACAGCCTGAATTCGACGAAGACTACAATCCGCTCACCGACGCCGAATATCCTATCGGCTTCAATGTATATCGCAACAATGAGCTTATCGGATTCACATCCACACGTACATTCATCGACGCCACCGCACAGAAAGGCGTAAACAAATACGGCGTGGTATGTCTTTACGAAGGCAACAACGAATCTGCACCGGTAGAACGCACAATATATGTTCTTGCCACTGGCATCGACAACACCGTGAGCAACGGCATTTCCATCGAGACAGCCGGCCAGACCATAACAGTCAAGTCAGGCGTGAAAGCCCACATATACATCTATGCTGCCGACGGCTCAATGGTTGCCGACAGACAGACAATCGGTGGAAACGTCACCATGACTGTTCCCGGTAAAGGACTTTATGTAGTAAAGATCGACAGCGAAAGCGGATCGTTCGTTAAGAAAATAACTCTCAAATAATAATTAAACAAAAAGAAATGAAAACAGAAAATATAATCAAGACATTACCCGCACTGCTTTTTGGACTGTTTGTTTCAGTTCCGTGCAGCCATGCAGCCAACGACGGCGAACGCGTATGGCAGGCACTCCGTCCGGCCAAAACTCATGCCGTAAACCACAACAAGATAAGCAAGAACCGCGTAAAAGCCAACGACGTTGCACTGAGAACAGTAACCCGCATGCAGGCACCCGTTGTAGCTGCATCTGAAGAAAAACTCGTTCTGGGCGAAGACTTCAGCAAGTTCACTGCAGGTTCTGAGGAAGAACCAGACATGACAAACATCCTCACAAGCGAAGGAATCATCATGCACGACTACATCAACACCTACGGCTGGGGCGGTATCAAAGTATTCCAGGCCGGAGGATGCTGTTTCATGGCCGACGAAATAAACTCAGTGCTCATGACTCCGGTAATCGACCTTTCTGCCGACAACGGAAACTTCAACGTCACAGTATCGTTCAGATCACAGTCCGGTTCAACAAAATTCTATGTTGTAGGACAAAGTTACGGCGAAAGCCAACCTTTTGGAGGTTATGTAAGTTGCGATGAATCATGGAAGACAGTGACCATTCCTTTTGAAGGATACGGCAAAAGCCAGACAGCCATACAGTTCTTCGCCGACGCACCCGTATTCGTCGACGACATCGAGATAACACAGGTTGACGGAACAGAAGTAGAGCCACAGAAGCCGAGCGCTCCGATAGCTCTGCCGGCCACAGACATCACCGAGACCGGATTCACCGCCAACTGGCAGGCCGTAGAGACAGCGTCATCCTATCTGCTCGACGTTTTCTACTTCGTTGACAACAAACCGCAATACGTCAAGAAAGACTTCGAGACTACAGCCACAAGCGAGACATTAAGCGGTCTGCAGTCAGGATGTCTGTACTATTACTCTGTACAGGCCAACGACGGCACACTGATCTCCGACGAGTCTGACATCATACCGGCCAAGAACACCGTCGATGCCATCGACGCACCTGTCGTGGCACAGGCTACAGAAATCAGCGACGAGGGCTTCAGAGCCAACTGGAGCAGCGTGAGCGACGCATCATACTACGAGGTAGTGACACTCTCCGACTATAAGATTCCGTCTTCAGGCACATTCGTTCTCGACGACGAGACCTTCGACAAAGTGACCGAAGGCACCATCAGTTCGCCTGTATATAACGAGATGGAAGGCGCGCTCAACGAATACACCAAGTATCCCGACTGGTACGGCGTAACCACTCTGCTCGCCAATGGCATGATAGGTCTCAAGAACTACTACGCAGCCATGAACTATTACTCAATGCTCTACAGCCCGATATATCAGATTAACACCGCCACACCGAGCAACGTCAAGGTCAAGATAAGCGCAAAGATGGTCAACTGCACAAACGGCACCCAACTCGGAGTAGCACTTGTCGATCCGATAATCGGCGAAGTTGTCGGCAAATGGAAGTATGTCAATCTGAGCAATGAAATGACCGACTACGAGTTCACCCTCGACGCAAGCAACTGTTATTATATTTCCATCGGCTTCAGCGATCCTAACGACAAATACGGAACAACAGGCATGGTGTTTATCGATGGCGTGAAGATAACACAGGATATAGAGGCCGGCACAACGCTAACACACATCTACAGCGACGACATAGCATACAACAACAGCATCTACGTGGCAACACCCGAGAAGCGTGAGGGCGAGCAGTTCTATTACTATGTGATGGCTGCAAGCAACGGCACTGAGGGCGATGTTGTGTCAAGCGAGTCTGAAATAATGTATGTAGGACAGGACACCGGCATCGACAACGCCGGCACAACCGCCACAACAACCATCACCGCAACTGCCGGCCAGATAAATGTCACAACCGACAAGACCTGCACACTCACCGTCTTCGACATGTCCGGACGCACCGTAAAACAGCTCAACGCAGTGAGCGGCAGCGCATCCGTATCGGTTGAACCGGGCGCATACATTGTCAAATGCGGCAATGCGGTACGCAAGCTCATCGTGAAATAACAGTTCACAACGTACATCCGGGCGGGCCAAGGCCTCAAAACCCAGCGGTCCGCTCCCGCATATAACAGAAAGAGACATATCCCGTCTGCCGGGATATGTCTCTTTTTTATGTCCTGAAGAATGGGAGAAAGCCTCGCTCCGGCCCCTCCGGCACGTTCAGCTTGTGCCTCTCGACTTGCGCAGACAGTAGCGCTCACACTGCGCACAGATGTCATAGCCGAGCATGGCACCCAGTATGAAATCCTCTTCCGGGGTCAACTGGTTGAGCGGTCGTGTCACCATCCGGCGTATGGCATGTATGCACTCACTCCTGCCGAAAAACAGGTTCACCTTCCTGCTGTCCACCGGCTGCACCATGAAGTCGATGTTCTGTCTCCGCAGACGGTCCACGGCCAGCGCCTCATACTTGCGATTCACCGTGTAGAGCACCATCCTTCTCACGCCCTTCTTGAATTCGTATATATGATTCATGAACACCTTCAGTTCGGTGGAATGTATTTCGGATAACTGCGTAGTCATGTCTTTCTTCTCCTTTACTTATGTTTTTCTTCTATTTCCCTGTCTCTCCTTACGGCCACGTCATCGCAGAGCCGAGCCGCCGGCCTCACTCCATTGCCGGCCTCACAGTCTCCGCCCAAGCCTCTATGCGCGCGTCGGTCCTGTCGCTCTCGTTCACCTCGTCGATGGGCAGTCCCACAAAACTTCCGTCCACAACGGCCGCCGACGAATCGAACGAATAGTCGTCCACAGCCACACCACCGCCCGCAAACGTGCATCCACTGTCCTTCAGTCCATCGTATATCACGCCCACGGCGTCGCAGAACGTGTCGCCGTACGACTCCGAGTCGCCACATCCGAACAGTGCTACAGTCTTGCCCTTCAGCCCGGTCTGCTGCAACAGCTTCAGAGCGTCATACCAGTCGTCCTGCAGATCGCCGCAACCCCATGTGCTGCTGCCGAGCAACAGCACGTCGTAATCCTCAATCATTCCGGCCGTCATGTCGGCCACGTTGTGCACGTCTGCACTGTCCACACCCAGCCGCACGGCTATGCGTCCGGCCACATCCTCGCACGTCCCTGTGCTCGAACCGTAAAAAATGCCTGTCTTCTTCATTCTTTTCCTGAACATTTTAACTAAAAACAATCCGTCACCCGCTCTGTCCGTTCCGCCCCACACGGGTATTGTCTGCCACGGTGTGCGCCGCGCAGCGAGGTGACCGCTGCAAAATTAATGCATGGACAGAAGTTCTGAAATACCCACTTGTTGCGATTTTTTCCGCACTCCGCCGCCCTTTTCTCATCACATCTTGCTATGCTCCCCACTCCTCCCAGTCGCTTCATCCACGCGCAAAGTCATCCCTCCGGCCACGATACACGCAAAACGCGGAAGTATGAAAATAATGTCCGAAATATTTCCGTGTATTGCTCATTTTGCTTATTTTTGTCATTGTGCACAGGCATGCCGCCAATCCGGCATACAGGCCGCCCCGCCCATCACACGGACCCGACGGCTGCAAGGCATGGAAGTCTTCCAACATCCAACAAACTCAAAGCTATGAAAAAATTCAAATCAGCAAGCCTCATTCTCACCGCCGCGGCGATGATGGCCTTCGCCTCATGCGACAACAATGCCAAAAAAGTGACTGCCGACTCAGGCATACTGCCCCACGGCATCACGATGATGACGATAGACTCCGTCAGCCTCACTTCCTTCCAGGACAACGCCGATGAGAAACGCATGCCCAACAGTCTGTTCTACGGCAAGAAAGACTCCGACAGCATCAACATACTCTCGCCCGAAGGCAGCGTGGCTGCATCAGTCAGCTGTTTCCTCATCGAGAAGAACGGCAAGCAGATGCTGTTCGACACAGGCAACGGAGCCGACCGTGGCGGACGTCTCATGGCTCTGCTCGACTCAATGGACATAAAGCCCGACGACATAGACTATATCATGCTCACCCACTTCCACGGCGACCACACAGGCGGACTGATGCACGAAGGCAAACCCGTATTCACCAAGTCGCAGCTCTATGTGCCCGAAGCCGAATATGACTACTGGATAACCAACGCCAGAAGAGTGAAGAAAGAGCAGCGCGCCACTGCCGAGAACGCCGCATCCGTAATGCAGGCCTACGCCGGACGGCTCCACCGTTTCGGCTACGACGACGCACTGCCACTGGGCGTGAAGGCTCTGCCGGCGCCGGGCCACACTCCGGGCCACACCATCTATCAGACAGGACGTCTGCTCATCATAGGCGACCTCATGCACGGCTACGCGCTGCAGATACAGAATCCGAACATCTGCGCCGCCTACGACATGGACCGCAAGAAGGCCGTGGAGTCGAGGGTGAAATTCATAGAATACGTCAAGAACAAACATCTCGTCATGGCCGGCATGCACCTGCCCGGCAACGGAGTGATAGAACAGGCCGACTGACCTGTACCGTACATTCTGCCCACCCGACACTCCGCAGCGGACCGTCACAACGGCGTAAGCGCATTGCACAAACAACCGGAACCGCTCACCTCAACAGGGATGCATGCTGCCCGTGCGTCTGCCCGCGTCTCATATAAGCGTTTTTTAAAGAAAACCCGGGCGGCGTACTTACAGATTTTCTTGACTTTTTTTTGACAAAAGAAAATCGCAAAAGAGGTGTAAACAAATGTTGAATACGCAGTCAAAGAGGCCGATTCTCATCTTGCTGCCTTACCGCATACCCTCTATGGGCGTCCCGGATAGTTCGTATTGCGTTCCGTTTATGCCCGTTTCAGCCTCCGGTTTTGCCTGTATCATGGTGTGATATTGCGTGTTTCAGGCCCTGATATGTACTCTATCGCATGCTGAAACGGTGCATTTTGCACGGCCGGAAAATCTTTCTTGAATCTAAACCTTTGATGTTCAGTATATTGCGCAAAGCTCTTATTTTTCGCGAATTTACGTCCGACGGAGAGTCCGCGCGCAAATTCGCGAAAATTTTTTGGGGTAGAACAGAAAACTCAAGCGGGAAAAACGCAGGATACTGAAAATCTGTAACTGCGCTCTTTTGCCCTGCTTTCGGTTGAAAGCAACAACACAGATACGCAGTATATGCCGCAGTTTATTTTTGCAACCTGTCACCGTCTCATTTCTACCGAACCGGAAACGCGCCGTAAAGCACCGGCCGCCACTCATTATCGTCCTTCTTAACGTCTATCCGTTTCCCGTTCCGCTATTTTTCTGTAAAATCTTTTTACCACAAGAATGTATATTTATTCATTTCCGACGTTCCACACACGCATATACATAATACGGGTCGGCATGCCACGTGAGAGCATACCGGCCCGTATCGACAGCCGTCGGAGCGGATTCATTTCTTCCCTATCTTGTCCCACGACGGCGGCTCAACGCCCATGAGATGACGCACGAAGAAGTCGTAGCGCTTGTGTTCGCCGAAGTTCTCACCCATGGTATGGCGCACTCCGGGCAATACCACCAGCTCGAAATCCTTGCCCGCCTTTATCAGCGCGTCGGCCACCTGCATGGTGGATGCCGGGTCCACGTTGTCGTCCATCTCGCCCACAACGAGCATCAGCGGGCGCGTGAGCAGATGGGCGTTGTCCACATTCGAGTTGCGGCTGTAAGCCTCATCCACCGGATAACCCATCCACAGCTCGTTCCACCATATCTTGTCCATCCTGTTGTCGTGGCATCCGCACGCCGAGTAGGCAGCCTTGTAGAACTCCGGATGGAACAGTACGGCGGCCATGGCCTCCTGTCCGCCGGCCGAGCTTCCGAATATTCCGACGCGCGTGGTGTCCATGCTCGGATAGCGTTCGGCAGCCGCCTTTATCCACGCCATGTGGTCGGGCAGGCCCGCATCCTTCAGGTTCTTGTAGCACACTTCCTCAAACTCCTTCGAGCGGAACGACGTCGTCATGCCGTCAACCTGCACCACGATGAATCCCAGTTCGGCGAGCGAGGTCATCCACCAGTTGTATGAAGCGAAGGTCTTGGGCACATACTGGTCGCCCGGACCTGAGTATATGTATTCCACGACGGGATATTTCTTCTGCGGGTCGAAGTCAGACGGGCGGTATATTATGCCCCATATGTCGGTCTTGCCGTCGCGTCCCTTGGCCTTGAAGGTCTCCGGCGCGGTCCATCCGTTGGCAAGCAGCGCCGAGATGTCGGCCTTCTCCAGCGGCATGACGGTCTTGCCCGTGTCGGCGCTGCGCACCAGTGCCACGGGTGCCTGCTGCGGTGTGCTGTACACATCGACCATATACTTGTGGTCAGACGAGTACCAGCAGCGGTGCATTCCCTCCTCCGGCGTCAGCTCCTTCATGCCGGAGCCGTCGAAGTTGATGCGGTAGTAGTGTATGAAGTAAGGGTCTTCGTCCTTGTTCACTCCGTTTGCCGAGAAATATATAACCCCGTTCTGCTCGTCCACATGCTGCACTCCGCGCACATACCAGCGGCCTTTCGTTATCTGCCGTATAGGTTTTCCCGTGGCGCGGTCGTACATGTAGAGGTGGTTGTAGTTGTCGCGCTCGCTGCTCCAGATTATGCGTCGGCCGTCGGCAAGCAGGTGTCGGAATATGCGAGGATAGTTCACATACTTCTCCTCTTTCTCCTCAATGAGGGTGCGCACGCTGCCGTCCGTGGCCGACATCTCCAGCAGACGGTACACCTTATGGCCGCGTTCGTTGTACTCGAAGGTCAGTCCCTTGCTGTCGGCGTTCCATCTCATGCTGTGCAGGTCGTACTGGTTGGCGAACAGTTCGGTGGAAGGTATGAGCGCGCGGCCCGTCTCCACCTCGAATATGCATGGCACCTTGAAACGCAGTTCGTCGCCCGGCTTGGCATACTCCTGCTTGTGGAGCACGGGCTGAAGTTGGTTGGCAGGCGACGACTCCACGTAATATACATAGCGCTTGGCGGCAGGACGTATCCTGCACGCCATCACACGCCGCGAGTCAGGCGACCATTGTATGTATGTGGAATAGTAGTTTCCCTGCGTGCCGTCGATGCTCAGCTGGCGCTCGCCTCCGCCCGACGAGTTGCGCACCCACACGTTGTCGTCTCTCACAAAAGCCACATATCTGCCGTCGGGCGAGGTTACGGGGCCGCCCGATTTCTCGTCGTCCACCTCCATCCAGTGGCGTTGCGGCGCGGGAACATGCACGTTGCCTTCCTTCGTGAGCGTGTTTTCCTTCGTGTTATAAGCCCATCTACGGCCGTCGAACTCAAATCGCAGGTTCTCCGCAGTCCTGTCCGTGCGCACCTTATTAATATATATGCGGTAGGGCTCCACCTTCTTTCCACTCATGGCCGACAGCCGTTCGGCCAGTTGCTCATGGTTGAAGAGGTCTGTGCGGCGTGCTCCGCGTGCATCGACGAGCGCATACTCGCGGCCGCGCTCCGTGTTTCTTATATACCAGAACGAGTCGGTGTTTTCAATCCAGTGTGGCTCAACGTCAGCATAAAGCACATGGCTCTGGCTGTATTTCTCGCGCAGGCTGTAAGCCCGGTTATAGTCTTCTACCGTTCCCTGTGCCGAAGACGGCAGTGCCGTGCAGGCCAGCATGACAGACAGGAGAAGAGCCGGTCTTATGTATTTTATCATAATTCTATTGTTCATATCAATAGTCAGTATTAATATTTTGTGGGCTTAGTCATATATATCATGTATTTATTACATCGGTTGTCGGTATATGTAGTGAACATCTGAAAGGTGAATAACAATCATTCTACCCTATTTCCAATTATCATCTCCATATTCGAAATAATATTTTCGGATAGAATCATTGACAAAACCTTTCAATTCATCCTGAGAATACCTTAACAATTCCGGCAAGACAGTAATATTTGTTTCCGAAGGAGTAACGTCATTAAGAATGGAAACCAATGCGGAATATTGCTTCTGATAATTGTTGAAAGCCAACTCCGCAAATCCCTTGTCATAACAAATAGTCCCCAAATATATTTTTGCATCCTCTGTTTTAATGAGCTCATTAAAACATCCTTTTTCTTCATATTTTATTCCATTACACAGATTACGTATTCCTATATAATGGGAGATCATTTGCTTTATACCTTCCAGATAGCAGAACTCTTCAGATGTGATTTTAAAATTATCAGCAGAGTCAGGTTCTAACTTATCGTTTGTGAGAGCTACCAATTTCTCGTAAATATCTTTTCCATATTCGTTTCTCATGTATTCCCCGGAAACCCCGCTTAATTCCTTGCTTGTATCATTATAAAATTCAGCAAACTTTGATTCAAGGAACAATATTACTCTTTGGCCCGTACTTTTTTCTGTTCCAATTAAAACTACGTCCACATTCGAAGGGTTACGACCTTTTATAACTATATTCTTATATTCAAATACTGAGCAATAGAACTCGCAATCATTGTCGTCTAGTCTTAACTCCAGCGTATGATCTTTGGTTACGTTGTAGAAAAACAATAACGCGCATAGAGCAGATGAGTGCATTGTTGTAATTCTCCTAAGTTCCTGACCATTACCATTACAGATCTGTTTAAGTTTACATCTGAAAATATCACGTTCTGCTATTTTGAATAAATCAGATAATCCTTCAGCACAAGATTCTACGCTAGTTTTATTAATCATAGTATTTGAGAACTGATAAGAGTTGTCTGATAATTTATCTTTATAACGAGTTTTTTCAATCTGAAAACTGTCTGGAAGATTTGCCCACATGCTTTTATACATCACATGTTTTTTCTTTTCCATTTTATCAAATTCTATCATATAATACCATCAATTATTATTTTATTACTAAAATATCAGTTATCGGTGTATGAACAACATGTTCAACAGCCTTATATCTGTTGAAACCATTACTAATCATGGGTTTTAGTTATTATACAACAAAATTAAACATTAAAATTCAGATATACAGAACTTTTTAACAGCAATATCTTACTTTATAGAATATATACGATGAATGACAAAGGATAAATACATCATTTTCTTATGATAAAGTGCTCTGTTACGTCGTTATTTCGTAATTTTGCAGTCTCTTAAAGAAAATAAAAAAAGGTAAAAAGATTTTTCAGTTATGATGATCCGTCAACTGGCCATACTGTTTGGCTGTCTGGCGCTGGGCGAACTTATTATCCATTTCACGCACGTCCCGCTGCCATCGAGCATTCTTGGCATGCTCCTTCTCACACTGTTTCTGAAACTCCGCGTTGTGCGCCTCGAATGGGTGCAGGGTCTGTCGGACTTCCTCGTGGCAAACATCGGTTTCTTCTTCGTTCCGCCCGGAGTGGCCATAATGGTCTATTTCGACATAATAAAGGCACAGCTGTGGCCCATAGTCATAGCCTCGGTGGTATCGACGGTGCTTGTACTGTTCACCACGGGCTGGGCACATGAGCTTTACGGCAAGGTTGTACGCAGATGCAAAGGAGGTGAAAGATGACATATTTCCAGAACGAGTACTTCCTCATAGCACTCACCTTCGGTTCCTACTTCCTCGGCAAGCTGCTGCGCCGCCGCACCGGCTGGGCCATAATGAATCCGATACTTGTGGCCATCGCTACCGTGATAATATTTCTCAACGTCACCGACATAAGCTACGACACCTATAACGAAGGCGGCCGCATGATTGAGTTCTGGCTGCGTCCGGCTGTCGTGGCACTGGGTGTGCCGCTCTATCAGCAGCTTGAGACAATCAAAAAACAGTTCATGCCCATACTAGTGTCCGAGCTTGCAGGCTGCATTGTCGGCATAGTGTCTGTAGTGCTTATAGCACGTCTGCTGGGTGCATCGCGCGAAGTTGTACTGTCGCTTGCACCGAAATCTGTCACCACACCTATTGCAATGGAAATAACCAAGGCCATAGGCGGCATACCGTCGCTCACGGCCGCAGTGGTGGTATGCGTAGGTCTGATGTGCGCTGTGGCCGGTTACCGCACCATGGGTTTCGCCCATGTACGCACACCAATGGCCCAAGGACTGTCGATGGGAACCGCAGCCCACGCTCTGGGTACGGCCACATCGATGGACGTGAGCAAGCTGCACGGAGCATACGCCAGCCTCGGTCTGACGCTCAACGGCATATTCACGGCACTCATTACGCCCTCAATCATACCGCTGATGGGTATCTGACGGAAGCCACAACACAACATTACATATGCCGCCACGACACATAAGGCAAGGCGGAAAGTCCGTAACGACATGCGCATCGGGCTTTCCGCCTTCTCTGTAATGGCGTATGTTGTTTTTGCTCATGTATCAGTATTTTCTGATACTAACGGCCGCCGGGCGGCAGCTTTTTCAACAACAAACCTCTGTTACGTTAAATAATAAATCTATTTTTGCATACACACCTGTGCCAAAGTCCTGCCTGTGGCCGGAGCATGAGGCTGACCACCATAAACCTTACGAAGAAACCTGAACGGCAAAAGCCACACACTGCAAGGACAGCAAGACTATCTTTTCAAGACATCAGCATAATTCTATTATAACATCAATCTATAACGTCACAACATGAAGAGACTTTACTTGTTTTTGATTTTCGGGTTATGTGTGCTCAACATGTATTCCGAAAGAAAAGAACCTTACAAGGGTTCACGCATATTCTGGGATATGCGCAGTCAGCAGACAATTTTCGACGGAGGGTGGTATGCGCGCCTCATACAGCTACAGGACGGACGACTGCTCGCCGTGACTGAAGTGAACTGGGACATAGTGATAAGCATCAGCGAGGACAACGGCAAGACATGGTCGCCGCAGAAAACGGTGTTCCATCATCCGGAAGGCTTCAACTACTACGATGCCGACCTTTATCAGCTGAGCGACGGGAAGATAATCATAACATATAACATAGGATTTCCCTCTGTGGCCGGCGGACGTTTCGGAGTGCGCCTGCACATAAGCGAGGACAACGGAGAGACATGGGGCGACGAAATATTCGTATATGACGGCGAGACAACATTCGAGAACGGATGCTGGGAACCGGCCATACTAGAACTGCCGTCGGGCGAAGTACACCTCTATGTGTCGGACGAAGCACCGTATGTCAATTCCGGTGAACAGTGCATACAGCTCATGCGCTCTTTCGACCGAGGCAAAACATGGAGCGAACCACAGAGCATATCGTTCCGTCCTGGATCAAGAGACGGAATGCCGACACCTGTCATCGTGGGCGACAGTATCGTAGTGACAATAGAGGACAACGGCTGGCCGGGAATGGGAAGTTTCGTTCCGGTGACCGTAAGAACATCGATAGAGGACAACTGGAGCAACGCTCCTGTGGGAGCCAACAGTCCTTACCGCTCACAGGTGATAGACTACGACTGGTGTCCGCTCGTGTTCGGCGGTGCGCCCTACATGCGTGTTCTGCCGTGGGGAGAAACTCTGCTTTCAAGACAATCGTACTACGAAAGCGGCAACTATGGCGTGATGAACATGTATGTATATGTGGGTGATGAGAACGCACGCAACTTCAAGGCCATGTCGCAACCGTTCCCCGACAACGTGGAGTCAGGCATATCAATAGAGGTTAACTCTGTGTCGGTGGTGGATACCGGTGAGGTGTGCGCCCTCGGAGGATTTGTTTCGGGTCCTAACGGACGCCATGTGGACATGGTGAAAGGCTATCCGCGCCGTATGCTCAAAGCATACTACGGCCGTCCGACACTCGACGGAGAGATAGGAGCAGACGAATACCACACACCACAGGCCAACCAGATAATGATGGGAACAAACTCGCTCGGACACAATGTTTACGCCGACTTCAACTATGACAACAACTATCTGTACTTCGTGGCAAACGTGGATGACGCCACTCCCACTGCAGGTTCGTCACAGTCGCGACTGCTGAAGGATGGTGTGAGAGTGCTTATCGACGCCGACAACGTGTCGGACACAGCTCCTGTGAAAGGCATGTTCGACATATTCTTCTCTACCGACGGCAAGTATGAATGTCTTCAGGGCGAGGACGGCTACTGGACGGAGTGCGACATGAAAGGCATAAATTATAAGGTGAAGGTGGAAGACGACCACTACATTATTGAGGCAGCCATACCATGGCAAGCTCTCGGAAAGACGGGCGCACCGGCAGGACAGCGCATGGCAGCCGGCATTGAGGTGCAGGACAGATGCAACAACGGATTCGTATCGGAGTCAATACCCGATGTAAGACATGACGAATCGTGGACATGGATGGAGTTCAGACTTGAAGACAACGATGTAACCGACGGAATACACATTGCCGGAGAGGAAAACGGCTACAACGTCACAGTGGACAGCGACGGCGACCGACTGACATTCACATGCAACGGAGAGATAGACAGCGTCAAGATATACTCAGCAGACGGATGTCTGATGAAGACTGTCAGCGCCGGCCACAACACTTGCTCTACAGAAATAGGAGCAAAGGGCATTATGATAGCCGCTGTGACACTGGCAGACGGAAGCGTGATAAAAAAGAAAATAACAAAATAAGACAACCAAACGCATCATCTTATGAAAAGATATATATTCCACATGATAATGCTCATGGCATCGGCAACGGCCGGAGCACAGAATACCACGTCGCCGTACAAAGGAACGCCGGTTGCCGAAGGTGAATTCTTCCTCTACAATGTGGAGTCGGGCAAGTGGCTGCAGAACAACGACCGTCGCACCGACCAATGGACAACAAGAGCCGAGCTGGACACACGCGGTTTTGAGGTGAGCATCACGGCAGAAGGCGGCGGATACAGACTCAACCCTAAGTTCAACGGAAACCACAGCATCAACGGAAACGGTCTGTATATGGACACAGGCGAGGCCGTCACAATATGGAGGATAACTCCCGTGGAAGGCTCCGAAATAAGCAATGCATACACCATCGAGTCTGACTACGGCAAGATAGGTATGGGCGACGACGGATATATCAGCCAGGATGCCACGACAAACAACACATGGCAGCTCGTCACAAGAGAGGAACGTATAGCGGCAATGGCCGAGGCAACACCGCAGAATCCTGTTGACGTGACATGGCTTGTACAGGACCCTAACTTCGCATTCAACGACGAACGATACAGTGCATGGAACGCACGCTTCGAAGGTGGGAACAACGTAGTGGGCGGTGACGGACGTGTGATGTGCAACCGCGCACACGAAAGCTGGAACTCGACAAGCATCGACATGCAGCAGACCATCAGCGGAATACCTGACGGAACGTATCTTGTAAGCGTGCAGGGCTATTACCGTGACGGCAGCGGATTCATCGAAAAACATGAGAACGGCACTGAGACAATGCGCACCATGTATTTCGCCAACCATGTGAAGAAACCGCTGCAATGTGTCATCGACGGAGGATCTGATGTGGAGACACCGTACTATTATTATCAGGCAGCAGGCAAATGGACGCCGAACGACCTCGACTGCGCGTCAGCCATATTCTTCGAAGGCGGCTATCAGAACGAACCACTCACCGTGCCTGTCACAGGCGGAGAGCTGCGCATCGGTCTTTCCAAACCTTCGAACGACGGCGTAGAAGCCGACTGGACCGTGTTCGACAACTGGAAAATAGTTTATCTTGGCAAAGACATCGACATGACCGAAATAACAACCGCGCTGCAGAAAGCGATTGAAGAGGCAGGCGAATACACATCGGCTGGAACCGACGCCATGAACACTGCTCTGAGCGAATGCATCGAGAGAGCCAAAGAACTGACAACATCGGAAGATGTGGACGCCGTAATAAGCATGACAGAGGAACTGAACGCCATGATATCGGTTATAAAAAAATCGGCCTCAACAGTGAACATTCTGAAGCAGACAATCGACATTGCACTCAGCGAAGATGCCGGACAGAGCTATGCCGAAGCCATAACCGATGCACAGAAGGCGGTAAAGGAAGCCACAACAGCAGAAGAAACGGCACAGGCTCTGCAGACACTCAGATTTGAACGCAAATCAAATGCGGCCGACAAACACGAAAACATGTTTACAGGCAATGTGCCGGCCAGCGGCGAGTTCTATCTGTACAACGTCGGACAGAAGCAGTTCTTCTGCGGCGGATCTGACTGGGGCGCACATGCGGCACTCGGATTCCCGGGCATACCTGTGACACTTGTCAAAACAGGCAACACATTTAAAATAAAGACGGGACTGGACAATGGAAACGGCGACTGGCTCAACTATAACGGCTACTGCGACACACCCGACCAGAACACATGGGTGTTCAAGGCTGTTGAGGGCGCCGAATGTGTCTATAACATAGTGAAACGCACGGCAACAAGTGAGGGACTGGCTTTCAATCCTTATGCCGTGACAGACGCAGGAGCGGGCGTGGCCTTCTATGCAACAGTAGGAACAAGCGAAACCGACCTGCAGTCGGCCGACGCGCAATGGATTCTTGTGAGCAAGGCCGACCGTGACGAACTGCTCAAGAATGCGTCGCCGGAAAATCCTGTTGACGCCACTTATCTCGTGAAAATGCCGGGATTCAGCCAGCGCGAATACGGCAACAACACATGGGACAAGGAGAACGGCGCATGGGCACACAACGCAGGCACAATAGAAGGACGCGGCACACGACAGGAGGACTTCGCATTCGCTGTGGAAGGATCGGGCAACGCATTCGAACTGACACAGGACATAAAAGGACTGCCCGCAGGAAAATACATCGTGTCGGTGCAGGGATTCTATCGCAACGGCGACACAAAGAACGTGGAAAGAATGTACAAGGCCGGCGAGAAACCGGTGCGCGAAGCCATACTCTACGCCAACGAAGCTGAAACACCACTGCCCGACATCACCGAAGGAGCAGGCATGGCTCCGGGATACGGCGAGACAACTGCTGCCGGCGAACTGCCTGCAAGCGGAACTGCCGCAACCAACTATTTCCAGAACGGACTCTACAAGACATCAACCGAAGTGGAGGTAGGAAGCGACGGACTGCTCACCATCGGCATATTCAGACAGAACGCCATGACAAACGACTGGATTGTGGTGGACAACTTCAGACTGACATATCTCGGCCCGACAACATCAACAGGAATATCCGACATTGAGAACAACAAGAACGACAACGGAAAGACCTACACCATACAGGGCATCGAAGTGAAAGAAGCCAAAAGGCCGGGCGTATACATAAGATCGGGCCGCAAGGTCATCGTACGCTGACATACGCTACACTGTTACATGATGCGGCATTCCCGAATATAACCGATACGAAGGAATGCCGCACACGTAGAAGAGACGAACAATCCGTTTCAAATCATCAATAAAACACAAAACCAAACATCAGACAATATGAAAAAACATCTGCTCGCACTGCTGCTCACCGTCGCACTCGGTGCTTATGGCCAGAACGGCAAATATGACATTGCGGCGTATGTGTGGCCCGCCTATCACAACGAGCCGCGCTTTCAGAACGAAATGAACATCTTTCACGACGGCAAGGGCGAATGGGAGGCCGTGTACAAAGCCAAACCTAAGTATGAGGGACACCGCCAGCCGAGAGTGCCGCTGTGGGGATATCTGGACGAAGCAAGCCCGAAGACACAGGAGAAAATAATAAAGACGGCGCTGAAATACGGCGTCAACACGTTCATCTTCGACTGGTACTGGTATGAGGGACGGCCTTTCCTTGAGAGCGTTCTCAACGACGGCTTCCTGAAAGCCAAGAACAACCGCAAGATGAAGTTCTACCTGATGTGGGCCAACCACACGCACACGGCCTACATAAATCCCGAAGAACCGGACAAGAACAAGATTTACTGGAAAGGCGAGACAAGCGCAGAGGAATTCGACCGCTTCACCGACCACATCATAAAAGACTATTTCTCCCGTCCCAACTACTACACGATAGACGGCAAACCGGTGTTTGCCATTTATGAGGTAGGCACATTCGTGAACGGAATGGGAGGCATGGAGAATGCCAAGAAGGCGCTCGACCGGTTCCGAGCCAAATGCGTAAAGGCCGGACTCAAGGGCGTGCATCTGCAGGCGATACTGTGGGGTGCGCTGCCGACAACACTCTCAGGAGTGCCCGGCGACAAGACCGAGACGCAGGACAACACGGTGAAGTATCTCGGATTTGAAAGTCTGACAAACTACCAGTGGTGCCACTTCGTGCCGGCCAATCAGGACTATCAGTCGTGGGGCGAGCAGGCCACGGACAAGTACGACGACTTCAGCAACAGTTTCTCCGTGCCGTACTTCCCCCACGTGTCGATAGACTGGGACAACAATCCGCGCTTTCCGGGCACCAATCCTCAGCCGGCCGTGACGGGCGTAACGCCGGAGAAGTTTGAGAACTTCCTGCGTGTGGCCAAGGACTTCGTGGACAAACATCCGGGACAGGTGCCTCTTGTGACAATCAATGCATGGAACGAATGGGCCGAGGGAAGCTATCTCGAACCGGACACCCACTTCAAATACGGATTTCTCGAAGCGATAAAAAAGGTTTTCAAGAAATAAGACGGTTAGGCAGAAATACGGTGGTGAATGATTTTTAATTCATGAAGCACCGTATAATGCCTGAAATATTCCGGACAACACGGGATGATATGAACCGTGACAGCACGTTTTCTCAAGTAATGATAAATCCGGGTTGCCACAACCGACGAATCATCCTAAAAAGACGGACGCATACATCCCGTGTTTTTCCTAACACCTCATGTCAGCACTTTTATAGAAAACTCAGGCGACGGATCCGCGGATTTTCTTGACTTTTTTTTGACAAAATAAAATCGCAAAAGAGATGTAAAGAAATGTTAAACACCGCGTTATCAAAGCCCTTTTCGTCCGTACTGACTTTCTATATACCCTGCGGTGGAATGAGGAATGGTGCATCCGACGTTCTGATATGGCCCGTTTCAGCCTCTGTTTACGCCCGTTTCATGGTGCGATATAGTGCGTTTCAGGCCCTGATATGGGGCATATCACGTGCTGAAAGAGTGCATTTTGCACGATATAAAAATCCATATTAAAGGCAAATAACTGATATTCAGCACGTTGCACAAAGCTCTCATTTCTCGCGTATTTGCGTCCGAAGGAGAGTCTGCGCGCAAATACTCGCTAATTTTTCGGGGTAGAACAGAAAACTCAGACGAAAAATCACAGGTGCGGAGGGTGGAAAAAGACCCGACATTTTTACCTCCGGCAGAAACCCATAACGCCTGTCCGGGACTGAAGCCGCGGTCTTACCATAAAGGCCTATCCCACAGAATTAATACTGACACGACAGGACACAATAAAGCAGATATTAAAGACGGCAACTTTTATTCGTTTCATAATCATGCCTGCACAGTGAAATCCATCCTGCGCAGAACATGAAAATCCGTTACTTTAATATCTGCTATTTTTTATATAATCAACCGTTTATTCCTGAGACAGCAGTCTAACCTTCGACGTAAGTTCGGCAGGCAGCTCCGGCATGGCACCGTTCTGGGTGCATACGTATGCCGAAACGTCAACAGCCAGCTTGTGTGCCTCGGCTATCGGCATGCCGCTGATAAGAGCCGCACAGAACGAACCGGTGAACGAATCGCCTGCTCCCACAGTGTCGGCCACCTTCACTTTCGGGGTTGTCTGGAACGACATCTCGCCCGGAGTAAACACATAGCTGCCGTTGATGCCGCAGGTGAGCACAAGCACATCGAGATTGTACTTGCCGAGAAGCAGCCAGCACTTATTGCTCATGTCGAGTCCGGGATAGCCGAACATGCGGCCGATGGTCACCAGTTCCTCGTCGTTTATCTTCAGCACATTGCACAGTTTGAGCGACTCCTGTATCACTTCCTTGGTGTAGAAGTTCTGACGCAGATTGATGTCGAATATGCGCATGCAGTCCTTAGGTGTGGCCTTGACGAAGCGGCGTATGGTCTCACGCGACACCTTGTTGCGCTGTGCGAGCGACCCGAAGCATACCGCACGGCAGTTGTGTGCAAGCTCTTCCAACTCCGGTGTGAAAGGAATGTTGTCCCATGCCACGCCTTCCTTTATGTCGTATGCAGGCACTCCGGCCTTATCGAGCGTCACCTGCACAGTGCCCGTAGGATAAGGCACACGCGGCATGACATGATGCAGCTCCTTATTGTTGAGTTCTCCACATGTCTCGTCGCCCAGAGCGTCCTCGCCCAATGCGCTCACAGCCACAGTGTCAATACCGAACTGTCCGGCATGATAGGCGAAATTGGCCGGCGCTCCTCCTAATTTTCTTCCTTCGGGAAGCACGTCCCACAGTGCTTCTCCAAGTCCAACAACTATATTTTTCATTATTATATCAGTGCTTGATGTTCTTGATGAATGTTAAAAGATATACAACTCCGACAGCCATTACAGCCACAGCTCCCATCTGTCCGGCAGCGTCGGAGGCAAAGCCCATGAACAACGGGAACACTGTTCCGCCGAAAAGACCCATGATCATAAGTCCGGATACTTCGTTCTGACGGTCGGGAACAGAGAGCAGTGCCTGCGAATATACAAGTGAGAATACGTTGGAGTTACCGTAGCCCACGAGTGCAATGGCGGTGTAAAGCACGGCTTCTGTAGTACCGAATGCCAGGCCTGCCATACTCAGTGCCATCATGATAATGCTTATGGTGAAGAATGTGCGGTGGTTCATCACACGGAGAATGAACGAGCCTGTAAGACATCCGATGGTACGAAAGATGAAGTAAAGGCTTGTGGCGAAGGCTGCATCGTTGAGCGTCATGCCCAGACGCTCCATCAGAATCTTCGGAGCCGTGGTGTTGCTGCCAACATCAATGCCGACGTGACA
The DNA here is from genome assembly GCA_900553465.1 of uncultured Prevotella sp. Classification (GTDB taxonomy): domain Bacteria; phylum Bacteroidota; class Bacteroidia; order Bacteroidales; family Bacteroidaceae; genus Prevotella. The sequence goes on from USDT01000016.1 coordinate 24,508, forward strand.
CATGATGCCTATGAACGACAGAAGCACAACCGGCTTGCCCAACAGGCGCAGACAATCGCCGAAACCTGACGCGCTGTCGCGCTGCTCGCCCTCGTCTATCGGAGTAACCCAAAGCAACAGTGTAGCTGCAATGCCTACAACAAGATATATGGCAAAGAGCACACGCCAGTCGAAACCGAACGTCGGTATGGCTGCTGTGGCACCCCACATGGCCAGATAAGGCGCAAGGAACGAAGCAATGGCCTTGATAAACTGTCCGAAAGTGAGCGTGCTGGCCAGATGCTTGCCGCTGATTATCGAAGAGATGAGCGGATTGAGAGATGTCTGCATGAGCGCGTTGCCGATGCCAAGAAGTGAGAAGGCCAGCAGCATCACTGCGAAACTCTCGCCGATAAGAGGCAGTATCAGCGATACAATCGTCACCAGAAGCGACAGCAGAACGGTGTTCTTACGACCGATGCGGTTCATCAGCACACCCGTAGGCACACTGAATATGAGGAACCAGAAGAATACGAGTGACGGCAGAATGTTGGCCGTTGAGTCGTTGAGAGCAAGGTCTTCCTTGACATAGTTGGAGGCAATACCTACCAGATCCACAAATCCCATCGCGAAGAAGCAGAACATCACGGGGACGATATATATGGCTTTATTTTGTTTCATAACAGTTTGAGTTGTTTTGAGTGATTAGTTTGCGGTTGTCAGTTCATACACATGGCTTGTGCCGTCGGATGCGCTCAGCACAGACAGTCCTATCTTCATGAGATAGTCGCCGGTGTAACTCTTTGTTTCAGCCTTATGGCCGTCGGGCAGATTTATCTCCGTCACGTTGTACACGCGCATCGGGTCAAGTCCTTGGAGTCTTACGTTAGGCTGCGGTTCTTTGTAGCGCGGATGCAGGTCGTAAGCGAAAAGCACCGCACGGCTCTTGTCTTTAGACACATAGTTGAGCGCAGCATGGCTGGTTTCGTATGGTGATACCAGATGATACATGTCTCCGTCGAGAATGACCGGTTTCAGTCTGTTATAGTTGGCAACGGCCTGCTGGCAGAGTTTCAGGTCGGATTCCGACAGTTTGTGTACATCGATGTCGAATCCGAGTTTACACATACTTGCCACATCAAGGCGGAACTTAATGCTCGAACCTCTGTTCCAGTCGGTCACATGAGCAGCCATGGCCTTCACCGGGAAGAACTTCGACATGCTCCACTGTATGTAGATGCGCTCATACGGGTCGGTATTGTCGCTGCACCAGTACTCGGTGAAATATTTCAGAGCCTCATAGTCGCAACGTGCTCCACCACCTGAACAGAGCATCATCGGAACGTCCGGATACTTTTCCTTAAGTCTTTTGAGAACATTGTAAAGGCCGCGCACGTAGTCAACATACAGATTGCTCTGCTTCTTCTTCAGATAAGGCGAGCGTATGTTTGTGATAGGGCTGTTGCAGTCCCACTTGAAATATGCAACGTCAGGATTGTCGGTCAGTATCTTGTCAGCAACTCCGAACACATAGTCCTGCACCTTAGGATTGGCAAGGTCGAGCACAAGCTGGTTGCGATAATAATAAGTGTCGCGTTCCGACTGCATTATCACCCAATCAGGATGTTCCTCGAACAGACGGCTCTTAGGATTAATCATCTCCGGCTCTATCCAGATGCCGAACTTCACTCCGGCCTTCTTTGCAGCAGCTGTCAGACCGGCAACGCCCTGCGGCAGCTTTGCTTCGTTGGGCTCCCAGTCGCCAAGTCCGGCAGTGTCGTTGTTGCGCGGATACTTGTTGGCAAACCATCCGTCGTCGAGCAGGAACATGTCAACACCCAATTTGGCAGCGTCTTCCATTACTCCGGCCAGTTTTTCCTGATTGAAGTCGAAGCCGGTGCTCTCCCAGTTATTGAGCAGAGTCATGCGGTCGCCCTTGCCGTCCTTAAGCTGATAGAGTCGTGCCCAGTCGTGCAGATTGCGGCTTGCCTCGCCCGTACCGTTGTTGCTGAAGGTGAATATGAATTCAGGAGTTACGAACTTGTCGCCTGCCTTCAGTTTGTAGTCGGATGCATAAGGATTGATTCCAGGTATGACGCGCAGTCCGCCTACATTGTCCACCTCAAATGTACAACTGAAGTTGCCGGTCCATCCTATTGTTCCAAGCATGGCGCGGCCGGTGCCTTCCTGTGCCGGAGCGCCAATACCCAGTTCGAAGTAAGGCTGCATATACATTGCTGCACGAGTGCCCAGCTTGGTGTCGATGGTCTTCTTGCCGTATGTAAGCTTCTGAGTTGTAGGCTGTGCCTCGCGTGCCCATTCACTGTGATAATTGGTGAGATAGTACGCCGGTTCGTTGAAGTAGAGCATTGTGCTTGCATATCTCCACAGGGTGATGTCCGATTTCTCGTTATGTGTAATCTCACTCCATGCCTTGATGACGTTCTGATGTTCGTATGCGGCATAGTGCAGAGTCACCTCAAGCGGATATTTCTTGTCGGCAAGACGTATCACCGTCTCTGTTCCACCGTCGATGGCGTGTGTCTGAGAGTCCTTATAATAAAGATAGGTGGTCATGTCACCGTCGGCATGTGTCACAGCCAGAGCCGGCTCGAAGAAGTCTTCGCCACCCGAAGCCATGTATGCTTCGTGACCTCTCTGGCTCACGCTGCCGTCAGAACCGGTATAAACGCTCCATTCGAGTTTGTCGGCATCAGAGGAATTGAGCAGTTTGTCACCAAGATATACCATATACAGGCGTCCTTTATCGTTCACCTGCAATATCATGTCGGTGTTGTCAGTGCTTATGCGGATGGTCTTCCGCTCATCGGCTGTAGCCGATACAGCCAACATCAGCAAAGCTGATATCATAATACAGAGTTTTCTCATCAAATTGTGCTTTTATCAGATTGTTTTTAAAAATTAGGTTTTACAATAATCATAACGCACAGAGGCGTTATGATATTGTACTTACAAGCTTATTTTATGCACCTTTACATTGGCGAAGCCGGCTTTTCCGCCCTCTGTATAGAAACGCACTGAATCGTAAGGCTTGGTCGGGAATACAAGATTGGTCATCGCAATGCGTCCGCCGTCTACAAACAGTTCTACAGAACACTTGTCTACGAAGATGTCCACATGATAGGTCTTACCCTCGCAAAGACTGAGCGGAGCCCATGTACCGAGTGCGAAATCGTTCTTGTAGTTCACGGCATTCTCGATGCGCATCGGCTGTTTGTTCTCGCTCGCACGCTTTGCGTCAGCTTTCTTCTCTATGTCGTGCGGCTCGGCCTTCAGTCCGAAGTCAGTCAGTCCGCTCTGTGTACGGTCGGTCACGATGCGCTTGTTCTTCATGTCGAGATATATGAGTGTTTTCTCACCTTTGTCATTATAAAGCTCCAGTCCAGCAATGGATGCCTCGCCCGGAGTGATGTCGGCCTCAATTTCAAATGCTCCGTCACATCCTGCAGCCACGGCAGCCTTGTTCTCCTCGCCGCTTACATTCATGTCGGCCAGAGTCTTGGTGTCCTTACGCAGTGCCTTTATTTCAGGAGCAACGTCGGCTGCGACATAGTAGCGTCCGTCCTTGGTGTAGAGCGAAAGTTCGCGCGGCAGAGCGTTGGCACCCCTGTACTGTTTGATTGGAGTGACGTTGGCATACTGCCAGTTGCTCATCCACGGCAGGGCTATTACGCGGTCGCCGGTGTTTGAGAAACATACTGTGGCATAATGATCCTTGCCATAGTCGAGCCACTTCGGAGTATAAGGATCGTCGAGACATTTGAAAGTCTTGCCGTCGAATTCGCCTACGAAGTATTCTGTTGCGCTACCGCCGAAGAGACATCCCGGGTTCACGTTCATGAGCATGACATATTTCATGTTGTTCTTATCACCGTTCACAGGCAGCTGCACGAAGTCTGGACACTCATACTGACATGGCTGCATTCCGTAGCCACGGCCGAAACCGCTGATGTAAGTCCACTTCTTCAGATCGGAAGATTTGTAGAAACGCATTTCCTTGTCGGCCGATACAATCATATACCATGCATTGGCCGGTGCATACCAGAACACTTTCGGGTCGCGGAAGTCCTTCAGTCCATCAAAAGGACGCAACACAGGGTTGCCCTCATACTTTGTGAATGTGCGGCCGTTATCGGTACTGTAAGCCATACACTGTATCTGTCCGTTCTTGTCGCTTGCCGATGTATAGAGCGCGATTATAGCACCTTTGCCATATCCGGCTGTGTTGTCCTTATCTACTACAGAACTTCCTGAGAAGATATGTCCCAGAGTATCGCGTGCTATTGCCGGATCCAGTTCCTTCCAATGTGCCAGATCGGTGCTCACTGCGTGTCCCCAGTGCATGTTTCCCCACTTCGATCCGTAAGGATTGTATTGGAAATAAAGATGATATTCACCGTCTTTGTAAACCATACCGTTGGCATCGTTCATCCATCCGTAAGACGGAGTATGATGATAGAGCGGACGATAATAATCGGTGTTGGCTACGCTCCATGTGTCAGACATCTTCAGCGATTTCAACGCGAGAGCGTCAGGACTGATGTTCAGAATTTTCACGGTAGCCTTTTTGCCTTTGCCCAATGCGAACGGCACACAGTAGTCTGTCTTGCCCTGTGCCAGACGTACGTCCATCCATGTATCTGCAGGCGAACCGGTGTCGAGCAAAACACGGGCCTCGGCCTTGTCTTCCTCAACGGGAAGGATAAGATATTTCTGCGGATTGTTTATCACAACTACAGTAGTGTCGCCGTGGCGGCTCACATTAATGTCCTGTGCCATGACAGCCTGTGCAGCGAGAGAAGCGGCCGCAACAGCCATTGTTTTAAGAAAAAGAATATTGTTCATAGATTTCTTCGGATAATTGGTTATTATGTTATGTTTGAAAAGGATAAAAATATGTCCCGCCGCACACTTAGTTTATGTGCATGCGGGACAGTCAGCTAAGTCAGAATTTCAATGATGCGGAGAACTCCACAGTGAACGGGCGCAGATAGCTTCCGGTCATCAGATGGCCGTCATACTGTTTTGCCTCGTCCTTGGTGATGAGCTCTGCTCCGGCTATACTTCCCTTCGCACCTGTCTGATTGAGGAAGTTCACAACGGTACATCCGAGCGACAGTTTCTTGTTCACCTGCCAGTTCAAACCTCCGAATGTCTCCCAGTGGCCGTTGAAGTAGTAAGCCTCGTTGATGTTGGCGTAGGTCTTGCTGAAGTAGCGGAAGCTTGTCCATATCTTCAGATCGTCAGTTATCATGTAGCTCGGGTCGAACTCGATGAGCACCTGCGGTATCTCTGCCACGATGTTACCTGTGGCGTTGATCTTTCCTTCGTATCCGTCAGAGAATGTTACAGAAGTCTCATACTTCTTGTAGGTCGGCTTCTGGTATGTGAAAAGGAAGTGTATGTCAAGACCTTTTATAGGATGAGCCATCACGTCGGTTGTCCATCCGATTGTCTGTATGTCGTATGTAAGCGGTGCGGCCATTATCTCGCCGTTGTGCTGCAGGTTGAGCGTAGAGTTGTTGTTTGTCTTCGAAATGTATGAGAAGAGTGATGTGAGGCTCAGCCAAGAGTTGTTGTAGTAGATACCTGCACGACCCAGCGGCACTGAAATCTTATCTGTATTAGGCAGTGTTGCCGGCGAGAAGTTCTCGAAACGTGGGTGCTGCACGATGTATGTGAAGTCGCCTGTAAATCCGAAGTTCTCTGTCAGACGATATGTCAGAGCGGCTGTGAAGTCGTAGTTGAACCAGTCATAGCTAAGCGGTGTAGGAGCAATCTTTGTTCCATCAGAAGCTGTGGCACCGATGTAATAGTCGGCAAAACGTCCTACATATTCGCCGGAAGCATTCTTCACGGCAGCGTTCTCACCATTGAGCGACTGCCATTCGAAGCGTGCGCCATAGTAAACATTGAACTTAGGAGTGATGTCCCAGTCATGTGTCAGATAGAGCGCGAGTTTGTTCTCGTGGCCCTTGTAGTACTCAGAAGCGTTCTTGTTGAAGTCATAGAAGAAGTCGCTGCGCTTGTTAGAGTCGTAAACTCTCACCGGATAGCTTCCGTCCGACGGCACGCTCTGGTCATACATTGTTGTGTTCGAGGTATAGTCGATGTTGTAATACCACTCGTTCAAACCAATACGCAGTGTCGATGTAGAGAACTTCTTCGACAGCTCCGAGGTGAAGAGAAACTCGTCGATGTCGCCGGAGTTAAGACATGACATACGTGTCTGGACATATTCTCCCGTGTAAGGTTTGAGCTGTCCGTCAATGCCGCGCATCACATAATTGTAACTGTTATCCTCTTTCACATTGATGAGCGACATAGGAGTCTGGTATACCAGAGCGCCGCGTGCGTTGTCATACCGTCCTATCAATTTCCATGTAAGTCCGTTATCCCATTTGTAAGTGTTCATGAGTGACACTTCGCTCGAACGGTTCTCAATGGCATCATAAAGAGTAGTCTGCTTGAGTTCGCCCGTACGCATGTCACGATAAGTCATTGTGTTTTCCGTTGGAAGATATGAAGTGGTACCAAGTTTGAAGTCACCGTATTCCTTCACACTGCCGTCGCCTACATATATAAATGGTGCCGACTGTGTGGCATAAGTATATACAGGGTGGCTGTTTGAGTAACGATACATAGCCGTGAACTCTCCGCGGCCTTCGTTGTAGCGTTTTGTAAGAGCGGCCTTGTAAATCTGTGTGCGGTCCTGGAACGGCGTCGACTTGATGCTGAATGTTCCCGGATCAAAGTCCTGATAAAGGCTTGTGCTGTAATACCAGCCCTTGCCCATCGAACCGTTGAGGTTGAGTGAGAACTCCTGCAGTCCGAAGTGGTTCGACTTGTAGTCCAGACGGCCGTTGAAACCTTCCTGTCCCAGCTGTGTGAATGAGTTGACGGCATAACCTATATTACCGGTTGTGATGGCCGTCTCCGAAATCTTGAGCAGTCCCACATGGCTCAGACTTGCGTCCGAACGCCAGTTAGAGTTGATGGAGTGAGGATTGGTAGCGTAGGTCACCGGCAGTCCGTTCTCCAGTACATTCACATCGGCCGAAGGCAGTCCGATCTGAATCTCACGCGGGCCATTGGCGCTCGAAGCGTTGAGCATGACGTTGCGGTTGCCTTCCTCTTTATTAGAACCTTCCGACTCCGTCTTTGCTTCCTGTGCCTGTACATAAGTAAGTGCGAGCATTGATGCAAATGCCACTGTACTTAATCTTGCTGTTGTCTGATTGAGTATTCTCATAATGGTCAAATCAAAAAGAGTTGTTACAGTTTTAGTTATTATCAGAATTTTCTGTCGCAAATGTAGGCAGTTAATCGTAAATGCCTGTTTCAGATATGTTTCAGAGAATAAAAAAAATCGTTCATGCAACATTTTTGATATGTTTTGAACGATTTTTTCAATATTCAGACCCGCTTCCACCGCATATTTTCGCCGAATTCATCGCATCATACCGATTGTCACATCATATTCCTGCACAGCAGACATTAAAAAATTCAATATCACATACAGACACCACATCTCCGTCAGATGTTTTTGCAGTCAAGTATAGCTCTTTTTATATAATAAATGTATAACATCAGGCGACAGGTTTCCGTCGCACCGATGTCGCGTATTCTCAACCGAATTGCAAATCCATTGAAACCGCACGGTAACATAGTATGGATACTTTTGTGCGACCAACAAAAACTTAATTATGAACAGATTTTTACTTTCAAACTCGTTGATGCTGCTGCTCGCAGGACAGGCTATGAACCTGTCGGCAGACAGCATCGACAAGATTGTGGGCGACGCCGACATGAAGATCGACGACGTGAAGACCTACAGCGTGGCTGAAGACGCCGACGTTACAAACTACCGATGGCTGCCCGCCGTGGGCTGCGACATCGTGGAGGGACAGGGCACTCCTGTCGCCAAAATAAAAGCCACATTCATCGCGCAGGACAGCCCGATGATGCTCGAACGCCGGTTCAACGACGGCACAAAGGACACTCTGTCGCTCGACATGACCTTCCACCGCTACGTGAAGAGCTTTGTAGACCACTCCATCAAACCGGGCGAGAGCATCGAGATTGCAGGAAAGACCTACAAGGACGCCGACATATACTATGAGCCGGTGACAGGCGACGATGGCTACGAGCAGGTGATAGCCCACCGCGTGACGGTAGACCTCGAAGGCGCTGCATACCGTTCGATGACCGAACCTTATCTGCAGACAGCCACCGACAACTCCATCTGGATAAGCTGGAAGACCGACTTCAACGACACTCCGGTGGTGATGTTCGGCAAATCTGAGGACAACCTCACCAGTCAGACCGAAGGAACAGCCCAGAAACTGTCGGATACTTACTTCTGGAACTCCGTCAAACTGACATCGCTCGAGCCCAACACCATATATTATTATAAGGTGAAGAGCGGCGACAAGGAAAGCCAGACCTACCGCTTCCGCACCATGCCGAAGAAGGGTGGCAACACTCCGATGCGCATACTATTGATGGGCGACCACCAGCTGAAGAAGCGCAGCGGATACGAATGGCTCATGCAGGCTGCGGCAAGAAAGATAAACGAGAAATACGGCAACCTGGAAGAGAACATCAACATGATAATGAACGTAGGCGACCAGGTGGACAACGGCACACTCGACCAGTACGAACTCATCAACTACTGGAAGAACAAGCAGATGTCGCCCTACCTCCCCATCATGACAGCCGTGGGCAACCACGACACTTACAGCGATCCGGGCATGCAGCGCTACGCCGCACACAACCACTTCGAGGAGCTGGAGTATCAGGGCATCAAGAGCGGCACGGAGAACTATTATGCTTATCAGGCCGGACGCATACTGTTCGTAGTGCTGAGCACCGAGCACACAGGCGACGCGCAGAAGAACTGGGTGAGACAGGTTGTTGACGCCGCAAAGAACGACGACTCTGTCGACTTCATCATCAGTGTGAACCACCGCCCCATACAGGCCGAGCAGTACATCGGCGACATTTCGTCATGGGTGAGAAACGAGATTATACCAATCCTCTCCGAAACTCCGAAACACATACTCAACTACGGCGGCCATCACCATCTCTACCACCGCGGACAGATAGCCGAATATCCGCTCTACCACATCATCAACGGAGCCGCATCCTACGACCAGCTGTGGGGAATGTCGTCGGAGCAGGACTATGACGACGTGCAGAAAACCATCGACTACTGGGGTTATCAGATTCTTGAGTTCGACTTCGACAAGAAAGAAATGAAGGCCGAGTGCTACGCCATCGGAAACAAGGGACTCGTGGTGGACAACATACTCATCGACTCCTTCCACCGTTCTTTCGGCAAGGCCGCACCCGAGAAACCCGAACTCAGCGAGGTGGACGCCGAAGTGGAACTGCCCTACACATTCAACGCAAGCCAGTATAAGACATCTACCGACGAGAAGCTGAACACCGTGCAGTATCAGTTCTCCACCAACGAGAACTTCTCTACCATATCGCTCAACGTGGTGAGAGACGTCGAAGACCTCTACGGATCGACCAAAGCGCCGCTCTATCTGCCAATAGACCTCAACCACAACAAGGACATAACCGAATACACTCTGCCCTCTCAGGGACTGAGCAACGGCACATACTATGTGCGTGTGAGATACCGCGACGAGAACCTGGAGTGGTCGGAATGGTCGGACGCTAAATCGTTCAAGGTCATCGGCAGCATAATAAGCGAACCGCAGATAACAATCAACAAGAAAGTGTACGAACCGGGCAGCGAGATAGAGATATCCTATGCCAACGCGCCGGTGGGCAAGAACGCATGGATAGGCATCTACCGCAAGGGCGAGAAACCGGGCACAGGCGCCGGAACAACCACTTCTTACAAGTGGGCATACACCCAGCAGGCAGCAGGCTCGATGAAGTTCACCATCGACGATGTGAACGAATACTACGCCGTGCTGTTCGCCGACGAGGGCTACACAGAGATAACGGAGCGGCTGCCGTTCTACTTCGGACCGGTGCCTGAGCTGTCGCTGGAGAAAGACAAGTATGAGGAAGGCGAGGACATAAAGATAAAATTCGCCAACGCTCCTGGACTGAAGGACGACTGGATAGGCATCTACCGCATGGGCGAAGTACCGGGAACAGCCGACCTGTCCGACTCGTGGGACTACACCCAGCAGGCCACTGAAGGCGAGATGACACTTGCGGAAGACCTGCCCAAAGGTTATTACTTCGTCAACTATTTCACACGCGGAGGATACTTCGAACCGGCAGAAAGAATAATGTTTGCCGTGGGCGAGAACATCTCTTCGGTCAATCTGGACAAGACAGAGTTCTGCAACGACGAGAACATCACCATACACTACCACGAGGCTCCGGGCACTCCGAAAGACTGGATCGGCGTTTATCAGGACGGCAAGGTGCCGGGCGTTGACGACCTCGACGGATTCTTCTACACCTACGGAAGCATAGACGGCAGCATAGAAATAAAAGCCGGCGACCTGAAACCGGGCAAATACTTCTGCTCGCTCTACATCAACGACTCGTGGGACGAGGTGTCTGAAAGAAAATATTTCACCGTCAGCGACACGTCAACATCCATCGAAACACCACAGAGCGGCATGAGCATATACACCGAAGAAGGTGTGCTCTACATATCGTCCGACAAGGAGTGCGACGTCGATGTATTCTGCCTGGACGGCACAAAGATAGCACGCCTGCACGTGGGCCGCGGACTCAACAGCTACGGCAAACTCGGCAAGGGCATATACATCATCAACGGACGCAAGATGATAATCGGCTGAACGGCCACGGCCCGACAGTGTCCGGACAGCGCACACGATGCCCGGCATGAGGCAAAAGAGAAAATGTATAAATATACAGAAGCGCGAACGGCTGATGCATAAATATTCATGCTCAACTCAAAATTAAGGCCATCATTCCGAGCAACAGACTTTTCGGTCGCAAATACGCGATTCTCAGAGACTTTACGCAACCTGCTGCCAGTCAGCGGGTTGCGTTTTTTAGTGCTCTGATATGTGCTCCGCAGCGTTGCGATAAAGCCCGAATGAGGCCCTGATATGGGCCATATCACACGCTGATAAAGACTATATCAGGCCATGATCTGGTGCATATCGCACCGCAAAACGGACCATATCGCAAACCGCTCACGATTCTGCCGCAGAATCGCAGACGCACGGCTGATGCAAAAAAGGCTTTCCGACAGGCGACAGGCGGAAAATCTTCGCTCTCCATTTTCTATTTTGAAAAAAATTTTTGTCAAGATTTTTTACTTTCCGAATTGCATAAATATGCAGTTTTTGGGGTCAAATGGGCTTGTTCGTTTTTTACGTCTGCTCCGCAGGCAGTGCCCGAGAAAAGGCAGTAATGCGATATTCTGTCTGTCACAAAAAATGATGCTGCCGCCCGTACACGACGAAAGCACCGGCCCATGCCGATGCTTTCAATATCCTTTTCCGGTATGCCCGCCCGTCGCTACGGCGCGTCATTTGCCGTTGGGCGTATGTCCGAAGTAGTCCTTATAGCACTTGGAGAAATAAGACGGCGAGGAGAATCCCACCTCATACGACACTTCCGACACGGTGTGTCCGCCCGTCTTGAGCAGTTTGTCGGCACGTTTCAGTCGGGTGATGCGTATCAGCTCCACAGGCGTGCTGCCCGTCAGCGCCTTCACCTTGCGGTACATCTGCACGCGGCTCAGTCCCAGCTCGGCACTGAGCGTCTCCACGTTCAGTTCCGGATCGGCCAGATGTTCGTTCACCTTTGCACGGAACTCGTTCATGAAGTGCTTGTCCATGCTCTCGGGCTGCGCCTCGTCGGTCTCGCCCTGTGCGTATATGTTCTTCAGCTGACGACGGCTCTCTATGAGGTTGCGCACCCTTGCGGTGAGCACCTTGCCGCTGAACGGTTTCACGATGTAGGCGTCGGCGCCGCAGTCGTAGCCGTCGGCACGCTGGGTGTCCATGGCGTTTGCCGTGAGCAGTATTACGGGTATGTGGCTCGTGGCGGTGGTGGTCTTTATGTGGCGGCACATCTCCAGTCCATCCATCTCGGGCATCATGACGTCGCACACGATGAGTCCCGGCACCTCACTCACGGCCTTGTCGAGACCTTCGCGGCCGTTGGAGGCGTAGCTCACGTTGTATCTGTCTGAAAGAAGAGTACCTATGTATTTTCTCATGTCGTCGTTGTCGTCCACCACGAGTATCTCCTCGCGCTCGCCGTCGTCGTCGGGGCTTGTCATGATGTCGGCACGGCTGTTGGGCGCGTCGGCGGTGTCTATGCTGTCGGCAGCTATGTATTCCTCGGCCAGTCTGTCGGGTTCAGGTCCGCTCTGTGCCTGATTCTCCTTAGCTGAAGGCTTTGCAGCAGGCAGACTCACCACAAACTCTGCTCCCCTGCCCTCGCTGCTGTTCACCCTGACGGTGCCTCCGAGCAGATCGACAAACGACTTGACCAGAGCCAGACCGATGCCTGTTCCGCCCGAACCGTGCTTCACCTGATAGAAACGGTCGAACACATGCGGCAGCTTGTCGGCAGGTATGCCTATGCCGGTGTCGGCCACGGCCAGTGTGAACGAGCCTCCTTCGCCGCCCGCCAGACTCACGTTGATGCATCCGCCCTCGGGGGTGTACTTCATGGCGTTGGACATGAGGTTGTAGCATATACGCTCCACCTTGTTGCGGTCGGTGCACACCACGAGCGTCTCCGGCATCGAGGTGTTCATGGCTATGTGCTTCTTCTGCGCCACAGGGCCGAAGTTTCCCGTCCACTCACGCAGTCCGGCGGCAAGGTCGAAGCTCGAAGCTTCTACGTTCATCTTGCCGTTCTGCACCTTGCGGAAGTCGAGTATCTCGCCCACCAGACGCAGCATCATGCTCACGTTCTTGCGTACGAGCTGCAAAAGGCGGCGCTGCTCCTCGCTTGTTTTCGGATTGGCCAGAAGCCGGTCCACAGGATCGGCTATGAGTGTGAGCGGAGTACGGAACTCATGACTCACGTTGGTGAAGAACTGCAACTTGGCGTTCACAGTCTCTTCGGCAAGCCGGCGCTTCATGATGATGGTGCGGTAGATGTAGATGAAGAACACTATGAGCAGCGCAATGATGATGGACGAGAGCAACAGGAACACCTTCTGGTGGTTGTACTGCACCAGATAGCGGTCCACCTGCTTGTGCAACACCTCGAGCCTGTCGCGCTGCTGGGCCATCTCGTCGGCCTGCATGAGCATGGCATCCACGTTGTCGGGCGTGACGATGGCGCTCTGCAGATAGTTCTCGCGCTTGTATGGCTTGCCCTCAAGAATGTTCATTGCAAGCTGCATGACGAGGTCGCCGCGTGTGGGATAAAGGTATGAGGCAAGCATTGTGCCGTCCTTCACGCGGTGCATTCCGCCGTCGGGCATGGGCAGGGCGTCCACTCCGATGTATGTCACCTTGCGTCCGGCGGCCTTGCGGCTCATCACGTCGCGCGCACCGTCCACCATACGGTCGTTCTGTGCAAACACACAGTCGAAGTCGTCGGTCTGCGACAGTATCTCGTTCATGGCCTGTTCGCCGCTCTTGCGAGTCCAGCTGCCGTGGCTCACACACACGAGTCTGATGCCCGGATAAGCCTTCAACTCGTCGGTGAAACCGCGGTGGCGCTCTATGGCCGGCGACGAATCCTTCAGTCCGGTTATCTCCACCACACGGCCCTTGCCGCCAAGTTGCGTGGCAAGATAATGGCCCATGGTGCGTCCTATGGCGTAGTTGTCGGCGCCGATGAAGGCGGTGTATTTGTCAGAATTGGTCTTTCTGTCGAAGTATATCACCGGTATGCCGCGGTCATATGCACGGTCGATGGCCTCCGACACGGTGTTCATCTGGTTCGGCGATACGAATAGCAGGTCTATGCCGCTGGCCACCAGGCTATCTATCTGGGCAATCTGGCGCTGGTCGTCGTCGTTGGCCGAAGCTATGCGGAGCTCTACATTGTCGAAAAGATAGGTTCCCATGCGCAACTCATCGTTCAGTTTGTCACGCCATATATCCTCGCTACACTGCGACACACCTATGACATAGCCCTTCCGTTGGGAGCAGGCGGTCATCACCAGAACAAGTATCAACATGAAAAGGCAACGGCGCATGAGGGCTGTCGTATGCATATGTCTGAGGTCAACAGATTTTATCTTCATAAACATTCTTTATTTGCCAAATCCTGTTTTTTACAAAAATAGTGAGAGGCGAATGCAGCGGCAGGACGGAAAAACATTGTTTTACCGGACCTGACATTGCTGAGCCGAATCCTATTTTCTACAAATATAGTGAGAGGCGAATGCAGCGACAGGACGGAAAAACGGTGTTTTACCGGACCTGACATTGCTGAGCCGAATCCTATTTTCTACAAATATAGGAAAAAAGGAGGTATATGCAACCAATACTTTTCAACTTTTTCACATTTTTGCATCATATCTCCAGCCTTACCCAACGATACAAACGGCAAAGCGCATCAGCATCATGTAAAATTCAAAATAAAACAGATGCACAATCAGCTATTCATGAACGGCATACCCTGTTTTATGTTTTTTAACAACTGAATACTTATATTATATTTCTGATTTCACTAACTTTGTTCTTTAAGATTATTAATCCGTCGTGTCATTATCACGACCGCCTCCGCACAACGGAGAAACAGACAGCAAACACAGACCTGAAACCAAACAGAAATAACTAAAACAACCAGAAATGAAAATGAAGAACAATTTACCTTTCAGAATGCTGATTCTGTCGGCATTTGCAGCCATGCAGACCATGCAGGCAGGTGCACAGGACAGAATAATCAGCACGTTCAACCCCGAGCGGCCCATATTGCCGTCGTCGCAGTACACACCGGCAGACACCTATCAGGCCGACGTCTGGGTTTACGACACAGGCATGCGCTACGACAGCCAGTACTACAACAAAATATGGGGTGAACCCGATGCCGACTCGAACGGCAGGATGTGGTATGAGCCGGAGTACGAACTGACCGACGGCGACATAGCATGGCAGACGGCAACATCGCCTTTCAGCTCCGACGAATACTACAAAGACCAGAAGTCGTTCAGATGGATTCAGACTGAAATAATGGGCGAAATGTATATGCGCCGCAGCTTCACCATCGACAAACCGGTGGCAGGAACAGTGTTCCTGTGCGTAGGCCACGACGACGCTCCGTCCGAATGGTATATCAACGGAGTGAAGGTGTTCTCGGCCTCCGACGGATGGAACAACGACGAATATGTGATTCTGACCGACGAGCAGAAGGCTCTCATAAAGACAGACGGATCGGAAAACATACTGGCAGTGCACGTTCACCAGAACTGGGGAGGCGCTTTCGCCGACTGCGGACTGTACGAAGCCGACATGACTGCCGCCACCGACTATCTCACAACGGTGGCTTCAGGACCGTGGGACTGCAAATATTATTTCCTCAACTACAACGAAGACATAGCCGTGGCGGAGGCCGGAGAGTGGGCTTCGCCGCAGGAGGACGAGCAGGACTGGATATCGGGCGTGGGTCCGTTCAGCAACGACGCCAACATGTTCTTTATCAACAAGTGGGCGAGTCAGGTTCGCCCGATACTCATACGCCGCCACTTCAACCTCACGGCATCGGACATAGAGAAGATGAAGGCCGGCAAACTGGTGCTCTCGTGCAGCTATGACGAGAACCCGAAAGTTTATCTCAACGGTACTCTGATATGGAGCGCGTCGGGATGGAACGATAACAACTACGCCGAAATAACACTGACCGACGAGCAGAAAGAACTGCTGCTCGAGGGCGACAACGTGATGGGCGTATCGCTGACTCAGGGTGGCGGAGGCGGACACATCGACTACGGACTGAGCCTCATCAGCGAATACATACCAACAGGCATCGGTTCTCTTCCGGCAGACAACGGCAGCGCATACGGCGGCAACAACAGTGTGTACAGCATAAACGGCGTATATATGGGAACATCCACCGACAATCTGAAGAAAGGAATATACATCGTGGATGGCAAAAAGAAAATCATCGGCAAATAAAAACATCACAGACAATGAACACAAAGACATACAACAACAGAAAATGGATGGCCGCATGTGCCGCCGCACTATTTATGGCGACAGCGGCAACGGCACAGGACAAAGTGACGGTGACCGACCGGCCGCTCGTCTCAACAAGCTCCAACTATACCAACTTCAGGGCTCCGCTGCGTCAGGCTCCGCTGCTCAAACTGCCCGTTGGACAGGTGCAGCCGCGCGGATGGCTGCGCAAGTATCTTGAGCTGCAGAAGGAAGGACTCAACGGAAAGCTGAACACCGTGAGCGCATGGCTCGACAAGAACAACAACCAATGGCTGAGCGACAGCGGCGACCACGGCTGGGAGGAAGTGCCCTACTGGCTGCGCGGATACTGTAGTCTGGCCTACATACTCGACGATGAGGAGATGAAGAAGGAGGCACAGGTGTGGTTTGACGCCGTGTTCGAAAATCTGAAGAGCGACGGTTTCCTCGGTCCGCGCAACTATGAGAACGGCAATCCCGAGATATGGGCACAGATGATAATGCTCTGGGCGTTGCAGACCTACTATGAGCACAGCGGCGACCAGAAGGTGCTCGACGCCATGACCAACTACTTCAAATGGGAAATGACCGTGCCAGACGAGCAGTTCCTCAAAGGTCTGTGGCAGGAGAAACGCGGCGGCGACAACATGTGGAGCGTCATGTGGCTTTACAACCGCACGGGCGACGAGAGCATTCTGCCGCTCATCGACAAGCTGCACCGCAACACGTCAGACTGGACCATGAAGGACGATCTGCCCAACTGGCACGGAGTAAACGTGGCACAGGGATTCCGCGAACCGGCGACATACTATATGTATAACGACGATCCGGAAATGCTGCAGGCCACATACGACGACTTCAACACCATGCGCCAGCGCTACGGACAGGTGCCGGGTGGTATGTACGGTGCCGATGAGAATGCGCGTGACGGCTACTTCGATCCGCGCCAGGGTGCCGAGACGTGCGCCATTGTGGAGCAGATGGCAAGCGACGAGATACTGATGGGCATCACCGGCGACCCGTTCTGGGCCGACCACTGCGAGAATGTGGCACTCAACACATTCACAGCCGCAACTATGAGCGACATGAAATCGCTGAGATACATCACATCGCCCAACATGGCGATAAGCGACGAGAAGCTGCACGGACCGAGCATCGACAACAACCTGAGGGGCATGCTTTCGATGAGTCCTTTCAGCAGTCGCTGCTGCCAGCACAACCATGGCATGGGATGGCCCTACTACGCCGAGCACCTCGTAATGGCAACATCGGACAACGGACTGGCCACAATGCTTTACGCAGCCAATGAGACCACGGCAAAGGTGGGTGCGGAAGGCAAGACCGTGAAACTCGTAGAAGACACCGAATATCCGTTTGAGGAGAAGGTGACTCTCACCATACAGACCGACGGCAGCGGCGTGAACTTCCCGCTCTATCTGCGCATACCGGCATGGTCGGACAAGACAGCGGTGAGCGTGAACGGCGAGAACGTGAGCGTGGCAGGAGCAACAGGAAAATATGTACGCATAGAACGCGAATGGCAGAACGGCGACAAGGTGGAACTGGAGATGCCTATGTCAGTCACATCGCAGGTGTGGCAGCAGAACAAGAGCAGCGTAAGTGTGAACTATGGTCCGATGACTCTGTCGCTCAAGATAAAGGAGAACTTCGAGCAACACGACAGCCGCGACCCGGATTTCGTGCAGGATGACTCTCACTGGCAGGAAGGTGTTGATGCGTCACTCTGGCCATGTTATGTACTCAAACCGGAATCAGACTGGAACTACGCGCTGAAGGTGGACAAGTCGTTCATACCGTCTGGCATCAGCGTAACAAAGAAAGAATGGCCGGCAGACGACATGCCTTTCACAGCCGAAAGCGTGCCGTTGGAGTTCAGCGTGAAGGGTTATCAGATTCCGTCTTGGGGATATGATTCTACAGGCATGACCGACCAGCTTCCTGTGAAATGGGCAGAGCGCAGCACAACAGAGACAGACCTCACACTAATACCTATGGGTGCGGCACGTCTGCGCATATCGGCCTTCCCTAAAGTGGTGAGTGCCGAGTGAGGCAAAGACCGCATAAAGGAGGATGAAACATAACATCTTATTACGGCGACGGCATTGTCGGACAGCATCAGAAGCACAGTTCCGGCACATGCCGCCGCCGTTTGCATAAAACGCCGTCCGGCATACAATAATACGGCGTGGATACCGTTAAACCATTATAGTCACATGGCGTCAAACTGAATATAAACCATCAAACCACGGCTTATGAAAACATTGCTCATCAGAACAGCCCTTATGCTGACGCTCACAGCAACGGCAACGGCAGCGACAGCAGGCATTCCACACAGCGTAAAAGCTGAAACCGTATGCTCATACCGCCAACAGGACAAGCAGAAAGGCCACAAGTGGCACAACAGAAAAAAGCATTACGTCATAGCCAACAACAAGGTTTATTACGACGGAAAAGTCGTTAGCGGCGCCACGGCATCGAGTTTCAAGGAACTAAAGGACGGTTATGCGGCGGACGATTTCCGCGTGTATAACAGAGGCGAAAAGATTGAAGGAGCTACAGCGTCGAGTTTCAAAGTGCTCGGCGATGGCTATGCGGCTGACAATTTCCGCGTGTATTATTGGGGCAAAAAGATTGAAGGAGCCACAGCATCGAGCTTCAATTTGCTCGGATATGGTTATGCGGCCGACAACTTCCGAGTGTATTACAATGGTGAAAAGATTGAAGGGGCAACAGCTTCAAGCTTCAAATTGCTCGGATATGGTTATACTGCCGACAACTTCCGTGTGTATTACAAAGGACGGAAAATAGAAGGAGCGACGGCGTCGAGCTTCAAGGTGCTCAAAGACGGCTACGCCCGCGATAACTTCCGTGTATATTACAAAGGCGCGAAGATAGAATAAGTCCGCGCCGCTTTATGTGCTTTGGCCGCCACATATTAAAAAAATAGCCAAATTGTTCACTGTTTAGAAAAGTTTGAACTATATTTGCAGAATATAAAAATCAGGACAGACGACAGAGAGTGTTTCTGTTCCGGGCCGTCACGCACGGTTCATTTAAAGAAGTATTCTTTTTATATTCAACAAAAATGAGCTTAACAAGCATAGCAGGCAAGTTTTTTCTGGCAAGACAAAAAAAACTTGAACAGCACATCAACGGGGCAGAGACGTTGCAGAACAACGTGCTACGCCATCTCATAGAAAAAGGCAGATACACCGAATACGGCCGCAAACACCTCTTCAGCAGCATAAAGAATTATGACGACTTCACGCGCAATGTGCCAGTGAACACATACGAAGAACTCAAAGCAGACATCGACCGTATGCGCCACGGAGAGGCCGATGTGCTGTGGCCGGGAACAGTGAAATGGTATGCCAAATCGTCAGGAACAACCAACGATAAAAGCAAATTCATACCAATATCGCCCGAAGGCCTCCACCGTATTCATTATAAGGGAGGCAGTGACGTTGTGGCTTTATATCTGCGCAACAATCCCGACAGCCGCATGTTCGACGGCAAAGGTCTTATTCTCGGCGGCAGCCACTCGTCGAACTACAACCTGCAGAACAGCCTGGTAGGCGACCTCAGCGCAATCCTTATAGAAAACATCAACCCTCTTGTGAATCTCGTCAGAGTGCCGAAGAAGAAAACAGCACTGCTCAGCGACTTCGAGGTGAAGCGCGAACGCATAGCTGCCGAAACACTCAACGCCAACGTCACCAACCTGTCGGGCGTACCGTCATGGATGCTCAGTGTGCTGGTAAAAGTGCTGGAGATGTCGGGCAAGAAAACGATAGACGAGGTGTGGCCCAACCTTGAAGTGTTCTTCCACGGAGGTATCGCCTTCACTCCATACCGCAGCCAGTACGAGAAAATAATCACTTCGCCGCGCATGAAATACATGGAGACCTACAACGCCAGCGAAGGATTCTTCGGAATACAGGACGATCCTACAGACAAGTCGATGCTGCTCATGTCCGACTACGACGTATTCTACGAATTCCTGCCTATGGACGAACTTGAAAGCGATCATCCGTCTATAGTTCCGCTGTGGGGCGTTGAGACCGGACGCAACTACGCAATGCTCATCACCACATCGTGCGGACTATGGCGTTACATGATAGGTGACACCGTAAAGTTCACGTCGCGCAATCCTTACAAGTTTGTCATCACCGGACGAACAAAATACTTCATCAACGCTTTCGGAGAGGAACTCATACAGGACAACGCCGAAAAAGGTCTGGCTTACGCCTGCGAAATGACGGGAGCTGAGGTGAGCGAATACACCGCCGCACCGCTCTTCATGGACCAGAAGGCCAAGTGCCGCCACCAGTGGGTGATAGAGTTCGCCAAGGAACCCGACAGCCTCGAACGCTTCGCCTCACTGCTCGACAAGCGTCTGCAGGAAGTGAACAGCGACTATGAAGCCAAACGCTACCACGACATCACCATGCAGCACCTCGAGGTTATAAAGGCGCGTCCGGGACTTTTCAACGACTGGATGAAGTCACGCAACAAGCTCGGAGGCCAGAACAAGGTGCCGCGCCTGTCGAATAACCGCGACAACATAAACAGTCTGCTGGAAATGAACGGCAGCAATGATGCTGAAAACAAATAATATTCAAACAACCTCACGCCATCTGCATAAAGACAACAAAGGATGAACAAGGCTGAAAAAACAACATACCCACACAACTGTATGCGCCGTAGACGCATGGCAAACCTCATGCGCAAGGCCATGCTGCCGCTGTGCATCATCATCATGACGGCCGTGATGTCGTGTGCGAGAATGGGACAGCCCGACGGAGGATGGTATGACGAGACTCCGCCGAGCGTCATCGGTGCATCGCCGGCCGACGGAGCTACAAACGTGAAGGCGCACAAGATAAGCATCCTGTTCGACGAATTCGTGAAGATAGACAACGCCACAGAGAAGGTGGTGGTGTCGCCGCCGCAGGCCGAGATGCCCGAGATAAAGAGCGCGGGAAAGAAAATCGAGGTCGAGCTGAAGGATTCGCTGCGCGCCAACACCACCTATACCATCGACTTCAGCGACGCCATCTCCGACAACAACGAGGGCAACCCGCTGGGCAATTACGCCTACACATTCTCCACGGGCGACCGAATAGACACCCTGCAGATATCCGGCCATGTGCTCGAAGCACAGAATCTGGAACCCATCAAAGGCATTCTCGTGGGACTCTACAGCGACAAGAGCGACTCGGCCTTCATCTCCTCGCCCATGATAAGAATAGCACGTACCGACAGCCGCGGACAGTTCGTCATCAAGGGCGTGGCTCCCGGAAGCTATCGCATATACGCTCTGGAGGACATGGACGGTGACTACAAGTTCAGCCAGAAAAGCGAGAAGATAGCCTTCACAACCGACACCATCGTGCCATCCACCATGGCCGACACACGTCAGGACACACTCTGGCTCGACTCGCTCCGCATAAAGAGCATCTCACGTGTGGGTTACACCCGCTTCACTCCCGACAACATTGTGCTCAAAGCGTTCACCGAACCGCTCACAGACAGATATCTCGTGAAGAGCGAACGCCAGGAAGCCGACCGCTTCACGTTCTTCTTCAGCTACGGAAGCGACAGTCTGCCGCAGATAAAAGGTCTCGACTTCGACTCCGACAACGCATTCATCATAGAACATTCCGAGAAACGCGACACAGTGACCTACTGGCTCAAGGACACCACACTGGTCAACCGCGACACGCTGAACGTGCAGCTCAAATACATGGCCACAGACACATTGGGCCATCTGCAACTGCAGACCGACACACTGCAGCTGCTCTCCAAAAAGACTTACGAGAAGCGACAGAAGGAAAAGAAAAAGGCCTACGAGGAATGGAAGAAGCGTCAGGAACGCAAGAAAAAGCGTGAAGAACCCTATGACACCATCATGCCGCCCGAACCGCTGGAGTACAACATGGCTGTGCCGCAGAAGCTGCAACCCGACAAGAACATACGCATAGAGTTCAACACTCCCATTGCAGCCATCGACATAAGCAAGATACATCTCTATTCGAAGCGCGACTCGCTGTGGTACAACGCGCCGTTCGAACTGCTGGCCGACCGCAAGGACACACTCAGCACCGACGACTCAACATACAACGCAACGCCCGACCTATATCTGCGCAAGTATGTGCTCATGGGCGAATGGAGGCCGGACGTGGAATACAGTCTCGAACTCGACTCGGCAGCCTTCACCGACATATACGGCAAGACCACTAAGAAACTGAAACAGGGCTTCAAGGTTAGCGCCCTCAGCGAGTTCAGTACACTGCTCCTCTCCATCAACGGCATGAACGGACAGCCGCTCGTCGTGCAGTTGCTCAACCCGTCGGACAAACCCGTGAAAGAGGTGAAGACAAGCTCGTCTACAGCCGAATTCTTCTACATCACGCCGGGACGCTACTACGTCCGTATGTTCATCGACTCCAACAACAACGGCATCTGGGACACCGGCGACTACGCATCGGGACGCCAGGCAGAGGAAGTGTTCTACTATCCTGAAGCCATCGAGTGCCGCGAGAAGTGGGACATAAGCAAGACATGGACCCCGAGGGCCACAGTGCTGACGCACCAGAAACCCACGCAGATAACCAAGCAGAAGGCCGAACAGGCCAAACAGGTGAAACAGCGCAACATCGAGCGTGCGCGCAAACTCGGCATAGAATATCTGCCGGAGATGCAGCAGCAGATGAAGAAGAAGCTGAAACGGGCCGAAGAATAAGACAAACTGTGTAACAACAATCATAAGCGTAAAACTATGAACATCAGAAAACACTCCTTCGCAATAATGATGTTGCTGCTCATCGCAACAGCGGCGACAGCACAGTGCACCTACAAGAACACTGCGTTCAAGTCGGGAGAGTTCCTCTCCTACAACCTTTACTACAACTGGAAATTCATATGGGTGAAGGCAGGAAACGCAAGTATGTCCACCGTAGAGAGCAACTACAAGGGCCGTAAAGCCTACAGAGCATCGCTCACCACACGCGGCAACAACACCGTGGACGAGATGTTCGTACTGCGCGACACACTGCTCTGCTACAGCAGTCTGGCCATGGAACCGCTCTACTACCGCAAGGGAGCACGCGAAGGTTCACGCTACACCGTCGACGAAGTGTTCTACTCATATACCGGCGGACAGCAGAAGATGAAGATGCACCGCCAGAAACACGACGGCACACACGCCTGGAAGGACGTGTCGGCAGACGAGTGCAGCTATGACATGATGAACATATTCCTCAGAGCGCGCTCCTTCAATCCCGAGGGATGGAAGACCGGCAACATCATAAACTTCCCGATAGCCGACGGCAGAAAGACCACACCCGCACGCCTGCTTTATCGCGGCAAGACCGTCATAAAGGCCGACAACGGCATAAAATACCGCTGCCTGCAGCTCTCATATATGGAGCTTGAGAAAGGCAAGTACAAGGAAATTGTACGCTTCTACGTCAGCGACGACGCCAACCACATACCCGTGCGCCTCGACATGTTCCTGAAATTCGGTTCCGCCAAGGCTTTCCTCGTCGGATACAAGGGACTGCGCAATCCGGTGTCGTCCATAGTGAAATGACACCACAGCAGCCGACCCAATACCGCCACAACGGCATAAAGGCATGGGCCGGCCCAACACCCCAACCAAACCTAACGACCCAACACTACGCCACACCACAGGATGTCCACATCCTTTATGCCTACACACCCTTACGCAAAGGACATCCCACACCCATGCCTATATACACAATAACTGTTCAAACATACAAAAAACCATACTTTTATGAAGATTAAACCTAACCTGACCTTGCTTTTCCTATTATTCGCCACAACCGTCTGTGCACAACAGAACAGCGACATATACAAAAACTACCGGCAGAAATGGCTCGAAACAGCCGAAAAGAACAAGCCCGTACTGACCAAAACCACCGTAAGCCCGAAAAGCATCATAACCGTGAAGGAGGACGCAAAGGCTTTTCAGAATCTGACTGTGGACGAAAGAAAAGACATCGCCCGAATATACTCCACACCACTCGACTCATACCTCAACGGAGTGATTGTCGATTTCGGAACACACATCACCGGCCATGTGTCATTCGCTCTGAAGTCGCTAAACAAGACTCCCGACGCGCCACTCCGACTTAAATTCACCTTTGGCGAGACTCTCGCAGAAGTGACACGCCCCATCGACCCATACACCGGCACCCTCTCACGGGCATGGTTTCAGGATGAGACAGTCACCGTGTCCGTCATTTCCGAAACAACAAGAATACCGCGCAGAGTGTCTTTCCGCTACGCCAAGATAGAAGTGGTGGGCGCACCAAACTACAAGTTCGCTTTCGACAAACTCTACTGCGAGGCTACCACATCGGCCGCCACACACGTGCCACCGCTCGCCGACAGTTCTTCAGACATAATAAGAAGAATAGACTCCGTGGGCCTGCGCACCCTGAGCGAGTGCATGCAGACCGTTTATGAGGACGGACCCAAAAGAGACCGCCGCTTATGGATAGGCGATCTCTATCTTGAAGCACTGGCCAACAGCTGCTCGTTCAGACAGAACAACCTTACGAAAAGATGTCTCTATCTGCTTGCCGGAGTAGCTGCCGAGAACGGAGTGCTCAACGGAACAATGTTCGAACAGCCCTATCCGCATGCACAGAAGAACCAGTTTCTGCTCGACTATTCCTATCTTTACAACGTGGCGCTGCTCGACTATCTGAAAAACACCAATGACACAGCAACCGCCAAGGACCTGTGGCCAGTGGCACGCAGACAAGCCCGGATCATACTGCCGTACATAAAGAAAGACAACCTCATCGACTTCGACAGAGCCAACCGCGAATGGTGGATATTCATAGACTGGAAACAAGAGCTTGACAAGGAAATTTCCATCACCGGACTCGTACTCTTCGCGCTGGAAAAGACCTATGAGCTCGCAGTGATGACGGGAAATGAGAACGACGTGGAATACATACCAAGCCTGATTGACAGGATGCGACGCGCGGCACACAAGGCTTATTACGACAAAAAGACACGCCTTTTTGTCAATCCCAGAACAGGCCAGCGCTCATATATGTCGCAGGTATGGGCTACGCTGGGAAAGATAGCCTCAGCCAGGGAAGCAGTCAAAGCGCTGACCACAATCAAGAATATGCCGGACGCCGTAACCACCGGAACACCTTACGCATACCACTATTACATACAGGCACTCATAGACAACGGCCTGAACAAGACGGCCAAAGAGGAACTGCAGACCTTCTGGGGCGACATGATAAATAAGGGTGCCGACACGTTTTGGGAGGCATACGACAAAAACAACGATTTCATATCACCCTACAAATGTCACCTGATAAACAGCTACTGCCACGCATGGAGCTGCACTCCGGTGTATTTCATAAGAACATATCCTGAGATATTCCAGTGACATACTCAGTGTGCGGACAACTTGCACAACGGCGCACCACACACAATGTAAAAGCCACACATACATCGAAAATACTTATTACAGCGAAGTCCCGTCCCTTTGAACAGAGGGTATGAACACAGCGGTGACGGTTTTGGATTTGTAATATCACATTCAAACCCATCACCGCTGCATTCACCATAACCGGCAAAACATGCAATGCCATATGCCCCGTCCCACTCACTCACCCACGTTTACGCCAAACTTACTCGTCACTCCACTATTGTCTTACCTTGCTCTTCCCGCTGTGCTGTTCCATTTTTACAATATAAATTCCATGCTTCAGACCATAAACCCTGTCCAGGATAGACATAATATATATCCATATTATCATCAATATTGAACGGTTTTTCATATAATAAACGAATATGTATATTTATGCATAATTCCATTCTGCAAACTGCATAAATATACCCCCACACCCTCTCAAAACTCGCGAATTTGCGAGCAACTGCTCCCTCGGCCGCAAATTCGCGAGTTTTGAGCACTTTGCTCATCAGTCTGACAGTCAGAGGTTTACACTCCACGGCGTCGCGACATGCTCTCCGACGTGCTGCCGAACGGCCCGTTTCAGCATGCGATATGGGCTGTTTCGCACCGTTATATGCACCATATCAGGGCATGAAACAGTGTGTTTCAGACCACAAAACGGGCCGTTCCGCAACGGGACCTGATTTTCTCCGGAGTGGCACAAAAAGAAAACGGCTCCGAAAGAGCCGCTTTCACGTCGCGCGACACCATCCGAGGGCGTCACCATTTTTCTATTTTGAAAAAATTTTTTGTCAAAACTTTTTACTGCCAGAATGTATAAATATGCAGTTTTGGGACGATGAAGTGCATTTAGTCCTTCGACCTTACTGCCGGCAGAAATACCTCCGGACACCTTCCTCAGCTGTCCTTCGACCCGGCCTCGTCGATGCTCTTTATCACCTTGGCGGGCACTCCGCCCACAATCATACGGGCTGGCACGTCCTTCGTCACCACCGCTCCGGCAGCCACAACGGCGTCGTCGCCTATGTGCACACCGCTGAGTATGGTGGCATGGGCGCCTATCCACACGCCACGGCCTATGACTATCGGTGCATGATAGAGGTTCTGGCGGTCGGCAGGATCCATGCCGTGGTTGAGCGTAGCCATCACCACACTGTGGCCTATCAGGCATCCGTCGCCTATGAATATGCCGCCCTGGTCCTGAAACTGGCAGCACGAGTTTATGAAAACATTGCGCCCCACGTGTATGTTTCGCCCGAAATCGGTGTAGAACGGCGGAAACATGCGGAAGCTGTCGTCCACCTCGCCACCCGTTATCTGCGCGAAGAGGGCGCGTATCTCCGCGTCGGTGTGATAATGACAATTAAGCTCCATGAGCAGACGGCGCACCTCGTCGCTGCTGTCGCGCATGAAGTTTATCATCTCCTCGCCGCGCAGTGGCCGTCCGTCGGCTATGTATTGCTGGAATTGTTCGAGTGTCATGTCTTTTCTGTCCATATTTTCATGGTTTGTCTTCATCGGCATACGCGGCTCACGCCTTGCGCCCCATCTCGCGTGCTTCGGCCAGCGCCTTGTGGCCGGCTATGTCGCCCTTGTCTGTCACTCCGCCTGCGAAGACCACTCCCCGCAGCGTGGCGCGCTCAAAACAGTCGGTCCATCCCTTCACGGCAGTCACGGTGCCGTCCACCGTCTCCGGCTCGTCCTCGGCGGCGGAGGCAAGCAGATAGACGTCTGTGAAGCGATAGTCGGCCGTGTAGAGCGGGTTGGCGCGGTCTATCATCGTCTTCATCTGTCCGCTGCACGAATAGTAATAAACGGGCGTTGCCCACACTATCACGTCGGCACGGCACATCTTCTCCACTATCGCCGGCGCGTCGTCGTTGATAACACAGCGCAGAGTTTTGTGACACGCGAAGCATCCGCGGCAGAAGGAAATGTTGAGTCCGGCGAGGCTCACCGTCTCCACCGTGTTGCCGGCCTCGATGGCACCTGCCGCAAACTCATCGGCAAGCATGTCCGAATTGCCGCCCTTGCGGGGGCTGGTCTTTATTATCAGAATATTCTTCATTGCTTTGTCCTTATGGTTTATATATGTTTTTATTATGTCATGCTGTCTGTTGTTCCTGTAGGGCAAGTGGCCGTCATTCGATGCCGAGCACCTCGTCCACCCACTGTTTCACTTCGTCGCGACCTGTTCCCTCGGCAAACCTCCGTCCGGGTCTCCAGTCGGCGTCGGGCGCACACTTGTGGAGCAGCTCGCCGCTCTTGCCCAACGGACTTGACGCCGACGTGCAGAACGGTATCACGGTCTTGCCCTTGAAGTCGCCGCCTTCGAGAAACGACTCTATGATACGCGGCGCTATGCCCCACCATATTGGATAGCCCACGAACACTATTTCGTAACGGTCGAGCTTCGGAGTGTCGCGGAACATCTGCGGACGCGCCGTGGCGTCGTGCTGCTCGCGGCTGCTGCGCGATTCGGCAGTACGGTAGTCAAGGTCTCTCGAGCTGTAAGGCAGCACCGGCTCTATGCGCCACACGTCGCCACCGGTTACGTAGGCTATGTGTTCGGCCACGGCTTTGGTGTTGCCCGTCACCGAGAAATAGGCCACGAGCACCTTCGACTTGTCGTCGCCGCCGCGGTTGCTTCCCTTGCACGACGACAGAGGCATGGACGCCGTAAGCAGGCATACCATGAAAAAAAGAAAACCTTTCACATTCTGTCCTCCTTTATGTTGTTATTGCGTATTCCTTGTCCGACGCTGCAAAATTACGAAATCGTGCGGCCGACAGACATACGCATATTACATGATTTTCTACCATTATCAACGAAAAACGCACGCGCCGGTCTTCTCTCCCGGCCCTAAGCATACATAAACAGCGGCCTGTCGCATCGCCATAACAACATTCGCCGCCCGCCGCTCACGCCTTTGTCATGCGGTAGCCCAGTGCCTTCAGCTCCACGGCCATGCCCATGAGATAGAGCTGGTGCAGGCAAGCCACATAGGCACGGAAAGCCTCCGGTGTGCCCGGCTCTATGTTCTCGTGGCGCAGCATGCTGTCGGTGCGGCCGGCACACTCGGCAACGAGCGCGCTCGTCTTCTTGCGACTGTCCTCGTCAAGAGCAAGCACGTCTTCCATAATGTGGTCGTCCATGCTGTCGTAGCCGCGTGCGTCGCGCAGCAATGCGTACAGGTCTGTGCGACAGCCGCAGTTCTCCCAGTCGGTGTCCCACAGCCGTGCGAGCGCCATTCCCACAAACATCATCCATCCGAACGACACAGTGGGCCAAGCACCATACTCTCTCACGCCGTCCGGCAGATAGGCTTCGCCCACCTCACGCCACTTGTCTTCCACGTCGGGACATTCGGGCATGCGTTCGTCTATAAGTCCCTGCTCCAGCAGATAGCGGCGCAAGTTCTCGCGTATCCTTACCTCAAAATCGTTTTTCTGTTCCATATATGAAGTTTTGTTATGTTGTTTCCATTGTACGGCCGAACTTCTCACAACAGATATCGTTCCTCCTTATTTATTAATAAAAACACTGTGTTGTGAAATCAACCGAAATTTAATTACTGACAAAGATAGTGAAAGGTGAGTGCAATAGCAAAAGAAAAAGACACTGTTTCTTGGCTTTTGATATTGCCGAACCGCATCCTATCTTATACAAAGATAACAAAACTCGCCCGATTTCGGATGGATTTAGGAAGAATAATGTAAACTATTGGGCTTTCAGGGAGATACGCAGCATTATTCCGCATTTGTAAATGTGTGCTTTGAAGCCGTTTTTTGAATAGTTAAGCGAAAAAATTGCTACCTATCCGTTGCCCATTCCAGTTGTATGGAGTTGTTTGAAAATCCTTTCTGCTCCGACCGTAAAGAACGCAGTTTCATCATTTTGGCTTAGCGAAGGTACTTATTTTTTTTGAGATATGAAAAATATAGGTTCCGCAAGTCAATGGTGATAGCTTTGTCAATGTCTGACGATATTTTACATGCCGATGATTAACTCTGTCTCTGTTAATTTTGCAAACAATGGAACAGATTATGAATCAGACAGATGTAAAGGTTTCGTTCTACCTTAAAAAGAGCGAGGCGGATGCCAGGGGAAACTGTCCCGTGATGGCACGGCTTATTGTCGGCAAGCACTCTGAAACAGCATTCAGTGTCAAGTTTCGTGTGCCACAGTCATTGTGGTCATCCGGACGGGCGTGTGGAAAAAGTGTTGCGGCAAGAGACATAAACAACAGACTGGATGAAATACGTGCTGCCGCGCTCGGCATCTATGCGGAACAATCTGCAATCCGTGAGGATGTAACAGCAGAGGATGTAAAGCATCAACTTTTGGGGATGGCTTCGGAACAGGAAACCCTATTAAGCTATTTCAGACTTTTCATTAGAAATTTCGAGAAACGTGTTGGGATCAATCGTACGGAAAAGACATTGAGGGCTTACCGTAATTCCTACAATCATCTGGTACGTTTTTTACAGATGCAATATAAGCTGTCAGATATCCCTTTTGCCGCATTGGACCGTTCCTTCATTGAAAAATATGACTTGTACCTACGTACGGAATGTTGTCTGGCTTCAGGCACAATAGTCAATCTTACCGTCCAACTGAAAACAATTGTCGGAGAAGCTATTGCTGACGGTATAATAACAGTATTCCCGTTTGTCGGATATGAACCGGTACATCCGAAACCGGAACAGAAATATCTCACCTCCGAAGAATTGAATAGGATTATGACAACACCTCTCCATGATCAGATTCTTTATCATGTGAGAGATATGTTCCTGTTTTCCTGTTATACGGGTATTCCCTATAGCGACATGTGTCTGCTGACAAATGAAAATCTTTCTCTCGCGGAAGATGGTACCTGGTGGATCAGGAGTTCTCGCAAGAAAACCGGTGTGGATTTTGAAATACCGCTTATGGAACTGCCGTTCCATATTATTGAAAAATACCGCGATATGGCTCCTGAAGGAAAGCTTCTCCCCATGTATTCCAACAGTTCATTGAATCGTTATTTGAAACGTATCGCCGAAATTTGCGGTATAGGACGTAAGCTGGTCTTCCATGCAGCCCGTCATACCTATGCGACAGAAATTACACTTTCCCATGGCGTACCGCTTGAAACGGTCAGCAAGATGTTGGGGCACAGTCGTATTGAGACCACACAGCATTACGCAAAGGTGACAGACAATAAGATAGATACAGATACGAAAGCATTGGATAAAATAATTGCTGAGCGGTTTTCTGTAGTTATTTGATAATGGCAAAAATATGAAAAGAAATACTGACAATATGGAAATCAAACGTCGCAGTACATTTGCGATACTGTTTTATATAAACCGCACCAAAGTCCGTAAGGATGGAACGTGCCAGTTGCTGTGCAAGATAAGCATAGATGCCAAATGGGAACAGATAGGAACGAAAGTATCCGTCAATCCGGCCATCTGGAATCCTGAAAAAGGACGGGCTGACGGCCGCAGTGAGAATGCCATTACCGTCAACCGGGCTATTGATGATCTGACCAAAGAAATCAAGGAGCATTACAGGCGGATTAAGAACAGTCTGGGATTTATTACGGCAGAGCAGGTAAAGAATGCCGTGATGGGAGTCGGTCAGAAACCGCTAACTCTGCTGGCTCTTTTCAGAGAGCATAACGAGGAGTTTAAGAAACGTATCGGTGTGGATCGTATAAAGGAGAGTTATGATTCCTACTTACGTTCATATAAGCACCTTTCGGCTTTCGTGCAGGAAAAACGCGGCGTAGAGGATGTACTGCTACGTAGTCTTGACCGTGTGTTCTACGATGACTTTGAACTTTTTCTCAGGACGGACAGGAATTTAAGCCCGAAGAGCGTGCATGAACATCTTTACAGGCTGAAGAAGATGACCATGCGGGCTGTCAGCCAGGGAACAATCCGCCGTGATCCGTATTGTCGCCTTCATCCTGAACTGCCCAAACGGAAAAGTCGTCATCTGAAGCTGGAAGATCTGAAGACGCTGCTTACAACACCTGTCGAGAAGCCACAGCTTCAGTTTGTAAGGGATATGTTCATCTTCTCCACTTTTACCGGACTTGCCTATACGGATTTGAAAAAATTGAGGGTAAATGATATTACCCAATCTGAAGACGGTTCATGGTGGATCCATATCCATCGCCAGAAAACAGGAACACTGTCTTCTGTCCGATTGCTGGATATTCCGTTGAAGATAATAGAAAAATATCGGGAACAGAGAAAGGATGATAAGGTCTTCAATTTGTATAGTCGTACGTATTTCATTATGCTCGCCCACCAGTTGGGTGAAGTTTACGGATTTGAACTTACATTTCATAAGGCACGACACAATTTCGGAACCCATATAACCCTTTCATTGGGTGTTCCAATCGAGACAGTCGGCAAAATGATGGGGCACATGCGTATTGAGACCACGCAGCTTTACGCCAAAGTGACTGACAGGAAAGTGGACGAGGACATGAAACGGCTGAAAGCAGCCGGAATGGATCGGATTCCTGGTCTGTATGAAGAAGATGTTATTGTCAAGAAACGAAGAAGGAGATTCGGATACCAATTGTCCGACAACAAAGAAACGACCTTGTAAAGAGGCCGTTTCTTTTACTTTTGCTTCATACCCATCGCTGTTCTTCCCTGCATCTTTTATAAGCGTCATCAAGAACTTTTTGTATGTCTGACTCTTTGTAAAGGGCTTTTCCCTGCACAAGATAGTAAGGTATCACACCGAGGGTCCGGTATTCCTGCAAGGTACGCCGGCTTACTT
>USDT01000017.1 GCA_900553465.1 uncultured Prevotella sp.
TTGACTTTTTTTTGACAAAAGAAAATCGCAAAAGAGATGTGAAGGAATGTTAAATATGGCCGTAAAAAGGCCGGTTCGGGCCGTACAGACTTTTTATGTATCCTGTAGTGGAGTGGGGAGTGGTGCGTTTGACATTATGATAAAGCCCATTTCAGCCTCTATTTACGTACGTTTTAGGGTGCGATATTGTGTGTTTGAGGCTCAGAAATGGGCTGTATCACGTGCTGAAACGGTGCTTTTCGTATGATGGAAAAATCGTCCTTGTGCGTAAATTGCTGATATGCAGCGTCTTGCGTAAAGTCCTTATTTCTCGCGTATTTGCGTCCGAAGGAGAGTCTGCTCGCAAATACTCGCTTATTTTTGGGGGTAGAACAGAAAACTCTGACGGAAAACTGCTGGTGTAGAGAGTGTGGGAAAGCCTTGATGATTTGCTTTCTGCAGAAAGCCACAACGCCTGTTCGGAATCGAAATTGCAGGCTTCTTGTCGAAACCAATTCCCACCGAATTTATGCTGATCCGTCTTTATCCGCGATTGTTCGTATTTTCGGTATTCACGGCATCAGTCTTTATGCATACGATGTTATCTGTGTTTTTGTCCAGATAGAAAGTATGCTTCATCTTCTTGCCATTGGATGCCGTATAGTTCACGCTTATGAAATACAGCTTCTTTCCTTTGGCTCTGTTGCCGTATTTTATACCGTTCTTGAACAGTCTTGATTTCTCTATGTCATTGCGCATTACGCCAATGACGCTGTCGCTGATGTGCGATGTAGAGTCCAGTTTGGAAAACATTACCTGTGATATGTTGTTTTCCTTCAGGTTCTCATTAAGAAAATCACTTACAAGCTTCTCTTCTTTATTTCCGCTACCGCAACCCGATAGAAGGATTGCGGAGCAGAATAAAGGAAGTATTTTTATCAGTTTCATGTTTTATTTCACGTTTTTGAGAATGTCGAGCAGATGATCCCATACCATTTCCACAGTCGGTATGAGAAGGCATTCGTCTGGTGTGTGTACGCCGCGGAGTGTAGGTCCGAACGAAATCATGTCGAGGTTAGGATAACGCTCTGAGAACAATCCGCATTCAAGTCCGGCGTGAATGCCTTTTACAATAGGTTCTTTGCCGAACAGTTTCTTGTATGATTCCACAGCGGTCTTTGTGAGTTTACTGTCAGCGTTCATCTTCCATGCTGGATAACCGTCGCCCTGTACAACCTCAGCACCTGCTAGCTGGAATACAGCTTTAATAGTGTTGCACTGGTTGTCGAGGTTGCTCATTACGTTAGAACGCTGTGAAGCCACAATTTCCACGTTGTTTTCAGATGTCATGACGCTTGCCACGTTGCTTGATGTCTCAACCATCCATGCCAATGCCTCGTCCTGGCACATTGCGAAAATGCCGTTGTCGAGACCTTGCAAAGCCTGTATGATTCTTGTGCTTGTCTCTTTTGGCATTACAGTGCAGCTGTCTGTGCTTTCCATCATGAACACCATGCTTGTGTCGCTTACATGGAATTCCTCCTCAACCTCGTTTGTGAAGATGTTCCAGTCGGCACGTACGGTCTCCTTCATGTCGTTAGGTACGGCAAAGATTATGCTTCCGTCACGAGGTATGGCATTGTGCATCTTGCCTGAGTTGAACTGTGCCAGTCTCAGGTCAGTCTTCTCCTGTTCCTTGTAAAGGAAGCGTGTGAGAATCTTTATTGCGTTTGCGCGTTTCTTCTCGATATCGTCGCCGGAGTGTCCTCCGAGCAGTCCTTTTATTGATGCCTTGATAAAGAAATGTCCTTCAGGAGCATTCTCTCTTTCAAAGCTGAATGTAGCCCGTGTTGTTCTTCCTCCCGCACATGATACGAAAATCTGTCCTTCGTCTTCCGAGTCGAGGTTTATGAGCATGTTTCCTGTCATGAAATCACCTTTCATTCCCATTGCTCCGGTCAGTCCTGTCTCCTCGTCGCGTGTGAACACACACTCTATCGGTCCGTGCTCTATTTCGTTGCTGTCAAGCAGCGCCAGCTCTATTGCGCAGCCGATGCCATCGTCAGCACCAAGTGTTGTGCCTTTTGCTCTGAGCCATTCGCCGTCGATGTATGTCTGTATAGCATCCTTATGGAAATCGAAATCCACGTCCACCAGTTTGTCGCACACCATGTCCATGTGGCTTTGCAGTATCACTGTAGGACGGTCCTCGTAGCCTTTTGTGGCCGGTTTGCGTATTATTACGTTTCCAGTTTCGTCCACTTTCGTGTCCAGATTACGCTGTTCACCGAATTCCTTAAGATATTCTATCATCTTTTCCTCGTGCTTTGACGGGCGTGGTATACTGTTGATTTTAGCAAAATGCTCAAATACAAGAGCAGGTTTCAATTCTTTCATTTCCATAATTGTATTGTTTATATTGTATGTTCATTACTCATGCCGTCTGTGCTCTCTGCGGAGCCTTTGTATAAGGGCGTTTCGCTTTTTGTGAGGCACTTTTGCGGCGAAAGATGCAAGATAAGCGGAACAAGGACTAAAAATAAATAAATTATTTTGTTCAATCCATGTTTTGCATTATCTTTGTAGGCACAAAATTAAATAAAAATGGTAGAAACTCTGCTTCTCTGCATGTTAATTATTGCTATTGCCGTGGCATTATTGTGCGTAAGAATAATATTGAAGAAGAACGGCAAATTCTCTTCACAGCACATACATGAGAACCCGGCTTTGCGTAAGAATGGCATACACTGTGTTATGGATCAGGACCGTGAAGCACGAGCAAATGGCAAGGCCTATTGACAATATCTCAGAACGGAAATAATAATTAAAAACAATAACAAACAAAATGAATAAGAAAAACTTTTTCGGTACGCTTGCTGTCGCTGCCGTTGCTGTTTTTGCAGCCACCTCATGTGACAAATCACAATCACAGGTGGACGACAAGTCAGAAGGCGGTAAAGTCGCTCCGACAGAAACAAAGATTGCATTTGTCGAGGTTGACAGCATCATGACACAGTACAAATTCTGCAAGGAATATTCTCTGATTCTGCAGAAGAAGGGACAGAACATCCAGAATACTCTCGGACAGAAACAGCAACAGCTTGAGACTGCTGCCGCCAACTTCCAGCAGAAATTGCAGCAGAACGCTTATACACGCGATCAGGCTGAAAGAATCGGAGCACAGTTGCAGAAGCAGAACACTGACCTGCAGGCCCTCAACCAGCGTCTGAGCACAGAGTTCCAGACTGAGACCGAAAAGTATAACAATGCCCTGCGCGACAGCATACAGCATTTCCTCGCTGTATATAACAAGGATAAGAAATACAGCCTCATTCTTAGCAAGGCTGGTGACAACATCCTTTATGCCGACAAGGCCCACGACATAACAAACGAAGTTATTGCCGGGCTTAACAAGGCATACAAGTCTTCTGTTGCAAAGGAAAAGGACGCAGACGAGAAGAAGAAATAAGAGTCTTGAGATCATGAAAGCCCCTACGGGAGAAGCGTGTGCAATGAGTCTGCCGGCAGTGAGATATACTTTCATGTGATATATGCCCGACGGCATGATGCACGTTGGGCGGTACGTCTGCCACATTTGTGACGGATATGTGCCATCCAACTCCGCCGACATTGCCGGATATGAATCCATCGGAAATGTCGGCGGAGTTTTTTATTACCTTGATCAGCTGTCATCTGATTATATCTGTAAGCAGAATCTGATAACTAAAAATAAAACTTAAATGAAAAAAATCCAATTACTATTGGCCTCCCTTTGTATGCTTACTATAGCAACAAACGGTCTGGCACAAAAAGACTATTCAAAAAGTGAAGGTCTGTTGAGATATGTCGATCCTTTCATAGGATCTGGATATCACGGACATGTGTTTGTCGGTACAAGTGTGCCCTTCGGAATGGTACAGCTTGGTCCAAGCAACATCCATAAAGGTTGGGACTGGTGTTCGGCTTATCATCACTCGGACAGCATCCTCATAGGTTTCTCCCATACACACCTTAGTGGTACCGGATGTACCGACCTTGGCGATATTCTGATAATGCCATTGAACGAAATTCGTACTCCACGAGGCAATCAGGATAATATAAGTGATGGTTATGCCACCAAATATTCGCATGCCAATGAGGTGGCCCGCCCTGAATATTATTCGCTACTGCTCGACAGATATAACATCAAAGCCGAGCTGACGGCCACAGACCGTGTTGGTTTTCATCGTTACACATATCCTCAGGGGAAACCGGCATCGATACTGATTGATCTGCGTGAAGGCAACGGAAGCAATGCTTACGACAGCTATATACGCCAAGTTGATGATTATACAGTGGAAGGTTATCGGTATGTTAGAGGATGGAGTCCTTCACGAAAGGTATATTTCGTATTGAAGAGCGACAAGAAGATAGAGAAGTTCACGGCTTATGACGACAATACTCCAAAACCGTGGAAACAGTTGAAAGTGGAATCGGTGAAAAGCGTGCTGACGTTCGGTGATGTGAAAGAAGTGAAGATAAAGGTGGCGCTCTCGTCTG
Organism: uncultured Prevotella sp.; assembly: GCA_900553465.1. Taxonomy (GTDB): domain Bacteria; phylum Bacteroidota; class Bacteroidia; order Bacteroidales; family Bacteroidaceae; genus Prevotella. The sequence continues at coordinate 4,519 of USDT01000017.1, forward strand.
TAAGCTGCGAAAACGCGGTGATGAATCTTCAGACTGAGCTTCCCCATTGGGATTTCGATAAGGTGGTGAAAGCAAGCAGCGACCGCTGGAATGAGCAGCTGGCTAAATTGGAAGTGGAATCTGACGACGAGGCAGCCAAACGTGTGTTCTATACAGCTCATTATCACACGATGATAGCTCCGACGCTCTTCTGTGATGTTAACGGAGAGTACAGAGGCATGAACGATATGATTTATACAGACCCGAAAAAAGCCAATTACACAACACTTTCGTTGTGGGATACCTATCGTGCGCTGCATCCGTTGATGACTATCACGCAGGCTGAAAGGGTGGATGATATTGTCAATTCCATGCTTTCCATCTATCGTCAGCAGGACAAACTGCCGATCTGGCCGCTTATGAGTGGTGAGACAAACCAGATGCCGGGTTACAGCTCTGTTCCGGTAATAGCTGATGCTTATCTGAAAGGATTCTCAGGATTTGATGCGGAGGAAGCATTCCGCGCTATGGTTGCTACGGCTACATATGAACGTCAGAACGGTGTGCCATATGTGATGGATCGTGGATATATCCCAGCAGACAAGATACATGAGGCAACATCCATCGCCATGGAATATGCAGTAGACGACTGGGGCATTGCAGCAATGGCAAAGAAGATGGGAAAAAATGCCGACTATGAAACTTTCGCCAAGCGTGCGATGTACTACAAGAACTATTTCGACTCATCCATAAAGTTCATACGCCCGAAACTTGAGGACGGATCATGGCGTACGCCTTACGATCCCGCACGTTCCATACATGGAGTGGGAGACTTCTGTGAAGGTAACGGATGGCAATACACATTCTTTGTTCCCCAGGATCCTTATGGACTTATCGGACTGTTCGGAGGTAACAAGCCGTTTGTAGAAAAACTGGACCAATTCTTTACAAATAACGACAGTATGGGTGAAGGAGCATCAAGCGACATTACCGGACTTATAGGACAATATGCACATGGCAATGAACCGAGCCATCATGTGGCATATCTCTATGTATATGCCGGAGCTCAATGGAAGACAGCCGAAAAGGTTCGTTACATAATGGACGAATTCTATACAGATAAGCCGGATGGCATAATTGGTAACGAGGATTGCGGTCAAATGTCTGCATGGTATCTGTTGTCGGCTATGGGATTCTATCAGGTGAATCCTTCAGATGGTGTCCTGGTATTCGGCAGTCCGCGATTTGACAAAGTCACGGCAAAAGTACGTGGTGGCAAAACCTTTACAGTAGAGGCAGAGAACAACAGCAAGGAAAATATCTATATACAGAAAGTTTATCTGAACGGGAAGCTTTATCCGAAAACTTACATCACTTACAACGACATTGTAAGCGGAGGTAATTTGAAGTTTGTGATGGGCAAACGTCCAAACAAAAAATGGGCTTCAAACAAGAGTGCCCTTCCTGTTGTGTCCAGATTGGATTGAAAGACCGTAAATCCATATCATAGCTTTCATTCTCACAAGACAGAAACACTTTGTCGGAAACATTAAAAAAGAGGATGCAAAGGGGTGGAGATGTTATTATCCCGCTTTCCTTTACATCCTCTTTATTGTTAGTTGCTTTTTGGCGGGTATCTGGAATTTTTGTTCTTTCTGCCGGATTACAATCTTTCCAAGTCATGAACAGCACATTATTTATACAGATACACAAATCCTAAAAAACGATGCCCACATACAATAAATGAGTTTTCCATGTCGATTTGAACCCTATTTTCAATATCTTTGCATACGGTTAACTGTTGTTGTTTTTTATGATAACGACAGAGTGGAAAACTGTTTTATGCATTGAAAATATGACGAAAAAAGAAAGATACCAGTATGTGTTGAACTATTTCCGGGAAAGGACTCCGGAGGTGACAACCGAACTTGAGTTTGGCAGCGTGTTCCAGTTGCTCGTGGCTGTGATACTCAGTGCGCAGTGTACTGACAAACGCGTGAATCAGATAACGCCGGCTTTGTTTGCCCGCTATCCCGATGCAGCCAGCATGGCAGAGGCCGAGCCGGACGAGATTTACGAATATGTCAAGAGTGTGTCTTATCCCAACGCCAAAGCCAGACACCTTGTTGAGATGGCCCGTATGCTCATGAGCGATCACGGCGGTGAGGTGCCAGAGGAGTTCGACCAGCTGTTGCGTCTGCCCGGTGTGGGCCGCAAGACAGCCAATGTTATGCAGGCTGTGGCGTTCGGACGCTCGGCAATGGCTGTCGACACTCACGTCTATCGTGTGAGCCACAGACTCGGACTTGTGCCCCGTACGGCTAATACGCCATATAAGGTGGAGCAGGAACTTATGAAGAATGTTCCTGCCGACGAAGCGGCACGTGCCCATCACTGGCTGCTGTTGCACGGACGCTATGTGTGCACGAGCCGATCACCACATTGTGCCAAGTGCGGACTGTCCGATGTGTGTCCCAAGCGCATTGAAGGCTCACGACTGTGAACCGGTACCGTATGCCGGAGTATGTCCTGCGATTTTAGAATAACAATAAGACAAACAGCAAACAGACAATAATGGATATAAAGAGAATATTACAGTTTTTAAAGGACCTTTCGGTCAATAACAACCGTCAGTGGTTTGCCGAGCACAAGGATGAATACACGGCCGTAAGAGCCGATTTTGAGGAAGGAGTGGCTAAGGCCATAGCACGCATAGCTGCTTTCGACCCTACGGTGGCACACATAACAGTGAAGGACTCCACCTACCGTTTTTATCGCGATACACGCTTTTCGGCCGACAAGTCGCCATACAAGCGCCACCTCGGAGCATATATCGCAGCTCATGGCAAGAAAGCGTTGCACGGTGGATATTACATTCATATAGAACCGGGCCACTGCCTTGTGTCGTGCGGTAACTACTGGCTGCCTACCAATATCCTTACTTCGTGCCGCAACGAGATTATGGGCAACATAGACGAATGGCTGAAGTGTGTAGAGAACGACACCTTCTTGAAGTTCTTCGGACGGCCGGGCTGCGGCAACTGGGATTCGCCGAAAGGTTTTGGTCTGGAACATCTGAAGACCTGTCCTTCCGGTTTCCCGCGCGACTACGAGCATATAGAATATCTGCGTATGAAAGATTTCTGCTGTTGGAAAGCCGTGCCGGACACTTTCTTCGAAGGCGACCGCTGGCTCGACGAGATGGTGAAGATACTCAAGGTTGGTAAGCCTATGATGGACTTCATCAACAATGTAATCGACGATTATGAATGAAGCCCAACGGTAGGATACAGCTGTTTCCGCTGCTGCGCGTGGCGCTGATGCTCATTGTGGGTATCATCATAGGTGATGCGCTTTATGGAGTGGTGGATCAACTAGTATGGATGCTTTCGGCCGTGGCGTTGCTTGCGCTGTCGTTTCTGCTCTGGCGCAGGCCCATATTGCAGAGCACCGTCATCATGTTAATTATTGTGTTGGCGGGTGCATGGAGCGTATGTGCACAATTGCGCGATGTTAACGTGACGTTGCCTGAGGGAGTTGTGGAATATGAGGCTGTAGTAGCGTCCAGACCGGTGGTGCGTGGCAAGGTGGTGAGATGCGACCTTCTGATGGCCGACGGTCCGTTGGCCGGACACAAGGTAAAGGCAAGCATATTGCGCGATTATTCTGACGATAGTGCCGAAAGGCTCGCTGTGGGCGACGGATTGTGCGTTGTGTCGGAACTGCGCGAGCCTGAGAATTATTATGCAGGGTCAAATTTCGATTACTGCCGTTGGCTGTCGGTGCACGATTTTGTGGCTACGGCGTTTGTTCTGCCGTATTCGTGGCAGAGCAGGCAGGTGAGTCTTGAACGTCTGTCACGCACAGACAGAATGGCAATACGGGCCATGCGTCTGCGCGAGTCGCTCCTTGCACACATCTATGCAGGCAGACGTGTCCCTGCCGACGAGCAGGCCGTTGTGGCTGCAATGACGCTCGGCGACAAGTCGGGACTTACAAAGGAATTGAAAGAAATCTATTCTGTTACAGGAGCATCGCACGTGCTTGCCCTCTCCGGACTGCATCTCGGCATAATATACGTCATACTTTCACTGCTTTTCTCCCACCGGCGTACTTATGCAGCGGGGCAGGCCGTCATTGTGGTGTCTATGTGGGCTTATGTCTTCATGGTGGGGATGCAGCCCAGTGTGGTGCGTGCAGCCACTATGTTCAGCCTGTGTTCGGTTGTATCTCTGCTCAACCGCGACCGCATGTCGCTCAATACTCTTTCGTTTGCAGCCATAGTCATGCTGGCCGAAAATCCGCTTTATCTCTGGGATGTCGGTTTTCAGATGTCTTTCATGGCGGTGCTTGCTATATTTGTTTTCTACAATCCCGTCTACCGTTGTCTTTCCGGCAGAGGTGTATGGCGTTTTCGCCCGTTCCGCTGGTTGTGGGCTATGACGTCGGTGTCTGCGGCAGCACAATTGGGTGTGGCGCCTCTTATAGCTTATTATTTCGGTCGTTTTTCGTGCTATTTCCTTCTTACCAACATGCTGGCCGTTCCGCTGACGACATTCATCATTTACTGCACTTTCGTTCTGTTTGTGCTCACTCCGTTGCCTGCGTTGCAGAGTTGGGTGGGTGAGGTGCTTCTCACGTCGGTGTCGTGGCTCAATGGCGGGCTTGGGTTCATTGCCTCGTTGCCCGGTGCTTCGATAGACGGCATACGTCTGGATGTGCCCCGTGTGGTGCTGATATATGTCGTCATAGCCTGTGTTTACTGGTTGGGCGTGTATGCGGTGCGCCTTCACCGTTCGGCCGCTTATATGCGGAAATAATCCTCAAGTTCCTTTTCGGCACTTCCTTCATGGTTGGGCAGATCCTTTATTATCACTCCATGCTCCAGCAACGCCACGCGTGTGGACAGATCGACAGTGTGTTGCAGGTTGTGGCTTGATATGAATATTGTGGCACCGCTTTCATGACTGTAGTCGTAGATTATCTTTTTCAGCATCATCTGACTGCTTGGGTCGAGAAAGTTGAACGGCTCGTCGAGCACAAGCAGTTGCGGACGGTTGAACATAGCTGCGATTATTCCTATCTTCTGTTTGTTGCCGGCCGAGAACTCGCGTATGTACTTCTTCTGTCCCAGAATCTCGTTGTCCATGAACTGCTCGAAGCAGGCCATGCGCTCATGTATCTGCTCCTTGGTCATGTCGCATACGCGGCCTATGAAGTCGAAATATTCCTCCGGCGTGAGGAAGTCGATGAGAAAGCTCTCGTCCATGTATGCTCCTGTGTACTTTTTCCACTCTTCGCTTTTGGCCGGATTCACCTGCAGTGTGGCGTCGGGCCGGTCGTCTGTGGACGTGTTGAACGTCATGTTGACGCTGCCTTCATTTGCATCTGTCAGGTCGAGCATGAGCCTGAAGAGCGTTGTCTTGCCTGCACCGTTGTTGCCCAGCAGGCCTATTATCTCGCCACGCGAGGCTTTGAACTCGGATATGTCGACAGCTGTCTTATTGCCGTATGTCTTTTTCAGGTTGCTGATGTTTATTTCCATTTTCTATGCAGTATGTTTTTTGTGATTCTGCGGCCGTGATACGGGTTGTATGATTGATATGTCCCGTAGCTTTATTGTGTGTATGTTGGACCGCATGCCTTATGTGCAAAGATAATATATTTTGGTCTTACATACGTTCTGTTTGCATGTTTTTTGCGAAATGTGGTATGTCGTGTCGCCGTGTGATGGGCTGATGATATGGCCATAGTTGATGTGAAAATGAATATTTATGCAGATTCTGAAGTAAAAAATTTTGACAGAAAAAATTCTCAAAATAGGAGAGCGCAGGCCTGCCGTTGGCGGTCTTTTTGTCGGAGATAAGGCTTGGTGCGATGACGGCTGTTACTCTGAACAGGCCATTTGGGTGTGTAACGCACCACTGGCATTGGTTGATGGCAGTACGAAAGAGTCTTGAATGGTATGCGATATGTACCATTTCATAGGCTGATAAGGCCTTTTTCGTGCCCTAATATGGGCTTTATCGTGGTGTGAAAGAGGCTTTTTCGCACAGCTGAAATGTAACTTTTGAAGATTTGTGTGCGTAATAGCTTGATTTATAATGTGTTATGCTAACCTCTCTGAGAATCGCGTATTTGCGTCCGGACGGACTCTTGGTCGCAAATATTCAATTCTCGCGAGGTTGACGATGAATAAATATGCAGAGACGATTGGAGTTCTGCATAAATATACAGTGAGGCGATGGGTGATGTGTGAGACGTATGTCACACTGTAGTGTGGAGTATGATCATGGTGTTGGTTTTATGTGGTTGATTGAAGGAAATAGTGTGTGGGAATGGTGATGTTTTGGTTTCGGACGTGTTGGCGATAGAGTTATGGATTTAGGTATACATGACATGGGAAAATACGAATGACGGTTATGGGAACAAAAAAGCGGAACAACACAGTGTCGCTCCGCTTTCATTATCACGTTGTTTTATGTCTTACAGATATGTCCGCGCCTGTTGTTATACAAGGCCGCGTCCGTGACAGTTCTTGAATTTCTTGCCGCTTCCACAGGGGCAGGGATCGTTGCGTCCTGGCAGTTTGTCCTTAATGTAAGGAGTGTTCTGACGCTGTGCCGACTCACGTGTGTCCTGGTTGGCTGCTGCCTGCTGGTTTCTGTCGGTCAAGTCGTCCTTCTGCTCGGTGTAACGCTGTGAGTGCTGCTCCGGTGCAGCTTCTTCCACACGCTGTATTTCAGGTATCTGTCCGCGTGTAAGGATGCTGCATATGCGGTTGTTCATATCGTTCACCATAGAGTCGAACAGCTTGGCACTCTCGAGTTTGAAGATGAGCAGCGGGTCTTTCTGTTCGTAAGAAGCGTTCTGAACGCTGTGGCGCAGATCGTCGAGCTGGCGCAGGTTCTCCTTCCAGCAGTCATCGATGATGTGGAGCATGATGGCTTTCTCAAACTGCTTCACAACGTCCTTGGCCTCGGTGCGGTAAGCCTCCTTGAGGTTGCACGGTATGTTGTAAACACGCTTGCCGTCGGTTATAGGCACCATGATGCGTTCATATATCTCGCCCTGAGTTTCCTCAACTTCTTTGATTGTAGGCCATGCAACGCTCTGTATGCGGTCGGTCTTGCGCTTGAATGCAGCCATGGCATCCTGGAACGCGCGCTCTTCGAGGTCAGGACGCTTGCTGTTTACAAATTCGTCTTCAGTGAACGGACATTCCATAGCGAGCACCTTGAGGAATTCCTCGCGGCAGCCTGCATAGTCGTTTGTCTCGATGATGTTCACCACGCGGTCCCAGATGATGTTGGTGATGTCCATGCCTATGCGCTCGCCCATGAGTGCGTGACGGCGCTTTTCGTAGATAACGGTACGCTGTTTGTTCATCACGTCGTCGTATTCGAGCAAGTGTTTACGGATACCGAAGTGGTTTTCCTCCACCTTCTTCTGTGCGCGCTCAACGCTCTTTGATACAAGCGGACTTTCGAGGCGTTCGCCTTCCTTGAATCCTAGACGGTCCATTACGTTGGCGATGCGCTCGGCTGCGAACAGACGCATGAGTTTGTCTTCCAGCGAAACGTAGAATACTGAGCTTCCCGGGTCGCCCTGACGTCCTGCACGTCCACGCAACTGACGGTCTACACGACGGCTCTCGTGACGCTCTGTGCCGATGATTGCCAGACCTCCGGCAGCCTTTACCTCCGGTGTCAGCTTGATGTCGGTACCACGGCCGGCCATGTTGGTGGCGATGGTCACAGCACCGAGCAGACGCTCTTCTGTGTGTTTGTTTCCGTTTTCATCAACAATCTCGACTGTGCCCATGTTGCTGCGTCCGGCTTCGGCCACGATGTCGGCCTCTTTCTGGTGGAGCTTTGCGTTGAGCACCTGATGCGGTATCTTGCGCATGTTGAGCATCTTTGACAGAAGCTCGGATATTTCGACAGATGTTGTACCTACTAGGGTCGGGCGTCCGCTGTTGCGCATCTCGACTATTTCTTCAATAACGGCGGCGTATTTTTCGCGTGCTGTCTTGTAGATACGGTCGTCCATATCGTTGCGGATCACAGGCTTGTTGGTCGGGATTTCGACAACATCCAGCTTGTATATATCCCAGAACTCGCCAGCCTCGGTGGATGCCGTACCGGTCATACCTGCCAGCTTGTGATACATACGGAAGTAGTTCTGAAGTGTGATTGTGGCGAATGTCTGTGTGGCAGCTTCCACTTTCACGTGCTCCTTAGCCTCTACGGCCTGGTGCAGTCCGTCGCTCCAGCGGCGGCCTTCCATGATACGTCCGGTCTGCTCATCGACAATCTTCACCTCGCCATTGATGACAACATACTCGTCGTCCTTATTGAACATACAGTATGCCTTGAGCAACTGCTGCAGCGTGTGTACACGTTCGCTCTGTACGGCGTAGTGGTTGAGCAGGTCGTCTTTCTTGTCGAGACGGTCCTGTTCGCTGAGATCCTTCTCGTTTTCGAGTGCGGAGAGCTGTGATGTGATGTCGGGTAGCACGAACAGATCTTTGTCGTTCACCTGTTTGGCAAGCCATTCTGTACCTTTGTCGGTGAGGTCGCAGCTGTTCAGCTTCTCGTCAACCACGAAATAAAGTGGCTCTACGGCTTCCGGCATGCGGCGGTTGTTGTTCTCCATGTAGTACTCTTCCTTCTTGAGCATACCGGATTTGATACCTTCCTCAGAAAGATATTTGATGAGTGGCTTGTTCTTCGGCAGAGCCTTGTGTGAACGGTAGAGAGCTGTGAAACCTTCATCAAGCAGTTTCGGATCGTTCTTGGCCTGGCCTTCGCTGATTTTCTGTTTTGCGTCGGCAAGGAACTGTGTAGCGAGCTTGCGCTGAACATCAACGAGACGTTCTACAAGCGGCTGGTATTCCTCGAACATCTGGTCGTCGCCCTTCGGTACCGGACCGGAGATGATAAGAGGTGTACGCGCGTCGTCGATAAGTACGGAGTCAACCTCGTCGACGATGGCGTAGTTGTGCTTGCGCTGTACGAGGTCGGCCGGCGAAATGGCCATGTTGTCGCGCAGGTAGTCGAAACCGAATTCGTTGTTTGTACCGAATGTGATGTCGGCCTCATAAGCCTTGCGGCGCTCAGGTGAGTTCGGACGGTGCTTGTCGATGCAGTCTACTGACAGACCGTTGAACATATAGAGCGGTCCCATCCACTCGGAGTCACGTTTGGCCAGATAGTCGTTCACTGTCACTACGTGTACACCGTTGCCGGTAAGTGCGTTGAGGAATACCGGCAGTGTTGCGACGAGTGTCTTACCTTCACCGGTTGCCATTTCGGCAATCTTTCCCTGGTGTAGGGCAATACCTCCGAAGAGCTGTACGTCGTAGTGTACCATTTCCCATTTCAGATCGTTTCCACCTGCGGTCCAGTGGTTGTGGTATATGGCTTTGTCGCCGTCGATTGTGATGAAGTCTTTTCTTGGATCGGCTGCGAGTTCGCGGTCGAAGTCGGTGGCGGTCACAACCACTTCCTCATTCTCTGCAAAACGGCGTGCTGTATCCTTCACGATGCTGAATGCCACTGGCATCACCTCGTTAAGAGCTTTCTCATATATGTTGAGAACTTCCTTCTCCAGCTTGTCTATATCGTTGAAGATTGATTCGCGCTCGTCGATAGGTGTTTCCTCGATTTTCGCTTTCAGCGCGGCAATCTTGTCTTTCTGCTCTTTTGCAGAATTCTGTACATAAGCCTGGATTTCTTTTGTGCGTGCTCGCAGTTCGTCGTTACTCAGTTTCTTTATCTCCGGATATACAGCCTTCACGCTTTCCACGAGAGGCTGTATGAGTTTCATGTCCCTGGTTGATTTGTTTCCGAACAGCGACTGTAAAAATTTATTAAAATTCATTATGTTGTTGTTTTTTATTTATTCAAGATTGATTATAGTGGGGTGGAATTATGATACGCAGCATGACAGATAATCGTGACATAATAGTCACGTCAGATAAGCATGATGCGTGGATGATTGTTATTGCAGCGGTGCCACTGAGCATGCATTGGGAGCTCTTATTCTTATGGCTTTTGCAATAGTCGGGGCTATCCGGTCAACTGTTGCCGGAGTGGAGACATGTTCGGCCTTTATACCTGCACCATACAGAATAATGGGGAACGGTACAAAGGCAGCCCTTGCCATGTAGTTTTCCTGATTGTCTTCATTGAGCAGCTGCCATCCCGGGGCAACCTCAATGAACAGATCGCCGCTTACAGACGGGTTGTATGGACTTGTTGTCACATCGCGTACGCCGGCTGCTTGTGTGAGCAGTTCTTTGGAACGTGATATAACGTCAGCAAAACTGATGTGACGCTGCTCGAGAAGTTTTCGGTTGATGTATATTTGATTGTGGTAGCACGTTTCTACATATTGTCCTTGGCCGTAAATGGCACCAAGATACATGTTCAGCAGGTTTGCTGTACGGTTGATGTAGAATGTGCCTGTGGGTATGCGGTATTTTTGATAATCTATCGGTTCGTTGTCTGTATAACCTGTGCCTGTAAGCATGAACAGAACTTTGTCACTGCCGACAGAATCTTCAATTTTTCTTACAAGTGTTGCTATTATCTTGTCCAGCTTGAGATAAAGTATCTCCATTTCCGACTGCCAGTTGGCTTCGTCCTTGCCTTTGGCAGACAATACGACTGACAACATGTCCGTAATGTCGTCGCGTCCCATTGCCATGTCATTCACGCATGCAAGGGATAAGTCAGCAACGGCATCGTTGTCGGCGCTGTATTTGTTTGTGCTGTTATATGCCTTTATAAGGTTTTGTGAGGCATCCGAATAGTATGTTGATGTGGTCCAACGGCCGTTTTTCTCGTTTATCCAGATGGCTCCGTCTGCTGCGTGTCCTCCGGACAGAATGGCTGCATCCTTGTCAAGCGCGACGCTGTATACGAGTGCGGTGCCACGTGTAGCCACCTTCAATTCGTCACCTATGGTTGATGTTGACAGTTTTTGAGGCGAATCGCCGTATTTCTCATCGTCCGTACAATATACAGGACGCAGAGTTGCACGGTCCAGCCACTGTGTTCCTACTATATTATTATATTGTGGTGTGGTGCCGGTGTTTATCGATGCTATGGCCGATGCACGGTCTACTGGTGAGAAAGTATATCTTGCAGCCTCATACACACAACCTTGATTGAGCAGCTTTTTAAAGCCGTCGGGCGTATAAAGCGGTGAGAAATGTTCTATGTAGTCAGTGCGTAACTGGTCTATAATGATATTTACAACCAACCTCGGGGCTGGCTTGAGCGATTGGGCCTGTAGCTCGGTGTTGCTTGTAAGGGCGGCGAGTATGATTATTGCCGATAAATATCTGTTCATTTTCTGGTTCGCACTATTTGGTCAAATTTTAATATGTATCTTATCAGCAAAGATAATGCCACAATTGTCATTCCCTCTGCATAGCTCTGGAAAAATCCTCCGATAAGGAACAGGACAATGAGAATCATCCATGCCATCAGCCAACTGTGTATGATGTTTCTGCGCAGACACTTCACTGTCGGATACAGGAATATCAGGGATATTGGGTTTAAAAGCAAGATCTGAAGATTGACTCTTACTGTCGGATGCTGTGAGAAGACCATGGCAAGAAGTATAAGACCACATAATCCTGTGAGCAGCATCAGAAAGATATCCATACCCCAGAACATCTTTATTTTGCATCTCTCATAAATTGAGACAGCCACAACTATAACAAAGAAGATTATGGCACAGGTTGTCGGCGACAACGGAAATCCACTCCATTCAGCTTGAGTTCCGGGAAGTACTACCCATGAGCTGTTGCTTACAAGTGCTCTTTTCTGTCCGTTCTTGTCTATAACCACAGCGTTGTCAAAATCTTTTCTGAGATTATCCGGCAAGAACTGCTGTTGCTCGTGGTTGGTCGGTAAGTCCGCTTTTATGCCGAGCAGCAGGTCATTGCCGAATCTTGCCCAGCGCTGCTGCTCGTTGTAATCGTGGATCATTTCACGATATGATTCGCTGTTTTTATTTCTTGTCTGATATCTTATTGTGCCGTTTATGTTGTCCAACAGTATGTCGCGTGCCCTTGTGGTACAGTTGTCATAGAAATAATTGTATCGGTACACGCGGTTCTGTGGCTCATAGTTCTTTATAATAGCATCTATTATAGCTTTTTTTTCTTCTTTTGTCAGATTCAAGGTCTGTTGTTTCACTCCGGCTCCTCTAGTAGCGTAATATATTCTGAATGCCTCGAAGTCTTCTATGTCCATAGAATAGTCTGTGAGTCCGAATACAAAACGCAGTATGAAGAATGGCTTGTCGAATGAGAACATTCCGTAATTTACGGCCATGTCCAGATGGTTCTGCTTGTCTTGTATTCTGATGGCTGTATGTCCGTAAAGGCTGTATACGTTCTGTCGTGGCCTGCATGTGAGCAGACTTATTTCAACAGAATCCATATTCAGATCGGATTCAACATAGTGTTGTGCTGATATGTTGTTTGCAGGTAGTAGGCAAATAATCAGCGAAAGACATCTTAAAAGAGATATAAAACGTTTCACGATGCAAAAATAACTTATATTTCCCACTTATCGTGAGTTTATTTCGAATTTTTTCAATAATTTTGCAACCAATTGTTTGTCGAACAGTGGAGAACCGGCTCACGACAACATGTTTCCGGTCAATATTCTTACAAAAGCTGAAATAGAAAATGAAAAAAATCTTTATCGCTTCGCTCATGGGACTCATGGCCATGGCGTCATATGCTCAAAGCGGTACTAATTCGCCATACAGCCAATATGGACTGGGTGTACTCAGTGAGAATGCGGGAGGATATTCTCGCGGTATGAATGGACTCGGACTCGGCTTTCGCGAACACAATCAGTTGAATGTGTTGAATCCTGCTTCATATTCTTCGATAGACTCTCTGAGTTTTATTCTGGATGCTGGAATATCCGGTCAGATAACCAACTATGAGGAGGGCGGTGTAAGAAAGAACGTAAATAATGGAAGTTTCGAATATGTTATTGCTGGTTTCAGACTGACACGTCATCTTGGAATAAGCTTTGGTCTTCTGCCGTTTTCGAATATCGGATACAGTTATTCGAGCGATCAGACACTTGGCGATATAACAGACGAAGATAAAGTGACATACACAAACACTTATTCTGGAAGCGGTGGTCTTCATCAGGTCTATTTCGGTATGGGTTGGGAACCGTTCAAAGGATTTTCTATCGGTGCCAACATATCATACCTGTGGGGAAGTTATGACCGTGCAGTTGTGAACAGTTATTCTGACGGATATATAAACACCTTATCTAAATATTATTCTGCATCGGTAAACAGTTATAAACTGGATCTTGGCTTGCAGTATACAGCCAAATTATCTAAAAAGGATCAGCTGACGTTAGGTTTGGTTTATAGTCTTGGACACAAACTCGGTGCCGATCCTGAATGTATGGTAATTTCTACAAACTCGCAGACTTATGTTGCGGATACGGCAAGGTATTCTGTGAATAACGGATTGGAGATTCCTACAATGTACGGAGCCGGACTGATGTGGAACCATGACGGAAAAGTGAAGGTTGGATTTGACTATTCTCTTCAGCAGTGGTCAAAAAACAAATATCCTGTATATACTGTAGTGAATGAGGTTCCTCAGTATAAACTCGCAGATAATATGTTCAGCGACAGACATAAGTTTACTTTAGGTGGTGAGGTCTGTCCAGATGAAAACAGCCGTAACTTTTTCAAACGTGTAAGATACAGACTCGGTGCTTCTTACGCTACACCTTATATAAAGATAAACGGACAGGATGGTCCTAAGGAGTATAGTGTAAGTGCCGGATTCGGTATTCCGATTATAAACAAGATAAACAACCGTTCTATACTGAATATCTCGGCACAGTGGGTACGTCAGGATTCAAAGATGTTCATAACGGAGAATTCTTTCCGTATAAACATTGGTCTTTTGTTCAACGAACGTTGGTTCGCAAAGTGGAAGATGGATTAATCCTGTCTCCTGAAGATACTAACGTAAAGGAATTGAATCATTGAATATCAATAAGTCTCACATATTGATGGCATTTGTAGGTGTAGTGCTTTTTGCCTCATGTAATGAGCAGAAAGAGCATACTGCGCCTGCCATCCACGATCGTGATTCGGTATCAATGATGACAAGTTATGGTGTGAATACGTTGATTTCCGATTCCGGAATAATAAAATACCGCATCGTAACAGAACGTTGGGAGGTAAACCAGATACGTCAGCCGTCGCGTTGGATATTCGAGAAAGGCCTGTTTTTCGAACAGTTTGACGAGAAGTTCCATGTGCAGGCGTATATTCAGTGTGACACCGCTTATTATTATGACGAGAAACGAATTTGGGAACTCCGCAATCGCGTGACGGTGCATAATAAGAACGGTATCATATATACCGGCAACCAGTTGTTCTGGGATGAGGGAAAGCATGAATTCTATTCGTATGCTCCGTCGCGTGTTGTCACACCGGAACGTACACTGGAGGGAAAGTATTTCAGAAGCGACGAACGTATGACAAGATATTACGTGTCAAACACTTCTGGTTCGTTTGTGAAAGGCGATATATCCAGTGAGGAGAATGACACTACAATTGCATTGCCTGATACGGCAAAAGCAAAACTGCGCCCACAGGCGCTTCCACAGCGCAAATTGCCTGCCGCGCCCAGATAGACGGACGGCAGGATATGTCGTATATACTTGAAAAAATAACTATAACATAATATTTTGGAAACTGATATTCCCCTTTTGGCCGGTATATTTGTGACAATGGTCATGTCGGCTTTCTTTTCCGGTATGGAGATTGCCTTTGTTTCGAGCAACCGCATGCTGGCAGAAATGGACAAGAACCGTGACAGTCTCACCCAGAAACTCATATCTTTGTTCTACAGACATCCTAACGGATTTGTCAGTACGATGCTTGTCGGCAACAACATTGTGCTTGTAATGTATGGTATACTTATAGCCAAACTGTTTGACAGCACAATTTTCAAAGGTATGGATGCCGGCTTCACCGTACCTGCAGACACTGTCCTTTCTACAGTAATAATCCTTTTTACAGGAGAGTTTCTGCCAAAGGTGCTGTTCAAGAACAATGCCAACCGTCTTCTTGCAATGTTTGCTTTTCCGGCATATTTCTTCTATCTTGTTTTATGGCCGATAAGTCGTTTTTCGACATTTCTGTCCAAAATGATGCTCCGTTTTGTAGGAATACGAATGGAAAAGGAATGTGACGACGAAGGCTTTTCAAAGGTGGACCTCGATTATCTTGTGCAGTCGAGCATTGAGAATGCCAAGAGTGAAGAGGATATAGAGGAAGAAGTGAAGATATTCCATAATGCTCTTGAGTTTTCGGACGTGAAAGTGCGTGACTGTATGGTTCCGCGTACAGAGATCAATGCTGTTGACATAAATAATGACGGTAAGGACGGTCTGCTTATGAAATTCATTGAAAGCGGAAACTCAAAAATAATTGCCTATAATGGAGATATCGACCACATAGTGGGTTATGTGCATAGTTCAGAGATGTTCCGAAATCCAGACCGTTGGCAGGATTGTATTTACAAGATGCCGTTTGTGCCCGAAACCATGACAGCGCGTAAGCTTATGCGTATGTTCCTTCAGCAGAAGAAAAGCCTTGGAGTGGTTGTGGATGAGTTTGGTGGAACAAGTGGTATCGTATCGCTTGAGGACATTGTAGAGGAGATTTTCGGTGACATAGAGGATGAACACGACAGTGCCAAATACATAGCCAAGGAAACAGCACCGGGTGAGTATCTTCTTTCAGCCAGACTCGAAATTGACAAAGTGAACGAGATGTTCGGTCTTGATCTTCCCGAGAGTGATGAGTACATGACTGTGGGTGGTCTTATCCTGAGTGTTTACCAGAGTTTCCCGAAACTCAACGAGGTAATACACACCGGCCGTTTCGAATTTAAGATAATGAAGAGCACTATGTCAAAAATAGAGCTTGTGAAGCTAAAAGTTAAACCCTGAAATCAAATTTTATACGAAAAATTCCATTGTTTGACAATAATTTAGTATTTTTGTGCGCATTTCGCAGAGTGTGCGGTATATGTTGATAACCTACAAATCTATTGTATATACAGCACATCCCACAGCGTCTTAAATTAAGAAAAAACAATAAAAATAATAAATAATCAAAAGTAATGGCAGTATTAGGAAAAATCAGAAGCAAAGGTGCTCTGCTGGTAGGTGTTATCGGTCTGGGCCTTTTTGCATTCATCGCCGAAGAGGCCTTCCGTTCTTGTGAAACGTCACAGAACGACAAACGCCAGCAGGTCGGCGAAGTATTAGGAGAGAAAATCAATATTCAGGAATTTCAGGCACTTGTAGACGAGTACACTGAAGTGATGAAATTGCAGCAGGGATCTGAAAGTCTGAACGACGAACAGATGAACCGTGTGAAAGACATGGTATGGAACACATACGTTCAGAACAAGATCATCGAGAACGAAACAGAGAAGCTCGGTCTTACTGTTACAGACGCAGAGATGCAGAATGTTCTCAATCAGGGTACAAACCCGATGCTCATGAGCACTCCTTTCATCAATCAGCAGACAGGACGTTTCGATGCAAACGCACTCAAGAAGTTTATTGCCGATTACAAGACTCAGAAAACAACCAATCCTCAGATTGCCGCTCAGTACGAGCCGATGTACAAGTATTGGACATTTATTGAGAAGAGTCTTCGTCAGCAGCTGCTTACACAGAAATACCAGAATCTTTTCGCACAGTGCCTCATTTCAAACAAGGTAGAGGCTAAGATGGCATATAAGGACGCCAACGAGGAGAGCAAACTCAGTCTCGCAGTGTTCCCGTACTCAAGTGTTCAGGACAGCAAACTGAAGTACAACGATGCTGACATGAACGCCAAGTACAACGAACTGAAGGAACGTTTCAGACAGTATGTAGAGAGCCGTGACATCAAGTACATCGATGTAAAGGTTACAGCATCTGCCAAAGACCGTGCAGCTCTTGAGAAAGAATTCAACAATTATGCAAAAGAACTTGCAGCTGCAGCCGATCCTACAGAAGTAGTACGTAAGAGCATGTCTCAGGTAGCATATCTCGGAGTACCTGTTTCAAAAAATGCTTTCCCGTTCGATATCTCACGCCGTCTGGATTCTGTTGCAGTTGGCAGCACATCAAAAGTTATTGCAAACAAGCTTGACAATACTCTCAACCTTATAAAGATAGTTTCAAAACAGCAGCTTCCTGACTCAATTCAGTTGCGTCAGATCCAGGTTGCAGGTAAGGATGCCGCTGATATCAAGCAGCGCACAGACTCAATCTACAACGCACTGAAAGGTGGAGCAGACTTTGAGCTTATCGCAAAGAAGTACGGTCAGGCCGGAGAGAAATTCTGGATGACAACACGTCAGTATGAAAGCGCTCCTTCTATGGATAAGGACACCAAGAACTATATCACAGCTATCAACACATCTGCTGTTAACGAGCTGAAGAGCATACAGTTTACACAGGGAAGCGTTATCATGCAGGTTGTTGACCGCAGAGCTATGACAGACAAGTATGTTGCAGCTGTAATCAAGCGCAGCGTTGATTTCTCACGCGACACATATTCTGCAGCTTACAACAAGTTCAGCGCTTTTGTCAGCGCAAACCAGACATCTGAAGCACTTCTCAAGAACGCTCAGAAGAACGGTTATACAGTGCTTGAGCGCAAGAATATCACAACTGCCGAGCACGACGTTGCTGGTATACGCAGCACACGCGACGCTCTCAAGTGGGTGTTCGAAGCAAAGGAAGGCGAGATATCTCCGATGTATGAGTGTGGCGACAACGACCACCTGCTCATTGCAGTTATAGATAAGATCCACGAAAAGGGTTACCGCACACTCGATGATAAGGAAGTTAACGAGTATGTGAAGAACCAGCTGTTGAAAGACAAGAAGGCTGAAGTTCTTTTGGCAAAGGCTAAGGGCGCTAAGAGCGTAAATGATGCCAAGGCTAAGGGTGCCAATGTTTCAGAAGTAAATCAGGTTACATTCAACTCACCGGTATTTATCCCTGCAGTAGGCGCAAGCGAGCAGGCACTCAGTGGTGCTGTTGCTGCTACAGCCAAGGGCAAGTTCTCTGCAAAACCTGTTAAGGGTGAGGCTGGAGTTTACGTGTTCCAGGTTGTTGACAAGAAGATGCGTCCAGGCAAGTTCGATGAGAAGGCTATGCGCGACAACGCACGTCAGAAAGCATTGCAGTGGGCTGGAAACTTCATGAACGAGCTTTATCTCAAGGCTAATGTAGTGGACAACCGTTACCTATTCTTCTAATAGAAATACATTGTATAAGACATAAAAAAAATCTCCGCGGCAAAATGCCTGCGGAGATTTTTTTGTTTCTTTCCATCCATGTATTATGTTCAGTGAAGTCTGGTTCACGTATGGTCTGTGCGCTGTTCTGCTTATGGAGCTTTCTATTACTCATGTTCTTCTGTACGCATGCATGCTTTTGCTGCTTTATACGTTTCTGCAAGTATGCCGTGTATAAATATTCACGTACAACTTTGTGAGAACGCTGTCGTTTTCAGCCAGAGTCTGTTTTGTCACAAATACGCAGCTCTCTTGAGGGTGTTAGGATAGGCTTTTATTCAGTCTGTTGCTTGTTGTCTCTCTTTTTTTACTTTATTGCTGACATACGGAATAGGCTTTTTGGTGTTGCCAGACGGCCTTTCTCACATTACGAAACCGTCTTTTCCGCATTGTGAGAAAGCCTGTTTTGTGGAAAAGAACGGGCTTTCTTGTACTATATATACGGTTCTTATGTCTTATGCTCAGCCTTTTTCCTGCTTTCTATCGTGTTTTTTATCGCTTCTTGGCATGTTCTTGTCGTATCTGTCAAATATCTTTTATAGAAAATATTGTCAGGATAATTTACTTTCCGGAATGTATGAATATTTAAGAATAACCGGCTTTCAGGCAGTTCAAACACGGTAGGCTTGACGCGCGTGCTCTATTTAGGGACACGCATAAAAAAACGATGTCAAAAGTTGGACGTGCCATGATATTTTTGTATGTTTGCAATTACTTAATGCTTTATTGCGGCCGTATAGTCGGTTTGTTGCTGATGTTTTTCATACGGCAGCGGGGCTGTGAGGCTCTTTTTCATGGGTTTTAGAATAACGCGTATGCTCGAAATAAAAGATGGTACTCTTTCTGTTGGCGGACATGAGTTGTTCCGTGATCTGTCGTTCTGTACGGCAGATGGCGGTCTGACGGCTGTAACCGGACCATGCGGATGCGGCAAGACGTCGCTCATCAGGGCATTTCTCGGTTTTCTGCCTTTGGCTTCCGGTTATGTGTCAGTGGATTGTGAGGCCATATTGCCACGTACTGCGGCACTTTTCAGAGCAGATATGCTGTACGTGCCACAGGACATTAGACTGTGCGTACGCAGTTTTGCCGAGGTATTCGAGGCTTTGTCAGAACTGAGGGCGAATGCCGATATTACCTATGTACGCAAGAAATTGTTCTATGAATGGAAACGTCTGGCGCTTGACACTGCCCTTTATGACAAACCGCTGGAGGAGATTGGTGAGTCTGCCTTACGCCGAATGATGATTTCGGTGGCAGGAGTGGTGAACAGAAAGAATATTCTGCTTGATGAACCGTTTGCCGGACATGACCGTGAAATTCAGTCTGCCGTCATGTCCTATCTGCGCACCCTTGCCTCGTCAGGTCATACTGTATTGCTTGCAACGGGCGACACCGCTCTTGCCGGAATGTGTGACAAAACAATAGAAATGGGCATCTGAACATTTAGAAAAAACAAGAAAATGAACATAACATTAATAGGATTTCTGCTTGGAATGCTGCTTCTGGCCCTGCCATTGGCGGCTATGTACAGATATGGACTGCGCATATCCGTGGGGCGGGCTATGTCGGCCATTGTCCGGATGGTGATTTATGTGGGCATTATGGGCTTTGTGATGTATATGCTTCAGAAGGACGGCAGCGTGGCGATGAGCCTTCTGTTTGTACTGGCTCTCATAGTACTGGCATCAGTGGCAGCCATACTTCGTTCGCGTCTTAGCCTGCGTGTACTGTTTGTTCCTGTCGTGGCTGCTGTGGCAGCATCGGTCATAGTCGTCGGAGCATGGCTTTTGCTTGTGACGCTCGGCACGGATGCTGTAATCACTCCTCGTTATTTTCTGCCTGTTGTCGGCATCCTTTCGGGTACAGCCATAACGGTGTGTGCTGATTCGCTTTCGGCATATTATGACGGATTGAAACACCATAACCAGCTCTATTTCTATCTTCTCGGCAATGGGGCTACACACGCAGAGGCTCTCGATATGTTCGTGCGTCGCGCTCTTGATAAAGCCGTTGTGCCGGGAATTTCGCAGATGTCTACTGTGGTTGTAGGCACGGCACCGGTGATGATGTGGACAATGATAATGTGTGGATGCGGAGCGCTGGAGGCTGCTGCATTCCAGATGCTGGTCATGGCTGCCGCGTTCTGCGTTTCGGTTATGTCGGTGCTGCTTGCCGTGATACTCACACGCAAGTATATGTTTGACGCATACAGTCGCCTGAAACCATTGCGCGAAACCGACCGTAAAGAAGCTCCTGCAGTGCAGGAAACCACTGTTCAGGAAACTGACGGACCGGAGGAAGAGAATTGAATTATGCGTCGTGGACAACAGTGGCCATGGCATTATGTTATTGAGATATAAAATACCGTCTGCGGATACCCGCAGGCGGTGATTTGATTATAATAAACAGAACTATGAGAACAAGAATTTTTTATGCAGGCCTTGCGCTTGCTGCGCTCACAATGACGACGTCGTGCTCGGACGCTATGCGCCATCGTGCCGCTACGTTGAAGGCCATCGCCGGTGCGGTTGCCAATGATAGTCAAGTTTCCCGTGAGCAGCCGGAGGGTGGGGACGATTTACTCCTTTCCGTGACTCCCGATTCAGTGCCGTCGATGATACTTGAACGTGCGGGATATGTCACATCTTATAATAAGAAGACAAAACTGCCAAACTGGGTGGCATGGCATCTTACGGCCGATAATACTAAGGGAAGTCACAGTCGCAAGGGCATTGATTTTATGGAGGATGAGGACGTACCGACGCCTCGTGCCGACGACTGGGACTATTACAACTCGGGTTATGATCGCGGCCATATGTGTCCGGCTGGCGACAACAAATGGGATAGTGAGGCCATGCGTCAGTCATTTCTTTTCACAAACATTTGTCCGCAGGCACCCGGACTCAACCGTGGCGACTGGAACGAGATGGAGAATGCGTGCCGCAGTTGGGCGCGTGAGA
The DNA here is from genome assembly GCA_900553465.1 of uncultured Prevotella sp. Lineage (GTDB taxonomy): Bacteria > Bacteroidota > Bacteroidia > Bacteroidales > Bacteroidaceae > Prevotella. Next base: position 25,849 of record USDT01000017.1, read on the forward strand.
ACGGTGACATATACATAGTCTGTGGACCGATTCTTTATAAAGGACGTCACAAAACCATCGGAAAGCACAAGGTGGTGGTGCCTGAAGCCTTTTTCAAGGTGGTGCTTTGCATGCGCGGTACGCCTAAAGCCATAGGTTTTATCTATAAGAATGAAGACGGCAACCGTCCGAAAGGTGATTATGTGAACAGCGTTGACGAGGTGGAGCGCATCACCGGTTTTGACTTCTTCGCGTCGCTCCCGGACGACGTGGAGAAGGCAGCTGAATCCACGGCAGACCTTGACGAATGGCAGTAGGGATTTCTGTGTCTTGCAGCCGTTGTGTATATGATTGTCTTTTGTCAGATGTCTTCTGTAGGATAAAGTTTCTATTCTGGCAGTGCTTTGATTTTATTAACCATTGCTTAATTATAATTTGCACAACATCCTTATCGCGTTGGTATATTTATTCGTATATTTGGACAATACAAAACCAAAATATCATATTATTATGAAAACCAACAGTCAGAATGAAAGGAGCTTGCCATTTGGTGATGTATAACCTGACTGGTTGACTGTAAATGGCAATGAAGGTGTTTGTGCGTTAGGATTCTGATATAAGAATCTGGTTCTATATATGAGAAAGGACATCAACAGCGGTGGAATCAATGTTCGTTTCTATACGTGTAAAGCAGGGAGTGACAATATTGTTTATTTCTGTTTTATTGTGAAATGTTTTACTCTTTAAAAATAATTTATTATGAAACGTCTGGTTTTTATATTGACAGCAATCTGTGCAGCTATTCCTGTCATGGCACAGAATGTTGATGATGGCGGTTCAGAGAAAGTGACATTTTTGACTGACGGCGTTGGTTCAGATAGTATTCCTATGAATGTGTATCAGGTCATGACCGAACCACCGCAGTTTTATGGCGGTATGGGGGCCATGGATAAGTTCATAATAGACAATCTCCGTTATCCGGCGGAAGCATGGAATGATACGATATACAGTAAGAAAGATGTATTCGGCAGTAATTGTATCATAAGGAAAGACGGCAGAGCCATATTCCCACGTCCTACAGACATGCACCCGGCATTGTCGCAGGAGATAGCCAGGGTGGTGTCACTTATGCCGAGTTGGAAGCCGGCAACTAAGGAAGGAAAGATTGTTGATGTGGTCTTCGCAATATCTACATCGGTGCTTGATCCGTTTTTCCATATTCCATACAGTGGCATGCCATATGTAAAAAAGGCTATTGAAGCGTCCAACAGTCTGAAAGAAAATTACAAGTTTGGAATAAGCAAGGCACAGACTGACAGTGTGGCTACGCTGATATATTCTGTGCATGAAAAGGGATGGGACGAGATGACATCCACATTGGCAGGAGCCCGTCTTCTGGCAATGTTGGGTAGATATGATGATGCGGTGGCCATGCTAGACAGGGCACTGGTGAAATATCATGATATTGGTTTCACAAAGGATGGCCATTTAGGAAATTTATATCCTGACCTTTCTTGTTATAATCCGAAGGTAGAGCTTTATTCGGTTATGACTCTTGCTGCTATATATGACATGTCTGGACAGAAGGACAAGGCGCGTGAGACATACGATAACGCAATATGGTTGGCCGGTACTATGGCAGAGCAGGGTATCAGGGATAATGGTACGGAGTCGCAGCGATCAAGGCGTTACTATGACTTGATGCGCGAAAAAGCCGCCATAGTAAGTAATGAGCGTGGCGCAAGCGTAAGGCTTAATCCGTCAGAACGCCGTGAGATAGATTATGAACCAAGGCTTGGAGACACGAACTGGAGAATAGAACAGCGTGTGGCAGAAGGAAAGATAAGCAATGCGAGAGTGTCCCAGATAAACGGACAGATGGATATGATGAACTTTGACCAAAGCAACCGGAAAAGCGTGAGTGACGCTTTCAGGCTTTATAAGATATGCGCCATGCTCACCGGTCTGCGTGACGGGACTGAGGCTGAGCATGCATTTGTCTCAGAAGTATCTGGTGGAGAAGCCGGTAAGAAGATGGCAAAATATTTCACTAAATGGAGTAAGAACTTGTCTTTGCCGGTCGCAAGCCATAAGGAAATGTTGGAGAACATTGTGTTCTATGCACCTTTAAATGTCTCAGGAACAGAAAATGAAACAGATCAGGCAGCAGCCAAGGCGTTCTATGATAAGCGTAAGAAGGTAGAGGAGGTTTATCCGCTCGGATGGTTGTGTAAATGAGGCCTCTTATATAACATACTCATGAAATGTGAGTGTATGCTTGTTTACTGTCGATGATTATCTTACTTAATATATTATAACAAATAAAACAGGGAGGATGATTATGAGGAATATTGTTTTTATTTTATTGGCATTTCTACCTTTTTGTTCTGTGAGCGGACAGTTCGTAAAAGGCAGCGAAAAACATCTTGGCAATTCGGAGACTCTGAAGAAATATAAATTTATTGTTGATGATGAATATGGTGACAGTATTCCATCGGTAGTTTATGACCATATGGATACCCCGCCTGAGTTTCCCGGTGGTATAGGAGAAATGGATAAGTTTATACGTGAAAATCTGAATTTTCCGTCTAAATCATGGATATACTGGAAAAAGAGTGGTTTGGCAAGGACAAATGTTACGAAAATTAGAATAGGAGATTGCGTGGTCAGGAAAGATGGCAAGGCAATACTTGTGAGAACAACGGACGAAGTAACACCAGAATTGCAGAAAGAATTGGCACGAGTTGTCTCTATAATGCCGCGTTGGAAACCTGCCAAACTCAATGGTGTTGAGGTTGATGTGATATTTCATATTGATACCGATTTACTCGAACCAAATCTTGTTGTACCATACAGCGCAGTGCCACTGGTGAAAGAAAACAGAAGACTTGTGCATCTAGTGGATCATCATTATTCTTATGGTATGGACAAAAACTTGGCGGATAGTGTCGCAGAGAAACTCCTTTCTACTCATAGGGCTGGATGGAGCGATATTGAGTCGGCAGTGTGTGGTGCCCGTCTCCTCAGTGCTTTGGGAAGATATGGCGATGCTACAGAGATGTTGAAAGAAATGCTTAAGACGTATCATACTTTTGGTTTCAGGAAAACACCTAACCCGGAAACCGGAAGGTATATGCTCGACCCTTATTTCACAAAAGACTGTTATGACCCTGTTAAGGAATTGGACGCAGCTATTACGCTTGCTGCAATAACTTGTATGTCAGGAGAAAAAGACAGTGCTCGCGTTGCTTGTGACAATGCCTTGGAACTTATAGATATGTTCCTCGTAGAAGGAATGGGTGAGGCAGAAATGAGTATGCAGGAAATACAGATGCGCGCTGATCTTCTTCAAGAGAAAGCGGAGATAGTAGATCGTGAATCAACACCAAGTATAAGGTTAAACTCTTCAGATCGTCATGATATAGAACATGAGATGATGCTTGGAGCACGTAACCGAGAGATTGACAAGCGAATTGCTGAGGGAAAGATTAGTAATGCAAGGGTAGTGCAGATAACGAATCAACTTGAAAACATGTTTAAGGAACGTCAGGACAAGGCTACCGACCGTAATACTGTTTTTCTTTACCAGCTTAAGGCCATGCTGATAGGCATGTGCGATGGAATCGATGAGGAGCAAAAATATATTGAAAAGTTGGTAAATGGTGATGGTGTTGGAAACAAAGTGGCCGAGCGTATGGATAAATGGAATAATAAAATTTCCTTACCGGTGTGTGACGAAAAGGATTTTCTAGAATGTGTGGTGTTCTATGCTCCTTTGAACGATGAAGGAATAAAGCCGGATGACGCTCGCAAGATCGCTGGAAACTTTTATGACAGACTCGGGCAAATAGAGAAAGTCTATCCTTTGAAATGGTTGAAGAAATAATACATCTAATGTAGATGTAATTCGTAATTGTTGTTTGTAATATATATATAACACGAAATAAAGACATAAAAATCCGATTGGGATGTGTTTTTATTTCGTGTTATTGCTTTTTTTATTATCTTAGCACATTATATTACACTAACTTTTCTTAAAACAAAACCTGTCATGCAAACTAAAAAACTGATAGCTTTGCTTATTGCAGCCATGCCGATGTCGGTATGTGCGCAGCTTCTGCCTTATCAGGACACGAACCTCACGCCGGCGGAGCGTGCCGAGGATTTGTGTTCACGACTGACGGTAGAGGAGAAAATATCTCTGATGATGAACAATTCACCGGCCATACCGAGGCTCGGAATACCGCAGTTCGAGTGGTGGAACGAGGCGTTGCACGGAGTGGCACGTAACGGTACTGCCACAGTGTTTCCGGTGACAATAGGTATGGCCGCATCGTGGAACGATGAGCTGGTATATAAGGTGTTTACGGCGACGAGCGACGAGGCGCGTGCCAAGAATGCCGAGGCCAAGCGTACGAACACCATGGAACAGTATCGCGGACTGTCGTTCTGGACACCCAACATAAACATATTCCGCGATCCGCGCTGGGGACGCGGACAGGAGACATATGGCGAAGACCCTTATCTGACGTCGCGTATGGGACTGGCCGTGGTGCGCGGATTGCAGGGCGATGACTATGCTCCGGACGGCAACAAACCGAAGCACAAATATATGAAACTGCTGGCTTGTGCCAAGCATTTTGCCGTGCACAGCGGTCCGGAATGGAGCCGCCACCGTTTCAATGTGGAGGATCTGCCGGCGCGCGACCTGTGGGAGACGTATCTTCCGGCGTTCAAGTCGCTTGTGGTTGATGGCGATGTGAAAGAGGTGATGTGTGCCTATCAGCGCATCGACGGCGAACCGTGCTGCGGCAACACGCGCTATCTGCAACAGATATTGCGTGGAGAATGGGGCTTTAAAGGGCTTGTGACGAGTGACTGCGGAGCGGTGAGCGACTTCTGGCAGTCGTGGGGACACGGTTTTTCTAAGACTCAGAGCGATGCCAGCGCACGCGCCTTGGTGACGGGCACCGACCTCGAATGTGGAAGCGACTACCGCTCTTTGGGCGAGGCTTTGAAGCAGGGAAAGGTGAGCGAAAAGGATATCGACACTTCGTTGAAACGTCTGTTGAAAGCCCGTTTCGAGCTTGGAGACTTTGACGATGACGCGCTTGTGGAGTGGACCAGACTGCCTATGAGCATTGTGGCATGCAAGGAGCACCGTCAGCTTGCTGCCGATATGGCGCGACAGACTATGACACTGTTGAGCAACGACGGCATTCTGCCTCTGAAAAAGAGTGGAATGAAGATAGCTGTGCTCGGTCCTAACGCCAACGATTCGACAATGTTGTGGGGAAATTATAACGGATTTCCGCTTTCTACGGTCACAATATGGCAAGGCATAAAGGCAAAAGCACCATCGGCACGGCTCATAGAGGGTTGTGAATATCTGCATAATAATGACAAGGTGAACGCCGGAAACGTAGCCGGTCTGGTGGGCGATGCCGACGTTGTGATATTCGTAGGCGGCATATCGCCGCGTCTTGAGGGCGAGGAACTGCCGGTGGAGGAACCCGGATTCAAGGGTGGCGACCGTCTGACGATAGAACTGCCGGCTGCACAGAGCGAGCTTGTGAAGGCATTGAAGGATGCCGGCAAGAAGGTGGTGTTCGTCAACTGTTCGGGTAGCGCTGTTGCTCTTACTGCAGAACACGGCAATGCCAACGCCATACTGCAGGCGTGGTATGGAGGAGAGCAGGCCGGAACAGCCGTTGCCGATGTGCTGTTCGGCGACTACAATCCGGGCGGAAAACTGCCTGTCACGTTCTATGCAAGTACGTCGCAACTGCCTGATTATGAGGATTATCGTATGACGGAACGCACTTACCGTTACTTTACGGGCAAACCGTTGTATCCGTTCGGTTACGGACTCAGCTACACAACCTTCTCGATAGGCAAGCCTAAGTATAAGAACGGAACGCTGACCGTGAAGGTGAAGAATACCGGAGAACGCGATGGCGAGGAGGTCGTTCAGGTGTATGTGCGTAATCCTAAGGACACAGCAGGACCTCAGAAGACCCTGCGCGGATTCAAACGTGTGGCAGTGAAGGCCGGCGATACGGAGACGGTGAGCATAGACCTGCCACGCAGCACCTTCGAGCTTTGGGACGGTGAGACAAACACCATGCGCGTCGTTCCTGGAAAATATCAGCTTATGGTGGGCAATTCTTCGGCAGACGAAGATTTGCGTGAGATATCCGTGAAGGTCGATTGACGGTGCGTGAAGATGAAAATAGCGAGTCTGAAATAAGATAAAAACGTATATGATATAGGAATAAAAAAGTAAGAAACGTATATCGTAAGACATAATTTGCCATGTCTGCAGACGGCGAGTGAAGCTACGTGCGAGCCCCTGCGACATGGCATTTTTGTATACTGTCAGTGCTTTGAAACGTGATTATGATGTCTTTTCTTTCTCTGTGTCACCAATTACGTCCGGCCTTTAGCATACTCTGATGCAGCGTTATGCTATATATTCATGGTTGTTACGACACTGTTACAGCGCATGTTTTTGCAAATATTTATTAACATTTGTTTGCTTTTTGAGTTATGGCATTTAACATTTCGCTTTTCTTATTACAGAAAAATCCGGAGTGTTTTTTATATACATAACAGCCTGTTCTGCACGGATTGGAATCCGAAGTCGGAGTGGTCGTCGTGCAAGAGAGCCTTTATTACACCGTGAAACATACGATATCAGGCCCTGATATCGTATGTATTGATGCCTGAAATGGTGCATATCGGAGTGTAATAAAGGCTCTTTCGCAGAGCGGAAAAATACTTATGGAAATATGATGTTATATAAATGTTTGTTTATCAGCGTATTACATAAAACTTGAAAATTCGCGTTTTTTCGACCAAAATGGCAGTCGGTTCATTCTGGTGGACTTTTTTCGCGATTTTTGTGGAGCAGATTTAACAGTGCATCCATCGTTTTTCTGTTTTTTTTATACATTCGGCAGTAGAAAATAAGAGCTATTTGTCGTGGAATATCCATGGCGTATGATTTTGATACCGATCACGTATTTTCCGCTTCTTATATGTCCTGCATCAGGAAATGGCGACGCAGGTCGCGGAATATATTTTGTGTATGGTTTTAATAATAAATATATGGTCAATCCCTGTATTTCTTACACAGTTATATTGTCGTTCCGGAAGTGGTGGACGTCGGCACAATGGATTAAAGATATTGGTGTGACTGGTTAAAATAATGTAAAAAGAACGTCTGGTTATATATAATGTATAAGGATTTTATTATCTTTGTAGTCTATTATAAACATAACATAGCTGAAAAGCGTGAAAATAAAGGAAGTGATGACCGCCCTTGAACGTTTCGCGCCTCTGCCTTTGCAGGAAGGATGGGACAATGCCGGCCTGCAAATAGGATTGACGGAGGTGGAAGTCTCAGGGGCTTTATTGTGCCTTGACGTGAACGAAGCAATCATCGACGAGGCAGTGAGCAAGGGATGCAATCTGGTTGTGTCTCATCATCCGTTGCTGTTCCACGGGCTGAAGACCATTTCGGATGCCGACAGCGTGCAGCGCACGGTGATGAAGGCGATAGAAAACCGTGTGGCAGTGGTGTCGATGCATACAAACATGGACAACGCGCGTGGCGGTGTGAACTTTAAGATTGCCGAGAAAATGGGGCTCACAAACGTGAATTTCTTTGCACGTAAGACCGTTGGTATAGAGGCCGGAAGCGGAGTGGTAGGAGATTTGCCGCAGCCGATGGATGCAGCGGAGTTTGTTGCCGGTGTGAAGAAACAGTTCGGAGTGGATTGCGCCATGTGTAACGAGCTGCTGAAACGCCCAGTGCGCCGCGTGGCAATATGTGGCGGAGCAGGAGATTTTCTGCTCGATGATGCAGTGAAGGTCGGAGCTGACGCTTTTGTTACGGGCGAGATGCACTATCATGTATATTTCGGACGCGAGCAGCAGATACAGATATGCGTGATAGGACACTATCAGAGTGAGCAATATACGAAGGAAATATTCAAAACAATAATCGAGGAGGAGTGTCCGGATGTGCCGGTTGTCATGGCTCAGACGAACACCAATCCAATAATCTATTTATAATTATGGCAAAGAAAGATCCAACAGATTTATCAGTGGAAGAGAAACTGAGAACTCTTTATCAGCTTCAGACAACGTTGTCGGGAATAGACGAAAAGCGTGCACTGCGCGGTGAACTGCCTCTTGAGGTGCAGGATCTTGAGGACGAGATAGAAGGTCTTAAGATTCGTGTACAGAAAATAGAAGACGAAATACAGGAGTTCCAGTCGGCTGTTTCGCAGAAAAAGGCAGAGATACAGGAGGCTGAGGCAAGCGTGGAGCGCTATAAGACACAGTTGAATGACGTGAAAAACAACCGTGAGTATGACACGCTGACAAAGGAAATAGAGTTCCAGAGTCTTGAAATAGAGCTTTGCAACAAGAAAATCAAAGAGGCTCTTCTGATGAAGGTTGAGGAAAAGAAAAAAGACCTTGAGCAGAACAAACTGTTGATTGAAGACCGTCAGACTGCACTCGAAGACAAGAAGGGTGAGCTGGACGAGATTATGCAGGAAACACGCGAGGAAGAGGAGAAACTGAAGGCAAAGGCAAAAGATCTGGAAACAAAGATTGAGCCGCGTCTGCTCTCAAGCTTCAAGCGCATACGTAAGAATGCGCGTAACGGTCTGGGAATTGTTTACGTTCAGCGTGACGCCTGCGGAGGATGCTTCAACAAGATTCCGCCACAGCGACAGCTCGATATTAAGATGCACAAGAAGATTATTGTGTGTGAGTATTGCGGACGTATCATGATTGATCCGGAACTGGCAGGTGTTAAGACTGCTGTTGGCGAGCTTGATGACAAACCAAAGCGCAAGCGCGTAGTACGCAAGACAAAGAAGGCTGACGAATAATAATTCTGTTGCAACATACAAAAAATGCGAAGTGGAACACTTCGCATTTTTTGTATGTTGTTTTTATTTAATGTAATTTTCTGTTGTTTTTGAGTTCGTTTCTCTTAAAAGTCAGAGGCTTGATATCTTTCAGATTACAGGCCGCGGGCTTTATATATAAGCTCTTTGGCGTTGTTTATCTCCTGGAATTTCTTCTCTGCGGCTTTCTTCACATCTTCGCCAAGTGTAGCTACGCGGTCCGGATGGTGTTTCAGCGCCATTTTTCTGTATGCGGCCTTTATCTCGTCGTCTGTCGCATCCGGACTTACACCAAGTACTTTGTATGCCGCATCGAGGCTGCTGTCGCCGTACTGCAGATTGAGCATTGAGTCTATATCAGCAGTGGAAATGCCGAGATTGATGGCAACTTCTCTGAGTGCGTCGTTCTCTTCCTTTACGATGATGCCGTCGGCTTGGGCTATCATTACGAGGAAATTAAGCAGTTGCAGGCGTTGCGAGTAGCCCAGATTTCTTTCTATCTGCCGGCAAGCATCCTGTATTGTGGCTCTGAAACTTGCTGCTCCCATCTGTTTCTGTTGTTCGAACAGACGAAGCATTATTTTCTCTCCTTCGGCTTTGGCTATTTCTCCGAAATTACGGCTTAGAAAACGTCTTACAAGCTCCATTTCGGAGTGCATGACCTTACCGTCGGCTTTGATGATGTAAGAGGACAGAACGAGAAGTGAGAAAAGAAAAGAATTGCGTTCTCCTTCATAGGCTCTTTGTTGGTTGTAATTGTCATCGAACATTTGTCCGTTGCCTTCGTCTTTGCCGTTGACACTGTCCATTCCTTTTTCAAAAAGCCATCCCAGGGCAAATCCTGCGAGTGCTCCCAGAGGGCCGCCTCCCAGTATGAATCCCAGATAGCCTCCTATCCATTTTGATGCTCCCATATTTTGATTTTTATTTGATTATCGTTTGGTTATTCCCGGCTGTTTTACTGTCATTTGTATAATGAGTCGGTAAATCCGTTTTGATGTATTACATTATATGCAAAGATAATGCCTTTGTGTTTTTCTGACAATAAATTAAGTAAAAAGTAGATATTCTTTTATTTTTATAATAATTGTAACCAGATCAGTCCGGCTGTCATATGATGTCCGGATAGTTCGGAATATCTTTAAGAAATGTGTAGCTGCGCTGTTCGTAATCCATTTTGCAACAATAGTGTTGCAGACCGTTGCTCATGATCAGATAGTCTACGTGGAGCAGCAGGTTGTATGCCGATATCTGGTCAAATACGTTGCGTGTTATGGCGATGTCTGGTGCTTTGTATTCTATTATCATTATTGGCTTGAGACTTCTATTATATAATACGGTGTCGGCACGAAGTGATTTGGTGCCGCATTTCAGACTTACTTCGTTTGCCATGAGTGAGGCCGGATACGATTTGTGCTCTATCATATAATGTACGAAATGCTGTCTCACCCATTCTTCAGGAGTGAGTGCCACATGCTTTCTTCTGAGAATATCGTATATGGCCGGCCTTTGTTTTGTACCGGACAATTTTATTTGAAAACTTGGTAGGTTTAGTCGGATCATTTTATTAATTTTGTACCAAGGAATAATCCGTGCATAATGCAGATTCTGACAAGTTGTCTTTGTTGCAGAAGCAATGGATTTTGTGTCTGTACACGATTGTTTTTGATTGCAAAGATAATGTGAATAGTGTATGGAACAAAATAATTCATGTCTGTTTTTATGGGTGGATGCATGATTCTGGCACATCTCACAATGTATGGATCCATGAGGAAATGGAAGACGTTGTCTTTTCTGTTTCTGATCTTATTCAGTAGGATGTGTGTTGGTTTTAAAAAACAAGTATTTCAAAATGGCAGAAAAGAAGTCTGTGACAACATATGAATCTGTGATGCGTGATCTGAAAGCTCGCAGATTTTTCCCCATATATTTATTGATGGGTGAGGAGTCTTATTTCATAGATAAGATATCTGATTATATTTCAGATAATGTGTTACAGCCTGACGAATTGTTTTTCAATCAGAATATTCTTTTCGGTGCGGACGTCACAGCGTCACAGATAGTGGATATTGCAAAAGGTTATCCTGTGATGCCGGCAGAGCACAGACTGATTGTTGTCAAGGAAGCTCAGAATCTTCGTTCTTTTGATGCTTTGGAGAAATATCTTGATAAACCGGTGTCTTCGACAATTCTGGTATTGTGTTATAAGAACGGAACAATTGACAGACGTAAAAAGATTGTAGCGAAAGCAGAATCTGTCGGCGTTGTTTTTGAAAGCAAAAAAAAGCGCGATAATGAATTGCCGGGATTCATCACAACGTATATGAAAATGCACAAGGCGGCTATTGATGAAAAGTCGGCAGCTATTGTTGCCGAACATATCGGTTCTGACATAAGTCGTCTTGTTTCTGAGTTGGACAAATTGCTTATCTCACTTCCGGATAATGATAAACGGGTGACACCTGAAATCGTGGAACATCAGATCGGAGTAAGTAAGGATTACAACTCGTTTGAATTGCGTCGTGCCATCATTGAACGTGATATAATGAAGGCAAATAGAATAGTAAATTATTTTGACAAAAATCCAAAGGCTGGTTCTGTCTATTCTTTCTTGCCTTTGTTATTTGGTTTCTTCCAGAATCTGATGATAGCACATTATACTCCGAATCGCACAAATGATTCTGCTGTTGCAGAGGCGTTGGAACTGAAGACGCCATGGGCGGCAAAGGAGTATATGATCGGTATGAAAAATTACACTCCCATGAAGACAATGCAGATTATTTCTAAAATAAGAGAAATTGATGCCAAAAGTAAGGGGTTGGATAATCCAAATACAGGTTCTGGGGAGCTTATGAAAGAGCTTATATTCTATATTTTGCACTGAAAAACGCCCTTTTTCGTCCTGTTTTTTTCTAAAATACAACTTTTGTTTATAGCCTTTTTTTTGCATAAATAGCTATAAATACGATGGTTATGTGAATTATTCCCCCATATATTTTGAATATTTTGAGCTGATCTTGACGTTTGTCGGGATTATTGAAAAAATGGAAAAAATTGCCATGATAGAGTTATGAAAATCAACAGTTAACCAATTTTTACATTTGAGTTTCCTGAATATTATATTGTAAACATGTTGGATACTTGCGTGATTATCACATTTGTAAATGTGTAATATAAATCTTTGTGTGAATTAAACAAATATTGATTTGTGTATGCAAATCAATATTATTTTACTTTATATATGCATATGTATATATATGCAATAGGCGTTTTGTGCGTATATATTAGTGCAAATGAGCCAGTTAAGAGAAAATATTAATATAAATATTTAATATTCGTACTATTATATAGGAATAATACCTAAAATAATAACGATTTTACCTATTTATACATTGAAATAAACCCATTCATTATCAGCGTAAAATAATGATATGCATAAACAAAATATTAGATGTGTTTTCTGCACTATAATATAGATTTGTATATGTAAATGTATATTGTCAGAATTATTGTTGTTTGAAATATTGAATTTGATATTATAAATGTAATTTATTTAAATGTAAATATGCTATACAAATGTTGTGTATGTGATTTTTTTGTTTTAATTTTGTGGAATCAATATAAAACACCTATTTATAGACTATAAAAACAACTTTTATATATGAAAGACAGAATCAGAAAGGTCATGGAGAGTCAACATATGACACAACAGGTATTTGCTGAATTCATTCAAATTGCTCCGGCAACATTAAGCAGTATATTCACCGGTCGTACCCGTCCTACTCTTACAATCGTCGAAGCAATAAAAAATAAGATACCTAATATATCTACAGATTGGCTATTGTTTGGAAATGGTGATATGTATATTGACGGTGAGGATGCAGATCTTTCAGAGAAAGCTCAGGATGATTCTGGAAGGGTTACGGAGAGGATGCTTGATTTTGATGATCAACAACCCTCCCCTTCGGTAAAACCTTCCTCTGTATCAGGTGTTCAGTTTTCGTATAGCGATACAAAAAATATAGTAAAAAATTTTGACAAACCACAACGCAAAATAACTGAAATAAGAATCTTCTATGATGATCAGACTTGGGAAACATTCGTGCCTAAGAAATAAGGTGATATAATGTTTCACGCTATTATCATCATGTTGTTTTATTCGGAAATATTATATTGTCAATGGTTCTTTGGGGAGTGTTTTTCGTTATGTATAGTAACGAAAAGGAGTTTGGATAATAACTCTCAGGTGATAGCGCGTTGTATGCGTCTGTAGCGCATTTTATGGAGTATACGGGTCTTATAGTTCCTTATGAATGTTTATGAACGTATGATAATAAAAAGCGCCTGACTGTTTATCAAATAACAGCCAGGCGCTTTTTATATCAATCGAATATTCGGAACTATTATCAATAGTTGTCGTCGTCTGTGACGTCTTCGGCTTCAAGTGTCAGTTCTTCCGGATCGGTTTCGAATGTTGTGCGATAACTTTCTTCTGTCAGCTTGTCTTCATCGAAAGCATCATCGTCGTCATCGTCATATTTATCGTCTTTGTCCTCATCGTAGTCATCGTCATCATCGTCAAGTCCACGATATTTGTTGTTTTCTGAATCTTTCAGAGGCATATAAGGCTCGCTCTCCGGTTTCTCCTTGGCAAATATGGCTTCCACCCACATGCCTTTTTCTATTTCCAGGACTTCGTATCCGTCATTTACTTTCTTTTCATACATGCCTCCAGGTTTATGGAGTCTGGTTTTCGGTAAAGTGGTTGTACTGATGTCAAATCCGCTTTCAATTATATCACGGATGCTCTGTGAGAGAGACTCCCAGCCACCTCCGAAATTGCTGTCGATCACTTCGAGCAGTTTTTCTGCCGTGATATGATGTATGTTTTCGTATGTGAGGTCTGTCACTCTGGCTATCGGACGTTTCTTTATTGCCCATTTTGCCTTGTTATTCTCATCCAGGCGTATTGTTCCGATTTTATATCCACGTGCCTCATATTTGCTGATAACCTCTGGTTTGGCTATTTTCACCTCTTCCATGTCGAACGCGCTACGTATTACATCAATGTAATGCCGCATGTTGTCCTTGAGGTCAGCATCCCTTTCTGCAGATTCCCACATGTGCAGAATGTCGTTTTCCTGTAAATCCCACACATTGCTTTTTGTTAATGTTTTAAGAGTTAATGCTTTCTGTTGTTTCATATCATAATGTTACTTATTGTCTCTTTCGTCCAATACGTTGAATGTCCGCCTGTAGCTTGTCATCTTGTTTTTGTCAATGACGGCAGTGGCGAACTGCTGTTTTCCGGCTTCACATTCAGTCAATATCCGTCCTTCCGGATCTATTATCCGGCTGTGGCCTGAATAATATGCAGTTTTGTCGTGTCCCGTTCTGTTGCATGCGATGAAATAGCATTGGTTCTCTATAGCACGTGCTTTTGTGAGTACATCCCATGCTTCATGGCGCATATCGGGCCAGTTCGCAACATTTATTATTGCGTCATAGTCGTTGTTATAGCGCAGCCATAACGGAAATCTCAAGTCGTAGCATATTGTGAGCAGGAATCGCCATCCTTTCCATTCTGCAATCACGCGTTTATCATCTGCGGCAAACATGATGTCTTCGCCTGCGGGTCCGAACAGATGATGTTTGTCATACCATGTGTACGAACCGTCCGGTTTTACAAAGAACAGTCTGTTTCTATATGGATGTATGGCCATGTTTGCTTTGTTTTCGTTTTTTACGGCCATGCTTCCACACACTACGGCGTCCGTCTGCCGCGCGGTTTCCTGCATCCATTCCAGTGCCCGGTCTGATGATGAGGCCGAGACCTCTTCTTTTGCGACGGCAAAGCCGGTGTTCCACATTTCCGGCAGGACATACATATCGCTTTCTCCTGCAGAGAATATGATATTCCGGGCAGCAGATGCGTTGTTGTCAAACGCAGCCCATTGTATGTCTGTCTGAACGATTGTTATCTTCATAATACGTCGCAATGAGGCGCTGCAAAAGTATATACTTTACTTTTAATTTACAAGTTTTTCATATAGAATTTTTGTCGGTGTCGCATATATTTCCTAATTTTGTACATGATATGAGTGAGCCTTTGGCAGAAAGAATGAGACCCCGTACGATCGACGAATATGTCGGTCAGAAACATCTTGTAGGTGAGGGGGCAGTCCTGCGCAGAATGATCGATGCAGGACGCATATCTTCGTTTATTTTATGGGGGCCTCCCGGTGTTGGGAAAACCACTCTGGCACAGATCATTGCCAACAAGTTGGAAACACCTTTTTATACGCTCAGTGCTGTGACAAGCGGCGTAAAAGACGTTCGTGATGTTATCGAACGTGCACGCAAGGGCCAGTTTTTTTCCACGGCTTCACCCATTCTGTTTATTGACGAGATTCACCGTTTCAGCAAGTCGCAGCAGGATTCACTGCTCGGAGCTGTGGAGCGGGGTGTCGTTACGTTAATAGGCGCCACCACCGAAAATCCGTCGTTCGAGGTTATCAGGCCGCTACTCTCGCGTTGTCAGCTGTATGTTCTGAAACCACTTGATAAGGACGATCTTCTCGAACTTCTCAACCGTGCCGTCACAAAGGACGTCGAACTCAGCCGCAGACATATCGAATTGCGCGAGACCGATGCACTTTTGAGATACAGCGGTGGCGATGCCCGCAAGTTGCTCAATATTCTCGAACTTGTAGTTGAGGCTGAGAGTGGCGATGTTGTCATAACCGATGACATTGTTGTGAACCGTTTGCAGCAGAATCCTCTTGCATACGACAAGGACGGCGAGATGCACTATGACATTGTATCGGCATTCATCAAAAGCATACGTGGCAGTGATCCCGATGCGGCGCTTTACTGGATGGCACGCATGATAGAGGGTGGAGAGGATCCAAAGTTCATTGCCCGCCGTCTGGTCATAAGTGCGGCAGAGGACATCGGACTGGCTAATCCCAACGCATTGCTTCTTGCAAATGCAGCCTTCGATGCCGTTACCAAGATTGGCTGGCCCGAAGGACGCATACCGTTGGCTGAGGCGGCGGTCTATCTTGCCACAAGCCCGAAGAGCAACTCTGCGTATATGGGCATCAACTCTGCATTGGAGATTGTACGGCGTACCGGCAATCAGCCAGTGCCGCTCCATTTGCGCAATGCTCCGACCGAGCTTATGAAGAATATCGGCTACAGCGACGGATACAAATACTCGCACGACTTTCCCGGCCATTTCGTCAGACAGCAGTATATGCCCGACGAACTGACGGATACAAGAATATGGCATGCCCAGCATACACCTACCGAAGAAAAGCAGTATCAGTGGATGTTGCAGTGCTGGGGCGACAGATTCAAGGATAATTGACCCACAAGGATAATAGAACAAAATAACATTAAAATATGAAAATCGTTATATTGGATGGCCACTGTGCCAATCCCGGCGACCTGTCGTGGGAGCCGCTGAAAGAATTTGGAGAACTCGTGGTTTATCCACGCACTTCTGTAGAAGAAGTAGTCAGCCGGATCGGTGATGCCGAGGCTGTGATGACAAACAAGACAGTGCTCGACGCTGCTACTCTTTCCAAACTTCCCCGTCTTAAGTATATAGGAGTTCTTGCCACAGGATTCAACACTGTTGATATTGATGCCGCACGCAAGCTCGGCATCGTTGTCACCAATGTTCCGGCATACAGTACGGACAGCGTGGCACAAATGGTTTTCGCGCATATCCTGAATATCACCAACCGTGTGGAGCATTATGCCGCACAGAACCGCGCCGGACGCTGGAGCGAGGGCGAAGACTTCTGTTATGCAGACACACCCCTCACCGAACTTTCCGGCAAGACGCTCGGCATTGTAGGACTCGGCAACATAGGTGGAAAGGTGGCACGTATTGCTATGGATTTCGGCATGGACGTTTTTGCCTTCACGAGCAAGCATCTCTCCGAACTGCCCGCCGGAATACAGAAGACCACTATGGACGGACTGCTTGCCGTGAGTGATATCCTCACGCTCCACTGTCCGCTTACCGACTCGACACGCAATCTCATCAACCGCGACAGCATAGCACGTATGCGTCCCGGAGCAATAATCATCAACACCAGCCGCGGACCTGTTATTAACGAACACGACGTGGCAGAGGCTCTTGAGAGCGGACGCCTTGCCGCCTATGGTGCCGACGTGATGAGCTGCGAGCCTCCTTCGGCAGAAAATCCTCTGCTCAGACAGCCTAATGCATACATAACGCCTCACATAGCCTGGGCCACCCGCGAAGCACGTATACGTCTTGTCAAGTGTGCCATAAACAATGTGAGAGCATTTGTCGACGGAAATCCTGTAAACGTAGTCAACCGCTGACGATGGACAATCAGATAATATACGGCACGCTTTTCAGCGTCATAGAGTTTCTCGGTACATTTGCGTTTGCCATATCCGGCATACGCCATGCCGCAGCTAAGCATTTCGACTGGTTCGGAGGTTTCGTATGCGGTGTGGCTGTGGCCATAGGAGGAGGCACCATACGTGACGTCATGCTCGGTGTGACTCCGTTCTGGATGACATCCTCCATCTATCTGGTGTGTACAGTCATGGCCCAGATTTTTGTGATAGTTTTCGCCCGTTACCTCAAACGTCTTGACAATGCCTGGTTCTTCTTCGACACTCTCGGACTGGCCCTGTTCACCATTGCCGGACTTCAGAAAACCATCGACTGCGGCCATCCTTTCTGGGTTGCCATAATCATGGGATGCATCACCGGTTCGGCCGGAGGCGTCATACGCGATGTCTTGCTCAACAATGTGCCCGTCATTTTCCAAAAGGAGATATACGCCATGGCCAGCGTTGTAGGCGGACTTGCCTATTGGGGATTTGTGGTTGCGGGCATTAATGTGAGCATGGCTGTCGTACTGTCGTTCCTGATAATATGCGCCATAAGACTCCTTGCCGTGAAATATCACATCTCTTTGCCCATTCTTAAGGCGGAGGAGTAGGGTGAAATGCACTTATTTTGGGTTTTTCTGAAGAAAAAACAAAAAAAATATCGAATTTGTTTGGTGGAAACCTAAAATATGTATACCTTTGCAACCGCAAACAAGAAACGAGGCTCCGTAGCTCAACTGAATAGAGCATCTGACTACGGATCAGAAGGTTACAGGTTTGAATCCTGTCGGAGTCACGAAGAAAGGCTGTTCCAGATTATCCGGAGCAGCCTTTCTTCGTTTATCTCCCTTTATTTATGTACTGTTATCTATTATCAGTAGAAATTCTGTGTGAGCCGGTTTTTTATTTGTAGCTCACCACTAAGGGCCGCAAACCGTCCTGACTGTGCGGGACGGCACGTATCGCGACCGTATGGACACCACGTGATGAGAAATACGTTTTGGCATAACCTGATGACCATCGCAGTATGACATGTGGGGGTGCCCGATGCTTATCATAGCGCCTGATTCCGACGGTTTTAAAGAAAACTCGGGCGGTGGACTTACAGTTTTTCTTGACTTTATTTTGACAAACGAAAATCGCAAAAGAGATGTAAAGAAAAGTTAAATCCAGCACATTAAAGCCTGTTTCGCGTTATACCGTCTTTTCGTATACCCAGCCCGATAGTTAGGAACAGTCCGTATGACGTTCCGATTATGTCTGTTTCAGCCTTCGGTTTCGCCTATATCAGGGTGTGATATGATGTGTTTCGGGCCATGAAACGGGCCATATCGCGTGATGAAACAGTGTATTTTGTGTGACGTGAAAATAGCTATTGAATGTAAGTCGTTGGTATACAGATGTTTGTGCAAAGTTCTTATTTTTCACGTATTTGCGTCTGAAGGAAGGTCAACGCGCAAATACGCGCTGGATTTTCGGGGTAGAACAGAAAACTCATACGGAAAAACCGCAACATGCTTACAGTTTGAAAGTGCGCCTGTCGGTTTCATCCGGACAGAGACAGCAAATACTTATAGGGGAATGAAGACGCAGGTTTTAATATTATATCAATACATACTGATTTTCTACTGGACCCGGTTATCTCTCCTTTTTCTAATTTTTATGACCTAAAGTTTGGTGGAAACAAAAAATATATATACCTTTGCAACCGCAAACAAGAAACGAGGCTCCGTAGCTCAACTGAATAGAGCATCTGACTACGGATCAGAAGGTTACAGGTTTGAATCCTGTCGGAGTCACGAAGAAAGGCTGTTCCAGATTATCCGGAGCAGCCTTTCTTCGTTTTCATATTATAGCTCTTACTGCCGTATTTTCCGGTAAGGATTGTTTTCGTGTTGTTTATTGCGGCTGAAACAATGCCTCTGATGCCATTTCCTTTGCTTCTTACGCGTTCTGTGTCTTAATGTGGCAGTTTGCCCACGATGAAGGATTAGCACTCGCATATGCATAAATATACAGCATCCGGAATCGCCGTGTATATTTATGCAGCGACTTCTTATGGTACGAAAAAGCCCCCGCAAGGGTGCAAAAACGATGTTTTCTGCACTCCCGTGGGGGCTGTAGCTGATTGTCTTATTAATATTGTCGCGTCTGAAAGTTTTTCTTTCTTCTCTTATCGTGTGTTTTTGAGACGCTCCACTTGTCTATTTTGCAAATTATTTTTGTCAAAACATCTTACTTTCATAATTGCATGTTTATGCAGTCTTTCGTGAAAACATGCTTTTGCCTCATTATTTCTTCAGCGTTATCTCCACAATCGTATCTACGCTTTGCGGCACTGACGGCAGATTTATTACGGTAGAGTCTTTTTCGTGTTTCTGCAGTTTCAGTTTGCTGCCGTCGTCATACATTCTGGCCGATTTTATCTTTTTCGTACTCAGTGGTATTGTCAGGTTCTGTTCCTTGAGGTCGAGAATGTGCAGGTAGAGCGTGTTGTCCTTTTGTGTGCTCACGCCCCATGGTTGAGGCTTTATCAGTCCGCCGCGTGTGCCGTATATGGTTCCGCCGTAGCGTTTTGTCCATTTGCCGATTTCTTTGAGTCTTGTCATGGCCTCGTCGGGCAGTTGTCCGTCAGGGCGCGGACCGATGTTGAGCAGCAGGTTGGAGTTCATTCCGGCCGATTTAACGAGTCTTCTTATCAGTTCGTCTGTAGATTTGTACGACTTGTCTGTGATGCTGTAGCCCCATGTGTTGTTCATCGTCTGGCACGACTCCAGAGGCAACATGTCGCTCACTTTCTGTCCTCCGGAGAATCCGGCGCTGTTCTCACCGGGCAGATCCTGTTCGAACAGCTGGAAGTCCTCGCCCTCGTGTGGTGCAGTGTGGTGGTTGTTGCCTATGAGGCATGCCGGTTGCAACTTGTGTATGAGGGCGTACTGCTCGTCAAGCTGCCAGTCGAAGTTGTTGGGGTGGTCCCACATGCCGTCAAACCATATTGCTCCTATCTTGCCGTAATTGGTCAGTATCTCGGTGAGCTGTGTGTTCATGAAGTTGAAGTATGAGTTCCAGTTGGCAGATCCTTCGGGCTGGGGCAGCGCCTGGCTTGTACCACCGAGCGGATAGTCCGGGCGGAACCAGTCCATGTGTGAGTAGTATATGTGCAGTTTTATGCCTTGTTTCTCACATTCGTCGGCCAGCTCTTTCAGTATGTCGCGTTTGAAAGGTGTGGCGTCAATGATGTCGTAGTCTGTGGCTTTGGTGTCGAACATTGAGAATCCGTCGTGGTGGCGAGATGTTATGGTGACATATCCGGCTCCGGCGTCCTTGAATGCTTTAACCCATTCGTGTGCGTTGAAACGCGACGGATAGAAGCCTGCTGCCAGTTTGGAATATTCGTTACGGTCTATTCGTTTTGAGTGTTGCACCCATTCGCCGTCGGCCAGCATGGAGTAGATACCCCAGTGGATGAATATTCCGAACTTCATGTCCTGGAATTCCTTTCTTGCCTGAATGTTTTCCGGAGAGGGCTGATAGGCCTGTGCGCAGACGCTGCCCGTACCTAAAGCCAGTGCTGCCATTAGTGTGATAAAGGTTTTTCTCATAACGGTTTAAGTTTTTGTTATAGTCAGGTTATGTATGTTTAAACAAAAAGAACTACAAATAATTTATTCAATTAATTGTAGTTCTTCAAGAGGTGCCTGGCGGATTCGAACCGCCGTAGACGGTTTTGCAGACCGTTGACTAAGCCACTCATCCAAGGCACCGTTTTCATTTGCGATTGCAAAGGTATGACTTTTTATTCAATCTGACAAATTTTAAGCATGTTTTTTCTTATTTGTTTCGTTATTTGGGCAATTATTTTTGTTTTTTGAGCTGCAAACCTCCGTCAGAGGGCACCCGGCACACTTTGCGTTGCCTTTTTTTGCGTTTTTTATTGTGACAGTAGTCCATCTTATGGCGATTATCACCGCCACTGCTATTATTATGTATATTATGATTTCCTGTGTCATGCTTCTCCGGGTATTAAAAAACGGAAGGAAGTCCTTCTCGGACCGTTCCTCCCGTTTCTTTATTTCATTTTGGCTGATGCTTAATAAGCGAAGAGAGGATAGTTCTTCATCTTTTCGTTTACTCTCTGGCGTACACTTGCTATCACTTCCTCGTTCTCCGGATCGTTGAGTACTTCCTCGATGAGTGCTGCTATTTCTACCATGAGGTCTTCCTTTGCACCACGTGTTGTGATGGCTGGTGTGCCCAAACGTATACCTGATGTCTGGAATGCGCTGCGTGTGTCGAACGGCACCATGTTCTTGTTCACGGTGATGTCTGCTGCAACGAGTGCGTTTTCTGCCACCTTACCTGTGAGGTCAGGATATTTTGAACGCAGATCGACGAGCATGGAGTGGTTGTCTGTACCGCCGCTTACGATGGTGAAACCACGCTTGATGAGTTCGTCTGCCAGTACTTTCGCATTTTTCTGCACCTGTTTTGCCCACTCCTTGAATTCCGGCTGAAGAGCCTCACCGAAAGCTACGGCCTTGGCTGCGATGACGTGCTCGAGCGGTCCGCCCTGTGTTCCGGGGAATACGGCTGAATTGAGCAGCTGGCTCATCATCTTCACCTGTCCCTTCGGAGTTGTCAGGCCCCATGGATTCTCGAAGTCCTTGCCCATGAGGATGATACCGCCGCGCGGTCCGCGCAGAGTCTTGTGTGTGGTTGATGTCACGATGTGTGCATATTTCACCGGGTTGTCGAGCAGTCCGGCTGCGATGAGTCCTGCCGGATGAGCCATGTCGATCATGAGCAGTGCGCCCACCTTATCGGCTATCTCACGCATGCGTTTGTAGTCCCACTCGCGGCTGTAGGCCGAACCACCGCCAATGATGAGTTTCGGCTTGTTCTCAATGGCGAGTTGTTCCATCTGGTCGTAGTCAACGCGTCCTGTTTCCTTGTTAAGGTCGTAGCCTACAGCATGATACAGAATACCTGATGTATTGACCGCCGAGCCGTGTGAAAGGTGGCCTCCGTGTGCAAGGTTCAGGCCAAGGAATGTGTCGCCGGGTTTCAGTACGGCCAGCAGTACGGCTGCGTTGGCCTGTGCACCTGAGTGCGGCTGCACGTTGGCATATTCGGCCCCGAAGAGTTTTTTCACTCTCTCTATGGCAAGTGTTTCTACTTCATCAACCACGCCGCATCCGCCGTAGTATCTCTTTCCTGGATATCCTTCGGCATACTTGTTGGTGAGATATGAGCCCATGGCTTCCATCACCTCATTGCTTACAAAGTTTTCTGATGCGATCAGCTCAATGCCTTTCAGCTGGCGTTGATGCTCCTTTTCGATAAGATCAAAAATCTCCTGGTCTCTTTTCATTGCGGTTTCTGTATTTGTTTTATGTGAATTTTTTGTAGGCGAAATAATCTTTTTGCAAAGTTACTTCTTTTTTCTGTTACTGGCAAGCCGTGCATGACAAAATATCATACCAGCTTCACCTCGCTGATTTCCTGCTCCTTGTCGCAGTAGTGGCACTTCAGTGTGCCGCGTTCCTTGTCGACAACATTGAACACAGTCTCCATCGGTTCGTTGTTGGTGATGCATTTCGGATTATTGCATTTCACTATGCCGCGCAGTTCGTCGGGCATTTCGACGGTTTTCTTCTCTACCACTTCGTAGTTGCGTATTATGTTGAGGACCACTTTGGGGGCAACGACTGACAGACGTGATATCTCCTCGTCGGTGAAGAATTTGTCAGACACCTTTATGATGCCTTTGCTTCCTATTTTCTTCGACGGATAGTTGTATCCGATGGTTATTGGTGTGCTGAGATTCTGAAGTCCGAGAATTGTTGCAACCTGATAGGTTTTCTCAGCCGGTATATGGTCTATAACGGTTCCGTTCTTGATTGCGGCAACCAGTCTTTCTGTCTTGTTCATGAGTTTACTCTGATTGATGTTCGTTGTTTACTGCTGTCTGACTATTCTATAATGGTCTTGTCGTTTATCACTTTGTCAAGACTTATGTCGAGGACATGGCTGAAGATGGCTTCGCGTGCGAACAGACCGTTACCGGCCTGTTGTATGTAGTATGCGTGCGGATTGGCGTCGACATCGTAGGCAATCTCGTTCACGCGTGGCAGCGGGTGGAGTATCTTCATGTTTTCCTTGGCGTTTTTCAGCATCGAGTTCTTCAGGATATATACGTTCTTTACGCGTTCGTATTCCATGAGGTCGGAGAAACGTTCCTTCTGCACTCTTGTCATGTACAGTATGTCGGCGTCGGCTATTATATTCTCGTTGAATTCCGTGTGCTCTTCAAATTTTATTCCGTGCTGTTTGCAATACAGTTTGTATTCGTTTGGCATGGCGAGTTCTTCCGGAGCAATAAAGTGGAAAGTTGGATTGAAGTGGCGCATGGCAGTTATGAGTGAGTGTACCGTGCGGCCGTATTTCAGATCGCCCACAAGATATATGTTGAGGTTTTCGAGTGTGCCCTGGGTTTTGTATATTGAATAGAGGTCGAGCAGACACTGTGACGGGTGCATGTGGGCACCGTCTCCTGCATTTACTATTGGCACCGGCGAAATCTCGCTCGCGTATTGTGCCGCACCTTCTATGTAGTGGCGCATCACGATGACGTCAGCATAGTTGGACACCATCAGGATTGTGTCTTTGAGCGTTTCGCCTTTTGTGACACTGGATGCTTTTGCATCCGAGAATCCTATCACTTTGGCTCCTAGACGGTTGGCTGCCGTTTCAAAACTGAGCCTGGTGCGTGTTGACGGTTCGAAGAAAAGGGTTGCTACAATTTTGCCTTTGAGAAGTTCTCTGTTGGGGTGCTTCTCGAATTCCTGTGCCAGCCTTATCATATACATGATTTTGTCTTTCGACAGGTCAGCAATTGTTACGAAATCGTGTTTCATTATTTTTATGGTTTTCTTTTTGCTTTCGACCGCTAAGTTAATCATATTTTTTCAAACGGAGGGGCTTCTGGGGTGATTAATGACATAGTCAGGTGCATTTTTGTATATATCAGTAATGTCTTTTATGATGAAGAGTATATGCTTTTTGTGTATGATATATGTGGTGGTATGTGTGCGGAACGCTTTGACAGCTTACGCTTGTATGACGATATTTTTTATAGTTGTATATAATGATATTGTTGACCGCTGTTTCCGTTTCTTTTGACGGCGTAAAGCGATATGGAAAATATCATTATATTTGTTTTGCTTTTTATCCTAATTGCATTATCTTTGCCAAAAAATCGGTTTCCGGTCATGAGAAAAATCTTTATACATTTTCTTTGGGGATTATTAGTTTTGTGTTTTGTCGCAGGAGCGGCAGCTTTTACAGCCATCTGGTTTGGATGGATAGGTTATATGCCTCCGTTGGAGGACTTGCAGAATCCGATAAGCAGATTTGCCACGCAGGTATATTCGTCAGACGGCAAGGTGATTGGTACATGGAATCTCAATCGTGAAAACCGAATATGTGTTTCTTATTCGAATCTGTCTCCGCATCTGGTGCAGGCGCTTATTGCAACAGAGGATGAACGCTTTTATGATCATTCCGGAATAGACTTCATTGCGCTCGGACGTGCAATGGTCAAGAGAGGTTTGCTCGGACAGGAAAGTGCCGGAGGAGGTTCTACAATTACGCAGCAGTTGGCAAAGCAGCTTTATTCCGAAACTGCAGGAAGTACAGTGGAGAGGCTTTTGCAGAAACCAATCGAATGGGTGATTGCTGTGAAACTGGAGCGCTATTATACAAAAGAGGAGATAATAGCTCTTTATCTTAATTATTTTGATTTTTTGCATAATGCGGTAGGAATAAAGACTGCAGCTAATACCTATTTTAATAAGGAGCCGAAAGATCTTACTGTAACAGAAGCGGCCACACTGGTAGGGCTTTGTAAGAATCCGTCGCTTTTTAATCCTGTGAGATATCCTGAGCGCTGCCGTAACCGCCGTAATGTTGTGCTCGGACAGATGAGAAAGGCTGGTTTCATTTCAACAGCAGACTACAACCGGTATTCTGACGAACCGCTGACTCTTGATTTTCATCGTACGGACCACAAAAATGGAACCGCACCTTATTTCCGTGAGTTCCTCAGAATGTATATGACCGCACAGCGTCCGGAAAAGGATAATTATCCGGAATGGAACCAGAGACAGTATGTGCTTGATTCGATAGCATGGGTGAACGATCCGTTGTACGGATGGTGTAACAAGAATTTCAAGAAGGATGGCAAACCATATAATCTGAATACAGACGGATTGAAGGTTTATACAACTGTGGATTCAAGAATGCAGCGTTATGCGGAAGAATCTGTTTACGGGCATGTCGCAAAGTTCCTTCAACCTGAATTTTTCAAGGAAAAACGTAGAAAGCGTAATGCTCCTTTCTCTGATGCACTTACAGCCAAACAGGTGGATCAGATAATGGAGAGATCTGTAAGACAAAGTGAAAGATACAGAGAGATGAAGGCTTCAGGTGCTTCTGATGAAGAAATAAGAAAGGCTTTTCATACGCCTGTGGAAATGTCAGTGTTCACATACCATGGTGATATAGACACTGTGATGACACCGCTCGACAGTATCAGATACGTTAAGTCATTCCTGAGAGCCGGATTTATGAGTATGGATCCGAAGACAGGTGAAGTTAAGGCTTATGTCGGAGGACTCGATTATTCACATTTTATGTATGATATGGTGATGAACGGACGTCGCCAGATAGGTTCTACCATTAAACCGTTCCTTTATTCATTGGCAATGGAAAACGGTTTCTCGCCTTGTGATAAGGTTCCAAATGTGCAGCAGACCTATATAGTTGCAGGCAAACCATGGACACCGCGCAATGCGAGCCGTAAACGTTATGGTGAGCTTGTTACATTGAAATGGGGCTTGGCGCAGTCGAACAACTGGATTTCGGCTTATCTCATGAGCAAACTCAATCCACAGCAGTTTGTGAGTCTTTTGCGGGATTATGGCATAAACAATCCGGATGTTTATCCTTCAATGTCTCTTTGTCTCGGACCTTGTGAGGTTTCTGTAGCAGAGATGGTGAGTGGTTATACGGCGTTTGTTAATCATGGTATACGTACTGCACCTTTATTTGTCACTAGGATAGAGGACAACGAGGGTAATGTAATTGCAAGTTTCAGACCTCATATGAATGAAGTTATCAGTGAGGAGAGTGCTAATAAGATGCTAGTGCTTTTGAAAGGTGTTGTAGATGGTGGAACTGCCGGACGTTTGAGATTCAAATATAATATTCCAGGAGAGATTGGTGGTAAAACTGGTACGACAAACCGAAATTCTGATGCCTGGTTCGTTGGTTTCACTCCTCAGCTTGTAAGTGGATGCTGGGTTGGAGGTGAAGACCGTGATATTCATTTCGACTCAATGAGAATGGGGCAGGGCGCAACTATGGCTTTGCCTATATGGGCATATTTTATGAAAAAAGTATATGCTGATAAGACATTGGGATATGATTCTTCTGCAAAATTTGATATGCCTGAAGGTTACGATCCGTGTGCATTCGTGGAAGAAGAGGAAACAAACTTGGGTGTTGACGAGATATATGAATGAGTTCAGTTGTATTCGGTCTAATTAATATAAAACGAATACGTATAGCGTTTATATATTATAATAATGTGTTATGAATACTTTAATTGTGAATATGTGTTAAAAGTAAGGATTGGAGCAAATTTTTGTTCAAAATATTTGGAGGGAATGTAAATTTACACTACCTTTGCATCCGCTTTCGGTTAATAAATAACCACAAGCAATAAAAGAAAGAGTTCTTTGAACAACTTACATAAAGACAGAGAAAGTAGTACAAGAAGCGATTTCAATAGCATTGAAATCAAGGGTTAATAGATCCGTTGATTAGTTTATTGAACTTTAAATCGGTTTGAATGGAAATTCTGAACAGAGACAAATTCCTGTCGTGCGATATTAATCAAGTATTGCATTGACAGAAAAAGATATTTTACAATGTAGAGTTTGATCCTGGCTCAGGATGAACGCTAGCTACAGGCTTAACACATGCAAGT
>USDT01000018.1 GCA_900553465.1 uncultured Prevotella sp.
CTTTTGCGATTTTATTTTGTCAAAAAAAAGTCAAGAAAAACTGTAAGTCCGTCGCTCGGGTTTTCTTGAAAAACGCCGATATGAGGCATGACGATACGCGAGGTAAGCATGCATATTTTTGTGGTGGGGATTTATCGGTTGTGGCAATGTGAATTTATTATTACGTCGGAGATGTACTGCTACAGTTCATAACGCATGGCGTTGTGCGGAATTTTTCCTACGTTTCATGGTTCTTCTTGAATAAAACCACTCTCCACAGAATTTTTACAGAGGATTTTTTATATTTATATGTATATGTGATGCAAGATTTTTGAAGTTTTGCAGTTTACATAGTAGAACTGTGATATTATACATACAACATCAGACATATACAAAACTGAGATATGAGATTCTTGAGATATATACTGCCGGTGATGGCCGCTTTCGTTCTGTTTTCGTGTACGGAGAACGACAGATCCCTCTATATGGAGAATGACTTCATAGATAACGGAGGATTGAAAGGTTCTTATCAGGGCGTGTGGAGCATAGACGGACAGGAGAATATACCGTCGGAGGTTACAGTGTATGACACCGGATTCAGTTTCAAGGTGCTTCCTGTTGAGGCTGTGCTCAAGGCAATGCTGCCAGGACATGATATCAAACCTTCAGAAGAAGTGGGCTACATGGTGCCTTATGACGAGACGGGCTATACCGAACAGGCAATGTACTATTCGGTGCATCCGGAGCAGTGGACAGTGAAGGCACGCATAGATGGGGTGGAGCGCACTGTGGTAATACATTTTGTAAGCCATGACGATGATTATGCGTTTAATTCGATTGCCACTTATTCCAAACTGTCAGGCGTATACAAGATAGTGCTTCACATGCGTGGAATTGAGATATATGGCGACAACGTGGAAGAAGGAACGTATGAGCAGGACAGAAATATGAAACTGACGTTCGTAACGAAGAAAAAAATATAACGGACGTCACGACGTGCCGGATAGTGTGTCTGAAAACAAAAACAGTAATGAGTTGAAATCGGAGAAGCGTCTTCTTAACGACATAAAGAACGGCAGCAGATCAGCTATGCGTGAACTGTATGACCGCTATTCGGGATATGCCACAGCTGTCTGTCTGCGGTATATCCCGAACAGGGATGAAGTGCAGGACGTGATGCAGGACAGCTTCGTGAAGATATTCACCTCGCTGGATAGTTTCGAGTTTCGCGGAGAAGGGTCGCTCAAGTCGTGGATTGCGAAAATAGTAGTGAACGAGTCGCTCGACTTTATCCGCAAGAACGGCAAGTTCTCTTTCACCGACAACATACCTGACGGTGTGGAGGAAGAGGAACCGGAGATTGACTCTATACCGGACGATGTGCTGATGGAGATGATAGGACGTCTGCCGGATGGCTATAGGGTTGTACTGAACATGTATGTATTCGGCCAGATGAGTCATAAAGAGATTGCAGAAAAGCTAGGCATCAAGGTGGGGACATCCGCATCGCAGTTTTTCCATGCCAAAAAGATGCTTGCGAAAATGATAAACGATTATAACAAACGACAATAATATGAAACATAACGACTGGACAGACAAATTGCATGACCGGCTTTCAGACTATAAAGCCGAACCTCCCGTCGGTTTGTGGGACAAAATAGAAACTTCTCTTGACAACAGAGAGAAGAAAGCAAAGATTGTGCGGATGCGTGTGTGGACGGCTGCCGCTGCGGCTGTACTTCTGCTTATAACAGGAGTGGGCTATCTGCTCAACAAAAAGACCATTTCGCAGCTTGACAGTATGGAGAAGAGCTACGCAAGCGTAAGAGATAATGCCGCAGGACGTACGGCAGATATGCTGAAAACTACAGCAGATATGCCTTCTGAGGCGATAAGGACAGACCGGATGTCGGAAATGTTGTCGGCCAATAGTGCAAAAAGTACGCTCAAGGGGACGGCATCGGATATCTCAAAACCGGAGGCAGTAGTGCCGGAAGCACAGCAATCTGAAAATAACGAAACCAAGATTGTGGAAAATACTGCTGGAAGTGGGGAGGAAAGCAGGATAGAAAAAAACGACAAGGAAAATCCTGACAGACAAGACGTAAGTGTGGATGAGTTGTTCCCGCAGACAGATTCGTATGGCAGTTATAATAGAAGAAAACGTGGAGGCGGGTGGGCTGTCAGTGCCTATTCATCAAACATGTTTGGTAATGTCAATTCAGTAAATGGTGTAAATGTGATAAGCCGTGTGACGGCGAAGTATGCAATGACAGAAAACATGCTGAAGGCCAGCTCGACGACTTTCTCAAATTATAAGGAAGACAAGAAGCATTATCTGCCGGTATCGTTCGGTCTGACAGCGGCTTATGCTATTACAGACCGCATCTCTTTGACTTCGGGTGTGGTATATTCAAAGTTATCGTCTGATTTCATACGTTCTTCAAACGGTGAGGAATCCAAAGATTGCCAGACGCTTCATTATGTAGGTGTTCCCCTCAATGTGAATTATAATGTATGGAGCACAGGCCGTTTCAAGGCTTATGTCACAGCCGGCGGCCAGGCTGATTTCAATGTCTCGGCGCGGGTGGAGACCGAAGGTGTGAAGAGGAAGATGGACAGAGACGACGTGCAGTGGTCTGTAAATGCTGCTGCCGGTGCGCAGTATGACGTCATACCGCAACTTGGTGTGTATGTGGAACCCGGTGTGAAATATTATATTGATAATGGCAGTGCAATTGAAAATTATTTCAAGGATAAGCCTGTGAGTTTCAGTCTGCAGGTCGGATTGAGACTAAATATAAAATAGTCAGTGTTTGGTATGATTTATATGTGTGCGGACGGCGGGCGCTTTCAGAGCGAACCTGCCGTCTGTCCATATTGTACGGTATGGTTTTATTTGTGAAAGACATTCTTCTACAAATCTGTCTTTCTCGTTCCTGTTTTCTTTATCCGTAAACAGATAAGGCAGTTGTCCGCTGTACCGGTAGGCCACATCAATGTAGCGTCTGTTCATCATGTCGCTGGTGAAAACCGTTGAATATACGGCAAAAGGTTTACAATCGAGCAGTGATATGACCGGAATTGAGAAGTCGCAGATCATATAGCTGTTGTCTGGAACAAGAGGTTTCACCTTTTGTATGATATAGTTATTGATGTCGGCGTTTTCTTTTGATGTATAAATATGCTTGGTCAAAGGGCTGTTTATCGTGTAACGGCATTCCGTACGAGCGCTTTCTTCCATCATCGGACGGTGAATGTTTGTGTATATCATCGCTATGCATATGAAAACATATCCTATTCGCATTGCCGGATATGTTGCTTTTCTATACTCTGCTTTCAACTTTCCAATACCTTCGTATATAATGCCGAGCGCCACAGGCAGAGTCATGAAGCACATGTCTTTACCATAGAAATCGGCTCCGGCGTTGCTTCCTACTGGGAAAACAACAGGAATGAACAGTGACAGTAGATATAATGAAGCAGTCTTGCTTTCGCTTTCCGGCTTGATAAAAAGAAATGCAGATGCGGAAAGACAGATACCTACTGTGATGTTGGATGGTGATTCCCACAGATAGATGTTGGGTATGATGAGTAGCGCCATGACTGCTGTCATGATGTTTCTCTTTATACCGTGTAAATTAAAATAGCCGACAGCGATGAGGAATATCAGAAGGGCGATGACGGAGAAACTTTGTATCTGGCCTTTGTACAAATCGTAAAGGCATATTATTATTGTCTTTACTCCATGCGGGTCTTGCGGATCGTGGCCGCGTGTGAAGATGTCCTGCAGGTTCATGGTGAATACTTCGAGCATGTCGGTTGCGTATAATATTATTGTGACAACTGTGCATGCTATGACTGTTCCGGCGAAGAACGCGGCAAACTGATGTGATGTCTTCAGTCTGCTTTTGTATTTATCTGAAACAAACCAGGCAAGAAAAGGTATGCCGATAAATGTAATGTTGACTATTCTGAAAAAGAAGGCTGTTCCGACAAAAAGACCGCTTAGGAGAATTGCTTTCGCACTGTTGTTGGCAAAACCGTGGTGATATGCCATGACAGCAAGTGTAAGCAGGCCGACGGAATAATCGTTGTAGTTTATCTCTGTATAGCTTCCGAAGTGGGCGAAAGTGGCGAGCAACAGTCCGAAGATTATAATGCGGCGGTTTATGTATTGTTTCAGATAGAGATATATGACGGTCTGTGACAATACGACAAACACTAGGTGGAGAACTCTCAGTCCAAGATATGAGTTGATGGAAAAGAGGTCGCAAAGGAATGATGTCAGCTGGAAGCTGAGAAGCCACTGCCCGAGAAAATATGAAACATAAGGTTCTTCGTTGAAGTGTTGATAACCGGACATGTAGAAACCGATGTCAAGATTGGAAAAACCTTGGAACATTTGGATGCCTAAATATATGATGACAAAGAATATATACAGTATGAACGGATATTCGGTTCTTATGTGTGACGGGTTGTTTCTGGACATATACCTTTTATTATAATTCAAAAGTGAATCTGGATGAAACAGAACATCCTATGCTTTCCTTGAAATTACACAAACCGTAGTTTGGAATGCTGTGCTCGGTTGAAGGACCTATGTCCAATATTCTGATACCTTCTTTGTAATAGTGTTCGAATATTCTGTACGCAAGATAGTTCATCGGACGGATGCTGTTATACTGTCGGAGATCACCCCAGTATATCACTTGACAGATGCCGTCGGCCACATGAAATATCTGTGCAGCGGCAACATCACGTCCTGAATGTGTGAGAATGAAGAAATCGGCAGGTATTATTTTTATTGTATTGAGAACATTCTCCACACTCATTCTGAGCGGATATCCATGCTCTTCCCGGTTGGCTTTTATTACGTTATAGGCACGTATTATGTCTTCCGTGTTGTCATTGCATACATGAGTGAACGTGAATTCTTCTTTCAAAGCCTTATGCAGGTTCTTTCTTGCGTTACGTTCAATTATGCTTTCGTAATTATTGAAGTATGGTATATTGAAGTGATAGTTTATTTCATTATAACTTATTTTTCCAGCTCTTGAAAGGGAATTGATGCATTGTACTGTCTGACATTGCTCGTATATCGTTGGCGGAAGTGTTATAATAGTCTTTTTATGATGCTCTTCTCCAAACGATTTCAACTGCTGTACAGCTTCGTCTATGAACTCAATGTTTTGTTGCTTGTTGAAACATAAGCCGCCGAAAGGTGCTGAGAAAGGTGACAACAGATTGTCTGTGTTTTCTCCCAGAACTATTCCGAATCTGATTTTTGTATCTTCAAAAAAAAGATAATGAAGTTTTTCCACTTTATACTTGTTGAGTTCGGAAAACTCCACGCTGTTGTAAATATGTTGGGTTCTTTTGAAGACTTCCTTATATTCGGCGGCAGTTGTTTCTGTTATTTTCATTTCACTCGAATTCGTTGAGAAGGTGTGCGATGGTTTCTCGTTCCTCCGGTTCAAGAACCTGGCTTACAGGAATGCTCAGTTCTTCCTTGTGTATTTTTTCTGTAATGGGGAATGACAGACCGGCCATTTCTTTGTAGCATTTCTGCTGATAAGGTGGAAGAGGATAGTGTACGTCTGTCTGAACACCGTTATGTGAAAGATATTCTTTTAATTCATCACGTCTTTCGCACAAGACAGGAAAGATGTGGAACACGCTGCTTTCCCAATATTCTTGCGTAGGAAGTTTTATTCTATTGTTTCTGACATTGTCTATATAGAATCTAGCGTTTTCGCGGCGGCGTTCGTTTTCCTTATCAATATATTTCAGTTTTACAGACAATACGGCAGCATGCAACTCATCCATTCGGCTGTTTATTCCTATATGGTCGAATATGTATTTCTTTGCGGAACCGTAGTTTGCCAGTCCTCTTATCATGTCAGCCAGTTCCGTGTCGTCTGTTGTCACGGCTCCAGCATCGCCAAGTGTGCCTATGTTCTTTGTCGGATAGAAGCTGTGAGCGGCTGCGTCGCCGAGCGATCCTGTGCGTTTGCCATCATATTTGCAACCGTGTGCCTGTGCGTTGTCCTCTATCAGTTTCAGTCCGTATTGCTTGCAGAGCCGTCCGATAGTGTCGGTGTATGCACATTTACCGTAAAGGTGCACGATCATAATGGCTTTAGTACGTGGTGTTATGGCTTCTTCAATCTTGCTGTCGTCCATCTGGAGCGTATTGATGTCGGCTTCCACCAACACCGGCTTGAGTTCGTTTCTGCTTATGGCAAGGATAGATGCAATGTAAGTATTTGCAGGAACGATTACTTCGTCGCCTTTTTTCATTATTCCCAACTCAATGTATGCACGCAGAATAAGCGTGAGTGCGTCAAGTCCGTTGCCGCATCCGATGCAGTGGCCGGTACCTGTGAATTCTGCATATGCACTCTCGAATTTTCTTGTTTCTTCACCTTTCAGATACCATCCGCTTTTTAGTGTCCGCTCAAGCGCTTCGTGCAGTTCTTCGTAATGTAAGGCTGTGATCTTCTTTAAGTCGAGAAATTGAATCATTTTATGTATTCCAGATAGTCTTCGTAATTGCGTATGTAGTCGCTTTCCTCAAAAAAGTCTGAGGCAAGTACAAGACATACAGAGCCTGAGGAAAAATCATTGAGTGTGCGCCATGTGCCTGTCTCCACAAGTAATCCCTGATAAGGATGATTCAGGAGAAAAGTCTTTTTCTCGTGTCCGTTATCCAGTGTTACTGTGAATGAGCCGCTTACGGCTATTATGAATTCCCGGCATTTCTTGTGAGCATGTCCTCCACGGTTCTCTCCCGACGGCACATCATAAACCCAATACACCCTTTTCACTTCAAAAGGTATATGTTTTGTGCTCTCGGCAAAAGTAAGATTGCCGCGTGGATCCGTTATTTTGGGCAGCTCAATGATTCTTCCTTCAGGACAGTTCATTATATTTTATTATTTTATTATTGTCGATGCAAGGCGCTTGGCTTTGTCGCGTAAGATTGTTGTATCCTCGTTTGTGTCACCGTAGCAGAGTACTACACCCATGCGTCGGTTGACGTGCTGCTGCTGTTTACCGAATATTCTCAGTCGTGTCTTGTCTTCTTTCAGTGCCTCAACCATGTTGTATTCCGGTTCATGATCAGCTTCTTCTTTTGCCAGAACGACTGCGCTTGCACCTGCGTGCTCAAGATGGATGGCCGGTATAGGCAGGCCCATTACAGCACGGAAGTGAAGCTCGAATTCATTCAGATTGAGTGTATGGCCGAGTGTCACCATGCCTGTGTCGTGTGGACGTGGAGACAGTTCGGAGAAGATGACGCCCTTGTCGTGTGTCAGGAAAAACTCAACACCCCATATTCCGGCTCCAGTCAGGGCTTTTGTTACGGCGTCAGCCATGTGCTGTGCTTCCTTCAGGTCTTTGTCGCTGATGGCAAACGGCTGCCAGCTTTCGCGGTAGTCGCCGCCTTTCTGAACGTGTCCTATCGGTGGACAGAACAGTGTCGGGCCGTCCTTCTGTGTCACTGTGAGAAGGGTGAATTCGCTGTCGAAGTGGATGAACTCTTCAATAATTATTTCCTTCACGTCTCCTCTGCTGCCGGCCATTGCCTCGTTGAATGAGTTTTCCAGGTCGTCAGCAGTTTTTGCTACGGTCTGTCCGTGTCCTGATGAAGACATCAACGGTTTGATAACACAAGGGAAACCTATTTCCTTCGCGTATTCTTTCAGTTCGTCGAGAGTCTTTGCATAGAAGTATTTTGCTGTTTTCAGACCGAGTTCTTTTGCTGCAAGGTCGCGTATGGCTTTGCGATTCATTGTGAAGTTTACGGCTTTTGCGCTTGGCACAACCTGTATTCCGCGCTTCTCAATGTCAAACAAACGTTCTGTACGGATGGCCTCTATTTCCGGAACGATTATGTCCGGGTTGTGTTTGTTTACGATATTGTCAAGCATGTCACCGTCCAACATGTTGAATACTTCGCACTCGTCTGCCACCTGCATTGCCGGTGCGTTGGCATATCTGTCGCATGCTATTACATATTGTCCTGTGCGTTTTGCTGCGATGACAAACTCTTTTCCGAGTTCTCCTGAACCCAATAACAGTATCTTCTTCATTGTTTACGTTTATTTTATTATCTGCTTTATCATCTGCCATTCCGGCGTTACTGCGATTTTGCGCAGGTTGTTTTCCATTATTTTCAGCATTATATCCTCCGACACCTTGCGTTCGTGTGCGACGTCGCAAAGTGGTTTTACCGGACTGCCAAACAGTCCGTAATAATCTTTCATTGCTTTCTCGTCGTTGACGGGAAGCAGACGTATGAGATGCTTGATGTAATGTTCAACCTTCTCGCTGACACAGTTGGGCTCTTTGCCAAGTCGTATAAGGAAATTTTGAAGCTCTTCAGAAAGAGTATCCATATTCAATGCCGGTATGCTGGTGGATGGTTTTATTAAATATTTCTAGTTATAACAGTTGTATTATAAATGCCTTCAACGTGGAGACAGACATATTATCGAAATTTCATCATGCGATTCGTTTTACTTGTGTCGCATGATGAAATTCCATGGATGAGGCTTGGATATTATCTGTTGCCGTACATTTGTTCGTAATATTTCTGATAGTCGCCGCTTGTCACGTCCTTTATCCAGTCCTGGTGTTCCAGATTCCAGCGTATTGTTTTCACAATGCCGTCGGCGAATTTTGTCTCCGGATACCATCCCAATTCGTTCTTTATCTTTGTCGGATCGATAGCATAGCGCTGGTCGTGTCCCAGTCGGTCGGCCACAAATGTGATGAGATCGTCGTTTATCCAGTCTATTCTTATGTTGCCGTTCTTGTCGATTTCTTGTTTCTTGAGTACTTTCCTAAGTTCCGGCTCATTCTCCATCATGTCGTGGATAGTCTTTATTGTGAGTTTCACGATGTCGATGTTCTTCATCTCATTGTGTCCACCTACGTTGTAAACCTGTCCGTCACGTCCTTCACGCACCACGAGGTCGATGGCTTTGCAGTGGTCTTCCACGTATAGCCAGTCGCGTACATTCTCTCCTTTTCCGTAAACAGGGAGCTTCTTTCCTTCCAATATGTTGTTGATGATAAGCGGAATGAGCTTCTCCGGGAAGTGGTAAGGACCATAGTTGTTTGAGCAACGTGTTATGGTGACAGGCATGTGGTAAGTGTCATGATAGGCCATTACGAAAAGATCGGCGCTTGTTTTTGATGCACTGTACGGGCTGTGCGGGCATAGCGGAGTCTCCTCAGTGAAGTAGCCTTCCGCACCGAGTGAACCGTAAACCTCATCGGTAGCGACCTGATGGAATCGTTTTCCTTCCTTCCATGTAGGATATCCGGCCTCATCCTTTCCTGTAACCCACGCTTTGCGTGCCGCGTCCAGAAGATTCTGTGTCCCAAGGATATTCACCGATAGGAACAGCTGTGGGTCCTCGATGCTGCGGTCAACATGGCTTTCGGCTGCAAAGTTTACAACATAGTCGATGTCGTTTTCGGCAAAGAGTTTGTCTGCGAGCTCCCTGTCTCTTATGTCACCACGTACAAAGAAACAACGCTCGTTGTCGATGTCGTCTTTTATAGTTCCGAGGTTTCCTGCGTAAGTCAGAAGATCTAGTACAATAATCTTGATGTCCTCGTTTTTGTACTTTCTGTGAAGCAGGTACTTGATGAAGTTTGCACCAATGAATCCTGCGGCTCCTGTTACAAGATAAGTCTTCATGTTATATATGTTTTTAATGATTTTGCTTTTTACGTTCGTGTCTCCAGAACAATAACAACTGGAAAATTATATAGTAAACGATTATTTCTGTCCATGTGTCGGCGTTAGTCTGCCATCCGCATATATGTCCGATTGCGGTAAGTATTGAAATAAGCACTCCTGTGGACAATAATAAGAGCAAAGCGTATTTTAATATCTTATTCATCATAACCGTTTTGTATCTTTTTACGCGGATCTGCCAGTGTGATGACTTCGCAATCTTTAAACTTACTGCCGTCTATGGTCAGCCTTATGAGTGTTCTGTCCACGTGCCATCCCTGCAGTCCTGCAGCTCCGGGATTGATGTGTAGCAGCCCGAGAGTATTGTCGTATTTTATTTTCAGTATATGTGAATGGCCGCTTATGAACAGTTGTGGCGGAGAGGCATATATTTTACTTCTTATGCTCGGATCATACCGTCCGGGATATCCGCCGATGTGCTTCATCAGAACATCGACACTTTCGCATCTGAATCTGAGAATTTCCGGAAACATACGTCTAAGATCACCTCCGTCACAGTTGCCGCATACGGCACGTAGCGGGCGGAAGGCGGCTAACTTTTCTGCAAGCTCGGTAGAGCAGATATCTCCTGCATGCCATATTTCATCGCACGACTCGAAGTATTCCAGATATTTGTCGTCCCAATATGAGTGGGTGTCGCTGATTATTCCTATCCTTTTCATTGCAATCGGACTGTTCGGAAAACAGTCATGACACGGTTCTGTATCTTACAATGCAAAGATAGTGATATTATTTAAATGTAGCAAACATGTATTTTGTTTTTATCCCTGTCATCTAGGTTATCCGATGGAGATACATCTTGGATTATGTTCCTTGCAATGCTATCTCGGCCTTCTGGCAAAGGAAAACGAGAAGCAGAGTCATCGCAATGGCCGTGAGTGAGTAAGTGTAGAAGCTGAAACCGGCGAATTGGCTTAGATAGTTTATCGCCGGCTCCTCAAGAAAATAGAACAGTATGCTGTTTGTTCCGATGTATCTGAGCAGACGGTTGTCGATGTTCACATATCGTATGATGCTTATTGCGATGACAGTGAACAGCAGGCTTGATATTGTCGGATTGGGATGGAAATACTGCAGTAATGCTAACAATATGGCGCATGGCAATATGAGATATATCGGCCGGATATTCTTTAGTTTGTCGTAAGAGATGGCGACGAGCATCCCGAACGGAAAGTTGAGTACTGTGATAAACCACCAGAGGTTGGCCTTTAATATAAAGTTCGCCACGCAATAATATGCTACACACACTGCCGTGACTACAGCTACGCATGTGCGTGGACTTCTGAATGTATTGAATATGAGTATAGAAACGGTGTAAAGTCCTATTATGACTTTATAGAACCATGCCTCATTGTCGGGTGGTATGTCAAGTGAAAGAAACGAAGTGAAAAGCTGTGGTGTCAGTTGTTTTGCGTCAAACAGTATGTATATAGCAAGGCTTATTGCCCATAACCACAGAAATGGTATGAACAGCTTTACTACCTTGTTCCTTATGTATGTTTTGCTGATAGGTCGGTTGCGTAACAATGAGAAAAACATTCCGAAGTCGGAAAGAAACAGAAAAACACCGGTGCCGTCATATCCCCACGACCATCCTATGTCGAGAAATCTGAGCCAACTGTCTGTGTGGCATTGCGGCATGTCTATGGCGCTGAGATATGTGTGGTGCACGATTATCATTATCATGCACACACCTCTCAATGCATAGGTATCATTTTTCTCCAGCAAATTGTGCTCGTTGCTGCAGATATGTGTTTTGTGTCGTTCTGGCATAAGCGGGAGCGGATGACAAAAAACATTCTTTTCTTTCCTTAAGGAAAAGGCAGAATCTTACAGTCCGAGTTTCTGTTTGATGAAGTCCTTTATCAGTTCCTCGGTCTTCTCCATTCCGAGTATGCTTGAGTTTATGCACAGATCGTACGACGCGCAGTAACCCCACTTCTTGCCAGTGTAATAATTGTAGTATGTGGAGCGTTCGCTTTCTCTGTCATTTATTATTTTCATGGCAGTTTCAGCCCCACATCCATGTCTTTTTGCCACGCGCTCTATTCTTTCGTCAAGATCGGCTGTAATGAATATGTTCACGGTGTTCTCAAATTCACGCAGCACATAATCTGCGCAACGTCCTACGAAGACACACGAACTTTCCTGCGCCGCCTTGCGTATTGCATCGCTCTGAAACTGGAACAGACTCTCCTGAGACAGCCGGTTGTTGTAGAAACTTGAGCCTGAGAGGAAGGGCATGTGGGCATAGAAGAATGATTTGAGAAAACCCTTCTGTTCGTCGTTCTGTTCGAAAAATTTCTCGCAGAAGCCACTCTCTTTGGCTGCAAGGTTCAGCAGTTCTTTGTCATAGAACTTGCATCCGAAGTCTTTGGCAAGCATCGAAGCGATGATGCGTCCGCCGCTTCCGAGCTGACGGCCAACATTTATTATTATCTTTTTGTCATCCATTTGTGAGCTCTCTATGTTGTTTCATGAATTTTTTCATATATACGGCCATTATCCATGCAGCTACTACTGCGGCCAGTGCGTCAGACGCCGGCATGGCGTACCATACTCCGTCTATTCCGAATATAGGAGGCAGAATGATGAGCAGCGGCAGCAGGAATAATAATTGTCTTGACAGTGAAAGGAATATACTTATCTTGGCTTTTCCTATACTCTGGAAGAAGTTGGTCACCACCATCTGATAACCTACTATCGGAAACATCATCATGATGGTACGTATGCCTCGTGCCGACATGCCGATGAGTGTGGTGTCTGTGGTGAAAAGCCTTGCGCACAATTCTGGTATTATCATTGCAATGGCAAATCCGGTGGTCATGATGATGGTCGCCGCTATCACTGCATATTTGAGAACACGCAACATTCGGTCGAGCTGCTGCGAACCGTAGTTGTAACCGGCGATAGGTTGCATGCCCTGGTTCAATCCCATGTTGATCATCACAAAGATGAAGGCCACGCGGTTGGCTATGCCGTAGGCTCCTACTGCAAGGTCACCCCCGTATTTCACCAGACTGTTGTTTATGAATATCACGATGATGCATGCGCATACGTTCATGGAGAATGGCGACAGACCTATGGCTATGATATTCCTTGCAATGTCGTGGTCGGGACGGTATATGCCTCTGTGCAGATGGAGCGGTTCTTTCTTATCGCTCAGTATACGCATCTGCCATATTAACGCTACTATCTGCGAAAGGATTGTGGCGTAGGCTGCTCCGCGTATTCCGAGTTCGAACACCCAAATGAAAATTGGGTCGAGAATCGCGTTCAGTACCACGGTGATAATTGTCATGTACATGGCTTGTTTGGGCTTGCCTATGGCGCGCAGAATGGCGTTCATGCCGTAGAACATCTGGCTGAAGACATTTGCTGCAAGAATGACAGTCATGTAGTCGCGAGCATAAGGAAGTGTCTGAGCACTTGCGCCAAAGAAGCGGAGAATAGGGTCGAGGAACAGAAGACTCACCAATCCTACGGCAATACCGATGACCGTGTTGAGTGTC
Source organism: uncultured Prevotella sp. (assembly GCA_900553465.1). Lineage (GTDB taxonomy): Bacteria > Bacteroidota > Bacteroidia > Bacteroidales > Bacteroidaceae > Prevotella. The sequence continues at coordinate 13,270 of USDT01000018.1, forward strand.
ACGTTGTTGCCGAGAATGCGCTCTGCCGTCTTGTAGTCCTTCTGGCCGAGTTTTACAGACAGATAAGTTGATGCACCGATACCTATGGCAGCGCCGAAGGCTGCTGTGAGGTTCATGAAAGGAAATGTAATAGCCAGTCCTGATATGGCCATGGCTCCCACGCCCTGCCCGATGAATATGCTGTCAACCATATTGTAGAGCGAGGCAGCCGTCATTGCTATGATGGCAGGGAGGGCATACTGCATGAGCAGTTTGCCGACTGGTTTGGTGCCTAATTCTAAAGTTGCTTGTTTATTATCCATAATTAAAAATCCGATGCAAAGTTACTTCAAATTGGAGAGATACAAAACAAAAAAGCGTTGTTTTTTCGGCCTGTTCCGCTCATTTCGTGATACATTCCGGGTGTATCTGCGTATAGTGTATGTGTGTTTTGGGATTGTGTGAAGCCGGAAAGTGACAACGGTAGTGCGTTGCATAAATATGTAGAAAATTGTGTTGATTATTGCGTACATATGCAATACGAACTTCAAATTGAAGCTGTGTTTGCGTACGGAAGTCCATTCGGATGCAAATACTCGAATTTTAAGATGTTATGTGCCTGGTTGAAAGTCTGAAATTTGAGTGCGTTAAAAGAGCGTCTGACATCGTGTGGCTTTGTGGAAAAGGCTGTTTTGCATCGTAGAAAAGCCTTTTTCGCATGCTGATATGGGCTGTATGGAGTGATGAAGAAGGCCGTATGGCATGTCGGAATGGCCTTTATTATGCCAGACCGCCGGACCATTGTCTGTATGGAACAGAAAAACGTGCGGCCGGATATCTCTTTCCTGTTTTATTATCTGTTTTTTCGTTGCTTATCGTTTTTTATCTTGCAAAAACTATATGTCCGTATTTTTTTCTTTTAGAAGTACTAAATATCCAATTGTATTGGAATCTTCTTCAGTGGCGTTCTGTCTTGAATCAGGAATGTGAACGGGCGTGCAGCGGTGCGGAACAAGGTATTGTTTTATGAGAAAAAACAAATGTTGAAACTATAAAATGCGACGGAAAAGTCCGATAGTTGAGAATATTTTATACTTTTGCATAATATGAGCCGTCTTCTGCATAGACAGATGAAAGCACGGCCTGCATATAAAACAGACAAACAGAAAAGTACGTTTTGCCAGATGATAAGTGCTCTTACCTTATATGAGTTGAACAATATTGTGTCGGAAGTCATCAGTTCAGTGATGTCCGAGGAATATTGGGTGGAGGCCGAGATTTCGGAGCTGCGCGTGGTTCATGGCCACTGCTACATGGAACTTGTCCAGAAGGCTGAGGACACGAAGACGCCTGTTGCCCGCTCGTCGGCAAAATGCTGGCGCACTTATTGGACACTTGTACGTACGGCCTTCGAACGTGTCACAGGACGCGAACTTTGTGCCGGAATGAAGGTTATGATGCGTGTGCATGCCGACTTTCACGAGGCTTACGGCTTTTCGTGGATTGTCACCGATATAAACCCCGAATATACGCTTGGTGACATAGCGCGCCGTCGCCGCGAGATAATAGCACAATTGAAGGAAGAAGGTGTGCTGGAGTTGCAGAAAGAACTCGTGTTGCCACTCTTTACGCAGCGTGTTGCCGTCATCTCGAGCGACAATGCGGCAGGATATGACGATTTCTGCAACCAGTTGCATGGCAACGACAAGGGACTGGCTTTCTCCGTAAAGCTTTTCCGCGCCGTGATGCAGGGAGAGACAACGGAAAGCAGTGTCATTGGAGCTTTGGATGCTATATACTCACAGGTCGACAAGTTCGACGTGGTGGTTATAATAAGAGGTGGCGGTGCCACAAGCGATCTGTCGGGTTTCGATACGCTCAGTCTTGCGGAGAACGTAGCCAACTTCCCTCTGCCGATAATAGTAGGCATCGGTCACAACAGAGATGAGAGTGTGCTGGACATTGTGGCCAACCAGAGTGTGAAGACTCCCACGGCGGCTGCTACTTTCCTTGTGGACCGTCTGGCTGCGGTGGCTGCGCGTGTGGACAGCGCGGCGTCGTATGTCTCAAAATATGCGCTGGACAGGATAGAACGTGAGAACAGTCGCATGAAGTATCTTTCCACGGTGCTGCCCTCGCTTTATGCGGCGGTGAAAAGCCGGGAAATGTCGCGGATCACGCAGTTGCGCGACAGTCTTTATGTGGCCGTGAGACAGACTACGGCTGACGCAAAAGCCGCTCTTGATGCCATGCCCATGCGTCTGGCCGGTGCCGTACGTCAGAATCTGACGGCAGAGCGTCATCGTCTGGAAATGCTCGGACAACGTACGGCGGCGGTCGATCCGCAGCGCATGTTGTCGCGTGGTTACAGTATCACTCTGCACGATGGCCGGGCTGTGACAGCTGCATCGGCGCTGCGTGAGGGCGATACGCTTGAGACGCTTTTGGCCGACGGGCGTGTGATATCCAAGGTTGACAGAATTTCAAAAAACAAAAGATAGAATTTTATGGCAAAGGAAACACTGAAATACGAGGAGGCGATGGCACGCCTTGAGAATATTGTCTCGGACATGGAGAACGGCAATCTCGACATGGATTCGCTCTGCGAGAAGGTGAAGACCGCGCAGAAACTCATAAAGATGTGTCGCGACAAGCTCACCCGTACGGACGAGGAGATAAAGAAAATACTGACAGACAATCAGTGAACACAGACCGGATCGGCTCTATTTTATAGCATCCGGCCATTTTGTGTGACATTTTGTTGCAGAAGAATATTTTTATTGCTAATTTTGTCTTTTGGTTATTTCATTATATGAGATATATAAATAATTCATTGTTATGAAAGATATAGATTGGTCATCTTTGTCGTTCGGATATGTTCCGACCGACTATAACGTGCGTTGTTGCTATAACAACGGCAAGTGGGGAGAGATTGAAGTTTGTTCAGACGAATATCTGAAACTGCATATGGCAGCCACCTGCCTCCACTACGGACAGGAGGCTTTCGAAGGTCTGAAGGCTTTCCGCTGCCCGGACGGAAAAGTGAGAGTGTTCCGTATGGAAGAGAATGCTGCCCGTCTGCAGAGCACATGCCGTGGAATCATGATGCCGGAAGTGCCGACAGAACTGTTCTGCGAGATGGTGAAGAAGGTGGTGCGTCTCAATCAGGAATACATCCCGACATACGAGAGCGGTGCGTCGCTCTACATTCGTCCGCTGCTCATCGGTACCACAGCCCAGGTGGGCGTGCATCCTGCAACGGAATACATGTTCCTGATATTCGTGACTCCGGTGGGTCCGTACTTCAAAGGCGGATTCTCGACCAATCCTTATGTCATCATACGCGATTACGATCGCTCAGCTCCGCTCGGCACTGGTATATATAAGGTTGGCGGCAACTATGCGGCATCGCTGAAGGCAAACGCCATCGCACATGAGAAGGGATATGCCTGCGAATTCTATCTCGACGCCAAGGAGAAGAAATACATGGACGAGTGTGGCGCGGCCAACTTCTTCGGTATAAAGAACAATACGTATGTCACACCTAAGTCTACATCCATACTTCCGAGCATAACAAACAAGAGTCTTATGCAGTTGGCACGTGACTACGGCATGACCGTTGAACAGCGTCAGATACCGGAAGAGGAGCTCGAGACATTCGAGGAGGCAGGAGCATGCGGAACAGCTGCTGTCATCAGTCCTATATCCTACATTGACGATCTGGACACTGGTAAGCGCTACGTATTCAGCAAGGACGGTCAGCCTGGGCCTGTTTCAAAGAAGCTGTACGACCATCTGCGCGGCATACAGTACGGCACTGAAGAGGACAAGCACGGCTGGACAACTGTCGTGATAGGCTGATGCAGAAAACAGAAAGAAATAAAGTCTAACTTTAAAAATATAAAAGAATTATGTTGAATCAGAAAATAGAAGAAGCAATCAACGCACAGATCAATGCGGAGATGTGGTCGGCTTATCTTTATCTGTCAATGGCTGCTTATTGCCATTCGCAGGGTAATCCCGGCATGGGCAAGTGGTTTGAGGTTCAGTTCCAGGAGGAGCAGGACCATGCCAAGATTCTTTTCAACTACGTTATCTCACGTGGCGGCAATGTGACTCTTTCGCCCATCGAGGCGGTTCCTACAACGTGGAACTCCATTCTGGATGTATTCGAAAGCACACTCGCTCACGAACAGAAGGTGACATCGCTCATCAACAATCTTTTCGCACTGACAACGGCTGAGAACGACTATGCCACACAGAGCATGCTGAAGTGGTTCATCGACGAGCAGGTGGAGGAAGAGGAGACCGCACAGACCATTATCGACAATCTGAAGATGATAAAGGACAATGGTTACGGACTCTATATGCTTGACAAAGAACTCGGTGCACGTGTTTACACACAGGCATCGCCGCTGGCAGGCAAATAATGTATCGGTATGCTGATGACACCGCGTTATGAAGTACGCGTGATGTCGTGATATACAAAAACTGACCGGCAGGGAAGTCATTCTATACTGTGACTTTTTCCTGCCGGTCAGTCTTTGTTTATTGTCTGTTATTTACGCAGAAGTCTATTTCTTCTTTTTGAACGTGATGGGGAGGTTGTATTTCATGTTTACGGGTTTGCCATCCTTTGTTGCCGGTGTGAATTTCGGAAGAATATCTATCACACGTTCTGCTTCATGGTCGAGACATTGATTAACGCTTTTGGTCACGCTACTGTTGCATACGGTGCCGTCTTTTTTTACTACGAAACTCACAAGAACCCGTCCTTCGATGTTGTTTTTCCACGCATATTTGGGATATCTGGTGTTTTGTCTGATGAAATCCATTAATGCACTGATGCCACCGGGAAACTCCGGCAGAACATCAGCGTGCATGACAACGTCTTCCTCTTTGACACTGTAGTCGTATGTCGGTTTGATGTAGCTGATGTATGTCTTGCCGTCCACGGTTGTGGTTTCAAGCGGAATGGACGTCGTTGTCTCAGATTCCAGACCGGGGTTGAATGTATAAGTCACTATATACCTGTTGTCGCCCATATGTTTCACCTCAAGACTTTTTAGTGCATCCTCACCGCTGTCCTGCGCCCGGATTATTTCGTCGGCCATAGATTGCTTTGAAACATTGTCAATCTGTTTTATACATTCCGGGGTGAGATATTCCTTTTTTATTTCTTCCGGAGATTCGCCGGAATCCATGAATGTGGCGATATAACGTCTGTAGAACTCGTATATCCGTTCCTTGGCTTCGGCATCATCCGTTTTGTTCGGACCGGCGACGGTGTTTGTTATGAGGAATGGTTCCTGTTTTGTGGTAAAAGTCGTATTTGCTTCTGCACTTAATGAAGAAACAAGTGCGAATACAATGATAGTGTTTCTCATATTTCTTAGTGTTTAATGTTAATAGATACAATAGTGGTAGTCTGTTGTTTTATATGAAATCCCTTTTGTTTCTGTACCGGTTTGAATCAGTATATACAGGACGTTGCGCGAAAATAAATAATAATCTGATATTTGACAAGATATTTGTCGTGAATGTTTATGTGAAGTCCTGTTTTTTAACTATTATTTCTGTTCAGTAGAAATTCAGTGGAGGTTGATCGGAATACTGCGGTTTCAATCCTGTATCCGCATTTCTGACTTCTGTTGAAAGAGAAGCAAAAGAGGGCAGTTACAGATTTTCACTGTCCTGCGGTTTTTCTGTCTGAGTTTTCAGTTCTACCCCAAAAAATAAGCGAGTATTTGCGCGCGGACTCTTTCTCGGACGCAAATTCTTGAAAATTAAGAGGCTTGTGTAAAGCACTGAATATTAGTAGCTTATATGTGAAATAGATTTTCCGGCCACGCAATAGGCACCATATTGGCACGTGATACAGCCCGTTTCAGGGCATAAAACGCACCATATCACACCCTGATCTGGGCGTAAACAGAGGCTGATATGGGCATTATCGGAACGCAGGATGGATTGTTCTGCATTCTACGATAGGATATACCACATGGTTGTAAGGCCTTAACAAGCCTTTCTTATGTAGTATTTAACATTTCTTTACACCTCTTTTCCGAATTCAGTTTGTCAAAAAAAAGTCAAGAAAAATCGTAAGTTCGTAGCCTGAGTTTTCTTTAAGAAAGCCGATATCAGGCATGAGAAAAAGTACGGGGTGCATGCTTCCCGGTTGCGGTGACGATTTATCGGTTGTATCAACGTGAATGGATTGTTGTCGCAACGTGGATTCATCATCACGTTAACCCCGAATGGTCATTGTTCATATCACCTCGTGCTGTCTGTAAGTTTTCCGACACTCTGTGTTAATTCATGAATAAAACCTGTTTCATACAGAATTTATACAGAGTCGCATAAAGCCTGTCAAGGACTCCGGCATTGGATTTTCCGTGCAAAGACAGGCTTTTATGTTTTCTCTTATTTTTTATGTATGAATATTCTGTTCAGAGCGATATGCCTTTCTCCAAGTCAAGTCGGTTGCCCTGGTTTGTCGAATTGTCTTGTGTAATATTGACGGGAATGTCAACTGTGTAAAAGGTCGCATCAGGTGAAATTTGCTGCTGTGGCAGGGCGTTCACCTGTTTGTAAAGTATTTCTGCAGCTTCCGCGTCTTCGTCTTCATGGTAAACACAGATGAAGCATGAGCCGATTCGTTGGAACAGACTTTTCGGTGTGCAGATTGCCAGTTCGCCATCTTCGGTCAATGCAATGCGCAGTATCATATTGCATTTTTTATTTATTGATATTTGTGAGGCGACGCGCTGCAGTATTTCTTTTGTGTTTGCCGGCATCTGTGCGAGCGTAATCTGTTCGGACAAGTCGTCGTGATTTTTGAAGAATCTTATGGAATTGCCGACGTGAGGATAATCTTTCATTGTATTGAAGTGTATTTCGTCGCGTCCCATAAACAAACCTCTTGATCCGGCAGATTTCTTCTCTACTTTCTCGTAATCCATGAAAACAACCTGGTTGTATCCGCGCGGGACGAATGAAATGCCGTGGAAATTCGGCCTGAATGTGTTTATTTTGAGATAAACGTCCACGTTTCCGTCGTAGGCAGGATCGATGGAGTAGTCGTTGTGTTCGACAATGCTGTCTGGTGATACCACCTCCCATGTGCCGCCGGCAAATATCCCGGGCTTTTCCATATTTGTACGGAAGCTGTACCATTCGTGGTTTTCGTTATATACCTTGAACTCCGGTATGTAAATGGTATGACCTATGTATTTGCCTACACGTTGCCACATGCCGACGGCGTCTTTCTCTATCTGTGCCATCTTTGACTTGCGTTGTGCGGTCTTGTCTGTTTCCTGTGCAATAGTGCATCCGGTAGTCAGTAACAATGTTATTACTGCTACAGCTAATCTTTTTGTGTTCATAGTTTTAGTGTTTTATGATAATTGTCTGTTTAATGCTTGTTTATTGTTTGTTATTTTATGAGGAACGCGTTTGTGTTTGTCGCAATCATTGACATGCGGTAGTTTGTTTTCATTCCGTATGCCGTGCCTGCTTCCCATTTTATGTTTCTCAGTTTTTCTTTCATACGTTGCTTAACTTCGTTTTCTATTGGCTCGCTGTTTCTGTCGGCGATATCGATTATGTTGATTTTATCTATGTTGCCGTCGGCATATACCATGAATGTTATCATTGCCATTCGGTCGCCCAGACCTTTTATGTTGCGCATGACAGTGTTCTCTGTACCGTCGGCCATGGTTTTGAAGGATGGCAGTTCGTATTGTTTCATGTCGTCGGAGTTGAATATGAGTCCACTCATGTATTTTCTGATGTTCGGATCATCTGACGGTGATGTGTTGATATTGTCAATCACGTAACGGCCGCCGCTTATTGACAGATGGACGGCTATATGCTTGTATTCGGCTTCGGGAGTAAACAGCGCCTTTGCATATTCCACTATGTACCAGTTCATTTCGAGTGGCTGTATTTTCAGCGTTCGTTCTGCCCAATGGTCTATTTCGCTGTCGCCGAGTAGCACTTTCTCAATATTGCCTCCCATTCGTGACATCATGTTATCAGTGAAATATTTGTGTATGCTGCTGTTTTCAAGCTTTATGCCATGCGGTGTGAGGGCCGATATGCATGAGGAATACAGATTGTAAAGCATACGTTCCGGGACGGTGATTGCTTTTTTGCTGTTCATCCAGTTCAATGGCATGGTCATTACCATGCTTACGGCTTTGCCGTTAATCTGTGCGGGCTGCCATTTGGACATTGTGTAGAACATATCTTCCACACGCTTATTCTGTTCGGCTGTAAGTGTGCCGATACAGTGTACATCGGTCACGGTGCCGTCGCTTCTCACGATAAAGCGCACTATAGTCCGGTTGTCTGCACGCAGTATGTTGCCGATGCGCTCCTGAAGCTCGCGTTCGGAGCCATTATAGACAGGCAGTTTGTCGGCGTGTGTGTAAACCTTCTCGTTTCTCAGTTTCTGTGAGATCAGATTTGCAATACCGCGTTTTTCATCGGTGATGATGCTGTAACTCTTATCTCCGGCCATACTTTTATATATACTTGCCATTGACCTGAACTGAGCAGGCCATGCGCTTTGCTTTTTCTCATTTGCAGTGTAATTATTCACGCTAATTGATGTTATGTGTGGTTTCCCTGTATGTATTTTCCCGTTTTTATCTATATGACATTCCTTCGCTTCTATCAGCCATGAATTGCTCCAGGCATTATAGTGCTTGTTGAATTTCCAGTTGTCCACGTCGCGTGCTTCTGAAATGTAGAACGTAAGCAGTGTATCGGCTTCGTCGCATAATCTGCTTTCTATACCGAATACGGTTTTGCTATCGTCTATACCGAGTTTTTTCCGGTCTGTCAGTTTTCCTTTTTTATCGATGACGGTCAGATAATAGTCTGTTGATGCTTCATTTTGTTTACTGGTGAATGCCACAGTGTAACCGTCGTGCAGTGTCATTTTCTGCGCTTCTTCGGCCGGACGTCCTTTGCCGGTGTCTGTGATTCTTATGACTTTTACACTTTTCAGATTATCAAGATCAATGTCTTCTGTGTTTTTGTTTGCCGTACTGTCGGTTCTGAATACGGGAATATCGATATTGTCTTTTATTTTTTCGATTATCACCTTTCTGCTTTCGTCCATTTTGTTTGCCACCTCTTCTATTTTCGGACTGGCGAATGCTATCAGTGCAAAGGCGCTTGCCGGTATGATATAGAGGTATTTGCAGATTGTCCATCTTTTGGATTTATCTCTCAACATCATTATTATTCGTGATTTGAGCGATGTGTGTGAGAAGCCGTTTGCTACATTAAGGAAATGTGGCTTTGCAAGACGCGATACAAGCAGGAGCTGATATGTTTTCATATCTGTGCCTTGGCGCAGAACATATTCATCTGCTTCGTATTCGTGTATAGCACATAGGTCGTGGCGTAACATCCAAAGTACGGGGTTGAACCATTGCAGAATCTCGGCGAATGTAATGATTATAATATCCACCGAATGGCGGCAAGCCACATGTGCACGCTCATGAGCTATCACAGCATTGTAAGAAGGTCGGGCAGCGTCAGTCTCACCGATTACAATGCTTTTCATCCAGCTGAAAGGGGGAATGTCGCCCTTGTGACAATATATTGTCGTGTTGTTGAGTTTGCGTTTCCAGACACAGTTTCGGTGTATGTAAAGATACAGCGATATTATTTGTACAGTGCGTAGGATAAAAATAGAGAATGTGCCGGTTGCATACATTATAAGCAGGATTGTCGGCCATAGACTTTTATTATCATGACGTTCTGATGATGCAGCGATATGAGTGTTTGTATTCTGAATGTTTGTTGTTATTGTGTTTTCGTATTCAATGTGTGTTTGGGTGTTGGAGATTTCATCCTCCTGTGACATTATAGGCTCGCGTGATAAAGCCTGGTCAAGATAACCGGATGTGATTACTTCTAATCTTGCGCTGTTTGCACTGATGTTTATCGCAGATGGATTTCCCCATGCTATGCGGATTGAGGGTATGATGAACGATGCTGCAAGTATTGAAAGCAATACAATTCGATTCATACGATGTCTTGTTTCATTCCGTAGGAATAGAGAAAACGGAAGGTATAGCAGGGTTAGACAAAATGCCGATTTTATCGAATAAATAATAAGAGACACCATAGGCAAAATGATAATGATTGTTCTTATTTTTAATTACAGGTTCGCGTGGATTTTTTTATTTACTGTTTATCAGTTCGATAATCTCTTGTAATTCGTCATTACTGAGATTTTCGTTTTCCACAAAAAATGAAACAAGCGATTTGAATGATCCTCCGAAAAAGGTGTTCTTCATTTCATTGGTTTCAAACTTCAGATATTCTCTTTTACTTATGGATGGATAGAAAACAAAGTTTTTCATTCCTTTGTGTTTTTCGTATTTGACAAATCCTTTTTGTGTCATGATTCTCAAGAATGTGGCTAATGTTGTATATGCCGGTTTTGGCTCGGGAAACATTTCGAGAAGTTCACTGATAGTGGCTTTTTGTTTCTCCGAATTCCATAACATCCCCATTATCTGCTTTTCATGTTGGGTCATCTTTCTGTTTTTGTCCATAAGTAAGATTGTTTGTGTGAAACTTTTTTACAAATATAGATATTAAGGAAACACAGGACAAATAACCATCTATTAAATTTTTAGTAAACGATGGAATTTAACTTTTATTTTTAGTAAATGGGTGCGATGTGTTATATTCCTTGCCATTGATACCAACTATTGATATTAATAATGTATATGAATGTGAAAACGGATTGTTTTTGTTTTGTTTTATGTCCGATTTACAGTAACTTTGCCAACAAAATTATATACGAAAATATGGGCAGGGGAAAATTAGCAAAGTTTGCTGATATGGAACGATATGAGAACGTGTTCGAATATCCGTATTCCGTCGTGGAGCAGAAACCTTTTGATATGAAAGGACATTGGCGTGAGCAGTATTTTAAGAATGATGGTCCTATTGTGCTTGAACTTGGTTGTGGACGCGGTGAATATACGGTTGAACTGGCAAAGCGTTTTCCTGAGATAAACTTTATTGGTGTTGATATAAAGGGTGCAAGAATGTGGAGCGGAGCAACGCAGGCGCTTGAAGAGAAGCTGCCGAATGTGGCATTTTTGCGTACCAATATTGAGATAATAGACCGTTTCTTTGATGTTGATGAGGTGCAGGAGATATGGTTGACATTCAGTGACCCTCAGATGAAGAGCGTCAGAAAACGTCTTACGAGTACGTATTTCATGGAACGTTATCGCAAGTTTCTCACGGATGGAGGGTTGATACATTTGAAGACGGATTCAAATTTCCTTTTTACATATACATCATATATGGTTCAGAGAAATAGTCTTCCATTGCTTTTCTCCACGGAAGACCTGTACCATACAGATGGACTTGACGAACAGACACAGAGTATTCTGGGAATAAAAACATATTATGAGAGCCAGTGGATTGAGCGTGGCCTTAATATTCGATATATGAAATTCAGACTCCCGCATGAAGGTGAGTTGCATGAACCGGATGTGGAAATCCCACTTGACGAGTACCGCAGTTATAAACGTACCAAACGCAGTAGTCTCACTGTTGCGAAATGACAGCATTAAGTTGGAGTTATTCATTAATATTCAGGAATTTATTTTTAGTATAATATTACAGTGTCACTGTATTTCTGCATAATAAACTTGCAAGCGTGATATACAGTGACATTTGGTTTGATTATCAAGAATATTGAATTGTTATTAATAAAGTAAAAGCTAAATTCTTACACGGCATGAACAGGAAATTTTTATTTATTGCATCTCTATTGCTATTGACCGGATTGTCCGGTTCTTGGGCAGACACGAAAAAGGAACCTGTGTCGTATGTCAATCCTATGATTGGAACAAGTGGCATGGGACATACTTTTCCTGGAGCGTGTGCTCCATTCGGAATTGTGCAGCTCAGTCCGGAGACAGACACTATCCCCCAGAATATCAACGGCCGATATGTCGGAAAAGTCTATGCTTATTGCGCTGGTTATCAGCATGAGGATCCGACAATTGTCGGTTTCAGTCATACACACTTGAGCGGAACCGGACACTCTGATCTCGGAGACATCATGATAATGCCTCAGACGGGTGCGTTGAAACTTAATCCTGGTACGGCTGATAAACCTGAAAACGGTTATCGTTCGCGTTTCTCGCATGATACGGAGGTTGCAGAACCGGGATATTATGGTGTTACTCTCAGTGATTATAATATTAAAGCCGAGATGACTGCCACACAGAGAGTCGGTGTGCATCGTTACACATTCCCTAAAGGCGACGATTGTCGCATTATTCTTGACTTGCTGCACGGTATTTACAATTATGACGGTAAAGTGCTTTGGAGCAGTTTGAGAGTTGAGAACGATACGTTGATAACTGGTTATCGCATCACTAACGGCTGGGCACGCTGCAACTATACTTACTTTGCCATATCGCTCAGCAAACCGATAAAGGATTATGGCTATAAGGACATGAAGACTCCGAAGTATCAGGGATTCTGGCGGAAGTTTAATGTCAATCGTAATTTCCCGGAGATTGCAGGACGAGATATCGTTGCCTATTTCAATTTCGACAATAGCGACTCTCAGCAGCTTACAATAAAGGTAGCCTTGTCTGCCGTAGGAACAGACGGTGCTTTGAAAAATCTCCGTGCAGAAGTAGGAGGAAAATCGTTTGATCAGATACGTACGGAGACAGAAGGATTGTGGAATCATGAGTTAAGTCTGATAGAGTGTGAAGGTACAGATGATCAGAAAGCAATGTTGTATACATCACTTTATCACACAATGATAAATCCGTCCATATACATGGATGTGGACAGAAAATATCGCGGACTTGATGGTAATATACATGTAGCCGAAGATTTTGACAATTATACAATATTCTCTGTTTGGGACACATACCGTGCGTTACATCCGTTGCTCGGACTTATAAAGCCGGACCGTAATACAAACATGGTGAAATCAATGATTGCCCATCAGCAGCAAAGTGTTCATCATATGTTGCCTATATGGAGTCTTATGGCAAACGAGGGATGGTGTATGACCGGTTATCATGCTGTTACAGTTCTTGCTGATGCGCTTGTGAAAGGTGCTGACATTGATCGTGATGCTGCGATGAAGGCAATGGTGGAAACGGCAACATGTCCTTATTATGAGAGTCTGGGAGATTATATGAAGCTCGGTTATGCTCCGTTTGACAAAAATGGTACGGCGGCTTCAAATACATTGGAATATTCTTTTGACGACTGGACCATATACAATGCAGCAAAGCAACTGGGTATGAGTGATGTTGCCGGACAATTTGAGAAACGCGCACTTTATTATCGCAATACATTTGATAAGAACGTAGGATTTGCAAGTCCTCGTTATTCTGACGGTTCTTTCAAAAAAGACTTGGATCCTTATCAGACATCCGGTGAGGGATTCATTGAAGGCAACTCATGGAATTTCTCTTTCCAGGCACCTCAGGATGTGTTCGGACTTATAAATCTTTTCGGTGGCGAGAAAGCATTTGTCGGAAAATTGGATAAGCTCTTTGAAATGGATCTTCCTGCGAAATATTATGAACACAACGAAGACGTGACCATCGACTGTCTTGTCGGCGGATATGTTCATGGCAATGAACCTAGCCATCACATCCCTTATCTCTATGCGTGGACATCACAGCCATGGAAGACACAGACATGGATGCGAACAATCATGAACAAGATGTATCGTAATCATATACGTGGTCTTGGAGGAAATGATGACTGCGGTCAGATGTCAGCATGGTACATCTTCTCTGCAATGGGATTCTATCCGGTATGTCCCGGCAGTGACCAGTATGTGCTTGGCGCACCTTATCTTCCTTATATGAACGTTACTCTTTCAAACGGAAAACACATAACTATAAAGGCTCCGAAGGTAAGCGACAAGAACAGATATGTGCAGAGTGTGAAGATAAACGGCAAACCATATTCGAAGTTGTACGTAACTCATAAGATGCTTACTGATGGTTGTGATATAGAGTTTGTCATGAGTAGCAAGCCGAACAAAAAGCGTGGATTGGCTGCAACAGACAAGCCTTATTCTATGACAAAGGGTGAATAATGGTTTATTAATTTATAGAAGAGATATTCAAAGGATAAATAAAGAACATTAATAACAGAAAACTATGAAAATCAGAAAAACAGTTACGATGGCTGCTCTTGCTTGTGGCCTTATGATGTTCACTGCGTGCGGAACATCCAAAAAGGCTGCTTCAGCCGATCAGTGGGAAAGTTTTAAGATAAGGGACATCTATTTTGATGATCAGGCTCCGGACAGCAAGGGTTCTAAGATTTATCATGCCATAATACCTGATCCCGAAGCATACATAAACAAAGTATCGCGTGAGGTTCTCAATACACTGTATTTCTCTCCGAAAGACAGTATTCCCGCTCTGGACAGACTGCATTACAAACTTGAGGATACAGACGGTATTTCAGCTAAGGGTGGTGGTAATGGTTTCGTGGACATCTTCTACAGCACCCGCCATGTAGAACATTCGTTCGCCAACAATGATACTGCGCGTGTTGATTTCGAGACAAGAGGTGTGCTGCTTCATGAACTAACACATGCCTTCCAGCTTGAACCGCAGGGTATAGGTAATTACGGAAACAGCAAGACCGTATGGGCATTCATCGAGGGAATGGCCGACGCTGTGCGTGTTGCCAATGGCGGTTTCCATGGTGAACAGGATCGTCCGAAAGGCGGCAATTATATGGACGGATATCGTCATGCTGGATATTTCTTCGTATGGATAAGAGATCATAAGGATCCTGATTTCCTGCGCAAGTTCAACCGTTCTACTCTTGAGGTCGTTCCATGGTCATGGGATGGAGCCATAAAACACATTCTTGGCGATAAATATACTATCGACGGACTGTGGCACGAATATCAGGTTGCTGTTGGCGACATAAAGGAATAAAAAATTAATCAGAATGAGAAAATACTTTTTAATGGCAGTCATGGCTTTGTCCATGACTGTTTATGCAAAACAGGATAAGGCCGAACGGCTGATAGATTATGTCAATCCGTTTGTCGGAACAGACGGATACGGCAATGTATATCCGGGCGCGCAGATTCCTTTCGGCGGAATACAGATAAGTCCGGACACAGATGAGCATTTCTACGACTGCGCTTCCGGATACAAGTGGAACCGTCAGTCTATACAAGGCTTCTCGCTGACCCATCTTAGTGGAACAGGTATTCCTGATCTTGGTGACTTCCTTTTCATGCCCGGTACCGGGGACATAAAACTCGATCCAGGCACAGACGAGAATCCTGATGAAGGTTACCGCTCCCGTTTCTCTCACGAAGAGGAGAAAGCCACTCCGGGTTATTACAGTGTGATACTCAAGGATTATGGTGTGAAGGCAGAGATGACCTCGGCAGTGAGAAGCGGCATTTTCCGTTTCACCTATCCGAAATCAGACAAATCATTCATCCTTATTGATTTCAACCATACGTTGTGGCAGAAATGTATCTGGTCGAACATTCGAGTAGAGAATGATAGTGTTGTGACAGGATATAAGCTCGTAAAGGGATGGGGACCGGAGCGTCACATATATTTCAGAGCAGTATTCTCAAAGCCTCTGAAGAACTTCATGATATATCAGGACAAGAAACCGGTGATATACAACACATCACGTTTCCGCAGCAACCGTGAGGCCTGGGGACCTAACATTATGTTTACTGCGTCGTTTGCAACTGACGATAATGAGGTGGTTACGGTGAAGACATCCATCTCGGCCATCAGTACCGACGGTGCGGCTCTCAACATGCGTGAGCTCGACGGCATGACTTTTGACAGTGTTAAGGCACTTGCCGAACAGAAATGGGAGAAGGAACTCTCCACATATACCATAAAGGGAACACAGGAACAGAAGGAAACTTTCTACACATCGGCATATCATGCCGCATTGTGCCCGTTTGTATATAATGACGCAGATGGTTCTTATCTCGGACTTGACAAGAACGTTGAGAAGGAGAGTGGCTTTACAAACCGTACCGAGTTCTCGTTCTGGGATACATACAGGGCATTCCATCCGCTGATGAATCTTGTGCATCAGGACATACAGGCTGATGTGGCCAACTCTATGCTTGCACACTACGACAAGAGTGTTGAGAAGATGCTGCCTTACTGGTCGTTTGCCAGCAACGAGACGTGGTGTATGATAGGTTATCACGCAGCAGCCATATTGGCCGACATGATATGCAAGGACGTTAAAGGTTTTGACTACGAACGTGCTTTCGAAGCAATGGTCACGACTGCAATGAACAACAATTACGACTGTCTGCCGGAATACCGCTCTCTCGGTTATGTGCCGTTCGACAAGGAGGCGGAATCTGTATCAAAGACATTGGAATACGCTTACGACGATTACGCCATTGCTCAGGCAGCAAAGAAACTCGGCAAGAACAAGGAGTACGAATATTTCATGAACCGTGCCATGAGCTATCAGAATCTCTACGACAGCCAGACCGGATATATGCGTGGTAAGGACATAAACGGCAAGTGGCGCACACCGTTTGCTCCTGTGGCTTATCAGGGACCTGGTTCAGTAAACGGCTGGGGTGATATTACCGAAGGTTTTACTGTTCAGTATCACTGGACTGTTCCGCAGGACGTTCAGGGACTTATCAATCTGATGGGACGCGACCTATTCCGTTCACGTCTTGACTCATTGTTCCTTTACGAGCTGCCGGAGGACATCCCGGGTGCCCATGACATTCACGGACGTATAGGTGCTTACTGGCACGGAAACGAGCCTTGCCACCACGTGGCCTATCTCTACAATTACATTGGAGAAGGCTGGAAGTGTCAGAAGTGGGTGCGTGAGGTTGTCGACAGATTCTATGGCAATAAGCCGGGCTCGCTGTGCGGAAACGACGACTGCGGCCAGATGTCGGCGTGGTATATATTCAACTGTCTCGGCTTCTATCCCGTATGTCCGGGCAGTGGATACTATAACTTCGGTTCGCCGGCACTGCCTGCTGTTGACGTTAGGATGAGCAACGGACGCCATATCAGAATGACAACCAAGAACTGGAGCAAGGATGCCGTATATATTAATAAAGTATATGTTAACGGAAAGCTCTACACCAAGTCGTATCTGACATGGGACGACGTGAAGAATGGCATCGATATTGAGTTTGTCATGAGCAAGAAGCCTAACAAGAAATGGGCTGTCGCCAAGGACGACATTGCTCCTTCGGTTTCTACTGACGGCAAGACCGTAGCATACAAGCACGGCATGCAGCTTTAAGATTGATTCATTCATTATTTTTATACTCAAAGGAGGACGGCCCGCTGATGGCTGTTCTCCTTTTTTGTAGGCAGATATATGCCGTGTAAGATTAAAATATCGGTATTGTATCATAAATGATTCTGACATAATGTTGCGGGAATCTTAACCTGCCCTCGTTTATTGTTCTAACTGTAATGTTTGGCAGCGCCGGTTCTGATACGGTGCTTTTTGAGCTATGAAACGTACTGTTTCAGGCTGTGATATGGGCCGTTTCAGACTGCAAAACGGCCTATTTCATGGGACGATACGGGCTTTGTCACAACCCAATATAGGCTTTAATATTACATGAATTGGTGAGAACCACGTTTTTTGTTATGTTTTATCCTCCTTCCCGCTTTTTGTTTCATGCGGTTTGTGGCATTATAATATTTGTTGTAACTTTGCCGTTGCAATCGGCTCTGTATAAGCCGTGTGTTTAGGTTCAGACCGAAGTATTGGTTTAATATTGCCGAGTAATGCGGAAGAAATAGCGTTTTAGGGCACGGTTTTTGCAGTTGATAAGAATAATTATAAGCAACGAATATTAATCAAAAAAACAAGATATTTATGGTATTATATCCTGAAATGATAAAGAAGGCGCTGGCAACCGTCATCTATCCAGGTACGAAAAAGAACATCGTGGAGAGTGAGATGCTTGCCGACAACCTGAGAATAGACGGCATGAAGGTGTCTTTCTCGCTCATTTTTCCGCGCGAGACAGATCCTTTTCTCAAATCAGTTGTCAAAGCAGCCGAGCATGCAATCCATTACTATGTGTCAGAAGAAGTGGAAGTGACGATAGACACTGAATTCACATCGAAGGCACGTCCAAAGCCCGGTAAGATGCTGCCGCAGGTCAAGAATGTGGTTGCTGTGAGCTCCGGTAAGGGCGGAGTGGGCAAGAGTACCGTAGCAGTCAATCTTGCCATAGCGTTGGCAAAACTCGGCTACAAGGTCGGAATACTCGATACAGATATCTTCGGTCCGTCACTGCCTAAGATGTTTGATGTGGAGAAAGAACGTATATACAGCGTCGAGAAAGACGGCCGTACACTCATCGAGCCGCTGCAGAAATACGGAGTAAAGCTGCTCAGCATCGGATTTTTCGTCAATCCGGATACTGCAACGCTCTGGCGTGGCGGTATGGCCTCAAACGCTTTGAAGCAGCTCATAGCCGATGCCGACTGGGACGAACTCGACTATTTCATTCTCGACACACCGCCAGGAACAAGCGATATCCATCTCACACTGTTGCAGACACTCGCCATTACCGGTGCCGTAATAGTCAGCACACCACAGGATGTGGCCTTGGCCGACGCCCGCAAAGGTATTGACATGTACACGAATGATAAGGTGAATGTGCCTATTCTCGGTCTTGTGGAGAACATGGCATGGTTTACTCCTGCCGAACTTCCCGAAAATAAATACTTCATCTTCGGTAAGGAAGGATGCAAGAAACTGGCCAAGGAGATGAATATTCCGCTGCTCGCTCAGATTCCTATAGTACAGGGACTGTGTGAAAGTGGTGATGACGGCAAACCTGCCGCTCTCAACAGTGACTCCATTCTCGGACAGGTATTCCTTAATCTGGCCCAGGCTGTGGTGACAGTTGTCAATCGCAGGAACAAGGAAATGGGGCCGACTAAGATAGTGGAAGTTAAGAACTGAAATACAAACGTGTAATACCCGATATGAAAAACTCCGTGGTGACAGATCTGTGAAATGATTACCACGGAGTTTTCTTTTATTATTAATTAACGTCTCTTCATCGGACTGATGTACTGCGTAATAATATTGCTGCAATCACGCAGCGGTCGGTCCGTCTGTTTTATCAGTTATTCCATATAGATATTTATTCGTTTGCCATCAGCATCTCTTACATACACAAGCCGGTTGCTTTTCAGAACTTTACCGTTGACAGTGGTCTGCATGTATGCTCCGGTTGTTTTAAGCTGGTGTGAGATAAGGCCGGTGTCGTCTATATCTTCTTCGTCGTCGTATGTGGTATCAATGGCGAAGGATGAGAAATATTCAAAAGAGCCTTTGCTGTATTCCATCATACCGAGTACATTATCGTCGAACCAGAACGCGCCTTCGTATATTCTCTTATATTTCACCTTTGTTCCGTCAGAGCTGAAATCAGTATAGCGTATGGAGGGCTTTTTGTCATAAACTATGGTAAAGGGTACTTTTCCTATGCACACCCATCCGGCATATACGGCAAGTTCCCATTCTCCTCGGGCTACGAAGTTCTTCGTATCCAGTTCCTTGAAGTCACGTCTATCTACATAAATATGTTTATTAAAGTTTCCCGGATCCACCATGCCGATTTCAGTATATGATTTCTCTCCCACAGGTTTTGTCTTCAGATAGAGTGCCTCGTGAAATTCTCCGGAAAGTTCTCCCGGTAATGACAACTCGCCTGTAAGATTTACTGTCAATACTCTGTTTATGACAGACTCGATAGTTACGTTGATATTGTCTATCTGCATTTCGCTGTTGTAGAACTTTTCCATACTGTCAGGACAACCTTGCTCATAGTACACAAGGTGAGGATGGATGTATTCGCCCTGTTCCACTTTCTTCTTTTCCTGTTCAGACACCATGAATGCACGCACATAATATGTTTTGTGCTCCATATTTTCCGGCACATCCACCCATACATAATCGTCCACCGGATCCAGCGGAACCAACTTAGATACATATTCACAATTATTGAGTGTCACTTCTGGTGATGTTCCGAAAACCAATCCGCAATACACTTTATTCTCAATCTCATCGCCATAATTTCCTACATTATAATCGCGGATGAATGTTGTGTTATGTATAGGCGATGCCATTATTCCGATCTGATTGTAGTCTCCTGTGCGTTCATGGGCATAGTGTACGAACATGTATGTGTAGAAAAGGTCCTTACGCAGAGTGGGAGTTGCATCCTCATAATAGTATGCGGTTTCACAGAACTGCTGCATGGCTTCATCGTTGTCCGGTGCGGAAGAAGTGTTGTATTTGCCACGACTCACGCCTGCAAATATATCGTTGAGATTGCTTGTAGCGGGTTTCGGCAGGAAAGACACAGTCTTATACACAGCCTTGAGATATGCTGCCATTTTCTCAAAAGCGTTTGTGCCTGTAGGGTTTGTGTATTGAAAGTCAAAAGAACTGTGGGTCCATGTGTCGTTGCAGTATGATACATACATTTTGCTGCCTTGAGTGAAGAAGTAGTACCACACTCTGTTGATACATGCCTGGCTCAAACGGCATTTGTCGTCGAACATGAATATGGCGTCATAGCTGTCCATGTCGTCTATCTGTGCGAAATATCCTCCATTGCGTATGTCGGGCGAGGCCTGCATCCTCAGATAGTTGTCAAACCTGATGGCCCATTTCCATCCATAGTTCACCAAATCTTCATCATCAATTTTCTCAACTTTAGGAGCTTTGTCCTCTTCGCTTTCAGTACATCCCGACAACGTGCTCATTGCCAGCAGTATGAGGGGAAGAAAGTAAAAAAATTTTCTTACCATATTCTTTCTTTGATAATCGAATCCTGTTTGCTGTATCGACAGTGTGGGATTCTTTGTGTAAAGATTATTTATTTTTGTTTGTTATAGAATTCTTGTGTGTAATGCCATTGTTGAAAATATCACGTACTTTTCTTATGCCATTGCTTTCGTCTTTCAATATGTTTACAGTGTGTACTGTCCGTTATTTTGTTACATCACTTAGTTTTAAGATGAGTTGTCCGACTTCTTTTCATTTGTTCAGACCGTATCTTGTGGTTTGGATAAATGTCAGTATTATTGGGCTGTTTGTTTCTGTATTAGTATTATATTCCAATGTTTTGGTATATGTATTGCAAAGTTACGGCTTTATTTTGAATACATGTATGTTTTCTTAAAGCAATATAAATAAATATTAAATATGCGGTCTTTGTGCGTATTAACGGGTATGGAAGGCATTGTGGCCATTTTTTCAGGAAATGGAAAGATCGGTGATGCATCCGGTTTACTGGAAATATTGCCCGATGGAGTGATAGATGTTGCTGTTGTGTCCGTTCTTTTGATTTACTATTTTATACTTAGGGCGTCAGTAGAGTGGATTATTACAGCTTTGTCGCATCCCTCTATATGGTTGCCTGCAAGCTCCACGTGTCTGGCGTTGCGTATGGCTATGCCGCATCCGTTTGATCCGTTTCCAATGATGGTATTGCCATATATGCGTATGTTCTCATGCAGGAATGTATTGTCAGTCTCCGGTGCGTCTATCACAACGGCAATGCCTGATGCACCGAACTGTGTGCCTGCACCGAGGCCGCAGTTCACTATCACGTTGTCGGCTATGGTCACATCCTTTGCGTGACTGCCTTCTTTCCATCCCGATTCTGCACCTACATGTATGGCTGTGCCAGTACAACCGCGGAATGTGTTGCCTTTTATTTCCACGCCGCGGGTTTTCACAAGCACTCCGCGTGCCAGCTGTCCCCACACTGTGGAGCGGCAGAAACTGAGATGTGGAAGCTTTGATGCGTTCAGAAGATAATACTCGCCGTAGTTTTCCGGCAGCTCACCGTCTAGTCTTATCCTCACGTCTTTCTCCTTCTCTTTGTGTTCCACGGCCGTCACCACAAGTGTTTTTTCAGGCACAAGTGTAGCTATGCGCACAAGTTCCATACTGTCGCCTATGCACGGAACGTCTGCCATCTGTGCATGGGTGAATGTAGGCGATTGCAGTTGCAGTGTGGCAGTGCCGTCTGTTACAGAGGCAATGTTGTGATAGTATCCGTGCACATTTGTGGCGTCATCGCCCTGTCCGCGGAAAGTGCATTGGTCGAAACTTATCTTTCCTCGGCATGATGCGAAGTGTGTGGCATCGGTATTGGTGGAGAACAGAAATCCTGGGGCTGGACTGACAGACAGTCGGCATATGGTGATGTCGGTGCTGTCGAATCCTACTATGCCCATGCCCGGTTGCGAGTGTATGGTCACTCCATCGAGTTTTGTAGAAATGCTGTTGCCTATGAATATGGCCGGACGGAAATGGAATGAATGGAGGGCGGCCATGTATGTGCCCTGCAGACGTTGCGGGATACGGCCTTCAAACTCCACACGGTTGCCGCCAAGCAGTCTGCGTTTGGGAAAATAGAGCGGTTCGGCGTAGAATCCGCTTATGGCGTCATCCCATAGCGTGATGCGTGTTATTGGTATCTCGTTGGTTATTATGCGTCTGTCGTCAAACTGTACTACGAAGGAGTTTTCGCTCACTTTCTGCACCGTGCCTTGCGAAAAAGGTTTGCGCTTGTAGTCGATAGTCAGTCCACGGACGGTGACGTTGCGGCAGTTGGTGATGGACAAAGGTTCCATCCATCCCTCACACATCAGTGTAGCACCTGAGGCCTCTATTGTCACGGAGTCAGAACCGTCGAAATCGAGACCGCGTACGTATGGATAATACGGAGTGAAGATCACTTTCTCCGGGTCGCCGCCCATTTTTCCTTGCAATACTTCATGTTCCAGTTGTTCGGCCTTGGAGTCGCGCAGGCGGTATGTGCCCGGCGGTATGGTCAGTGTGGTGCCTGGATGTTTGCGGCAGTATTCGGCTGCTCGGCACAGGGCTCGGGTGTCGTCCTTGCCGTCGTCGGGCACAGCTCCGAATTTCAATGCCGAAATAGATTGGGCCGGGAGTGACAGAGGGTGGAGTGTCCAAAGCGTGAACACAAAAAGTAAGAACATTTTGTTTGTGTAGGCTCTCATAGATTTCAGGTTTGCTTTATGGCAAAGTTATATATTTCTTTTCATTTATCAAATGCGTTATTCGTTTTATTTCCGGTACATGATTGATATTTGGCTCAAACCCGCGTAATCAGTATTATGCATGTCTGCATTGTTTGCGATTTATATTTATGCGGAGTTTGTGGGTCTTGGAATAATTCTATGTGAATCAGTTTTATTAATGGTATGAAATATAATAACGTAAAACTTACGTACAATATATGAGAGGATAAACTGTGAGAGGCATTGCTTCATATATGACAGATCCGTGTTGCCATAATTGGTGGGTCGTCATCGCAGGAATGATGCATTTCTTCTGTATTCTTCCTTACGCCTCAAACCAGTGTTTTGAAAGAAAACTCGGGCGGAGAACTTACAGATTTTCTTGACTTTTTTTTGACAAAAGAAAATCGCAAAAGAGATGTGAAGGAATGTTAAATCAGACGTATCGGAGGTCTTTTCTGGCCCGATCGTCTTGTCATATACCCTGCGGTGGAGTGACGGCTGGTTGATAATGCACTCCGATTATGCCCGTTTCAGCCTGTGTTCTCGTCCATTTTAGGGTGTGATATGGTGCGTTTCAGCCCCTGAAACGGGCCATATCACATGCTGAAATGGTGCTTATTGCATGACGAAGAAAATCTTCTTTGTTGTAAGTCTTTGATATTCAGTATTTTGAATGTAGCTCTTATTTTCCACATATTTGCGTCAGAAGGAGTGTCCGTGCGCAAATACTCGCTTATTTTATGGGGTAGAACAGAAAACTCAGATGAAAAAATCACAGAATTCAGAAAAATGAAAGTGGCCCATATCGGTTAGCTTTCAGCATAAGACAGCAACGTAGATAAGGAATTGAAGACGCAGGCTTTTTTTCGAAATCAATCGTCGCAGAATTTCTACAGAAAATTGTTAGCGGTAAAAAGTCTGACATAGGGAAAATGCAAAACAGGCAAACAGCAGGTTGTGGACCGGCTTTCGGAAATATAAGGACATGTTGGTTATGCTTGCCACGTATGATGTCGGAAAACTTTTCTGCCTTTCAGACTTGTATGGAAGAGTATTTTCTCGTATGCGTTCTGTGTGCTTTGGTCTTCCGGAGCGATGCTTATTGCTTGGCAGCATGCCTCTTCCCAACGGATGAAAAAGGCTTTATGGCATGACGGGAATGGTTGTTCTGTGTGATGGAGGAGACAGCAGCGACGTAGCGTATTGTTTAGTGTGCTGAATGGTGGCGTCTTTGCAGAACAGTCCGCGAATTGTGGGGCTGGTGGTATAAGGTCTGCCGTATGGATGCGTTGCGGTATATTGACGTTATGGGTGTATAAATATGCGGCGGCATAATGTGTGATTGCATATTTATGCACGTGTGTTTGTGTTCTGTCGGGTCGTGTCGGGCGTTTGTCAGTCGGCAGTTTCCGGTGTTGCCTTTTTATGGCCTTGGCTGTCTTTCGGAGCTGCTGCCATTCTTCTGTATACCAGGCATGCCGTGATGAGATATACGGCAGCTTGTATCCATAGGCAGACATATTCTGATGTTATGTCGGAGAATGTCGCTCCCATGCTGTTCATTTTGATAAATGCTTGTATGCCGAATGTGGAAGGGAATATGTAGGACACGTATTTCCAGAATTCGGGTATGTTGCTTGTTGGCCATGATATGCCGGAGATGAAAAGAAGCGGCACAGATGTGAACACAACCAGCAGCATGACGTTCTCACGTTCTTTGATGAATACGGAGACTGTCATTGCAAAGAATATGCATGCCAGAAGATAGGGCAGGAGAAACATGACGAAATCGCCGGCATGAAGTATGTGTACAAAGTTGAAGATACGTGGGATGGCCAGCAGCACGTATGTGGCAAGAATGGTGAACAGTGCAAGATAGCACATTGTCTTACCTGCCACTACCGGAACAAGCCCTGTGGGTTTGGGAGTGAAGTCGCGACGTTGCTTTGACGGGCGTCTTTCGTTTATTGTGCCGTTGCGCATGCCGATGCTAAGAAGCAGCACCTGCTGTATGATGAGTATGAGCACACCGGGGAGAATAAAGCTTCCGTAGCCGCCGGTTGAGTTGAACATTGCCACTTCTTCAATGTCGATGGGACTTGTAGTTATCTCGTCTTCTCGGTCGGTATAGTTGCCTGTCAGGCTTTTCTGTATGTCGGAGTTCATTCCGGCAATGACAGCTGTTGACGTCTGATATATGGCTTTGTATGTGAGCATCAGTGCCATGTTGCAGTAAAGACTTACGGTCGACTGTTCCATGCGGTTGATGCGTGTGTCGAAGTTTTCTGGTATATATACAATTCCGTAAACTTCCTGCAGACCGACAAGGCGTTGTGCTTCCTCAAGACTTCCGAAGCGGTAGGCCGTCTCTACGTCGGGCGATGCGTCAAGCCTGCTTATCAGTTTGCGGCTCAACTCGCTGTTTGACTTGTCCACTATGGCAACCGGAACGTCACGCACCACTTCGTTGTTGTATATCCATGAATAGAGCAGCGGATAAAGCAGAGGCAGCAATATGGTGAATATGAGCAAACCTTCGTCTCTGAAGATTTTCTTTGTCTCGTCTATCCATATTGTGCATATGTCGTTTATGGTGCCGCTTATCTTGTTCATGTGTCCTTTCATAGAAGTTATGAAATATATACGTATTCCGAAATGGCCTTATTGAGGCGTGGAAGTACAAAAATGGGCAGTGCCGCGAATATGATGAGAGCAACGATATTTGGCCATACATCGGCCATAGGCATACCGTTGAAGATGCTTATCTGATATATCATGAAGAAATGACGCAGCGGGAATATGGCTGCGAGCATTTCAAGTTGTGGATCCATGGCAAATGTCGGGAATGCCGTACCTGCGAGCGAGAAACCGATGACTGCAAGGAGTGAGCACACGCTCATTGACATACGCATGGATGGGAATATGCCGAAGAGGAACAGGCCCAGTCCTTGTGCCGATAGTACACTTAGCAGACCGAGTACGGCCATGGGCAGAATGCCTCCGGGATGTGGAAAATCCAGTATTCCGAATACATAGAACATGTAGGCATATATCATGACAAGATGGATAATGAATTGTGGAAGCATCTTTCCAAATATGGCTGTCATTATGTTTCCTCCGGCTGCGGCAAGCCATTTGCGGGCAGTGCCCTGTTTCAGCTCATAGCCGACGGAGTAAGCCGTTATGAGAAAAATGAACAGAAAGAAACTTCCTGGGATAAGTGTCGTACTGAGATATATGTTGTAGTTCACCCAAGGATTGTTCACAGCATGAAAGTCGAGTGTTATAGGTTGCAGGAATGTGCTTATCTGCTCACCTGTATATCCTTTTGCCGACATTGTAGCCGAACCGACTGATGCCGAACCGAGCATCGATATGGTTTTCATGTCCTTGAACACAAGCGAACCGGCCGTGAGAGAGGTGTTACTGTAGTAGAATGAAATCTCCGGACGGCGTGCCGACAGTAGTTTGTCGGTAGTGCCTTCTGGGAAAAGCATGAAACCGTATATCTCGTTATGTTGCATCGCACGGCGTGCTTCGTTGAAGTCTTTGTAGTGTTTCGCTACTCTTGTGCCGGAAAATGCATCGAGTGTTCTTGCAAGTTTGCGCGTTGTGGAGGTGTTGTCAAGGTCGACAATGCCTACAGGAAGATCCTGCGGCTGTCCTTCGTTCATAAGCGAGGTGAAGAATATGGTCACGAACAAAGGGAATACGACCATGCACAAGAGATAAACCGGATTTGATTTCAGTCTGGAACATTCTCTTGCTGCAAGGCGGTAAACACGGTCTATGAATCTGTCACTCTGCACTTACTTTTTCTTTATTATCAGGGACATGCCCGGACGCAGACCGTCTATCTTGTCCAGAGGACGTGCTTTCACTTCAAATGTTTTCAGGTCGTACTCACCGTTTGATTTCGTAGCTTTCCATGTTGCGTACGAACCCTGGTCCTTGATGTAGTACACTTTCATTCTGATTTCCTTGTTGAATGCAGGCAGGAATGCTTTGAACACACTTCCTACTTTCATGCCTTCAAGCTGGTCTTCGCGTATGTTGAATGTGCCCCACATGTCGTTTAGGAGAGATATTGACATAATCGGTGAGCCGGCACCAATCAGTTCGCCGGTCTTGGGATATATGTCGCTCACTTCGCCTTCCATCTGGGCGATCTGCATCGTTTCGTTTATGTATGAGTTTACTTCCTCTACAGCACCTTTGGCTCTGTTCACTTGTGCTGCGGCTGCCTTCTTCTCTTCGAGTCGTGCACCGTTCACAGCCATGTCATACTGGCTTTGTGCAGCCTTAGTCTGTGCTTCGAGGGCTTTGTAGTTTGCGAAAGCTTCGTCGCGTTTCTGAGCTGTCATCACGCCTTCGTCGAACAGACGTTGTACGCGTTCGTATGATTTTTTCGCTATGTCAAGTCCTGCCTTTGCTTGCTGGAGCAGTGCGTATGCAGCGCGTATCTGTTCCTTGCGTGCACCTTTATTGGCCATCTCGCTCATGGCCGCGGCAGCGTTCTCGGCCGATTCTGCCTGCATCATCTTGGCTTTTACGTCCGGCGCATCAATAATGGCCAGTGTGTCTCCGGCTTTTACATAGTCGCCTTCTTTCACGCGTAGCTCAAGTACACGTCCCGGCACTTTGCTCGAAACCCTGTATTCAGACACTTCGACCTGTCCCTGAATTATTTCCGGCTCTCTTGCCATGGCAATGGTGCCAATTATTACAGCTATCACAATTGCAACAACGCTTATTGCAATTGCTATGATTATATTTTTTCTCTGTGTTTTTTCTGACATAACGATCTTATTCTAATATACCAAGTGCCTTCTTGAGATTGATTTGGCTTAGTTTGACATCTATTTCTGCATCTATCTTTTGCGACTGTGCCTGAAGCCATGCCGTCTGTGCTTCCATCACGTCTGTGGTCTGCATCACACCTTCCTTAAAGCCGAGGTTTGCACTGCGGAGGTTTTCTTCAGCACTCTTTATGTTTTTGTTTGCCATGCTTAGACGGCGGTTGGCTTCTTTTATCTTGAATTTGCTCTGGCTTACCTGAAGCTCTACTTTTTCCTGAGCTTCGCTTAATTCTATTCGGGCAATGCTTGTTGCAATCTTGCTCGATTTGACTTTATATTCGCTTTCAAACCAGTTCCATACGGGTATTCTTACAATTACGCCCACATTCCATACGCCGGAGAATTTGTTTTCAAATCCGTTGTATATGTTGGGATTGGTTGTGGTGTATCCTGCTGTCAGGGCTACCTGCGGCAGATATGCGGCTCTTGTGATCTTGGTTGACTGCTCGCTGATGCCTACAGCATTCTCAAGCATTTTCAGTTCCGGGCGGTTGCTTATGGCAGTCTGTGTGTCGGCGTCTTCCTGTATGTTTTCTGTTATGATGTTTTCTCTGCTTTCATCTTCAAGAGTGATGTCGCTGTCGAGAGGCAGACCGCACAACTGGCAAAGATACATTTTTGCAAGTGACAGACCGTTTTCCACTTGTGTTACGGTCATTTCCGCTTCATTCACTTTGACGTTGACCCTCAGTCCATCTGCACGTGTGGCCACACCTTCACGTATCATTTTTGCCACATCATCGTCCAATCTGCGCACTAGATCAAGATAACTGTGCGACAGTTTCTGTTTGTGTTTGAGCGAAATGACGGTCCAATAAGCCTGATCGATGTCATAGAGGGTTTTCTGTCTTGTCGCTTCTGTGCTGTTACGGGTGAGCTCTTCATTTATTCTGGCCATCTTGTTTGCCGCAATTATGCCACCGCCCATGTAAATGGGCTGTTTCAGCATGACGGAAGCCATGAACATGTTTCTTGTATCTGTCTCAAAGGCATCCACTATTTTCTGGCCGGCATGATTCAAAACCTCACCCATGGAAGAACCGAAGTGTGAAATGAAATTGCCCAGGTGAGTGGCCTGTTCGGGTGTAATGATGCCTTGTTGTGTGAGGCTTGATATAATAGGTGTCACCTCGTTGCCTATTATACCGTTCGCCTTATTGCCGATATTGCTTATTTCTGATTTCTGCTTATCGCTCAACAGGGATATTTCCTTGCTTGTATATTCATAGCCGCCGAGCACGTCAATCTTTGGCAGATACTTTGTCTTGGTGGCTTTTCTGGTGTTTTTGGCAACCTCTTGTTTCAGTCTCGATATGCTGAGTTGTTTGTTGTTACGGATTGCCATAGCCCGACAGCTGTCAAGACTAAGTACCTGTTGTGCTGATGCAGATGATGCAATGCATAGGAAGAATATTATGTTGGATAATCTTACCATTTATTTAAATGTAAAACTTCTTGAACCAATCATGTTTCCATCGGCAAATATGCTGACTTGATATGTGCCGGCAACGAGTGTCTGCGTTACGTCCCAGTAGGTCGTGAGCGCAAGTTCCTGACCACCGTATTCAACGGTCTTCTTCATTGTACAGTTAAGATTGCGGTTCTCGTAAGCAAAAGAGCCTGCGTTACCGAGCAGTGCGCCGGTAGGGGATGTTATTCTTACGTAGAATGTCTTCATGCCGCTTTGTGCAGTGACATTCTTGCTTACGGTGAAGTTCACCTGTACAGTCTTACATTTCTTTATGCTCTTTGTGGATTTTCCACGTTTGTTGTTCAATGTCATGCTTATGCCTGTGGCATCGAGCTGTGCAGCTATTGCCACTTTCTCAGAGAGTGATGCTTTTTCCGAACTCAGGCCTTCGATCTGTCTGGTAGCTTCAGAATACTGACTCTTAACTCTTGAGTTCTCTTCCATCAGGTTCTGGTTCAGTCTGTTCAGAGAGTCTATTTCCAGAACATAGCTGCGCAGGACGGCTCTTACAGTGGCAAGTTCTTTTTTCAGACGTGCTATCTCTCTTGCGTCGCTGCTTTTCACTTGCCTGAGTTCTTCCAACAGTTTCTGTGTCTTTTCCTGTTCTGCCGTAAGTTGTGCGACGATGGAGTCATTACTTATCTGAGTCTTCATCTCGCTGTACTGATTGGCAAACTGCATATATTCGTTTTCCATTTCCTTCTTGTCGAGTTCGGCAAGTTCGAGCATGGCTTTGTTTTCCTGCTTCTGTTTCTGCAGTGATATTACGAGATATGCGATGCTTCCGATGAGTACGATTCCGGCTATTGTTAATATTATCCAGGTTTTCTTATTCATGTATGTATATTTTTTGTTTTACAGTTGAAAAATATTCTGCAAATTTATGCCTTTTATCTTAAATAAGCAACAAAATTCATCTTGCATTTCTTAATATATCTAAAAAGATGCTATTTGCCGAAAAACAGGAGAGTTGGACGGCATTTTAAATGATTGACAATCACCGTTTATGACTCTTTGTCTGTTTTTACGATATCGAGTTTTCATACCGTCAGAAGTGTTCTGTAATGGCGTAAGTTTGTAGAAAAAGTCTTTTAGCGGGATTTTTACGTAAAAAACAATAAGATAAATAAAAATCGATGATATATATATTGTATATTTGCATTTGTCTGGAATTATGTTTATGAAGGGCGTGCAATATTGTTTTTGTTGTAGCAACTACTTATGAGGAAATTTTTATATAAGGTGTTCGATCTTTATTACGACGGCTTCAGAAACATGAGGCTGGGCCGTACTTTATGGCTTGTCATACTGATAAAGCTGTTCATTATATTCGTTATACTCAAACTGTTTTTCTTTCCGGACTTTATAGGAGAACATTCGTCTCCGGGTGAGGAGGCCGAATTTGTGTCAGGACAACTCACGGGACGGTAAGGGGAATACATCATAAATGAATTAAAAACAAATAAAAAATAAAGCTTATGTACAATCTTTTAATGTCTGTTGATCCTGCTGCGATCGATTGGTCGAGGGCTCAGTTTGCACTTACTGCCATTTATCATTGGCTTTTCGTGCCGCTGACTCTGGGGCTTGCCGTCGTGATGGGAATCATGGAAACGTGCTATTATCGCACGAAGAATGTTTTCTGGAAGGATGTGGCCAAATTCTGGCAGCGCCTTTTCGGTATTAACTTTGCTATGGGTGTGGCTACCGGAATTATTCTTGAATTCGAATTTGGTACCAACTGGAGCAATTATTCGTGGTTTGTAGGTGACATATTCGGCGCGCCTCTTGCCATAGAGGGCATCGTGGCTTTTTTCCTTGAAAGCACATTTGTGGCTGTGATGTTTTTCGGATGGAAAAAAGTGTCGCCCGGATTTCATCTTGCCTCCACATGGCTCACGGGTATCGGTGCCACGATATCGGCCTGGTGGATACTTGTGGCAAACGCATGGATGCAGTATCCGGTAGGCTGTGAGTTCAACCCTGACACTGTGCGTAACGAAATGACAAGCTTTGCCGACGTGGCATTGTCGCCGTTCGCCATCGACAAGTTCTTCCATACGGTCATATCCTCATGGATAGTGGGAGCCGTGTTTGTAGTTGCCGTAAGCTGCTGGTATCTGATAAAGAAACGTGACCAGGAACTCGCGCGTGCGAGTATGAAAATAGGTGCGGTGTTCGGACTTGTTGCTTCATTGTTAGCTGCGTTCACCGGTGACCTCTCTGCCGTGAAGGTTGCCAAGGTACAGCCGATGAAGCTGGCAGCCATGGAGGCGCTCTACGACGGAGGTACCGGTGTGAGCCTCACTGCCATAGCGGCTGTAAATCCATTTGAGCAACCCGATTATGCCAAGGGTGGTGAACCGCCATTGCGTATAGGCATACCATACGGGCTTTCCGTTCTTGCCACACACGATCCGCAGGGCTATGTTCCTGGAGTGAACGACATACTTAACGGGTATGTCCGCCCCGACGGAACTAAAGAACTGTCGGCTGAAGAGAAGATGGAGAAGGGCAGAATTGCGATAAACACGCTTGCGCTCTATCGGGAACGCAAGGCTGCATCGGCTGACAGCAGTGAGCTGGCCGGACTGAATGCCCGACTGCAGGCCAACATGCCGTATTTCGGTTATGGTTACATCAAAGACAAATCGGAGCTTGTGCCTTATATCCCTCTGTGCTTCTATGCATTCCGTGTCATGGTGGGACTGGGCGCGTATTTCATACTTCTTTTTGCTGTAATTATATTCCTGCTCTATCGCCGCGACATACAGAAATACGGCTACATGCTGTGGATAGGGGTGTTCTCACTGCCATTGGCCTATATCGCCAGCGAAGCAGGATGGATTGTTGCTGAAATGGGACGCCAACCGTGGGCAATACAGGATCTGATGCCTACGTGCGCGGCAGTATCCGACATAAGTTCGGGTTCGGTTGCCCTCACGTTCTTCATATTCCTTGCTCTCTTCACTACATTGCTTGCTGTCGAGGTGAACATTCTCTGTAAACAGATAAAGAAAGGTCCGGAATACACGTCGCGTTGATACATACACATATTCCGGATGTGTCGCCTGAAACTACAGAACGGAAGAAAAGTGTCTGTGGCGGGGGAGTCACAAAATATTAAAAATTAAACAAACGAAAATTATGTCATACGAATTTTTGCAACATTATTGGTGGTTCGTGGTGTCGCTCCTGGGAGCATTGCTTGTCTTTCTCATGTTTGTGCAGGGAGCCAACTCCATGATATTCAGTCTCGGACGTACGGAGGAGGAACGACGCATGGTGGTGAACAGTACAGGTCGTAAGTGGGAACTGACTTTCACTACACTCGTAACATTCGGTGGTGCTTTCTTTGCCTCGTTCCCGTTGTTCTACAGTACAAGCTTCGGCGGTGCCTACTGGCTGTGGATGCTTATACTATTCTCATTCGTGCTTCAGGCTGTGAGCTATGAGTTCCAGAACAAACTGGGCAACCTGTTAGGTACGCGTACATTCCGATGGTTTCTTGTGCTGAATGGCATTATCGGTCCGCTGCTTCTCGGAGGAGCTGTGGCTACATTCTTCAATGGCTCGAACTTCATTGTGGACAAGAACAACATAGCCGACGGCATGCAGCCCGTTATAAGCCGATGGGCCAACGGCAGCGGCGGACTGGACGCTCTGCTCGATGTATGGAACCTCGTACTGGGTTTCGCCGTATTCTTTCTTGCCCGTGTGCTTGGAGCTCTCTATGTGATGAATAATGTGAACGACGAGAACATACGCTGCCGTTGCAGCGTCAGACTGCTGGGTGCGGCGGTGCCATTCCTACTGTTTTTCGTGGCGTTTGTAATACATGTTCTCATTAAGGACGGCTATGCCTATGATGCCGCGACTGGTGTGATAAGCGTTGTGCCGGGTAAGTATTTCGACAACATTATTACCATGTGGTATGTTTTCGCACTGTTCTTTATAGGTGTGGTGCTTGTGCTTTATGCTATTGTCAGAACCATTGTAAGTAAGACTTACATAAAAGGAATATGGCCCGCCGGTATCGGTACGGTGATGACGGTTCTTGCCCTGTTGCTATGTGCCGGCTGGAACAGCACAGCATACTATCCGTCGAACGCTGATCTGCAGAGTTCGCTGACCATAGCCAACAGCTGCAGCAGTGAATTCACTCTGTCTGTCATGGCTGTGGTGTCGCTGCTTGTGCCTTTTGTTGTGGCCTATATTGCCTATGTGTGGCATGCCATGGACAGAAAAAAGATAGACAAGGCAGAGCTTGGAACCGACGAGATGTATTGACGATTATCTACACGGCTGATGTGAAATACAGTCTTGTATGATATCATATTTGAAGAAAACAAATGATGAAACATATATTATTATGTATTGTGGCATTGCTTGTCGGCATGCCGGCCGTGGCGCAGGATACTCTGCGCCACGAGGTTCTGTTTGAGACAAACAAGGGAAACATACGCATTGCCCTTTACAACGAGACGCCGCTCCACCGCGACAATTTTCTCAAAAACGTGCGTGAGGGATGGTATGACGGACAGTTGTTTCATAGAGTCATAAGCAAGTTTATGATTCAGACAGGCGACACTGCAAGCCGCCATGCTCAGCCTGGGCAACTCCTCGGTGAGACAGCTGAGACTTATACAGTGCCGGCTGAGTTTCGTTGTCCGCAGATCTATCACAAGCGTGGAGCGGTGGCTGCTGCGCGCGAGGGCGATGCTGACAATCCGGAACGCAACTCGTCGATGAGTCAGTTCTACATAGTCTACGGCATACGCTACAGTGATGCCATGCTCGACAGAACTCAGCAGAAACTCGACGTGGCCACGGGAGGCAAGGTGAAACTGACGCCGGAGATGCGTGAGACGTACAAGACTCTCGGTGGTACGCCGCATCTGGACGGACAATACACTGTGTTCGGCGAGGTGACTGAGGGGATGGATGTGGTGGAAGCCATACAGAGTGTGCAGACCGACGCCAATGCCCGACCTCTGGAGGATATAAGAATAGAAAAGGCTACGGTCGTGAAATGACGGCTATGAGGATCTGAATGAACTGAAAATAGGTTTATATAGAGGGCCTGTTTTATTACATAAAGCCTTCCGACGACACATTTTATTTTGTCGTCGGAAGGCTTTTGGTTTATGAAAGTATACATGTATCGCTATGGCTGATGCATGTACACATTTGTTTTTATTTGCCTGTTTGATTCTTTGTGGAGCTTTCGTGCGGTGCGTAACGCGTCTTCAGGCATCGGTGTATTTCTAAAATGATGCAAAAATATTTTCCTCTTTCGTCAGTGTCATTTAATTTTGCATATATGAAACTTTGGTTTTTTATATTTTTCCTTCTTCCACTGCTGGGCTTTGTCTATGTCGTGTGGCATGTCTGGCAGATATTGCCGCTGTCGCCGGTATGGAAGAGTGCTGTGGTTGCATTGATGTCGTTGCCCGTTGTGTGTCTTTTCTCTCATTTCCTTATAGGTCCAGATTCGCTGCCGCTGGTGGCCGGACGTGTTGTTTATGAGGTCGGCACTTCTTCGCTCTTTGTGCTGCTCTATCTTGTCATGATTTTCCTGTTTCTTGATTTAGGACGTCTGGTGAGACTTGTGCCGTCGTCGTTTCTGCATCATAGTGTGACGGGTAGTGTGGGTATTATGTTGTTTGTCTGTGTGCTTTTCATTTATGCTAACGCCAACTATCGTGACAAACAGATGCGCACTATGGAGCTGCGCGCCGCCCGTCCGTTGGCTTCGCCGTTGAGGATTGTGATGTTGAGCGACATGCATATCGGCTATCACAATACGGCGAAAGAACTTGAGAGATGGGTTGACATGATAAATGCGGCGTCGCCGGACGTGGTGCTCATTGCGGGCGACATAATAGACGGCAGTATGAAACCGCTGCGCGAGGAGAATATGGCTGCCTGTTTCAGACGCATCAAAGCGCCGGTGTATGCCTGTCCTGGCAATCATGAGTATTATGCCGGCATTGCCGATGCTAAGAAGTTCTTCCGTGAGGCGGGCATCACTTTGCTGTGCGACAGCAGTGTGACTATCGGAGGAGAACTCACGATAATAGGTCGCGACGACCGATCGCGTGCAGGACGGAAGAGTGTGGCACAGCTTGTGAAAGAGGCACCGAAGACCAAGTATACCATATTGCTCGACCATCAACCTTATCATCTCGACCGTAGTGCGCGGGCCGGAGTCGATTTTCAGTTCAGCGGACATACTCATTATGGACAGGTGTGGCCCGTCAGTTGGATAGAGAATTCGCTCTATGAGAACGCGTACGGTTCGATGCGCAAGGGCAATACCGATTTTTATGTCAGCAGCGGCATTGGCATTTGGGGCGGAAAGTTTCGCATCGGTACGAGTTCGGAGTATGTCGTTGCAGTGTTGAGATAGGCGTTCTGCGCTATTTCCGTTGTTTTTTATTTAACGGTTTTAAGTTAAATCTGCCGCATGTTTTTCTGCGTCAGCAATTCTGTTTCTGGAAAGTCGCAGCGGGCATTAACGCCTTTTCTGGCTTAGGGAAAAGGATACTGTCGGGTGTTTTGCTTGCTGTTGTTGTGTGAAATAGGCCTTATTGGCTCCTATTATAGTCTGTTTTGGGTGCCGGTTTGGTCTGTTTCATGGTGTGAAATAGCGTGTTTCGCATGGTAAAAAGCACTCTTTTGTAATTGGTGAAATGATGTATGAATATACACTGATGACGTAACGTGTTGTCTATCAGTGCGCTTGCGTTGTTTTGTGGTTTTCGCGGAATTTGCGGTTACGGTAGCGTCGTTGCTGTAAAATCTATTTTCAGAGCACTTTATTTTAACAAATCCGGATTTTTACATGTCGTATTTTGCACAACTCTGGTTGTGCTGTTGGGAACATATGCGCCTCCGGTTATTATGCCGGTGGGCGTATATGTTGTTTTGTTTCAGAGTTTATAGTCTTTTGCCAGACCTCCTTCGCTTGTTTCTTTGTATAGTGAAGGTATGTCGTGGCCGGTCTGTTTCATCACTTCTACAACGCGGTCAAACGAGACGCTGTGTTTGCCGTCGGAATACGCGGCGTACAAGTTTGCGTCGAGAGCTCGTGTGGCGGCGAAGGCGTTGCGCTCTATACAAGGAATCTGTACGAGGCCGCATACCGGATCGCATGTCATTCCCAGATGGTGTTCCAATCCCATTTCGGCGGCATATTCTATCTGAGACGGACTGCCTCCGAACAACTGGCAGGCAGCGGCAGAAGCCATCGCACATGCTACGCCCACCTCTCCCTGACATCCTACGTCGGCACCGGAGATGGAGGCATTGGTCTTCACAACGTTGCCGAATATTCCTGCTGTGGCAAGGGCGTGGAGTATGCGGGTATCACTGAAGTTGTGTCCGTTCGACAGATGATATAGTACGGCTGGCATCACTCCGCACGATCCGCATGTGGGAGCGGTGACTATGGTGCCTCCCGATGCGTTTTCCTCACTCACTGCCAGTGCGTATGCATATACGAGTCCGCGGGTCTGAAGCGACTGTTTGTATCCTCTTGCCTTCACGTAGTATGTCGGTGCCTTGCGCGGCAACTTGAGCGGACCGGGCAGGGCACCCTCGTGGTCAATTCCTCGTTCCACAGATTCTTTCATCATTTTCCATACTTCCATCAGGTAGTCCCATATGTCGCTGTTCTCGCTTTCTTTTACATATTCCCAATAGTTGCGTCCGTTATTGTTGCACCAGTCCATTATCTCACTTAGGGAGTTTTTTTCGTAAACCTCTTCATGCGAGTCCTGCAACCATTTTGGATTGTTACCTTCCGACAGTGCACCGCCTCCCACGCTGTATACGGTCCATTCTCCACAGGTGTTGCCTGCTTCGTCGTATGCAGTAAATTTCATTCCGTTGGGATGATAGGGCAGAAATATAGATGGTTGCCATACGATGTTGAGTCGACCGTCATCGCCGAATACCTCTTTTATGGCGACGTCAGTCATGTGCCCGCGTCCGGTTGCGGCAAGACTGCCATACAGTACGACTTCTATTTTTTTTGCATCAGGATAGTGCTCGTTGAATATTTTTGCTGCTTTCTGCGGGCCCATTGTGTGACTGCTTGATGGACCTTTTCCGATTCTGTACAGCTCTTTTAATGATTCCATATATAATATAATAATGTATAAGCTATAATGTGATATTTTGTAGGCATTGCTTTGTCAAGATATTCATGTGGCCTTGATTGTTTGGTGTCGGTTTTTTATCAATCTGCAAGACCGCCATTCATGAAAATCTATTACAAATATACACAGTTATAGCGATATGTACAAATAATGCAGTTCCTTTTTATATTGTGATCGATTTGTGGCGTTATAAAATTTTGTTCATAGTTTTTCTATTGTTTATGTCTTTATTTGTAGTTCGGTATTTCTTTATTTGTTGTTTAGCCTTCATTTTAATCTTAAATGACGATTTTGCTAAAATCGTGTTTTTTCATGGTAAATAGTGTCCTAAAACTTGATTATAATCAATTATTCAATAAAAATTCATGATTATTGCAAAATTCTTTCGAAAACATTTGGATTATGTCGAAAAAGTGTATACCTTTGCATCCGCTTTCAGGAAGTAAGTCCTGAAGCAACAAGAAAAGAGTTCTTTGAAGAAGATTACATAAAAGACAGAGAAGTAGTACAATGAGCACGGTTCTCTTCTTCTTTTCAGGAGTTGAGGATCAGAGGTAAACGAACCGTCTATTTGAATAGATGTCAGGTGCTTTTTGAACCGAGAGATACGGCGGTCCTGGACAGAGACAAATTCCTCTGCCGCGGATTCATTAGAAGAAGCGGTGGTAGAAAAAGATATTTTACAATGTAGAGTTTGATCCTGGCTCAGGATGAACGCTAGC
>USDT01000019.1 GCA_900553465.1 uncultured Prevotella sp.
TTTATTTACCGCCAAAGCCGCTTAGGCTTGGCTAATTTTTAACGAACTATTGTTAATATATACTCCCGTTAACGTTTTTTATCTAAAAAATTTACATATATATTCATTCTTTTAACTATATTCGCGAATAGATAAACAAACAAAATGGGTAATGAAATATCTGTTTAACTTTGACAAACACGGCAGCTAACCTACATTACCGCCCTAAAAGACGGTAACCAAATCATCTCATGTACCTTTCGATACAGACTTTTGGAAAAACTCATAAAACATTACTACAACAATATAACCAATATTTAAAGACTTTCAAAATACACATAACAGAACACATAACTGAAATAAATCAAAAATCAACAATCAATATTTAATTAAACTTCAATTACTAACTAACTTTCTAAGACTATGCAAAAATCAGGTAGAGTAAGCATTGTTACCCTTATTGGCTTGATGCTATGCCTTCTAATAGGGGGAGGTGGGCAAGTCAAAGCCCAAAATGCAAAGGAAATCTCCGGAACGGTTACAGATTCCAAAGGAGAACTTGTTATTAGCGGAACCGTAAAGGTGAAAGATTCAATGACCGCAACAATCACCGATATCAACGGTAAATACAAGATATCGGCACCGACAAACGGTATTCTTGTATTCTCTTATCTTGGTTACACTACACAGGAAATACCGGTTTCTTCCATCTCCGGCAACACACTTGATGTTGTGTTACAAGAAGAAAGCAACGTCCTTGACGAACTCGTAGTCGTTGGTTACGGTACGATGCGTAAGTCAGACTTGACCGGTTCGGTATCCACCACAAAAGGTAAGGATATTATCAAACAGCAGTCGTTCAGTGCACTTGAAGGACTTAAAGGTAAGGCAGCAGGTGTGAACATCTTCACAAACACAGGTCAGCCTGGTGGTGAGATGCGCGTAATCATCCGTGGTATATCCACCATCAACGCATCAGCCAGCCCGCTTTACATCGTGGACGGTGTTGCAATGTCAGACTTCAACCTCCTCAACCCGAACGACATCGAGTCTATCGAGGTATTGAAAGACGCATCCGCAGCAGCTATTTACGGAGCACGTGGAGCCAACGGTGTGATCATGGTTACAACAAAACGCGGAAACGCAGGCAAGGGTGTACATGTTTCTTACGACGGTTCTGTATCTATCAGCACCATGCAAAGAAAAATGGATGTCATGAACTCAGCTGAGTGGATGGCAGCTTTCAAGCAGGGACTTGAAAACGCCAACGCATGGCAGGGCAAAAACTTTGACACTGATCTGTCCAAGATCTTCACAGATGAAAGATTCTTCCGCGCAGACGGAACACCTATTTATGACACAGACTGGCAGGACGAGGCAAGCCGAACAGCTATCTCTCACAACCATCAGTTGAGCATCCAGCGTACCGGCGAGGACAGTTCTGTAGGTGCATTCCTCAACTATACAGACCAGCAAGGTGTACTTCTGAATTCTTACTACAAACGTGTAAACGGTAAACTTTCTTATGATGACAAACCGACAAAGTGGTTGTCAACATCTGTCAACCTCCTTGTAAACCATACATGGGGTAACAGAACATCAGACAACCCATACGGACAGGGTGCTTTGCGTACAATGATCGAGCAGTTGCCATTCCTGCCTGTAAAATACGACGGCGTTTACATGCAGAACAACGATATTCTGACAACAGCTATTCTTAACGACAAGAACGATCCGAACAGTGGCTATCAGAATTTCAGTCCTGAAGGTGTAGGAAACCCAGTTGAGCTTTTGGAAAGAATCAAAGAAATGAGTTACAACACTCAGATCTTCGGTAATGCAGCACTTACATTCCACCTTATGGAAGGTCTTGAGTTGAAGACTCAACTTGGTATTGACTACCACAACAACCGTGCAAACAGCTACGTGCCGTTCACACCGCGTCCTATGATCAACCAGAACTCTGAAGGATATGCATCTGCATCTAATTCAAACACATTGTATTGGCAGGAAGAGACATATCTCACATGGCTGAAGAACTTTGACAAACACCATATCAACGCAATGGCCGGTATGTCATGGCAGGCACGTGAATACACATCGTTCAGTGCATCTGACAGCAAATTCGTTGACGATTACTATGGTATCTACAACCTCGGTTCTGGAACCAACCGTCCGTCAGTAGGCAGCGACTATGACAAATGGGCAATGAACTCATACTTCCTGCGTGTCGCTTACAACTACGATGACACTTATCTGGCAACAGTTACTGCACGTTATGATGGTTCATCCAAATTCGGTCAGAACAACAAATACGCGTTCTTCCCATCTGTAGGTCTCGGCTGGATGGCTTCAAACGAAGCATTCCTCAGAGATAACAAGACCATAAGCAAGCTGAAACTGCACACCTCATTCGGTCTCACCGGTAACTCTGAAATCGGTACATACCGTTCATTGGCAACAGTTAGTCAGTCAAATGCAATTATCGGCGACGAACTCCATCTCGTTTCTTACCTTGACAACATGCCTAACCCGAACCTGAAATGGGAAAAGACAGCACAGTGGGACTTCGGATTTGAGCTTGGTTTGTTCAACAACAGACTTAACTTCGACATCTCTTATTACTATAAGTACACATCAGACCTTCTGCTCAACCGTCCTGTTCCTGAGTCAACAGGTTTCTCATCAATCATGGACAACATCGGTGCAGTTTCCAACCAAGGTCTTGACATTCTCGTAACAGCCTACCCGATCCAGACAGCTGACTTCCAGTGGACATCAACCCTTAACATGGCTTTCAACAAGAACCGTGTAGAGAAACTGGACGAAGCAGCTACTGTAGATCCTATTTCAGG
The DNA here is from genome assembly GCA_900553465.1 of uncultured Prevotella sp. GTDB lineage: Bacteria > Bacteroidota > Bacteroidia > Bacteroidales > Bacteroidaceae > Prevotella. Next base: position 2,835 of record USDT01000019.1, read on the forward strand.
AAAGCGTCAGATTACTCTTGACGGATTCGTTGGCTACGACATGCTTATCAGAGAAGGCGAATCACTTTCTTCTTTCTACGGTTACAAACGTGCCGGTATATACGACGGACATCCTGAGAACTGGGATCCTGAGACAATGAACATTCCGTCAACAATCGGAGAAAAGGTTACTTACAAAGAGCGCCAGATCATCGGTAACGGTCTTCCAGACTGGACAGGTTCTTTCATCAACACATTCAACTACAAGAACTTCGACATGACAATCGACTTCCAGTTCTCTTGGGGTGCTGAGATCATGCAGGAATACTACCATTCTACAGTTGCCCGCTTCCTTACAAACGGTCTTGACCGTCTCTATGAAGAAGCATGGCATCCGACCCTCAATCCTGGTGGCGTTGAGCAGGCTATCCGTCTGAACAACTTCGGACAAGGCGCCAACAATCAGGCCGATGACGACTGGGTATGCGACGGTTCATATCTGCGCTGCAACATGATACAGCTCGGTTACACATTCGACAAGAAAACAATCGAGAAACTCGGTCTGTCTGCACTGCGTATCTATGCTAACGTAAACAACCTGTTCCTCATTACATCAAGCGATTATCTCGGATACGATCCTGACAACTCAACACGTCTGGGTGACAACAACTGGGGTGCAAGCCGTCAGTTCTTCTCTTATCCGCGTCCTCGCACATTCACTCTTGGTGTGAACCTTACTTTCTGATAAACCAAACAATAACATTGTAAAACCTAAAAGAACTACAGAATATGAAAAAGCATAAATATATATTAATGCTCGGCGTACTTGTCGCAGCCTTCAGCTTCAGCTCATGCGACAGTTTCCTTGAGGAGGATCCGAAGGACATGAAACCGTCCGGAGAATTCTGGAAGACAAAGGCCGACGCTGAGTCTGGCGTAGATGCGCTCTATTTCGGTGGCGTACCATATCTCCACAACACTGACCTCGGAGGAGGATGGACACCTAAAGCAACCATGTGGCCTGGTGTTATGTCAGGACTTTACATTGACAAGCGTAAAGACCGTACGTTCACAACAGCTTCAGAAGGATGCACTTTCAACATCGAAGCATTCGATGACGCTGCTTTCAGCATGTGGCACGAATTCTATAAAGGTATCTCACGCGCCAACTTCGTATTGGCCAACGTTCCAAAGATGACAGAAGTGCTGACTCAGGCAGAAATAGACAACTACGTGGCACAGGGAAAATTCTTCCGTGCTTACGGTTACTTCTATCTTGTTAAAGAATTCGGCAATGTGCCGTACATCAGCGAGCCTTACACAGCTCCCGAAAACATGTACGTAGAACCTACACCGGCTGCAGAACTTTACAAATACATAGAGCAAGATCTTCTTGACATTGTTAACGGCAACGCACTTCCAGATGCAACATTCTACGACAATGGATGCTACGTTACTAAAGCTATGGCAGAAACTCTTCTTGCACAGGTTTACCTGCAGTGGGCAGGCGCTCCACTGAACGGCGGCAGCGAATATTATGACAAAGCAGCCAAGATGGCGCTTAGAGTAATCACCGGAGGCAAACACCATCTGGAGCAGGCTTCTGGCAGTAGCGACGACCTTAACTCTGCCTTCAATGTGATTAAGACCACAAAGAGTTCAGCAGAAATTATTTACGCAAAGGAATACAACTACTCTGACTACAGCGTGGGCAACTCATATGCATGCCGCAGTATCGGTACTGACGCATTCCAGTGGAAAGATGCAAACAACGAAACTGTATTCCATCCGGCTGGCGACGTGCTGTACAATGCATATCTGCCGTGCGACATGATACTCAAGAGCTACGCTCCTGAAGACATCCGCGGACACGAAAAGCAATTCTTCTTCAATGAGTACACCGATGCTACCGGCGTTAAACACGTTCTTAACAATACCGGTAACTGGATGTGGTTCGACGAGACCGCTCTCAAAGAAGGTCATGACGGTGACTACAATGTTCCTATGATGCGTTACTCTGAGGTACTGCTCATCGCAGCCGAAGGTCTGGCACGCACAGGACATGAAGCCAACACAGAAGGTGGAGCACTCTACTATCTGAACCAGGTACGCAAACGTGCAGGTCTGCCTGACGAGACAGCAACAGGAGATGCCCTGATACAGTCAATCCTTACAGAACGCCTGCATGAGTTCCCGCTCGAGTTCAAGGTTTGGGACGACATCCGCCGTACACGCCTCTATCCGGAAGCAGACGGTGTGAACTCAGGCAAACTGAAATGGACTCCGCTGGCTAACGCAGCAATCCAGAACAAGCCGGAAGGTACTGTGAAGGTGGGCGCACTGCCTGAGTACGTACTGTTATGGCCGATCCCGCTGGACGAAATGCAGAGAAACCCGGCTCTGAAAGGTCACCAGAACCCAGGTTGGAACTAAGCGACAGACTGCGCAAAAAAACATCTTGCGGCAATCGCCGCAAGATGCCAAAACATAGTCTATATTAACCGCAATGCCGGCAGGAAGCATGCCGGACTACCTGAAAAAATCCCCGGAACAGCCCAAAGCAGTTCCGGGGATTTCTGTTTGCTATCTTATAATATCCGTAAGATGTTACACGGCAGAGATATAATGAAGTGATGCAGCCCGAAGAAAAACCGTAGCACAGGACATCAAAGCTCAATACTCATAATCTACCTGCGACCATTCATCATCTACAGTGAACGTAAAACTGCGTCCCGAGCCCGGAGATGCTCCGAAGAAAACACCGGAATACTGAGTCACCTGATTCCGTTCGACCGGCACATCATCAAATTCACGCTCGTCCACCACTCCATCCGAAGAATTGAGAGCCGTAACCGTGATGTCGAGCGAACGCCCGTCGCTGTGAGGAAAAGTATATATCTCATACGCTGAAGGTTCACTGTGTGCAGCAGCCGGCACATCGCGCACCTCTGTCTGACGGGAGTTCACACAGCCATATCCGCTCACAGCGTCGAAAGTGCTGCTGCCTCCGGTATAATAAAACTTCATCCTGTTCACTGCAGCCGGAACATTGTCTTCCACCACAAGCCTCACCATAGCCACCGCACGTCCGAGCGTCAGATCGTAAGAAGACTCATCCCCCACTGTTATGTCGCCACAATAATAGAACGTATCCGTGACTTTGTTGTCCTTGAACTTTATTTCTTCAGGCGAAGTTATGGTGGCCGCGCCGTCGCCATTGTGGGCTATCACCACCACAGTGTACTCACCCTCGGCCAGCGCCACCGTGACATGTCCGAATCCGCTGTCGTCTTTCGCCTGCCTCACTATGGCCACTCTGTTGTCGCCGTCGAATACAGCAAGCTCAAGACGCGTGCACACCTTGCTCACATCCGTCACATTTCGGGCAGAATACATACCGTCACCGAAAGGCATCATCTCAACATTGCACACGTTGAACTCCACCTTTATTCCTCCTTCCATCTGCTGGTCGCCACCGTCTGAACTGTCGTCACCGTCGGTCACGGGTTGCTCGCACGCAGCAAACGTCAGCACACCGGCCATACAAAATGCCACCGGAAGACAAAGCCATATTTTCCTCATAATGATTCAGATTTTTAGTTTTATGCAAATATAGCGAAAGGCGAGAGCAACGGTAAAGAGAAGAAACCACGTTTCTTCGGATTTGACATTGCCGAGCCGAATCCTATATTATGCAAATATAGCGAAAGGCGAGAGCAACGGTAAAGAGGAGAAACCGCGTTTCTTCGGATTTGACATTGCCGAGCCGCAGCCTATATTATGCAAATATAATGAAAGGCGAGAGCAACGGCAAAGAGGAGAAACCGCGTTTCTTCGGATTTGACATTGCCGAGCCGAATCCTATATTATGCAAATATAGCAATTATATGACGAAGCACAAAGCCCCCTGACATCATTTTGTTCAGGGTGCGACAGCTCCATGTCCGGTTCATCGGCGGTCGTGACGCTGGAAAGCCACACGGGGCGTTCCGTCACGACAATATATAATGCCACATCTTGTGAATCCCGCCTTCTGTAGAAAACCGAGCATGGGCGCATTGTCAGCATGAGTATCTATGCGCAGATTGGCACACCGCGTCATGCTCCACTCCATCGCCGTACGCGCCACCCCTCCACACACGCCGCGCGAAGCCAGCCGGTGGATGGTGGCATAGGCATCGTCGTCGAGCCAGTGACCGTCTTCTATCACAGCATAAGTGGGATCATCACCTTCTACAAGACAGAACGTGCCGACAACTCCCAGACCGTCATGCTCCACCACAAAACAATGGCCCGTCGCCACATCAGACTCCACCTGCACTGCGTCCGGATAGCCGTCGGCCCACTGAGTGGGATTGCCGTTTTCGGCCATGAATCGCCGTGCTTGTGCAAAAACATCGAGCAGAGCCGGGATGTCCGCCGCCGCAGCCTGCCTGACACTCAAAAGAGAAAAATCTTTGTCCATATAATAATCTTCATAATATACAACAACCATACACCGGCCATAAGCGCGCAGTCAGCAACATATATGCAGACAACTCCGACTGTCATGCCACAGCCATCGTCCTTCGCCGACAGCCTGTCTTCAAAGCCGCATCCTTAAAATCGGTCATTGCCAGACCGAAAACCTGTGTTATACAAACACAGTGCAAGGCGAGCGCAACGGCGGACGGAAAGCAATATGGCTTTACGAAACGACATTGCCGAACCGCATCCTGTGTTATACAAATATAGTGAAAGACCGGCGCTGCGACAAAAAAAGAACGCAAATTTTTCGTGCCACGCAGCCGTCCGGTCAATATCTATTGGGAATGATTATATAAATTTGCACTCGTATGATGAACCCGAACTATGGCAAAACAACCCGCCGTCTCACTCAAAGACAAAGAAACTACGTATCTGCGGAAATCAAGTGAGGATTGGTTTCGAGAAAAAGACTGCGACATCAGACACGAATCGACGTTGTTTCTCTCGGTTTGGATGAAACAATATGGGCGACTTTCTAATTGTAACCGGATTTTGATTTTTCCGTCTGAGTTTTCAGTTCTACCCCAAAAATTAAGCGAGTATTTGCGCACAGACTCTCCTTCGGACGCAAATACGCGAAAAATAAGGACGTCACGCAAATTATTGAACACCAGCAACTTATATACAGGTACCATTTTTTCGTCCTGCAATAAGCACCATTTCAGCATGTGATATTGCCTGTTTCAGGGCATGAAATGCGCAATATCACACCCTGAAATGGACGGAACCACAGGCTAAAACGGGCATAAACGGAATGCCGGATGAATCATTCCGGATTGCATTACAGGGTATGTGGCAATGAGGTACGGGCAGATATGGCCTTTGTTGTGCCTGATTTAACATTCCTTCACACCTCTTTTGCGATTTTATTTTGTCAAAAAAAAGTCAAGAAAATCCGTAACTCCGTCGTCTGAGTTTTCATAAAATATACAGACATGAGGCATGAAAAGAAGTAAGGGATGTATGCACCGGTTTTGAGAAAATGATTTACCGGTTGGATAAACGCTGATTTGTCGTTACGCGACGAACCGCGCCGTCACGGTTTATGCCATCCCTCGTTGTCTGGAAATTTTGCGCCGATACATGGTACTTCGTGAATAAAAAACAGTCGCTGATGGATTTCCACAGAGCAGTAAACCACCAAAACAGAAGGACATGCATACAAAAAAAGTCCCCGGACCGCTCTGGTCTGAGGACTTTTTCTCTGGAATCGTGGAGCTGGAGGGAGTTGAACCCTCGTCCAAACAGGGAAACCATACGCTTTCTACACGCTTATTCCGGCCTTCGGTTTTCGTGCTGTGGCAAGACCCGGACCACCAACCACAACCTTATCCCCTAAAATTTCGCCGTCGCGGCGGGGCCCGCGCCGACTATTCCCGATTTAACCGCACCGCCGGTTCGGAATGCTTCGGGACAAGAGCTTCCGGGCGATGTCTCGTCCTGTCACCTTGTGACTGGATTAAGCCAGTAATCTACTGTACTTCGATTAGGCAGCGAGAGCGTAATTGTTTTCGCCAGATAAATTTTCGACTGCTGATATTATGGAGCCGGCAGACGAGGCTCCGCGTGCTTACATACCATTTCTGCCCGCTGTCAAATCCGGTCAGCCCCGGTTTGTGTGCGCCGCCACAACGGCCGTGCACAAGGCGGAACAACGGCAGGAAGCCATAATTCCATGCGTGCAAAGATACTAATTATTTCGTTCACGACAATGATTTTTGGGCTTTTTCGTGTCATTAACATATCCACCTTATTATTTCTTGATAAAAATTACGTACCTTTGCAACAAAATAGGACAAACGGAGTTATATTATCAGAACATTAAAAGAAACAAAGGTAACCAATGATTGAAGAAACACTGCAGGACGGTATGGGCAGAACGCAGCGCGCCATAAAGAGAGCCACGGATATCGTTTGCTCGGCCATAGGACTGGTGGTGTTGTCGCCGGTTTTTCTGGTTATCATGATTCTGATGAAATGTCAGAAAAACGGTCCTATCTTCTTCCGACAGATCAGAATAGGATACGGAGCCAAACCGTTCGTGATATTCAAATTCCGTACCATGAGCAGCGTGATTGAGGAGAACGGGCCACAGCTCGTGGCACGCTGCGACAACACCAACTCCACACCTTTGGAGCAGTTTCTACGCGGCCATCATCTCGACGAGCTTCCACAGATATGGAATGTTCTGCGCGGCGACATGTCGCTCGTGGGTCCGCGTCCCGAACGCAAGTATTTCATAGACCAGATAATGGCGGTGGACGACAGTTACAGGATAATCTACCGCATGCGGCCGGGCCTCACATCGGAAGCCACACTGTACAACGGCTACACCGACACGATGGAGAAAATGATACGGCGCCTGCACATGGACATCGACTACTACCGCCGGCGTTCGGTATGGCTCGACTTCAAGATTGCGGCCAAAACCGTGATATGCATCGTAACAGGAAAAAAATTCTAACATATATATATGAAGAAACTTATCGCATTTGTCTTTCTTATCATGCTCATACCCGTATGCGCATCGGCACAGTCGACAATGACCGACGACCAGGTGCTCGAATTTGTGGTGCAGGAGCATGAAAAGGGAACCTCCCAACAGCAGATAGTAACAAAACTGATACAGCGCGGTGTGGACATACAGCAGATACGCCGCGTGAGAAGCAAATATGAAAACCAGATAAACAGCCAGGGACTGGGCTACGTGGCCGACAAAGCCATGAACGAGACGGAGAACAGGATGCGCACAGCCAACGGCAAGACCAAGAACTCCGCCGACAACAACAAGACCGGGCTGAACCAGCAGGACAACTATTCGAACTACAGAATATACGACGAAATGGCGCCCGTGCAGCAGTATGACGAGAGCGACCCTACGTTCCTGCAGTTCCAGAACGAGCTGGGACTCATCCTGCCCACCGATACGGCGACAATGCTCAAGCAACTCATAGCCGAACGCGAGAAGATGAAGAAACGCGTGTTCGGACGCGACATATTCAACAACAAGAACCTCACGTTCGAACCTAACATGAACATCGCCACTCCGCAGAACTATATTCTCGGACCGGGCGATGCAGTGATAATAGACGTATACGGAGCTTCGCAGAAGGTGATAAACTCAACAGTGTCGCCCGACGGCGATGTGACAATAGAAGGCTTCGGCCCGATACAGGTGAGCGGACTCACCGTGCAGCAGGCCAACGCCCGCATAAAGTCACAGCTCGGAGCCCGATACAGCAGCAGCAAGGTGAGACTGACGCTCGGCCAGACACGCACCATCACCGTAAACGTAATGGGTGAGGTGGCGCTCCCAGGCACATACACACTGTCGGCATTCGCCTCTGTGTTCCACGCACTCTACATGGCCGGCGGAACCAACGACATAGGTACGCTACGCAACATCAAGGTTTACCGCAACAACAAACTGGTGAGCACAGTCGACATATATGACTACATACTCAACGGCAAACTGACCGGCAACGTCAGACTGGCCGACGGCGACGTGATAACCGTAGAACCGTACGACTGTCTGGTGAACATCACCGGTAAGGTGAAACGTCCGATGTACTACGAAATGAAGAAGAACGAAAGCGTCGGCACACTGCTCAAGTATGCCGGAGGATTTGCCGGTGACGCCTACCGCAAGGCCGTACGACTGGTGCGCAAGACCGGACGCGACTACTCGGTGTTCAACATCACGGAGTTCGACATGAACACATTCCACGTGGCCGACGGCGACTCGGTGAGCGTGGACTCAATACTCAACCGCTTCTCCAACATGGTTGAGGTGAAAGGTGCAGTGTTCCGTCCCGGCATGTATCAGGTGGGCGGCGACATAACAAGCGTCAGATCACTCATCGAACACGCTGAAGGACTGAAGGAAGACGCATTCACTGCGCGCGCCGTGATGCACCGCATGAAGGAAGACCGCACGCTGGAGGTGCTGAGTGTCGATGTGGACGGAATAATGAAAGGCTCTGCCCCCGACGTGCCGCTCAGAGAGAACGATGTGCTCTTCATACCTACCAAATCTGAAAGACAGATGCAACGCACCATAACCATACACGGCGAGGTGAACTATCCTGGCATATATCAGTATGCAGACAACGAGACGATAGAAGACTTCGTGTTGCAGGCCGGAGGACTGAAGGACGCAGCATCCACAGTGAAGGTGGACGTGGCACGACGCATCAACAACCCGAAGGCCCTGCGCCCGGACAGCGTAATATCGCAGACCTTCACAATGGCACTGAAGGACGGTTTCGTCATCGACGGCCAGCCGGGCTTCACACTCATGCCGTTCGACGAGGTGTACGTGCGCAAGAGTCCCGGATACAACCAGCAGCAGAATGTTGAGGTGGAAGGCAACGTGATGTTCGCCGGAACCTACACCCTCACATCGAAGAACGAACGTCTGTCTGACATCATCAAGAAAGCCGGCGGACTGAACGACCGCGCATATGCCGAAGGAGCACGTATAGAACGTAAACGCACACCGGAAGAGCAGATGAGAGACGAGACTCTGCTCAAACTGGCCAAGGCACAGAGCGGCGACACCATCGACGTGAAGAAACTCGACATCGGCACTACATATCCTGTGGGTATAGAACTTGACAAGGCTCTGAAGGAACCGGGCAGTGATGCCGACCTTGTGCTGCGCGAAGGCGACCGCATCATCATACCGGAATACAACGGAACGGTGAAGATAAGCGGCGACGTTCTATTCCCCAACACAGTGTCGTATGAAAAGGGCAAAAAGGTGTCCTACTACATCGACCAGGCCGGCGGATGGGGCAACCGCGCAAAGAAGAGCCAGACCTACATCATATACATGAACGGAACTGTAGCCAAAGTGGGCCACGGCACGAAGGTGCGCCCGGGCTGCGAGATTGTGGTCCCGAGCAAACCTAAGAGCGACGGCAAATCGCTCGCACAATGGCTTGCTATAGGAAGCTCCACAGCTTCGATTGCAACGATGATTGCGACAATGGTGAATCTGTTGAAATAAAAGAAATGGAACAAAAAAGAAAAATCAATATAAACATACTGAAACTGTATGAGGCTATAAAGAAAGACAAACGCAAAATGTCTGTTTACCTCACAGTTGCGGGCGTATTCGGTGTGATCGTTGCATTCAGCATACCTAAAAAATACACATCACAGGTAATGCTCGCACCGGAAACATCGAGCAACAGTCTGTTCTCCAGCATGTCTTCGCTAGCTTCCATGGTAGGACTTTATAACGACGCCAATCCCACCGGAGACGCCATATATCCGGAAATATATCCGGACCTCATGGGTTCAACGACATTTATCACCAGTCTTTTCGATATAAAAGTGAAATCGCAGGACGGAAAGATAAGCAGCACGTATTATGATTATCTGACCAATGATCAGAAGATAACATGGTGGTCATACCCAATGATAGGGCTTAACAAACTGCTGAAAGCCATACTTCCACAAAAGCCTTCATATGGTGATGGGGCCGGTATCAATCCTTTCTACCTGACAGAAGAACAGGCCAGAATAATGAAAAGCATACAAAAAAATGTGTTGTGTGGCGTTGATCAGAAGACAAATGTCATAACAATAACCGTAACTGATCAGGATCCACTCATCGCAGCGACAATGGCTGACTCCGTAAAAAATACACTTCAGTATTTTATAACCCAATATCGTACAAACAAAGCACGAACAGATCTGGAGTTCATGGAGAAACTCTTTGAGGAATCCAAAAACGATTACGTAAAGGCAAGACAGAAATATGCCACGTTCAGCGATGCCAATACGGAAATAATACTTGAGACAGTTAGATCAAAACAGGAAGATCTGGAAAATGACATGCAGCTGAAATACAACATTTATACTCAAGTGGCACAACAGTTGCAGATGGCTAAATCGAAAGTACAGGAGAAAACACCGGCCTTTACCGTAATACAACCGGCAACCGTTCCATTGAAACACAGTAATACCCCCAAAGTGTTTATTCTGGCTGTATGGCTGTTTATCGGCGGCATGATGAGAACATGCATACTTGCTTATAAAAACAGAAAAGAAATAATAAAGTTTGAGTAATGGGATGTGACAATTCATGGAGTGCAGGCAAGGAATGTGCGAAACACATAAAGTTGTATATCACAACAAGTGTTATCGCGATATTTTCCGCATGCCTGATATCACTATCAATCCCTGTGACCTACACTTCACGAACAAAGATATCCATAGACTCAAACGACAAGAATCCTCTTGAAAAAGGCAGTCTCATATCAAATATCAGTTCTGCTCTTACTTCTTCAAAAAGCAACGTACTCACCGAACCTCTGATATACGAGGATATTCTCGAATCTGCAACTTTTTATGAATCACTGAAAAATATAAGCGTAAAACCGGCAGAAAAGGCACGGACCATGCCATATGACGCTTACTTGCGACAACATCACCAATCAGCATGGTGGGATAGACTGACTGGAGCTGACGGCATTGACGACATTATGGAGCGTTGTATAAAGTATGAAGTCAACACAAGAAACGGAATGATAACAATTCAAGTTTCGGACCAGAATCCTTATATAGCATCTCTCATGGTTGATTCCATAACAGTACGCATCCAGAAAGTTATGGAAAAATATATGATACAAAAAGCTGTCACAAACTATAACAACTGGAAAGAACTGAGAAACAGAACAGGGAAAGAATATAAAGAGGCATCACGCAGATATGCAGACTTCATAGACTCAAATGCAAATATTACACAACCAAGTACAAAAATAAACAGCGAACAACTACAAGCAGAGGTTTACAGAACAATGGCTGTTTATCAGGAAGCGGCAAGCAGATGCAAAGTGGCCGAAATGCAGATACAGAGAACGAGACCGCTGTTTATGAAAATAGTAAACAATACTGTTCCTCTTAATCCCAGCAACCCGAAGTGGATACAGAACATTGCAATATGGTTATTCTATTCTATTATAGGGACAACACTGTTCATTTTATACAGACGGAAATATTTTTCAGACAGCATAAAAGAAAATAATGAGTAAGGACGCAAGATCTTCTCTGTTAAAAAAGAATATATACTTTTCATTCCTAATCAAAGGATGGTCTGGTGTTGTACAATTGCTGATTGTACCTATAACATTGTTGTGTCTTGGTAATTACGAAAACGGAATATGGATGACAATAAGTTCAATACTTATATGGATGGACTCGTTGGACATCGGACTTGGAAACGGATTGAGAAACAAACTGGCAGCGCAGCTTGCATCAGATGAGAAGGAAAAAGCCCGTGAAAGTGTTTCGTCAACATTTTTCATGCTTATATTCATTATGATTCCGACATCACTTCTGCTTATGTCAGCCATCAGAATATTCGATTTTTACAACATACTGAATGTTGACAACAACATGGTGGCAAATTTGAACGAAGCACTAATTGTTGCAATATTGTTTGTCAGCACAACTTTCATATTTAAATTTACAGGGAATGTGTACCTCGGCATGCAATTGCCAGCCATAAACAACGCACTTGTTGTTGGCGGACAAACCCTTTCTCTTGTGGGAGTTTATATATTACACCTTCTTGATATACACTCGCTTACTGCCGTTGCATTTGTTTACACAGCTTCTCCAACAATTGTATATCTGACAGCATATACCATCACATTCAACGTAAAATACAAATGGTTGCGTCCATCATTCTCTTATTTTAATAAGAATGCTGTAAAATCACTCTTCAATACAGGTGTCAAGTTCTTTATACTACAAATATCCGGAATTATTCTGTTTGCATCATCGAACGTCATAATATCCCGTCTGTTCACTCCTGAAATGGTAACACCATATCAGGTTGCATACAGATATTTCAGCATTGTGGTAATGTTGTTTTCCATAGTAGCCGTACCTTACTGGAGTGCGACAACAGATGCATTCACCAGAAAAGATTTCGAATGGATAAAAAAATCCAGACGCAATATGAACAAAATAATATATGCAATAATTGTAATACTTACTTGCATGATTTTATGTTCAGGATTCGCCTACAAAATATGGGTCGGCTCAAAAGTGCACATTCCGTTGGAATTATCCATAGGTATGGCATTATATGTATTCACTATCATTTACAGTTTGAGTTACTCATACTTTCTTAATGGTATGGGAGCACAGAAACTACAGCTTTATTTCACGGTGCTGGCGGCAGTTCTCTATATTCCAACTGCAGTGCTCATAAGTGACAGACTTGGTATAACCGGTATAATTTTCGCATTATGCTTTGTCAATATACCAGGAGCAATTATAAACAAAACACAATTCACCAAAATATTATCAAATACAGATAACAAAATCTGGAATGAATAAAAAAGAATGGCAGAATTAATTATACTTATATTGATATTCCATATTGTCATATTTTGTTTATTCAAGATAGGGGATGCATTTTCACCATGGATGGTGACAGCTGGTATATGGCTTGCAATTATCCTGATGTCTCAGAATGAACAAGGACTGCTTTATCCTCTTGGACCACAATTTTACACATGTGTTGGCATATGGGTTCCAATAATGAGTCTTTCTGGAATACTGACATATTATGCCTTTCCGGAAAACAATAAGAATGTACTGCGTGACAATAAAATAACAATAAACAATACATTTTTCAATTTGTTTCTATTCATAGCAATAATATGCACACCTGTTTATGTGTATCAGGTTTTTAAGGTTGTTATGATGTTCGGAACAGACAATCTATTTAATAATATACGCGTTCTCGCAACAAGTGGACAAAACGAAGGAAATGAGTTACTGAAATATATCAATACTGTCAATCAGGCATTGTATATAATTGCAATATGGAAATATCCGGATATAAAAAGATGGCAGTTCATAGTAATTATAATGGCAAACATCATGTGTGCTGTTGCAATTATGGAGAAAGGCTTTTTGTTCTTTCTGTTTTTTGTCACATTATTTGTGTTATACGAAAAAGAAAAAATAAAAATAAGATCTATTGCTATTGCCGCAATAGTAATCGTATGTCTTTTCTATTATATAAACATGTTAAGAGCAGCAGAAGGCGAAATGAATAATGTTACATTCATGGATTTTTTTGCCATTTATATACTATCACCAGCTGTTGCATTCGAAAAAGTACAGCAGAACCTTACAGATCAGTTCGGAACCCACAGCTTCGCATTCTTTTATGCTGTTCTTAATAAGTTGGGAATCGGACATTTCTATGTAGAAAAAAAACTGCAAGAATTTGTCTTTGTTCCTTTACCAACGAATGTATTTACAATATTCCAACCTTTTTTCAGGGATTTCGGATATAAAGGGATTGCATTTTTTGCATCAGTATATGGAATATTCACAGGTTGGCTTTACCGCCAATGCATGAACGGAGGTTTTATCAGCAGATGCTTATATGCGTACATTGTAGAAATATTAATATTGCAATTCTTTCAAGAAAATCTGCTTATAAGTTTATCTATTCTATTCCAATATTTATTTGTCATGTATTTCACACTACAACAAAAAATAAAGATAAACATATATAAAAATTAAATATAAAGAATGATCGATTTAATTACCGACCATCTAATTACAAACATCACAAGAAAATATGGAAAAAGATATAATGAAACCATCTGTATCGGTTTTAATGTCTACATATAATGGAGAAAAATATCTAAGACAACAAATTTCATCTATAATTGCCCAAAAAGATGTAAACATAAAACTTCTTGTGAGAGATGACGGTTCTTCTGACAACACCAAAAACATATTGGAAGAATATGCAGAAAACGGACAACTGTCATGGTATCAAGGAGAAAATCTGAAACCCGCAAGAAGTTTTCTAAAATTACTTCAGGATTCACCAGAAGCCGATTTTTATGCTTTTTCTGATCAAGATGACGTATGGCTTGAAGACAAGCTTTCTGCAGCTACAACAGCCTTAAGCTCAATAGACCGTCCAGCCTTTTATTTCTGTCAGACCACATTGGTCGACAAAGATCTAAACGAAATATTCACACCCAAAATAAATCCATATCTCACATTTGGAGAATCGCTTATCTATCTCTATGTGAGTGGATGCACCATAGTTATAAACAAACAATTACGAGATATTATAAACAGTTACAAACCACAATGCAATACTATGCACGATGTATGGATATATTGTATTGCACAGGCTATAAATGCATATATCTATTTCGATAAAAAATCACATATACTGTACCGTCAACACGAAACAAATACCATTGGTTTAGGACATAGCGAAAGCTACGAATGGAAACAACGCATAAAACGTGTAATAATAAAAAAAGAACATATGCGCTCAAACAGAGCAAAAGATATTCTTAATGGTTTTGGTACAATGCTCAATGAGCAGAACTACGATATATTATCATTATTCGTATCTGGCAAAACAAATTTAAAGAAAAGATTCAAATTATTATTTGACAATAGATACAACTGCGAGAAAAAGAAAACATTATTATTTTTTAAATTAGCAGTACTGTTAAACACATATTAAATTCTATTAGAATCATCAAGTCAGACAGTTCATTTATTTCCACCAATAAAACAACTATCTTTGGCTTTTACATAGGAAATATGTACCTTTGCATTGGAAAATAGCAACAGGTATAAAGTCTCCATGCTACTTCATTTACTTTCTATTATTAGTCAAAGGTTTTATAAAAGTTATATAAAATGACGATCGGAGCTATCATAGTATTATATAATCCAGACATAGAGCAAACATTCCACTCTCTGAATATTTTATTACCTCAGGTAGATAATGTTTATCTGATAGACAACTCCCGTGAATCGTTTGAAGACAAAATTCCGAAGAACAACAAAATAAAATATATACCATTATATAACAACACAGGTATTGCTGCTGCGCAAAACACTGGTATTCGATATCTTATTGAAGACCATTGCGACTTCGTACTGTTCAGCGATCAGGACAGCATCGCGGAGGTTGATACTGTTGGAAAGTTACTTGACACATACACATTTTTAAAATCCGAAAGCATAAAGATCGGAGGTGTAGGAACAAGAGCCATAAACCAGAAAACAGGCATGCCTTATCCCTCGAAATCTAAAGAATACGACAAGATAACAATAAAAAAGAATGGATGTTCCTTCACAACCGCAACAAGATGTAGCTACATCCGTTCGTCCATATCACTAATTGAAACCGAGAACTTCGAAAAGACGGGGCTGTTCGATGAAAGACTTTTCATTGATGGTGTGGATAACGAATGGTGCTGGAGAGCTGCAACCAAAGGATTCAATTTCTTTATAGCGGAGAATGCAAAGATCCGACACATGTTAGGCAAGGAATCAAGAAAAATAGGAAACAAGAACATTTCAATATCATCAGAATTTCGTATTTATTACCAATTTAGAAATTATATTTGGCTTTCCAAAAGGAAATATGTTCCTAAATGGTGGAAATTAAGACATCTGCTCAAATACTCTATAAAAGCATTATATTTCCCATTGTTCGTAAAACCAAGAATAATGTATGCCAAACAAATTTTTAGAGGAATCATAGACGGTTTTATGAATAAATAAAAACAACATTATATCAAGAAGCATTCAATATGAGCATATCCGTTCTAATGTCGGTTTATAAAAACGAACGTCCGGAATATCTTGACAAATCGATAAACAGTATATGGACCGACCAAACAGTACAACCTACAGAAATAATATTAATTGAAGACGGGCCACTACCAGACAAACTTGAACATACAATAAACCGATGGAAAGAACTTATCGGCAATAAACTGATAATACATAAAAATGTAAAAAATCTTGGACTTACAAAATCTCTCAACATAGGTCTGCAAATCGCGTCGTCCGACTTCATCGCCCGTATGGACAGCGATGACATATCTGACCCGAAGCGTTTCGAACGTCAGACAAAATATCTTGAAACTCATCCGGACGTGGCAATAGTAGGAGGAGCCATGCAGGAGTTCAACAGCAACAATCCGAAACTAAACGTACGACACTATCCGAGAAACAACGAGGAAGTGATGCACACCATATACAAGGCCAGCCCTCTCGCCCACCCCACGGTAATGATGCGTAGCGAGATATTCAGAAATGGACTTAAATATGACGAGCGCTATCGCACGAGTCAGGACATTGCTCTATGGTTCGACGCTATATGTGCAGGATACAAGATAGGAAATATTGACGACATAACATTGTATTTCCGCCGCGATGATGAAATGTTCAGACGCCGCAGCCGTGCAAAGGCTTGGAATGAGTTCCGCATATACATGAACGGAGTGAGAAGAGTCTACGGTCTGTTTTCGCTCAAATACGTATTTCCGATAAGTCGTCTTATTTTCAGACTGATGCCATTGAGTGTAGTGAAGTTTATCTACGGCAGCAAGATAAGACATTATGTAGTAGACAAGAAATCAAAAGACGCGTAATAAGAATTCTCATTACGCGTCTTTTGTATTATATAACATCTGATCTGATGTTACCAGAAAATCTATTTCAAAGGATTGCTGTCAGACACGAACCATTCTATAAAACGTGTTATTCCTTCATGTAATGAAACATGCGGTCTGTAACCAATCTCGTTTTCCAACCGCGAAGTGTCCGCATTTGTGCTATACACATCACCCGGTTGCATCGGAAGATAATTTTTGGCAGCCTCTTTACCAAGTGCATTCTCTATCTCACTGATAAAATCCATCAGCTTCACCGGATGTGAACAACCGATGTTATATATACGATAAGGAACACCATTGTCGCGTTTGATATTTTCTTCCGGGGTGTCGATGACAGAGATTGTTCCATCCACAATGTCGTCTATATAAGTGAAGTCACGCATCATGTCACCATTGTTGAACACCTTTATCGGCTCTCCTCTCAATATAGCACCGGCAAACAACGAGGGCGACATATCCGGACGTCCCCACGGTCCGTAAACAGTGAAATAACGCAGACCTGTAGTTGTAAATCCATATAGCTTGCTGTAACAATGAGCCATCAGTTCGTCGGCCTTCTTTGTCGCCGCATACAGGCTCACCGGCGTATCCACCTTATCATCTTCCTTATATGGAGTCTCCGTATTCAGACCATAGATCGAGCTGGATGAAGCGAATATGAGATGGCGCACATTGTAGTTGCGGCACGCTTCAAGCACATTGAGAAATCCGGCCATATTACTTTGCAGATAAGAGTAAGGATTTGTTATGGAATAACGCACTCCTGCCTGCGCGGCAAGATTCATCACTTTATCGAAACAGTATTCCTCGAATATTCTGTCCATCATCTCCTTATCGTCTATAGACATACGGATGAATAGACAATTTTCAAATCTGGAGTTTCTTACAACCTTATTAAATTCTATTGATTCCGGATTGTCAAAGCCACATTCCACAAGACGTCCATATTTCAGTCTTACGTCATAATAATCGTTTATATTATCTATCCCGACAACAAAATCTCCTCGTCTTGCCAACTCATACAATACCTTCGAGCCAATGAATCCGGCTGCACCGGTAACCAATATTCTCATACCTAATATCTATTGCATTTTATAAATTGTGGCAAAGGTAATTATTTTTTCTGTTACACACACCATAAAAACGACAAAACTGCTATCGCACTGTACATCTGCCGATTTTTAATCTTCCCACCCCATCCGTCATACGTACCGCTGGCGCAAACATCCAGAACAGGGCATCTTTTTCATGTTATTACAACATATCTGTCATCTCTCATGCAATAATAACCCAACATATCAGTTATAATATAAACTGACTTTATTATGGAGAATCACATTATTCTGGTATTGTCTGCTTTCATCATAAGCACTGTGTGCGGATTCATCATCATTCCGTACATAATAAACTTCTGTATAAGGAAGAAGCTCTACGACATTCCCAACGCCAGGAAAATACATAAAAACGTGATACCGCGACTTGGCGGGATATGCTTTCTGCCATGCACACTGATAGCGTTTATCTTCGGCATATCCATGCTCGATTATCTCACAGGCCGCCAGCAGTTTACGGTAGGCACATGGTCGGTGATGTTTCTCATAAGCCTTTCGCTAATATACATCATAGGAATAGTGGACGACATTGTGGGAGTCAGACCGAGAACAAAATTCGCAGTACAGATTATAGCTGCCTCGCTGCTGCCCATCTCCGGCCTCTACATAAACAATTTCTACGGAATGTTCGGCATATATGAAGTGCCGTTCTGGATAGGCGCACCGCTCACGGTGTTCGCACTCGTGTTCATAGACAACGCAATGAACCTCATCGACGGCATCGACGGCCTCTCCGGCGGACTTGCCCTGCTATCATTGACAGGATTTCTTCTATGCTTCATACACGAGGGCATCTACACCTACGCCATTCTGATAGCCGGACTCATGGGTGTGCTCACGGCCTATCTTTATTTCAACATATGGGGAAAGGCCGAGAAAGGACACAAAATATTCATGGGCGACTCAGGAAGTCTGACGCTGGGTTTCATACTCGGATTTCTCCTTATCAAGTTCGCCATGCACAATCCCAACGTCATGCCCTACCGCAACAACAGCCTGTTGATAACCTACACGCTGCTCATCGTGCCGTGTTTCGACGTTGTGAGAGTTATCATAACACGTCTGAAAAACCACTATCCCATATTCAAAGCCGACAAGAATCACATACATCACAAGCTGATGCGTGCCGGAATGACACAGCACCAGGCTCTTGTGACCATACTGCTTCTGGCTGTAGCGTTCGTAGTAATCAACACTGCCATGCGCCCGGAACTGCGGAGCGACTTGGTTGTACTGATAGACATCATCGTCTACACTGCCTTCCAGCTTGTGACAGACGTATTTGTAAGAAGAAAAGAACGCGGTCTGCAACATGAGGCCGACTGCATCAGTAAATGACATTCCGGCCATACCCACAAGGACACGACAACCAAACGTCCGGCAGTCTTGCATGATGTATAATTATGCATAAACATCCAAAGCATGACGCATATTTATGCATCACGACCTCAGAATAAGGCTGTTATCTGCAACGAAAACAAATGTGCGTGCAAATACGCGAATCTCTCGCACTTCACGCAACACAGCGATAATCATCACATTAGAAAGAATAATCCTCCCATATGCCTTTCCTGCATGAGCAGGAAAGGCTTTTTCGTATCATGATACGGACTTTATCACGTCATAACATGGTATCGGTCGAGATTCGATAGATATTAGTTTCAGGAAAAAGACTGCGCCATCAATCCCGAATCGGTACAGTTTCTTTCTTCTCGGATGAAACAAAATGGACAACTTTCAATTTATAATCGGATTTTGATTTTTTCGTCTCAGTTTTCTGTTCTACCCCAAAAAAAACAGCGCGTATTTGCGGTCTGACTTTCCTTCGGACGCAAATACTCAAAAAATAAG
The DNA here is from genome assembly GCA_900553465.1 of uncultured Prevotella sp. Taxonomy (GTDB): domain Bacteria; phylum Bacteroidota; class Bacteroidia; order Bacteroidales; family Bacteroidaceae; genus Prevotella. The sequence goes on from USDT01000019.1 coordinate 22,789, forward strand.
AGCGTTACGCAAGTTATTGAATACCAACAGCTTATATTCAAGCATCATTTTTCCGTCCTGCAATAAGCACCATTTCGGCATGTGATATTGCCCGTTTCAGGGCCTGAAATGCGCAATATCTCACCCTGAAACGAGCGAAACCACAGGCCAAAACGGGCATAATCGGAATGTCATGTGCATTATTCCGCACTGCACTACAGTGTATATGGTAATGTGGTACAGACTGAAATGGACTTTGTAGTGTATGATTTAACATTTCTTTACACCTCTTTCACGATTTTCATTTGTCAAAATAAAGTCAAGAAAATCCGTAAGTCCGATGTCTGAGTTTTCTTCAAATTTACTTTCATACGCACATAAATATCATTTCTGAAAGCATCGGTATGCATGATATAAAAAACGCTCCGGATGTACGGCAAAACATCACACGCACATCCGGAACGTAACAAACCGGGCACGCCCTGCCCTACTCTGTTCCACTGTCGGCCACTCCGCTATGGGCGGAATGAAGTATTCGCTCCTGCACTGTTAATATTAGTGCATCACAGTTTTGTGAAACTCAGTTTCAGTTCATCTGTCGACAACACCATCTTCGAACCCGTCAGTTTGTTCACATTGAATGTTTCGTCGAGCGCATTCACGCCGAACGGATTCAGCACTGCCGGATCTTCCACCGCCGGATCACCGTTCATTCTGTCGTTCACATGCGGGTCGTACAGTCGCAGAGTCTTGCCCTTGTGTTCAAAACGGAACAGATAATCACCGGCAGAGTCGTGTCTGTCGACGGTGTTTATCAGATCTTTCTGAACAGACCAGAATATGTATTTGTTGGACAAGTCGGCCCTTCCGCCGGTCGAGAGAGTGTCCACCCTGTCGAGATGCCAGAATCCGTCGAGGTCGCCATTGTCCGATGTCTCAATATCACACGATGTAAACACAGCCATTATCAGCCATGCCACCATTGTCATATATATGTTTTTCTTGTTCATTTTCATTATCAGTTTTCTTTTGTTTCATTTTCTTATCCATGTCACACTGTCCGTATGTCAGAACCATCCGCTCTTAGATATGGTGAGCTGGAAACCGGCGTTGTTGCCGAGTATGTGACCGAAGTCCATAGCATAAGAGCCTGTCACCTTCCAGTTGTGTCTGAAACTGTATGTGGCCTCAGCCAGGAAACTTACATTATACTGCTTCTTGGTGTACGGCATGGCATACGTTCCCAGGCCCTCCTGCCATGTACCGAGCAGGCGGTATGACAGATTCTCCGTCGGACGGCCGTCTATGCCGAGATGGAAAGCCATGAAACGGGAATTCTTCACCGAGATTGTGCCGTCGTCGTTGTATATCGGCGAGCGGTAGAGCGGATTGCCTATCACCTGTCCCCAGTGCTGCCAGCCCGTGTAAACATAATGATTATAATAATTGTCTATGCCGCCGATGTGGTCGGATATGCTCGGGGTGTGGTCGTGATATACCGGTCCGCTCTGATACTTCGTGTATATATATTCGAACACAATATCGCGAAGCCACGTACCGTATTTCAGGTTCACCTCAGCGCCGAGCATCATATCCTTGAGGTCATAGAGTATGAACTTGCTCTTTTTCTTCTTCTGCCATTCGTCGCCCTTGCCGTAGCCGTCGTAGTCGAGCAGGAACATGGCAGAGTGGTCTTCAAAATACTTGTCGGCATAAATGCCCAGACGCCAGCGGTCGCCGTCGTAGTTCACGCGCATGAGCCACGATCCCACCTGGTTGCCGGCGATGTTCTTGTAGAGAGTCTCGCCCGCATCGGCACCTCCGGGAATGAAGGCGTGCCACATGCCTTTCAGTCCGCTCTCACCTTTCAGTGCCAGCATCGTACCGTCTTTCTGCGGACGGTATGCCGTTCCTCCGAACATGGCGGCCATCTCCAATCCCAATTCGAGCGACCAGGGCATGAATCTGTCCTCGTTGCCTATCTTTATATATCCGGCCTTACTGTGATAAAGCACATCGTCGGCATACTTCGACTTGCAGGAGGTCACCTCGTGCTGCCAGTTGTCGTCGGTCATCTTTCCATAGGCAATGTGTCCTTTCACCCTCAGCCATCCGTGCGAGAAAGGCAGCACCCAATAGTCGGGCAGCGCCAGACGCACCTGAGGCACCGGCCGCGCATTGATACCAAGAGTCTGCGACCCGCTGCTCAGCAAGTTGTTCTTCAGTTCCATCGGCTGCTGCTTGCTGCCCACAGTAAGCACTCCGTAGAGCCATCTCAGCTCGGCATAGGCCTGCTGCACTACCACGTTGCTCGTATAGTTAACAGGCACTGCCACATCAACGCCATAACCAATGCCCCAGCGTCTTATGGAATCCTGCGCCAGATCGCGCATCACCATGCCTCTAACATACCCGTTGTTGCTTTCGAGCGAGCTCAGTCCGTACTTGTTGGCGTTGAGCCACAACGGCGTCTTGTTGTTAGAGAACGAGCCTTGCATCTCCACTCCGTATCTCAGACCGTGCACAGGATTGAGCTTTCCTGGGTTGTCATAGTCTGTCCACGTCTGCGAGCGGGCCGTCATCCCAGCAGCAAACAACAGACATATAGCAAATATACTTCTCATATTTACATTAACGTTTTTTATACTGCAAAATTACATTATTTATCCCACATACAGGCATTTTTCGCCATATCAGTAGTCAAACCTCTCTATTTTATCCAACATGATCCTTCTGCTTAAAAAACAGAACCAACTGACATTTTAGGGAAATCCCCCGAGATAATAGGAAAATTCCCTCTTTTCGTAAAAGAAAGTCGTTGTATCTTTGCGTCAGAGAAAGAGATAATGGATGTATAACATTTAAATATACGATTATGAAAAAGTTTGTATCAGCCCTTATTCTACTGTTCGTCACAACAGTATCGGCAAATGCAATGAGCTATGAGCAGGCACGCGAACAGGCTCTTTTCCTCACCGACAAGATGGCGTATGAACTTAATCTGAGCGAAGAGCAGTACGAAGCCGCATACGAGATAAATCTCGACTATCTGATGAGCATACGCACACAGGACGACCTCTACGGCATGTACTGGCGGCAGCGCAATCTCGATATGAGCTACGTTCTGTTCGACTGGCAGTACAACACGTTCTGCGCCGCACTCTACTTCTATCGTCCTCTCTATTGGAGCGCAGGCTTCTGGCGATTCAGAATATATGCACGCTATCCGCACAGAGACTACTTCTATTTCGGCTGTCCGCACTTTGTGACCGTATATTGCGGAGGCCACAGCTGGAGGCACAACGGCGGACACTCGTGGTATAAAAGACATCACTTCAGACCGAAACCCGAAGTACGCCACTTCGGTATGCGCGACAGCTTCAAGCGCGGCGACTACGGCAAAGGCCATACGGGCGTGTTCGGAGGCAGAAAGGACAACTACAAGCCTATCGTGACAAACCGTCCGGGCAACAGCATAGGCAGCTTCGGCAAACGGCCTGCAAGCGTAACGGACAGAAAGGAAATAACAACGGTGAAGGCTTCAAGCTTCGGCGGTCTGCGCGGAGGAAGCATATCAAAGGACAATCAGAAACCGCGCAACACCTTCACACCAAGGAGCAACAGCATCGTCGGCAAAAGAACTATAAAGAGCAACTCGTCGTTCTCCGGCAGCGGACGCCTAGGCGGATCAGCAAGCAACAACCGCGACCTGATAAACAACTTCCGCAACAAGACGCCCCAAAGCATAAACCGCAGCACCGGCTCCTTCGGAGGCAACCGTGCTAAAAGCAGTTCAAGCGTGTCGCGCAGCAGCAGCCGTCCGTCGTTCTCAAGTCCAAAAAGCTCGTCAAGAGCAGGCAAGAGCTCATCATCTTCAAGCCGCAGCAGCGGCAAGTTCGGCGGACGTCGCTAAGATGACCGCTCTCTGACATCAAGCAAAAGTGTAAGTCAACATAATTTAAAATTCAACTTCAAGGGTATCTGTCTCTTCCATTCTAAAAAGATACGCATTAATTGGTTAAGGATTGACAAACCGCAGAGGTGCATAATTACAAATCAAGGACACGCACCTCTGCGTTTGTCATTTTTTCTATTTCGTTCATCGGCTTGTTCCAATACACACTCTGCACAGCCTTGTTTATTATTCCATGTCCTACAGCCAGCACGGTCATGTCCGGATATGTATTGCGTATGAAATCAAGAAAACGGCCGGCGCGCGCTCTCATGGCCTCCAATGTCTCCACATCGTCGGGCCATACTTTTCCTTTAAGGTCGGGAATATACATTCCAGTGAATCCTCCCCAGTCTCGCTCACGCAACAACGGAGTCGTCACAACATCCATTCCATGTGGTGCGGCGATAATGGAACAGGTGTCGTAAGAACGTTTCAGATCGCTCGATACAAACGCGTCTATCCTCTCACCGGCCATTCTGTCCCTCACACTTTCAGCCTGTTTTATGCCTTCAGGCGTCAGACAGCCCTGCGTCTGTCCCTGCAATATGCAGTTGACATTGTCCACAGTCTCGCCATGGCGCACCAGATAAAGTCTTGTCATAGTTCTTATTTTTAAATAATTCTGTATGCAAAGATAACTCAAACTAGCGGAAAAGAATATTTACTTTCGTATTCCTGACGTCGTATATCTTATGCAGAGATAATGAAAGGTGGGTGCAGCAGCAAGGTGGAAGAACGAATTTCCGCCATAACCTATACTGCCCAACCGCATCTTATCTAATGCAAAGATAAACCAAGAGCGTGACACTACAAAATAAAAAACACTCTCCGACACTTGCCGTATGCCCAACTTTCACTATATTTGCATATGATAGGAGGCGGCCCGGCAATATTGAAAAATTGAGAAAACAATATTTTCTCTTTCGCCATTGCCCTCACCGTTAACCATCTTTTCATAAAAAACGATAGCGCTATGAATGTAATCAATGCAGCTGGAATTGCCTGCGGATTCATATCAGGAATACCCGTTATCTAGGATATGACCGCATTCGTAAAGAATAAAAGGAGATAAGCGATATATCTGTCAGACGTAAAGAATGTCCCGTCAAGACTTAATTTCATCCCAACAACGCACGGAACCGGAGATTACGGCACAGGCACTGAAAGAACCTACGAACGTCAGAACCGTATAAAAAACTACAACACAACAAAAGAAACCATAAAAACTTAAAATCATGCAAATAATACAAAGCTCGCTGGCACGCGCCGTCAGCGCTATAATAATGGGCGTATTGCTGATAAAATACAGAGAACAGACCGTAACGTGGCTTACCATCGTCATCGGCATATTGTTCTTTCTGTCTGGTGTGATATCATGTGCGGCATACTTCGTGGCACGCCGCCGCGAGAGCGACGTGCAGCTCTTCGATGCCGACGGACGGCAGTTGAGCGGCTTCAAGGTATCGTTCCCGCTGACAGGTCTGGGCAGTATTGTGCTCGGACTCATCCTTGCACTCATGCCAAACGCATTCATCTCGTGGCTGATGTTCATCCTTGCCGCCATGCTCATCATAGGAGCGATAAGCCAGTTTGTGAGTCTTGCCGCCATAACACGTACTTTCCGTGTAGGCATTTACTTCTGGATTATGCCGTCGGTGATACTTCTCATAGGTCTTCTCGCACTGATACGTCCGTCAGCCATAGCCTCCGCACCGCTGTTTGTCATAGGATGGTGCATGCTGCTCTACGGTGTTTCTGAAAGCGTGAACTCCATCAAGTTCTATCTGCTGCGCAAGAAAATGAAGGAAGCAGCCGAAAAAAAAGGTGAGAAAGACACCGTCCTTCCCACCGATATTGATAAAAACTGACGTGTGGCGCGCGCTTTTCGCGTGCGCCTCACCCTTCAGTCGCGAGGCACAATGCCCTCGATATACTTACAGATTATGCCTATGCCTTTCAGATTGTCGCCTCCCTGAGGTATTATGACATCGGCATAGCGTTTGGTAGGTTCTATGAACTGTTCATGCATAGGTTTGAGAACCTTCAGATATCTGTCCACAACCATCGACACAGTGCGGCCACGATCGATTATGTCGCGCTGAATGTTGCGTATCAGACGTTCGTCGCTATCGCAATCAACAAATATCTTCAAATCCATCATATCCCTCAATTTCTTGTTCAGAAGGGTCATAATACCCTCTACTATTATCACCGGCTTCGGCTCCACATGCACCGTTTCAGGCAGGCGGTTGCACTTCAGGTAAGAGTATGTAGGCTGTTCAATGGCCCGTCCCTCACGCAGTTCGTTGATGTGTTTGATAAGAAGTTTCCAGTCGAAAGCGTCCGGATGATCGAAATTTATGGCGTGACGCTCCTCGTCGGTCATGTGGGAAGTGTCGTTATAATACGAGTCAAGCGGCACCACGGCCACATGATGTGGCGGCAACGCCTCCACTATTTTCTTAACCACGGTGGTTTTTCCAGAGCCAGTACCACCGGCTATTCCTATAATCGTTATTTTGTCCATAAAATGTATTTTTATCTGTGGGGTTAATCATTGTCCGGGTTTTGGTCCACACGGGCGGCTGTGCGCCTTCGCGGTCAGAGCCCAGTCTCGCGCTCGAACATGGGTTTGTAGTATGTGGCCTTCTGCTCCACCTTCATCGGATAGGCACGTGAACTGCTTGGCATACGGTAGAGTCTGAGTGTACGTCCCTCGAAATCGAAGGCGACATACTCTCCTACGGCAGGCTGACCGGTTATGCCAAAACATGCTGAAAGCACATCGCACGCCTTCTGTCCGGTGACCACCACGGCCCGACAGTCAGGCAACGAGCGCAGCATGGCCTTCAGATCGACCGGCTCCACCACCTCCAGATCCTTATCCGATGCAGTGTTCTTGAGACGACGTACGGCCTGTGCCGTGTCGTACAATCCAATGCCCAGCCGACGGAGAAGCGGTACTATCAGCTCCAGACGAAATGTCTTGTGCTCCTGATCGACGAAGTACATCTTGTCGCCATGAAAACACAGACCGAAGATGCGCCACATGTCATTGGTGAAATTAGGGTAATAGAAACGCATGGCCCAACGTTTTTCTGCCGGAGGGAAACTGCCGAGCATCAGCAGGCGGCATCCTTCCGGCAGGAACGGTTCAAACGGATGGCGTTCCACTTCGGGAACTGCAACAGACCGTAAATCCTGTATGTCTGAACCGGCAGGTCTCATTTCTGTTCCTTAACCAGATATATTACAACCGGCAGGTGGTCGGAGAATCCGTCAAGCCATATTCCTCCGGCTGTGGTACGCTTGGGTTGTCCCTTGTACTTTCCTTCGGTCTGGAAGAGATACGGACGTGAGAATATCTGGTTTTTCCAATATTTCAAAGTAGAGAAATCCTTGCTACCCTTCTTGTTTAGCATGTTAGGCGTCATGACAATCTGATCAAACAGATTCCACGAACCTCCATACATGAGAGTACCACGGCCCTCTTTCTTGAGAATGTTGTACCAGGGATTATACATATCGTCCTTGCCTACCTCGTCTATCTCGGCCTTTGCAGAGAGTTTCTCACTCATACTCTTGTTCATCGGGTCGTCGTTCATGTCGCCCATCACAATAACCTTGCAATCAGGATCGTCCTTCATGAGAGAATCCTTGAGAGCCTTGACCTGTCCTCCGGCCACTTCACGATAGTATGAACCGGCAAAACGGCTTGGCCAGTGACACACGATGACCGTCACATGTTCGTCGGCAAGAGTTCCGCTAACGGTGAGGAATCCACGTGTTGTGTAGTCTTTTGGCATAGAGCCTTCCGGAACATAAGGCACCAACTTGACGTCGCGCACGGTGAACAGAGCCGGATTGTAAAGCAGGGCACAGTCAACACCGCGCTTGTCCGGACCTTCGATGTGTGCATAGCGATAACCACGCTCGGCCAGAGGTTTCTGTGCAACAAGGTCTGTGAGCACCTTGGCATTCTCCACCTCGCTCACACCGATGACGGCACATCCCACTCCGGGCAGCACATCGGTGCCCATATCTGCAAGCACACGAGCCATGTTGCGCAGCTTGTGGGAGTACTTCAGACCATTCCAGTGATACGAACCTGATGGCAGGAACTCATGATCGTTCTTGCCTTCGTCATGGCATGTGTCAAACAAGTTTTCCTGATTGTAGAACCCTACGGCGTATGCCGAGTATTTCTTCTGTGCTGACGCTCCGAGACTGACCGAGAGCAGCAGCAATGCCAAAAGCAAAAAATTAAATCTTTTCATATCTTTATATACAATGTACTATTCACTCCCATGAACCCGCGTCACCGTTTCAGACACAGCCTGATGCAACAGCGAATTTCTGCAAATATCGGTAATAAATTTGAATAAATTGTATATTTCATAAAAATTTAATCACAATGCCATACGTTTTTTATATATCATACCACTGCAAGACACTAGCGCAACCACACATAAGACCCGCGACCGGCTCACAATAATAATTAAATATACGCACACAAAAGCTCGCACAGCCTTCTGTCCTTTAACATTTAAATGCACAGAAATACACACATTGCACAGACACTGACTAAAAAACGCAGAATACAATATAAAATACTGTTTGAATACAACCCTCTGACATTCAACTGATAGTACGACCGTCGTCCGGTGACCGTCCAATATCCGGTTTGCAGAAAAGATCTTTTTACACTGCCATAAAGGCTCTTTCATCACCTCATAAAGCCCATTCCGACACACGAAAAAAGCATTCTTGGGATACCAAAAAGGCTCTCCAGCCACACCTAAGCATGACTATGACATGGAGACAAGGGTGATGAGGCTGTGAAAAGGCATAAAAAACGCACGGGAACATATCTGATTTGAAAGAACGAAATGTTAAAAAACATCAGCAGAGACGTTAACATTGTTAACATTCAGGTAACCTTCATTTCGTCCGAAAATCCAAATTCACCACCATGCCGGACGGTTTAATTCTCCCGTTGCAAAATGCGCCGGACCACCGCCGGCAAGGCTGTGTAAAGCGCTCTGACACAAACGCATTCCGAATATTCACCATTATTGTTCCGAAAGAGTATACATCATATCACAAAACACATAAATCACGAAAATTTAATAAAAAAATCTTTTGACTTTCAAAATAATTTTCTTACTTTGCAAGACAAACAATTTATAATTTTCAAACACATGCAAAAGAAGCTCAAATTAGCAGTGATGGCCCTTTGTTGCTCGTCTTTGGCACATGCACAGCAAGACTCCATAGGGCTGAAGTCCGCAGCGCTAAGCGAAACGGCATTCACATTCACAGAAGCGCAGTTGGGCGAAGATGACGACATGTCACAGAACGTGACAATCGTCAATTCGAACTCCAACATCTATGCAAGCGAAGTGGGATACCTCTTCTCTCCCGTACGCTTCCGCTATCGCGCCTTCGATCAGAAATTCAATGATGTCTATATCAACGGCGTTCCGATGAACGACATGGAAAGCGGCCAGTTCCGCTACTCTCTCGTTGGAGGTCTGAACCAGCAGACCCGCAATATGGAATCATCGCTCCCATTCGAGAGCAACACGTTCGCAATGCCGGGCATGGGCGGAGCGAACAACTACAACTTCAGACCGGCCAACATGCCGACAGGACACAGAATAACACTCAGCGGCGCCAACCGCAACTACACCCTGCGCGGCATGTACACATTCAACACCGGACTGAGCGACAAGGGATGGGCCTTCTCTGGCAACATCACCTACCGCTGGGCCAACGAGGGCTATGTGGAAGGAACCTTCTACAACTCGCTCTCATACTTCCTCGGCGTGCAGAAGGTGTTCGGCGACGGCCGCCACTCTCTGTCATTGTCGACATGGGGTAACCCAACAGAGCGTGCATCACAGGGTGCCGGTACGGACGAGATGTACTGGTTGTCTAACGACAAGTACTACAACCCTTACTGGGGATACCAGAACGGCCAAAAGCGTAACTCACGTATTGTGAACGACTTCGCTCCCACTGCACTCCTCACATGGGACTGGAACATCGACGACAAATCGAAGCTCACCACGTCGCTCATGGGAAAATACAGCATGTATCAGAGCACAAAGCTCAACTACAACAATGCTGATAATCCCCACCCCAACTACTGGAAAAACATGCCGAGTAGCTATTACGACGTATGGGATGAGACCGACTACAACAACCGTACGGAGCAGAACCTGGCCGACTGGAATATGGCTTACCAGTACTGGACAGCTTCGAAAGCAAACAGACAGATAAACTGGGATCGTCTGTATTACTCCAACTCACAGGTTTCGGCACAGGGACTCGACGCCATGTACTACATACAGGCAAAACACAACGACGCCCTGACATTCACACTGTCGTCCACACTCAACAAGCAGTTGGACAAGAACAAGGCATGGAACCTCGGAATCATAGCCGCTACCAACAAAGGCATGCACTACCAGACAATGGAAGACATGCTGGGAGCGACCATCTATCACAACATCAACACCTACGCTTTGGGTACATACGGACGTGAGGCCGACGAAATACAGTACGACCTGAACCACCGCGACGCCCTCGTAAAGGAAGGCGACCGCTTTGGTTACGACTACGATCTGCTCGTGAACAACGGCAAGCTGTGGACAAGCTACAGCGAGAACTACGGCCCGATACATTATACAGTAGCTGCAAAAATAGGATACACCACAATGCAGCGCAACGGTAACATGCGTAACGGTATGGCCGCAAACAACTCTTACGGCAAGAGCAAGACCGCACAGTTCCTCGACGGAGGAGCCAAGTTCGGAGCAAACATCAACCTCGGACGCGGCAACACAATCACGCTCGGTGTAGGCTATGAGCACCGCGCACCGCAGGCAAGAACTGCTTTCGCATCGCCCGAAATCAATAACGACTTCGTGCTCAATCTCAAGAACGAACGCGTATTCAGCACAGAACTCGGCTATCAGCTGCAGAACTCATGGCTCCACGCCAATATCAACGCCTACTATAGCCGACTCACCAACGTGACCGATTGGCAGAACTACTACTTCGACGATATCAACTCATTCTCTTACGTGTCACTCACCGACATGAAGAAAGAGTACTACGGAGTTGAAGCAGGATTGAAATTCAAGGTGACAAGTGCATTCGACGTGAACCTTATCGGTACAATAAGCGACGCCAAGATCATCAACAACGCACACGTGCGCTACATGAACTCAACAAAGGCAACATACACCGACGAGACCGTATACAACAAGAACATGCGCGACGCAGGTACCCCGCTCACAGCAGCAAGCCTCGGACTGAGCTATCACAGCGGCGGATGGTATCTCGACCTTAACTGCAACTACTACGACCGCATCTATCTGTCATACTCTCCGTGCTATCGCTACGAAAGCACACTCGACGCACGTCAGAGCGCAACAGGCGGAGTGTTCGACAACGAAGGCAACATACGCGAGTCTGCACTTGCACAGGCAAAAGGCAAAGGTGGATTCATGCTCGACGGTTCAATCGGCCGCAGCATATATCTCAAACGCGGATCGCTCTCTATCAACCTCATGATCACCAATATTCTGAACAACCAGAACATCTGCACAGGTGGATATGAGCAGAGCCGCAGCGACTACACAAACTCCGGAAACATCAGAGCATACCGCTTCTCTAAGAACCCGATGAAATTCTATGCCTACGGAACTAACGGAATGCTGAACATTGCTTACAAATTCTAAAACACGACAATTATGAAAAATATGAAATATCTGAAGCTCATAATGCTCGCACTCCTCTGCGGCATGACTCTCACGTCATGCATGGACGACGACTGGGAAGATCCAAACGGAACAAACATTCCTTACGGCAACAACTCAATAGAAGAAACCAATCTGAAGACCATCGCCGAAGTGAGAGAGATGTACAAGGACAAAATAAACACATCCTACTCTTACGAGAAGGTGACCGAACCGTTGCAGATAAAAGGCTATGTCACCGGCAACGACGTGCAGGGCAACATCTACAATGAGATTGCAGTGCAGGACGAGACCGGCGCCATCATCATCGCAATAGCACAGGGTGGCATCAACGGCTATCTGCCAGTGGGAACCGAAATACTCGTTGAACTGAAAGACCTCTATGTGGGCAACTACGGAAAACAGGCCGAAATAGGAACTCTCTACACCAACAAGAACGGCAACACTTACGTGAGCCGCATGAACAGATTCCTCTGGCAGGAGCACTTCAAGATCACAGGCGGATACAAAGTGATTGAACCTGAGGTGTTCGCCGACGGCAGTGCAAAGACAACATGGACTTTCGACAAGGACAGCGGAAAGCTCGGTGTGATAAAGAACGTCACAATCAAGGGCGCATCAGAAACCACAACATTCTCCGATCCTAACGGAAGCCAGTCTGTAAGTCTCAACTTCAACGAACAGCCGAACAGCGTCATGATATACACATCTGCTTACAGCGACTTCGCCGGACGCGTAGTTCCGCAGGGCAAATGCAACATAACAGGTATCTTCAAACGCTACAACGACTCATGGGAGATAATCATCCGCTCGATAGACGACGTTGAAGAAGTAAAATAAACAGAATAATATTATACTAACAACAAAAAGATAACATTATGAAAAAGATATTATATTCAGTGTTTGCCCTTACAATGGCAGCATTCACATTCACAAGTTGCGAAGACGTTCCGGCACCATACGATGACCCGAACAACAACGGCGGAGGTCAGGAACTGCCCGAAGGCGTGCTCCTCGACCAGAGCTTCACATCATCACTGGGTGAATTCACATCAAAAGCTGCAAGCGGAAACCTGAACTGGTACAATGATTACTCAAGCGCAATGGTAACCGGATTCCAGGACTTCGACGGCGACGGCCAAAAAGAAAATCAGGCTGGTGTGACATTCCTCGTTGGTCCGGAAATCGATCTTACAGAAGTAACAGAAGCTTATATCACCATCAACCACGCGTTGAACTACGAAAGAGGTGACATCAACACCAACAACTCCATTGTCATAAGCAAGGACTACGCAGGCGATGTAACAACCGCTACATGGCAGGTTCTGAACTATAATACGGAAGGCCTCAACACAGGTTTCACATTCACAGAGAAGAGCGTGAACATTCCATCTGAATATATGGGCGGCAAAGTTGTCATAGCACTGCGTCACACATGTAACGAATCATCATCTTCTACATGGGAGGTTAAGAGTCTGAAAGTACAGGTCGGCAAGGTTGAGGACACACCGGAAGAACCGGGAGAAGAAGGTACATACATCGACGAAAGCTTCTCAAGCGAGTTCGGTTCATTCACTGTAAAGACTATAAAAGGCACACCGTGGATTATCGATTTCAGTACAGCAAAAGCCACAGGATATGACAATGCCAGCAAAGAAACAACACCTTCTGAAAGCTACATCGTTTCTTCTCCTGTAAACCTGAGTGCTTCTACAGGTGCCTACATCACATTCGAATACATCCTCAGATATGTTACAAACAACGACGGCCAGCCTGTTGACGGTGTCAACAACAAGGTGTATATAACTGACAACTACACCGGCGACCCGACAACAACATCATGGACAGACATCACAGGCACCCTCACAGAAGGCAGAGATTGGAACACTTGGTCAAAATATTCAGTTGATGTTCCTGAAGCATTTGTAGGCAAGAGCAATGTTGTCATCGCTCTTTACTATTCTTGTGGAGAAAGCTCTGGTACATGGGAAGTAAAGAATCTGAAGATGCAAGAAGGCAAAACAGAAGACCTTCCTAGCGGCAACATCGGCGACCTCACAAAACCAAACGGAGATTTTGAGGCATGGGTTGAAGGACGTCCAAACAACTGGTCAACAACATCTACTGCAGGCAATGCAACTCTTTCCATGAGCACAGACAAGCACAGCGGAAGTTATGCAGTTCTGGTAAAAGGTGATTCTAAATCCAACAAGCGCATTTCTTATAAGGAAATGGAACTCAAAGCAGGCGAATACACGATGAGATTCTATGCTAAGGCTGCTACCGCTGCCGGCGCATCCCTCTGCCCTGGATATGTTCAGGTAACTGACGGAAAAGTAGGTTCTTACAAGTACGGAGATTATTCAAACAATCTGTCAAATACAGAATGGATCGAAGTTACCCACACATTCACAATTGATGCAGACGGTACATACTGTGTACTTATAATGAACTCAAAGAACCCTGGCGGCGACTTACTTATAGATGATTTCACTCTTACAACAGGTGAAACCACTATCATTGAGTAACAAAATCGCATAAATATTTGGCAGGCTGCAGAATTATTCGTAATTTTGCAGCCTGTTACGTGATATTATATTCTAACAATTATATTTAAACTAAAATGAAAAAAGGTATTCATCCAGAAAACTATCGCCCCGTCGTATTCAAGGATATGTCCAACGGCGATATGTTCCTTACACGTTCTACATGCAAGACTACAGAGACAGTAGAATTTGAAGGTGAGACTTATCCGGTGGTAAAAGTCGAAATTTCCAGTTCATCACATCCGTTCTACACAGGTAAGAACAAGCTTGTTGACTCTGCCGGTCGTGTGGATAAGTTCATGAGCCGTTACGGTAAGACACGCAAATAAATATATCATATATATTTAACTATATAAGGAAAGTGTGTTCATGCGTAGTTGCATATACGCAGGAATACACTTTTTTTATTCTTTATATTTCAGGAGAACAATTATTCACCCCATAACACCATACTTATGAAACAACTGAAATATCTTATTTATCTGTTGAGTTTCGTTTTTGCACTGTATTCATGCAACAGCGATGACGACAACAATGGCGACGGTGGCAGTGGCACAACACCCGAAGAAGTAAACGCAAACAGGAATGTAGTTACTACGGATGCCGCGGTTGCCAGACTCGAATTTCCAAAATTGAAAGGCGGAAACAGCATCGTGCTTGTACACAGAACAACCGGCGACAAGCAGTACGACCGCGACGAGGTGAACTATTGCGTTGAATGGGACTGCGACAAAAAGTCCCAGCGCTGGTCGTGCTATCAGATGCACCGCGGCTATACAGGCAATTACAGCCGGGTGGTTGACGGCTATCTGTTCGATCCGAAGCTCTCAAGCTCTCAATATCTCGACAAAGATTATTTCTACGGTTCTGGCTTCGACCACGGCCACATCTGCCCAAACGCCGACAGGAAATATTCATACAAAGCCAACGAACAGACATTCTATCTCACCAACATGCAGCCGCAATACCGCAAGTTCAACGGTTACAGCTCGTCAGGACAGGACCAGGGCGAAGGTCTTTGGGTGAGAATGGAAGACAAAGTAAGAAGCTGGTCGCCCAATGCCACCACCGATACACTCTACGTCTGCAAGGGAGGCACCATTGACAAGGAAAGCAACATCATCAAGAGAGTGCAGGGAAAACTCATTGTTCCCAAGTATTTCTTCATGGCATGTCTGCTAAAGAACAGCCAGGGCTACCGCGCCATTGCGTTCTGGGCAGAACAGAAAAACGAGTGGAAAACGTATGATGACCTTGCCGATTACGCCATAACAATAGACGAACTGGAACAGAAGACCGGCATTGATTTCTTCTGCAACCTTCCCGACAAAACCGAAAACGAGGTTGAAAGCAAGATTGCCATCAAGGCATGGGGACTTTAACAGACGATGAATACCAACATGTTGTCATCCATTATAACCGATGACGGCATATAAAAAGCAACAGGCAGGAACATCATTTGCTCCTGCCTGTTGCTTTTTATGTCCGTTATGATATTGCCATGCCATCTGTTTCAGCATAAGCCTTACAGAATAACAAACTGCCTTTATCCATCAAGCCGGTATCAACCACTGTTTTCTTCGTCTGCAATACAGCCTGTTTTAAGCTCTGATACAGCCTGTTTCAGGGTGCGATATGGGCTTTATCAGGCATCGATACGGGCCGTTTCAGACCGTCGTTCGGGCTCTTTCAGAACGCCGTATGGGCTTTATCTCCCGGCAGGCGTCCGGACTTCTGTCCGGACGGCCTTTTCTTCGGCACTCCGGCAGCCCGCATCATGCCAGTCTGCGCTCTACTTTCTACTTCTGAACTTCAGGTTCTCCGTATATTTGAGCTTTATGCTGTCATTGTCAGCAGCTGCCTTTTTCTGCGTTGCCCACGGCAGTGAAGGTTTGGCCCATGTGGTGCGCACACAGTCGAAATAGATGAGTTCGTCGTTGTTCACACCCTCCATCACTCCATTGAAGTAATCGTCACTGAGGCTGAATCCGGACGTCTGACTATTTCCATGCGAATCCAGAACGAATGTATATCCGCTGCCGTCATATCTTATATGTATATCTCCCGACCGAGGATCGATATACCATGAGAAGCGCAGTTCCTGACTTTCGTTGCCTACATAGTCTATCTCACGTCCCCGTCCGTTCAGCGAGCGGCTGTTGTACTGGTCGAACTCAAAGTAAACATACATGTCCACATAAACGCGGTGTCCGAAGTCGTCGGTATATTCATTTCTCATTGTTCCTTCCCAATGACCACGCAGAGTGCTCGCCATGAGCTTCAGACGCTCCGTGCCATAGTCGAACGCATCGTCATACCAGTTATAGTCATAATACCAGTCTTCGTAATAATCGTAGTAATCCCATCCCCACGGATCATCACAACTTGTGAAAGAGAACGGCAGCACTCCAAATACCAGAGTCGCCCAAAAGAGTTTCAAGTGTTTCATAGCTGTATGTTTTTTTATTATTTTTATTCTACTGCAAAGATATCGAAATTCATGATACACCGCAAAGGTGAATTTCATATTTGTCAATAGGAATTTCCCTAAAGTTTATGCGGATTTTCCTACCATTTAGATTAATTTATGCCCAAAGCGTTGTTCTTACTCGTTTAAAATCCTTATCTTTGTCGCATAAAGACAAACCAACTAAGAAAAAATGAAAACCGTTTACGATTTCTCAGTAAAAGACAGAAAAGGAAAATACGTATCATTGAAAGAGTATGCCAACGAAGTGCTGCTCATTGTCAACACCGCGACCAAATGCGGTTTCACTCCACAATACGAAGAGCTCGAGAAACTCTATGAAAAATACCACTCACAAGGTTTCGAAATACTCGACTTCCCATGCAACCAGTTCGGCCAGCAGGCTCCGGGCACAGACGAATCAATACACAACTTTTGCAAACTGACATACGGAACAGAGTTCCCGCGTTTCAAAAAACTCAAGGTAAACGGCGAAGACGCCGACCCGCTCTACAAGTTCCTGCAACAGCAGAAAGGCTTCGCCGGTTGGGACGAGAGCCATCCGCTCACTCCGGTTCTTGAGAAACTGCTTTCCGAGGCCGACCCTGACTACAAACAGAAAGCCGACATCAAATGGAACTTCACAAAATTCCTGATAAACAAGAAAGGCATGGTTGTGGCACGTTTCGAACCCACCGAAAGCATCGAAAACATTTCAAAACAAATAGAAGAACTTCTTTAAGACTATGGCAAACAGAGAACATACACGCTGTCTCATCATAGGCAGTGGCCCGGCCGGATACACTGCGGCCATCTACGCCGGACGCGCCAACCTGCATCCGATGGTTTACTGCGGCCTACAGACAGGCGGCCAGCTCACACAGACAACAATGGTGGAAAACTTCCCCGGCTATCCGCAGGGAGTTGACGGCAACCAGATGATGCTGGATCTGCGCAACCAGGCTGAGCGTTTCGACGCCGACGTGCGCGACGGAATAATCGTTAAGGCCGATCTTTCCAAGGCTCCCTACCTTCTCACCACCGACCGTGGCAACGAGATTGAGGCCGACACAGTGATTATTGCCACAGGAGCGAGCGCCAAATATCTCGGTCTCGACGACGAGAAAAAATACAACGGACAGGGCGTCAGCGCCTGCGCCACATGCGACGGATTCTTCTATCGCAAGAAGACTGTGGCTGTTGTAGGTGGCGGCGACACCGCATGCGAGGAGGCCGACTACCTCTCACACATGTGCAACAAGGTGTATATGATTGTGCGCAAACCTTATCTGCGCGCATCAGAAGCAATGAAGCGCCGTGTGGAGAACAACGAGAAGATAGAGATACTCTACGAACACAACACCGTGGGTCTCTACGGCGAAAGCGGCGTGGAAGGCGCTCACGTGGTGAAACGCAAAGGCGAGCCTGACGAAGAGCGCTACGATCTGCCCATCGACGGATTCTTCCTCGCCATCGGTCACAAACCTAACACCGACGTGTTCCGTGAGTGGCTCGACCTCGACGAGGCCGGATACATACAGACCATCGACGGCACACCGCGCACAAAGATACCCGGAGTGTTCGCTGCAGGCGACTGCGCCGACTCCGTATACCGTCAGGCCATCGTGGCAGCAGGCTCAGGATGCAAAGCCGCTCTTGAGGCTGAGCGCTATCTTGCAGCTGCCGGCAAATAACCGTACAGCATGTCTGCGCGCCACACAAGCAGCCCAACGGAGAATTATCCACGGGCACACAATGGCTGAACAATCCATGAACAAATATGCAAAAAGGCAATGCCCGCTCCGGGACATTGCCTTTTTACGTCTTTATTCTGTAACATAGGTGGCGCCATCATAACATTTCCTATTCCACCCAACTGTCTTTTCTCACCATCTCATCGTGAATTCTCCACATTCATACTTTCCACGTCAGCTTCCTTTCTGCCCGTTATCCACAGTCCTGCAAAAGTCAGCAGACCGTTGAGCATCAGCAGTTCATAGCCGAAAGTATATCCGAACATAGTTTTTGAAAGACTGTCCACCGCAAAACAAATCACCGGCGAAGCCACCGCTATCCACGGCACCATGCGTCCCGACACACCCCGTCTGGTGAGCAGACCGTAGGCAAACAGTCCCAACAACGGTCCGTATGTGTATGAACACAGCACATATATGGCATCAATCACACTCGTGCTGTTGAGCGAATGGAACAGAAGTATGAACACAACAAAAGCCACCGACATGGCGAAATGCACCTTCTTGCGCAGTTTCTCGTCGCCGGGACGTGAACGCAGGTCCACACAATAGCTTGTAGTGAGAGCCGTAAGTGCAGAGTCGGCACTCGAGAACGACGACGCCACCACACCCACCGTGAACATCACCACCACAGCCATGCCCATCCGTCCGGTAGCGGCAAACATGGGCAACAGCTCGTCGCCCGCCGCAGGCAACGCCACTCCATCCTTCGCCGCAAGCGCCACGAGCAGCACACCGAGCGAGAGAAACAGCAGATTGGCAGGCACGAAGGCGAAGCCATAGGTGCACATGTCCTTCTGAGCCTCGCGCAACGTCTTGCACGTAAGGTTCTTCTGCATCATGTCCTGATCCAGTCCTGTCATCACAATCACAATGAATATACCGCTGAGAAACTGTTTCCAGAAGTTCTGTTTCGTCATCCAGTCGTCGAACACGAACATCCGGCTGCGGCTGTCGGCGGCCACCATATCCACCGCCTCACCCATACTCATGCCCAGATGGCGCGCCACATTATATATAATAAGTATCAGAGCGGCAAACATACAGAGCGTCTGGAACGTATCAGTCCACACAAGTGTTTTTATGCCTCCACGCCGGGTGTAAAGCCATATGAGCCCCACCATGGCCACAACCGTCACCACGAACGGCACACCCAGGGCATCGAGCACGAAGCGTTGCAGTATGACGCACACCACATAGAAGCGTACCGCCGAGCCCGTCATCTTCGACAGCAGGAAGAAAGCTGCCCCTGTCCTGTAAGCCTGACGCCCGAGCCTGTGGTCCAGATAAGTATATATGGTTGTGAGCCTCAGCCTGTAGTAAACCGGAAGCAGGACAAATGCCACGGCGAAATAGCCGAATATGAAACCGATACAGGTCTGAATGTACGTCATGTCGCTTGTAAGCACCATACCGGGAACGCTAACAAAGGTAATGCCCGATATCGACGCGCCCACCATACCGAAGGCAACCATATACCACGGCGACCGTCTGTTGCCACTGAAGAAAGTACTGTTGTCGGCTCTGCGGCCCGTCACATGGCTTATGAGCAGCAGAACCAGAAAATATGCAAATAAAGTGTATAATATAATCATAAACAGATGCAAAGTTAACGATTTTATCATCAATTTGTCGTTTTTATAAATAAAATCGTTACATTTGCAACCATATTTACCAAAACGAGTAAAAATATGAACAGGCAGAAACGTTTTCTATTACAAGAGTCAGACATCCCCACACAGTGGTACAACATTCAGGCCGACATGCCTACCAAACCTCTTCCGCCTCTTAATCCGGCAACAAAACAACCGCTCACGGCAGAAGACCTCGCGCATATATTCAGCCTGGAATGCAGCAAACAGGAACTTGACACCGAACATGCCTGGATAGACATACCCGAGGAGGTGCTCGACATGTACAAATACTACCGCGCCACTCCGCTCGTGCGTGCCTACGCACTGGAGAAAGCACTCGACACGCCTGCCCACATCTACTTCAAGAACGAAAGCGCAAACCCGCTCGGCTCGCACAAGATAAACTCCGCCCTGCCCCAGTGCTACTACTGCCGCGAGGAGGGCGTAACCAACGTAACCACCGAAACCGGTGCCGGACAGTGGGGCGCAGCCCTGAGCTACGCCGCCAAGGTGTTCGGACTCGAGGCAGCCGTCTATCAGGTGAAGATAACACTCCACCAGAAACCCTACCGCGGAATAATAATGCGCACCTTCGGTGCCACCGTCACCGGTTCGCCTTCAATGTCGACACGGGCCGGAAAAGACATCATCACGCGCGACCCCAACAACTCCGGCTCGCTCGGCACAGCCATATCCGAGGCCATAGAGCTGGCCACCACCACACCCAACTGTAAGTATGCGCTCGGTTCGGTGCTCAACCACGTGGCCCTTCACCAGACCATCATAGGTCTTGAGGCAGAGAAGCAGATGGCCATGACCGGCGAATATCCCGACACGGTGATAGCATGTTTCGGCGGCGGAAGCAACTTCGGAGGCATAGCCTTCCCCTTCATGCGCCACAACATACTCGAAGGACGCAAGACCGAATTCATCGCAGCCGAACCGTCGAGCTGTCCTAAACTGACACGCGGCGAGTTCCGCTACGACTATGGCGACGAGGCCGGCTACACTCCGTTGCTGCCGATGTTCACCCTCGGCCACGACTTCAAACCGGCTAACATACACGCCGGCGGTCTGCGCTACCACGGTGCGGGAGTCATCATATCGCAACTGCTCAAGGACGGCATGATGCGCGGTGTGGACATTCCCCAACTCGAATCGTTTGAGGCGGGTCTCCTCTTCTCGCGCACTGAGGGCATAGTGCCAGCACCTGAGAGCTGTCACGCCATAGCCGCCACCATACGCGAGGCCAACAGATGCAAGGAAAGTGGCGAACAGAAGGTGATACTCTTCAACCTCAGCGGCCACGGACTCATCGACATGCCGTCGTATGACAGCTATCTCAACGGCGACCTTGCCAACTACAACATCAGCGACGAGGAGATACAGAAATATCTGGCCGAAGTGCCTAAAGTGGACTGAAACGACAGCACCCGCTCCGCATCGTCATTACTCATGCCCTACCGGACGACCCCAAACAGGGCTGCAGACAATAAGATACAAACAGAGCGGGAACATCTATGACTCAAAACATAATGTAAAATACATACAAAGCGACAACCTGCAAAGTTGTCGCTTTTATTTTTCATCCTACCTCTCTGCCGGCACTCTCCATTTTGTATAAATATACAGTCTGTACCGAAGCTGATGAATATTTATTCACCGTCAACTTCACGAAAGTGTCGATGAAAGTCAGAAAAAATTTTTTGCGTGCATATACGCGAGTTTTAAAGACATAAGCCAATACTCTGTACATCAGTCGTTTACGCAAAAACGCGATCTGATATGCTCCAGAAGGCTGTCTGATAAAGCCTTTATCAGGGTGTGATAAAGCCCATTCCATCGCCTGATAAAGACTATATGACCACCCCAAATGCTGCATTCCGCACCCTAATAAAGGCTCTTTCGCGTAACACGCATCAGAAAGCGACAAAGGAATTGTATTTATATTCATCTTTTATACAGATTTTACTATTTTCGAACTTCTATTTTGAAAAATTTTATTGTCAAAATTTTTTACTTTCAGAAATGCATAAATATGCAAATACACACGCAGGATACACGTCCTAGGCATTCTTTCATCCTCCACACAAACAATACTGACAACATCTTAACACTAAAGAAAATGTTTTGAAAAAAATAATCTGTACCTTTGTATAAGAAAAAGGGGCGGAAGACTATCAGCCGCCGCTCCCGCAACAACGACAAACAAACATAATAATAAGACATTATGAAAGAAAAACTGTTGTTATACCTTTTTCTGACTCTTGGACTCATGAGCATGAAGGCCGGAGACACAACGTCGATAACAATCAAAGGTTATGTGAAAGACGCGACCGGAAAAGGCATAAAGGGCGTTGTGGTGAACAACGGAACCAACTTCACCATCACAGACAAGAAAGGTGCATGGACTCTGCCTACAGACACTCTTGTCAGCAAATTCATCAGCATCAGCACCCCGGCCAACTACACGCTGCCGGCTGTCAACGGCATAGCGCGCGGTTTCTACAAAACCGTACGCACGGCCATGAAGGCAGAACAGAACGTGTTTGTACTCAACAAACGTGAGAAACCCGTCACAAACTTCCACTACATCGCAATATCCGACCCTCAGCTGCGTACGGCATCGGACCTGAAACGCTGGACCACGGAAACGGTGAAAGACATCATGCAGAGCGCCGACTCGCTCAAACGCACGGGCGATGTGGTGGCCATGACACTTGGCGACCTTGTGTTCGACAACATGCCCTTCCTGAGCAAGTTCGAGACTTCGCTGCGCAACAACAGGATGACCGTGTTTCAGTGTATAGGCAACCACGACTTCAACAAGGCATACGCCAGTGCCGCCAACCAACAGCCAGGAGCGGCCAACTATGCCGAGAAGAACTTCTGCCAACAGTTCGGCCCGCTGAACTATTCGTTCAACATAGGCAAGGTGCACGTAGTGACGATAAACAACATCAACTACAAGGGCAACCACAAATATGAGGAGACCATCATGCCCGCCGACATGGAATGGCTGAAAAAAGACCTCAGCTACGTGCCCGACAGCATGCTCATTCTGATAAACATGCATGCGCCGGTGTGGAACAATTATGAGAAGAAAGACAACATAACCAATGCAGACGAGCTGAAAGAAGCACTGGCAGGACGCAACGTGCACGTGTTCTGCGGGCACACTCACTTCTACGAAAACGTGGAGGTGACAGAGCGACTCTATCAGCACAACATAGGCGCAGCGTGCGGAGCATGGTGGACAAGCAACATGAACCGATGTGGAGCACCAAACGGTTATCTGATAGCAGACATCAACGGAACAAACATAAAATGGAGCTATAAGGGCACAAACCGCCCACCCGAGTATCAGATGCGCCTTTATAAGGTTGGTGAGTTCCGCACACAAAACACGTACGTAGTGGCCAATATATGGGACTGGGACTCTCATTGCCGCGTCGCATGGTATCAGGACGGCAAGTACATGGGACGCATGGAGCAGATAAGCGACGACGACGAGATGTTCCTGCGCACCAAACCTCTGCCGGCACAGATATGCAAGACGCGTCATCTTTTCAGGGCAAAACCAACGGGAAGATACCGCAACATAAAGGTGGTGTTCACCAATCGGTTCGGCAAAGAGTACAGCCAAACCATAGTGAACGAAGGTCCGCGGCCGGCGATAACCGACTTCAAACTGAAGAAATAAAACAACACTGAATGCAAAAGCGGCAGCCCTTACGGGTTGCCGCTTTTGTTTAACGGTCTATGTCGCGCAACACCGCCACGGCGTCACCAACAGTCTTCACACCGGAAACTATCATTATGTGCTTGCCAGAAATCTCTTTCAGATTGCAGCGCCGCGGATTGTTGCCTATATAGCGCAGCACTTTGTCGAAAGCCTGACTCTTGTAGTATGCGCTGGCTGTATTTGATACGAACTGCATGCGCATGCTGTCCTGTTTCAGAATGAGTTTCTCGCATCCCAGACGCTTGCCCAATCGTCTCAGCGGAACCACCTGCAGGAGTTCTTCTCCCTCGTGAGGCACAGGCCCGAAACGGTCGATGAGCCGCTGGCGATAGTCGTCAAGCTCGCGGTCGTCAGTGATGTTGTCAAGCTCACGGTAGAGCAACATGCGCTCGCTGCTGCCAGGAACGTAGGTGTCGGGGAAGTACATCTCCAAGTCGCTCTCTACGGCGCAGTCCTCCACAAAGTCGTCGCCGGATAGCTGTCTGCCGTCGGCTATCTCCTCAGCATATATATCGGCAAACTCATCATTCTTCAGTTCTGTAACCGCCTGATTCAGAATTTTCTGGTAGGTTTCATATCCCAGGTCTTCCATAAATCCGCTCTGCTCGGCTCCAAGCAAGTTGCCCGCACCACGTATGTCAAGGTCTTGCATGGCCAGATTGAATCCGCTGCCGAGGTCGGAGAATGTCTCCAGTGCCTCAAGACGGCGGCGTGCCTCAGGCGTGAGCACCGATTTGGGCGGCGCAAGCAGATAACAGAACGCCTTGCGGTTGGAACGTCCCACACGTCCGCGCATCTGATGAAGGTCTGACAGGCCGAATCGGTGGGCGTCGTTTATTATAATGGTGTTGGCGTTGGATATGTCGATACCGTTCTCCACAATGGTGGTTGAGAGCAGTACGTCGTAGTCGTAGTTCATGAATCCCATGAGTATCTTTTCCAGTTCGTCGGGATTCATCTGTCCGTGTCCTATAGCCACGCGTGCGTCAGGCACGTATCTGTGTATGAGGTTTGCTATCTCCGGCAGATTGGATATGCGGTCGTTGACAAAATATACCTGTCCGTTGCGGCTCATCTCGAAGTTTATTGCATCGGCAATTATCTCATGGCCGTAAGTGGCAAGCTCCGTCTGTATGGGATAACGGTTGGGAGGCGGAGTGCGCATGATGCTCATATCGCGTGCTCCCATGAGCGAGAACTGCAGGGTGCGCGGTATAGGTGTGGCCGACATCGTGAGCGTATCGACATTTGTCTTCAGCTTGCGCAACTTCTCCTTTGTAGATACGCCGAACTTCTGTTCCTCATCGATGATGAGCAGTCCGAGGTCGTGCCATACAACAGATTTGCCTATCAGTTTGTGCGTTCCAACAAGAATATCTATCTTTCCGTCCTTCAGGTCCTCAATGACCTGCCGTGTCTGCTTGGCTGAACGTGCACGAGAGAGATAATCAACGCGCACCGGCAGATCGCGCAAACGGTCGCGGAAGGTCTGGTAATGCTGAAAAGCCAGCACCGTGGTAGGCACAAGCACAGCCACCTGTTTATTGTCACAGGCTGCCTTGAAGGCGGCACGTACGGCCACCTCGGTCTTGCCGAAGCCCACGTCGCCGCACACCAGACGGTCCATCGGACGCGAGCTCTCCATGTCGGCCTTCACCTCCTGTGTGGCCTTGAGCTGGTCGGGAGTATCCTCATAAAGGAAGCTGGCCTCCAGTTCATGCTGCATGAAAGTGTCGGCACTGAAGGCAAAGCCCTTCTCATGACGGCGTTTGGCATACAGTTTTATGAGGTCTCGCGCAATGTCTTTGATGCGTTTTTTGGTGCGCTCCTTCAGTCTGTCCCACGCTCCTGTGCCAAGTGTGCTCAGACGTGGTGGGTCGCCGGCTCCGTTGCGACGGTATTTCGAAATCTTGTATAGCGAATGTATCGACACATCCACGATGTCGCCGTGCTGGTAAATTATGCGTATTGCCTCTTTGTACGAGTCGCCTGCAGGCACTCTCACAAGGCCACCGAACTTGCCGATACCGAAATCCACATGCACAATAAAGTCACCCGGCTCCATCTCCTGAAGCTCTTTCATGGTGAGAGCCATCTTGCCCGAGCGTGCAGTATCGCTGCGCAGACTGTACTTATGGAAGCGGTCGAATATCTGGTGGTCGGTAAAGAAGCATGCACGCAGGTCGTTGTCGGCGAATCCTTCGTGCAGGGTTTTGTCCACCGGTTCGAACTTTATGTCGTAGTCGCGGGCCTTTATCTCTTCGCTGTCGAATATGTCGCGCAGACGTTTTGTCTGCTTCTCGCTGTCGGCAAGGATGTAGAGCTTATAGCCCATGAGACGGTAATCCTCGAGAGAACGGGTAAGAAGATCGAAATTCTTATGGAATAGCGGTTGCGGAGTGATGTTGAATGTGATGGTTGCATCGGGCGTACCTGTAGCATTATGACCTATCTCGATGCGGCGGAAAGAGGTAATCTCTTCTGAGAACCGTGTGCCACTGACAAGCTGATTGTCGCGACGCATGTCACGCATTATCTCTGCCTGCTCGGTCTCTGTGGCTCCTTCAAGCCGTTCGGTCATGGCTTGCGACGAGAAACCTTCCTGATATATACGCCCGACAGTCTCACGCAGATAGAGCATATCCTTCACCACGAGAAGTGTGTCGGATGGAAGAAACGAAGTGAAAGGCATCTTCTCGTCAGCCATACGTGCCAGTTCGGGCACTATCTCTACGGTGTCCCGCTTGTCGCGGGAGAGCTGATCCTGCACTTCAAATGTGCGTATGGTATCTATCTCATTGCCGAAAAAGTCTATACGGAAAGGCCACTCCGAACTGAAGGAATATACATCCATAATGCTGCCACGCACTGCGAACTGACCTGGTTCGTAAACATAGTCAACCTCAGAGAAACCGAACTCGCGCAGCGTGCGCTGTACCTCAACAAGGTCAACGGTCTGTCCGGCAGAAAGAGTAAGTGTGCGTTCGTCGAGCCGGGTTTTGGAAACAACGAGCTCGCTCACCGCTTCAGGACAGCTGACTATATATAATGACGACTGTTTCTCGGTTCTGCGGCGCGACAGACGGCTGAGTACCTCGGTGCGCAATATTTCGCTTGCAGCATCACGCTGACCGTATTTCACGGCACGACGGTATGACGACGGGAAGAAAAACACTTCATCCTGCCCCATTATCTGCGTAAGATCATGATAGAAATAACCAGCTTCATCAGCATCCTGAAGAATGAACACTACTGTCTTGCAGAGTTTTCCGGCAATGGAGGAAAACAATACAGGCGCGGCCGAAGCCGACAGGCCCTGCAGAAAGAGCGTCCGGACAGAATCCTGACCCAAAGCCTGGAGAATGGCGCCGCATTGCGGCAACGCGCCGTATACGGACTTTATATCGTTTATTTTCATTATTCTGCTATCTTCGGATATTTCCTGAACCAGCCATCCCAACGCAGACGCATCACGCCGAAGAAAGCCTCGCCGAAGATTCCACCGCTCATTTTGCTCGTGCCCTCACGGCGATTGACAAAGACAACCGGTACCTCCTTTATCTTAAAACCTATCTTGTAGGCTGTATATTTCATCTCAATCTGGAAGCCATAGCCCTTGAAACGCACCTCGTCGAGCGGTATTGTCTGAAGCACACGGCGACGATAGCACTTGAAACCGGCTGTGGTGTCATGCACCTTGAAGCCTGTAACAAAACGCACATACTGCGACGCGAAATAACTCATGAGCACACGACTCATAGGCCAATTCACCACATTGACACCACTTACATAGCGCGAGCCTATAGCAAGATCGTAGCCCTCGTCATGGCATGCCGAATAAAGACGTGGCAGATCGGCCGGATCATGACTGAAATCGGCATCCATTTCGAAGATGTATTCATAATCGTGCTGGAGCGCCCATTTGAATCCTGTGATATATGCTGTACCCAATCCGAGCTTGCCGGAACGCTCAATGATGAAAAGGCGATCGGCAAACTCACCAGCCATAAGCCGCTTCACAATGGCAGCCGTACCGTCGGGACTGCCGTCGTCGATCACAAGTATGTGGAAGAACTTCTCAAGAGCGAATATCGCTCTGATTATTTTCTCGATGTTCTCTTTCTCGTTATATGTCGGTATAATTATTACACTGTCACTGCGGTTCATCGTCGTATCGTATTATTAACATTGCAAAGTTACTACAAAAAAGTGAAATGCGGAAAGATATAGTGATAGAATTGAGTT
>USDT01000020.1 GCA_900553465.1 uncultured Prevotella sp.
AATCACGATGCTTCGAATACGAATGCGAATGTCGGCTCGCGTCTGGCCTTCCGCGGCAAAATCGTTCGGGCGGCAAACGTCGCAACGTATAAGGCGCTTGTCGAGGTAGCGTAAGCGTAAAGCGTCAAAGCGGGAGCGAAGCGACAAAACGAAAGAACGGCGTTGGAATGGTTTTCCAACGCCGTTTTAGTAAAGGCTTAAAACCGGCGTAAGCCGGTCGAAAATTTTTCAGAAAAAGAACATTTCGTTTTGTTGTAGGGAACATTTCGTTCCAAAACGCGCGAACATTTCGTTTTGCGGATTATACTTGGGACGGCTTTGAGGATTTTAAGAAAATTCTCTCCACACCGGTGCTCGACGACAACCTTCGTGCCCGCCTTATAAATCGTCAGATAAAAAACCGTTATTATGACGACAAGCGCTGGTCTGCCAATCTAGCCACAAGTATGATGCTGCGCATGCCTCATAACAGTGACTACTTGTATATCAACGTAAACGGTTCGATGTTCGGTTCCGACATGCGTGATTTCACACATCAGCGTATAGACTATTTTTCAGGAACCGGTTCGACTGACTTTATAAACCGTTATAATGATGTCACGCCCTCACGTGGTTATAGAATTAAATTCATAGGTAGTTATGGTTTTGTCTTTTCAGAAAATTTAATGATTAATTTCGACTACAACATGAGTGCCGGACGTGACAAGTCCATAAACAAACTCTACCATCTTGAGACTCTCGACGGTTGGGGGCTGGACACTGAGCATCCTATAGGTGCGCTGCCTTCGGTCACAGAGTATCTGCCGACACTTGACGGAAAGAACAGCTACAATTCGGTGGAAAGCGATAACAGGCATTCCGTCGGAGTGAATGCAAATATAGAATTGTTGCGTGACGACAAGCTGTCCATGCAGTTAATACCGGGATTGACACTTGATATATTGAACGAGAAACTCGATTATCGTCGCGCCCGTATAGATACAGCTTTCAGTCGCACCACATTGATGTTGAAACCTTTATTGGAATTGCATCTTAGGACAAAGGATTTTCAGCAGGGTGGAGCTTTAAAATACAGCATGGACTGCAGCACCCCCAACATGCTCTATTCTCTTAACTTCGTTGATGACTCCGACCCTATGACGACCGTAAACTATGGCAACAGGAATCTGAAGAACAGACGCACCCACACCATCAGTCTCGACTATAACGACAGAAAGCACACCATAAAGATATCTCCGATTGTTACATTCAACATAAGCGAGAACGATGTGGCCATGGGTTATGTGTACGACCGCAGCACGGGCCGCCGAACATACTCCTACTACAATGTGGACGGCAACTGGAATCTTTCCGCCAGATTCAACATGAACGGTCCGCTGGACAAGAAGAAACGTCTGTATTTCAACTCCGCCACGTCGTGGAACTACTACAACAGTGTCGATATGATAGGTGACGATCTTGCCTCCGCTCCGGTGAAAAGCACCGTCAAGAGCTCTGTGCTCTCAGAGACTCTCAATCTTGACTATACGCTGGGCAAGCACAGCATAGGCTTCAGAGGCTCGGTGTCATGGTTGAATACGGAGGGCGACCGCGACAATTTTGTACCTATCAACGCATACGACTTCAACTATGGCGTTTACGGTTATCTTCAGCTTCCGTTCGGTTTCAAGCTCGACACCGATCTGACCATGTACAGCCGCCGCGGCTATGAGGACACTTCGATGAACGACGACAACTTCGTGTGGAACGCCCGTCTGACCCGTTCTTTGCTGAAAGGCAAGCTCACTCTGCGTGCCGATGCCTTCGACATACTCCACCAGTTGAAGAAAGTGGAGAGCAGCATCAACACCCAGGGACGCGTGGAACGCTATTACAACACTCCGCCGCGCTATGTGCTCATACACGCAATCTACCGTTTCAATGTGTTCCCTAAGAAAAAGATGTAGACCAATATAATACAATTATGCTGACGTTGGCTGTATTGCAGCTTCCTTAGCATCAGAGTCAGAAAAATGATTAAGGGATTGATGCAGCCCGTTCCGTTTGTGGAACGGGCTTTTCTAATTTCTCTATTCTCTGTTTTCCTCATGGCGTGTTGTGCGGAATGATATTCCCCGCAACTGTTCATGCAGAAGTGGAGACATGATTGTTATGTTGTGAAGTGTACGGTAGTCCTGAGAGATTGTGTGGTGACAGCCGTGTCGGACGGTTGTGGCTGAATGAGCATGATGCGAAGGAAATGCAGGGAATGAGGTGTTAAAAAAGGATAATATGTGCTTATGTGCGATATAAAGCCGTACCTTTGCACCGACCATACTGCGCGACGCCCGTTCGATGACGGAGCGTGTCTGTTGCCGGCATGTTGCCGGGAGAGAGCGCGGAGCATGGGTCCGTATGAGTTGTTTGAGTGATGATGTGCGGTGTGTCCGGCTTTCATCCGTAGTATTGAAAGCGTTTCATCTGCAGTCATCGGGCAATGGCATCTGCCTTTAACCGCCGTTTTTTAGTGAAACGTGCTGATGATACCTGTTGTGGCGATAGCAAGGCTATTGTCGGTAAGATGTGTTGTGGCGGTTAAGAAAAAGATGTCTGAACGATAGTGATATTATAATTTGTAATCAGTTAAAATCTTTATATTTTTCTATGTTAAGAGTAATTCTGTTTATAGGTGCGGGAAGTTTCGTCGGCGGAGTGGCCAGATATCTTCTGTCGCACGTAGTGCAGACCAACGTCGCTTCGGGTTTCCCATGGGGGACGATGGTTGTCAATGTTCTCGGCTGTTTCTTCATAGGCCTGCTCTACGGCCTGTTTGAGCGTGGAAGTATTATGAACAGCGATCTGCGCATGTTCCTTACTACCGGCTTCTGCGGCGGTTTCACCACATTCTCAACATTCATGCACGAGAACTACGCGCTGCTTTCAGACGACCGGTTCGCGCAGTGTGCGGCCTATTCGGTGATGAGTTTCGCCATCGGACTGTTCGCAGCATACGCCGGCCATTGGGTTGTCAAGGCCGTCTGAAAGGCTTTGGGCAGTCGTACGGATGTCTTTAAGTTAACCGTCAGTATGCCTGTCTTAGTTCGGCTGTTTTACATTACTTAACATTTTGCGCCCGATATGGCCTCTGTCATATGTTAAAACGCGGTCCGGTTTTCTCACGTTTTTTTCGTCATTCTGGAGAAATGTGAGAGCGCGAAATGCCTTATAACGGCTGCGCCCGGTGTCTGTCATGCGACAACATCCGCAAGTCCGTAGTGCGGAAAAGCCTTTTATGCACTACGGAACAGGCATTATTGGGGCCTGAAACAGTCTGTTTCAGCCCATGATATGGGCTTAATCAGGGTGCATAATGGACTGTTTCGCAGCGCAGAGAATAACGTATTATGTCGCGGTTGAGGTTAAGCGGCTGATTATCAGGTGAATGGCCGATGTACTTCAAAACTCGAATATTTGCGGGCAAACGTCTTGTCGGTCGGAATTCCGCGTTAAATCGGGCTTAATAAATGTTAAATACATCGGGCTGTAACAATCACCTTTTCCATATCCTGTGGTATTTATGGTTTGATTTATGAAATAAAACGAGGATGTGGCTTTGTTATGGCACGATGTCTGTGTTTTTGACATTATATTTCAAAAAACATGTGTACCTTTGACAATAAATGTGCCAAATCGCCGTTATAGGAACGTGTTTAAACGCAAATTCATAACATTGGCTTTTCTGACGCTTGCCTCCATCGGAGCGCACGCGCAGTATGACGTGGCGTTCAGTCACTACTTTGACATGGAACCTACGTTCAATGCGGCGGCTGTGGGCAAGCAGTCGAAGCTGAACATAACGGCGGCCTACGCCATGGACTTCGTGGGCTTTGAGAACAATCCGCAGACCATGTATGCGGCGGCCGACATGCCTTTCTATTTTCTGAAGGGTCTGCACGGTGCCGGAGTGCAGTTCATGAACGACAAGCTCGGTCTGTTCAGCCACCAGCGTCTGGCCCTGCAGTATGCCTACAAGCACAAGCTCTTCGGCGGAACCATAAGTGCCGGTCTGAGCGTCGGGCTGCTGAGCGAGAGCTTTGACGGTACGGATCTCGATGCAGGAGAGGCCGGCGACCCCGCGCTTCCAACCACGAAGGTGGAAGGCAGCGGCTTCGATCTGGGTGTCGGATTGTATTATATGCGCGGTCCGTGGTATGTGGGTGTTTCGGCCCAACATCTGAATGCGCCGCTCGTGGAGTTGGGCGAGACTAACGAACTGCAGATAGATCCGACATATTATTTGACGGGTGGATACAATATAAAACTGCGAAATCCGTTTCTTACAATAAAACCGTCGGTGCTCGTGCGCACGGACGGAGTGGCCTACAGGGCCGACATAACCGGCCGGCTGATATACACCAACGACAAGAAAATGATGTATGGCGGTGTGGGCTACAGCCCTACCAACTCGGTGACATTCATGTTCGGCGGTATGGTACACGGTGTGATGCTCGGCTACAGCTACGAGTTCTACACCTCGGCCATAAGCCCCGGCAACGGAAGTCATGAG
The DNA here is from genome assembly GCA_900553465.1 of uncultured Prevotella sp. Lineage (GTDB taxonomy): Bacteria > Bacteroidota > Bacteroidia > Bacteroidales > Bacteroidaceae > Prevotella. The sequence continues at coordinate 4,547 of USDT01000020.1, forward strand.
TTGTTTATCGGCTATCAGATGGACCTTAACCTGGTAAAGAAAGGAAAAAACAAACATAAAAGTGTGAGAATACTATAGAAAATATGAATAAGAAGAACAACAGTTTGATGGCATTGCTCGCTCCGGTATTCTGCCTTGTGCTCGCCGGATGCTTCGGCGGACGCATGACGTCGTCGGGACGAGGCGGCGAAGTCGTGGGCGTAAGCGGCAGGGCTTTCACAGAGCCGACCCCTTACGGCATGGTTAAGATAGACCGCGGCTACCTGCGCATGGGTCTGGAGAAGGGCGACAGCCTTTGGGGCATGCAGACACCGGTGAGAGACATTTCGGTGGACGGATTCTGGATGGATGAGACCGAGGTGTCGAACGCCAAGTACAAGCAGTTTGTGTTGTGGGTGCGCGACAGCATCGTACGCACCCGTCTTGCCGATCCGGCCTACGGTGGCGACGAGACCTACATGATAACCGAGGACGAGAACGGCGATCCCGTAACCCCGCACCTCAACTGGAAGAAGCCTATACCGCGCAAACCTACAGAGGATGAGCTGCGCGCCATAGAGAGTGTCTATACCACCAATCCGGTGACGGGCGAGAAAATGCTCGACTACAGACAGATGAACTATAAGTATGAGATTTACGATTATACGGCCGCAGCACTGCGTCGCAACAGGCTCAATCCCGAGGAACGCAACCTCAATACCGACAATACGGTGGATCCGAACGAGGTGGTCATGATATCCAAAGACACCGCCTACATCGACGACGAGGGCCGCATCGTGAGAGAGACCATCAACCGCCCGCTCAGCGGACCGTGGGACTTCCTCAATACTTACATCGTAAACATATATCCGGACACGACGTGCTGGGTGAACGACTTCCGCAACTCGGACAACGAGATATACATGCGCAACTACTTCTCAAATCCTGCCTACAACGACTATCCCGTCGTGGGAGTTACTTGGGAGCAGGCCAACGCCTTCTGTGCGTGGCGTACTGAATATCTGCTCAAGGGTCTCGGACCGGAGGCACGCTTTGTGCAGCGCTACCGTCTGCCTACAGAAGCCGAGTGGGAATATGCCGCCCGCGGACGTTCGGGTACGGAGTTCCCATGGGAGGACGAGGGCGTGAAGAGCGGTGAGGGCTGTTTCTTCGCCAACTTCAAACCCGACCGTGGCAACTATACCGAGGACGGCAATCTCATCACAAGCAAGGTGGGCATATATGCTTCAAACAGCAACGGACTCTTCGATATGGCCGGCAACGTGGCCGAATGGACCAGCACCGTCTATACCGAAGCCGGAGCACAGGCCATGAATGACCTTAACCCGCAGCTCGAATACAACGCTGCGAAGGAGGATCCCTACAAACTGAAGAAGAAAAGCGTGCGCGGAGGTTCGTGGAAAGATCCCGAATCGTATATCCGCTCGGCATGGCGTACATGGGAATATCAGAACCAGCCGCGGTCGTACATAGGATTCCGCTGCGTGCGCAGCCTGGCAAGTACATCAAGTGGAAAACAGAAAAAGAAATAAACAGCAATGACTGAATACAGCAAATACAACATTGTCTATCGTCTGCAGAAATGGATCGACAGCGTTCCGGGGCAGACATTCCTCAACTATGCTTACAGCTGGGGTGCATCAATCGTTATTCTCGGAACATTGTTCAAACTTACCCACCTGCCCGGTGCCAACATCATGTTGTTCGTGGGTATGGGTACTGAGGTCATAGTGTTCTTCATCTCGGCTTTCGACCGTCCGTTCGACAAGACGGCGATAGGCATGGATCTGCCTACGCATGTGGAGGATGAGTACGACGGTGACGGCGAAGAAGACGAGACTGAGGCTGCCGGCACTGCGCAATCACCTGCTCAGCCTGCCGTACAGGGTGGAACAATCATCATCGGAACGCCCGGAACGGCATCCCCTGCAGCCGCTGTGGCTGCTCCTGAAAGTGATGCGGCTGTTGCCGGAGGCATGGCTGGGGCAACCGTCGTGGCCGGCAACTGGATGGCCGGACAGCAGCAGAACGGCGAGGAACTGGCTGTGGCACAGGGCAACTATATAGAGGAACTGAACAAACTCACGGAGACTCTGCAGAAGGTTTCGGAGCAGAGCGAGCGCCTCACACGCGACAGCGAGGAGATGGAGATGCTCAACCGTACGCTCACCGGTATATGCCGCGTGTACGAGATGCAGCTTAAGGGTGCCAGCCAGCAGATTGGAACCATCGACCAGATAAACGAACAGAGCCGCAAGATGGCTCAGCTCATAGAGCAGCTCAACGGCATCTATGCCCGCATGATAGAGGCGATGACCGTCAACATGCGCGCCGCAGCGCCCGACGCCGCTCCAAAACAGTAACCGTGGACCGGTCAGCCCGCAGACGGAAAACACTGCGGGCCATGACATAAAAGTATAACATAAATGGCAATAAAGAAACGACCTGTATCGCCGCGCCAGAAGATGATCAACCTGATGTATGTCGTCCTCATGGCAATGCTTGCGCTCAACATATCGACTGAGGTACTCAACGGTTTCTCAATCGTTGAGGAAAGCCTTAACCGCACCACCTCCAACTCGTCGAAGGAGAACGAGGCCATATACCGCAACTTCTCCGAACAGATGAAGGCAAACCCGCAGAAGGTGAAGGAATGGTTTGAGAAGGCGACGGCGGTGAAACGTATGAGCGACTCGCTCTACAACTTCGCGCAGGAACTCAAGGTGGAGATTGTGCGCATGGCCGACGGTGCCGACGGCGACGTGATGAACATCGTCAACAAGGAGGACCTCGAGGCTGCAAACCAGGTGATGCTAGCACCTGGCACAGGAAAGGGCCGTAAGCTCTACGACGCGATAAACAGTTTCCGCACACGCATCGTGTCCATGGTGACCGACCCGCGCCAGCGGAGCATCATTGAAAGCAATCTTACTACCCAACTGCCGAAGAATGCCGTCACAATGGGCAAGAACTGGCAGGAATACATGTTTGAGGACATGCCTGTGGCTGCTGCTGTCACACTGCTCTCCAAGTTGCAGAGCGATGTGCGCTACGCCGAGGGTGAGGTGCTGCACACGCTTGTATCTAACGTGGACATGAAGGATATACGTGTCAACCAGCTCAACGCATTCGTTATTCCCGAGTCGCGCACAGTAATAAGTGGCGATGTTTTCTCGGCTCAGATAGTCATGGCGGCTGTCGATACGACGCAGCATCCAGAGGTGTATGTGGGCGGCCGCAAGATAAACGGCAACACTTATCGCTTCACTGCGGGCGGAGTGGGAGAGCATTCGTTCGGAGGATACATCACGATGAAGAACGGCAACGGCGACGTGATACGCCGCGACTTCACGCAGAAATACACTGTTGTGGGACCGAGTGCCACTGTTTCGGCCGACCTGATGAATGTCCTCTACGCAGGATATGAGAATCCTATCAGCATAAGCATTCCGGGTGTGCCGCTCAGCAGCGTGTCTGCATCGATGACGGGCGGTTCGTTCCGTTCCATCGGTATGGGACGTTACATAGCACGTCCTACCACAGTGGGACAGGATGTGACAATCACTGTGTCGGCCAACCAGAACGGACGTTCGCGCCAGATGGGCAAGTATGTGTTCAAAGTGAGAAAACTGCCCGATCCGACGGCTTATCTCCAGATAGGCACCGACCGCTTCAGAGAAGGCGGACTGGCAAAGGCTTCGCTTATGGGTGTGAACGAAGTGAAGGCAGCCATCGACGACGGCATCCTCGACATACAGTTCCGTGTGCAGAGTTTCGAGACGGTGTTCTTCGACAATATGGGTAACGCTGTACCGATGGCATCCGACGGAGCGTCGTTCAGCAGCCGTCAGAAGGAGACCTTCAGAAAGCTTTCTAGAAACAAACGCTTCTATATCTCGCGTGTCACGGCTGTAGGTCCCGACGGTATAACGCGCCGTCTGCCTGGCTCAATGGAGGTTATCGTGAAATAGAACTGACTAAGAATAACAGAAAACGAACATACAACGAGTATATATATTATGAGAAAATTAATGTTCATATTGATTGCGGCATGCCTCGTGCAGAGCGTTTCGGCGCAGCCGGAAGCACGCCGCAGGGAACAGCAGCAGGCTGCCGCGGCAAGTGCCAACGCACTCTCTACAAGAGCACAGATTTCGTTCCCGACGCAGGCGCCGATGGACGAGGATGTTGTGTGGAGGCGTGACATCTACCGGGAGATAGATCTTAACGACGAAGCCAACGCCGCGCTGTATTATCCGGTTGAGCCGCTCGGTTCGCAGATGAACCTTTTCACCTATATCTTCAAGCTCGTGATGCGCCGCAGTGTCACGCCTTATGAGTACAGACTCGACGGCAATGAGGTGTTCGACGAGTCGGCGAAGGTCAACCTTATGTCGATTCTCGACAACTATCACATATTCTACGAGCGCACCGACAGAGGAATACGCATCGACGACAGCGACATACCATCGCGCGAGGTTACGGCATACTATGTGAAGGAATGTGCCTATTACGATCAGGCAACAGCCACTTTCCATACCAAGGTTACGGCCCTCTGCCCGATATTGCGCCGTGAGGATGACTTCGGCGATGCCGCTACGTCCTATCCGCTCTTCTGGGTGAAGTATGACGAACTGGCCCCGTTCCTCACCCGACAGACCATTATGACCAGCAATCTGAACAATGCTGCCGTTATGAGCGTGGACGACTATTTCACCCGGAATATGTATAAGGGCAAGATATACAAGACGTCAAACATGCTCGGTAAGACTCTTGCGCAGTATTGCCCCACCGATTCGGCCATGACAAAGGAGCAGAAGCGCATTGAAAACGAGCTGAAGGCGTTTGAGAAGAATATCTGGGGCGATCCGGTGCGTAAGGATTCGCTCGACAGCATAGCCAAGCTCGACAAGAAGGAACTGAAGGCAACGAAGAAAAAGAATCGCAGATCCGGCGGAACATCGCAGACTGTGAAAAAGAAGAGCAAACCGTCTTCCACATCGTCGTCTTCGTCATCATCGGCACGCGTGACGGTACGCCGGCAGAGACATTGACACAATTGGACAGTGAGTGTTCCCGAAAGGGAGCACTCCGAATTATACACACTAAAAAATGAAAGTTATGAAAAAGTTATTTACATTGATTGTTCTTGTAGCTGCAACATGCTTTGCAATGCCTGCAAGCGCACAGTTGAAGTTCGGTGTGAAAGGTGGTCTCAACATCACAGACATGTCGCTCAGCAGTGATGTTTTTGAAACATCAAACCGCACAGGATTCTTCATCGGTCCGACAGTGAAGTTCACTCTTCCTATCGTCGGCCTCGGAATAGATGCTTCGGCGCTTTATGATCAGAGAGAGTCTGAACTTACAAATGCCGACAATGAGGTGACAAAGATTAAGCAGCAGGCCATCAACATTCCGATAAACCTGCGTTATGACATAGGTCTTGGAAGCCTTGCAGCTGTTTATCTGGCTGCCGGTCCGCAGTTCGGATTCAATGTCGGTGACAAGAACCAGACTCTTTTCGACGATGTTGCAGACTGGAAACTCAATTCGTCAAACTTCAGTGTGAATGTCGGAGCGGGTGTTATGTTGCTCAGCCATTTGCAGGTTGGTGCGAACTATAATATCGTTTGTGGAAAGACCGGCAAGATCACATATCTTGACGGAATGGAAAGTGTGTTCCGCGGACGCTCCAACAGCTGGCAGATTTCCATGGCATATTATTTCTGAAAAGCGTAGATACTATTGCCCGCAGCTGTTTCTTCCGGTGAGCGGAAGCGGTTGTGATCGATAATAAGAACGAAAGCTGATTGCCGGAATGTGCGGTGCAGCTTTATGAAAAAACATACAGACTCATGGCGCAGAAAGATTGTCGCGCCATGAGTCTTTGTTTTATGGCGGCCGGTATGGCCTTTTCTGTTTTATTCTTTGACGGTTGTTTTTATTCCGAATATACCACCTGTGATTTTTCCCGGGAGGCTTTTCATCATTATTGTCACCTTTTTCTTTCCTTTGGTGATGTCTTGCGGAATGACGTGTCGCACATCGTAGTATTCGTATGGCATGCAGTTCTCTATCCTGTCGCGTCCTATCGGTGTTCCGTCAGCTAGAATATCAAATTCCCTGTTGCCGGCGTCGCTGCCCCAATAGGTGAGTACCACCTCATTGGTTTTCTGAGGATCGACGGTCATGTCGTACGAAATCCATCCGTCGAGTGCATCGCGCCATCCCAGCGAAGCGTCCGACCGCATATTCTGTCCTTGCAGATTGTGTTCACGTTCTGACGTTTCGTCGGCTATCACAACCTTGTCGATATAGTCCATGTTTTCCATTATGGCTTTCCCGTCTGTCGGCATCCACACCTTCATCTCGCCAGCTCCGCGGTGGGCACGTGCCATATAAGGAATCAGTGTTACGTCTGCTGCGGACTCGGAAACACAATTCTGCGCGTCGGCAGAACATCTGCGTCCCTGCGCAACGATGGCACGCATGCCGTTGACTATGCCTTCTGTCTTACATACTTTGAGCGATGCGCCGCGTGGAATGTAAAGGTCCTGCAGTGTTCCGCCGTTGTCCGCGAACTCAGCACAATAGACAATCGGGCCGCGTTCCACGGCAATCAGTCCGCGGTCGGCCTTCACTTCCGCGTTTGCCGTTACTATGCGTGGCTCCATCGGAAACTCAATCTCCACTGTGTCATCCGCTTTCCATTTGCGTTGTATCACCGCATATCCGTGGTCGATGTCGTATTCGTAAGGTCTGCCGTTCACCTTTATGACGGTTTTCTTTGTGCTCGTTGCCTTATAGCTGTAAAGATCTGACGGTACGGGTTGTCCCTGCGCCCATCCCGGAATCCTTATTTTCATGCAGAAATCTCCCTTCTGTGCCTTATCCACCGACAGCCTTACGTTGCCTTCCCACGGATATTCCGTCTGCTGTGTGAGGCTTATCTGCCGTTTGCCGAGACTGATGTCAGCCTTTCCGGCTATAAAAAGATTGACGTAAACAGCATCTTTTCCGGTGGCATAAGCGTAGCCCGGCACAGACGGAATGAATCTTGCCAGATTGGTGGGACAGCACGAACAGCCGAACCACTCGCTGCGTTGCTGTCCGCGAGAGCTTGCCTCAAGCCGGTTGGGATAGAAGAACATGTCGCCCGTAACGGATATTCCGCTCAGCACATTATTATACAATGACCGTTCGAGAATGTCTATATATCTGCTGTCTCCATAGAGTCTGAACATGCGCAGATTGAACATACAGTTGGCCAGTCCGGCGCATGTCTCGCAATAAGCGCGGGCGTTGGGCAGTTCATAGTTACCTCCGAAAGCCTCGTTGTCCTCCCTTGCACCCAGACCACCGGTGATATACAGTTTCTTAGAAACAATGTTTTCCCATATGGCATTTATGGCTTCGACATACTCCTTGTGTCCGCCCAGCAGTATGGCGTCAGCCATTCCCGAGTAGAAATACAATGCTCTTACGGCGTGTCCTACAGCTTCGCGCTGTTCGATTGCCGGCAGATGATTCTGCCAGTACATGCCGTTGGTTCTTATGTCGGATGATGACGAGTCGAACTTTTTCTGTCCGCGGCAGTCGATGAAGAACTTGCACAGGTCGAGATACTTACTGTCTCCCGTTGTCTCATACAGCCGTGCGAGCGCCATTTCGATGACGGCGTGACCCGGAGCGAGCTTCAGTCCGTTGTCATTATATACCTTGCACACAAGGTCGGCATTCTTCACTGCAGCCCGGAGCAGCTTATCCTTTCCCGTTGCGGCATAGTAAGCCACCGCCGCCTCGTATAGTTCGCCGGCGTTGAATGTCTCGTGACTGAGGTTCCAGTCGTTCACCCACCGCTGAGTTCCCACCCAGTCGTGTACTGGATTGCCTATTGTGCGGTTGGTGAACAGATAGCCGTCAGGTTCCTGTGCCTCCACAATCTTGTCGATCACGCTGTCAATATATCTCTCAAACTCCGGGTCTTCCTTCACGCTCAGTATGTATGCCGCGCCCTCGATGATCTTGAACAGGTCGGCATCATCGAACGGCGAGCCCGACTGAAACCGCGCTTCACCTTTCTTCAGTTCGCCGCTCAGTATCTTGCCTGCCAACTCGAAGTTTCTCATGTAGCCAGCCTCCTCACATCTGCGGAAGGCGTAGCGTATGGTTTTGTTGCGCATTGTGTCGAGCCGTTGCGACCAGAATCCGTCGTTTATATGTACGTTGGTGAAGGGCACGGGACTGATGTCGTCGTGCAGTGTCTGGCTCACGCAAGTCATGGAGGATAATGCCGTGAGCAGTATCATGATGATTTTATGCATAACAGATTTATGTATTTGGGTTCAGGTAAATAAGTTCCGTCATTGCAAATTTAGTTTTTCCTGCCGTATGAAAAGGCCTGCATTTCTATATTTATTTATATTTAACACAGCCGTCTACACTTTGTTCCGACGTAGTGTGCTGCTGTCTGCATTCCCTGCCGGACACAGTGGAGACAGGCCTTCGGCATATCTGTCAGAAAAACAGACACGTACGAAAACAAACATGTTATAGTTTGCGGAATTAGTCATAAATAAGTATTTTTGTATCAGCTATGGTTTACGCAGACATCATACTCCCTCTGCCTCTCGAAGGCGTATTCACCTATTCCGTGCCCGACGATATGACGTCAGCCGTGAAGCCCGGAATGAGGGTTGTTGTGCCTTTGGGTCGCAGCAAGAAATACATGGGCGTTGTGCTGAAGGTGCACGATGTGAAGCCGGAGTTCGAGGTGAAGGACATACTGTCGCTGTCTGATACGCGTCCCTCCGTCACTGCTTTACAGCTGCGGTTGTGGCAATGGATAGCCGACTACTATATGTCGCCGCTGGGCGATGTGTTCAAGGCTGCGCTGCCTGCCGGACTGAAAGGCGAGGACAACTACCGTCCGAAAACCGAGCGTTGCGTCACACTGCCCGAGAAGATGCGCAGCGGACAGTCGCTGCATGTGGTTCTGAACCTGCTCACGCAGACACGTGCCAGAAAGCAGAAAGAGCTGTTCGAGCAATATCTCTCACTCAGTCATTGGGACGAGGCTTGCTCCGGCGGTTCGCGTGACGACGTTGTGGAACTGACGTGCGAGGAACTTCTGAACGAGGCTCACTCCACCACAACAACGCTACGTGCGCTCGTCTCGCGTGGATTTCTCACTATATACGAGCGTGAGGTGGGGCGTATAGGTCACGGCGGTGAGGCTCATCCCGAGAACATGAAGACTCTGGGCGAAGCACAGCAGAGGGCTTACGACGAGATACAGGAGACATTCAAGACGAAGAACGTGACGCTGTTGCACGGTGTGACGTCGAGCGGAAAGACCGAAATATACATTCATCTGATAGACAAAACCCTGCGCGAAGGCCGCCAAGTGCTCTATCTGTTGCCGGAGATAGCCCTTACGGTGCAGATAATGAAGCGTCTGCGCAACGTCTTCGGCGACCGTCTGGGCATATATCATTCGAAATACAGCGACGCCGAACGTGTTGAGATATGGAACCGACAGTTGTCTGACAATCCTTACGGAGTGATACTCGGTGCGCGCTCGGCGCTGTTTCTGCCCTTCAGTAACCTCGGACTGGTCATCGTGGACGAGGAACACGAGACATCGTTCAAGCAGCAGGACCCTGCTCCGCGTTACCATGCTCGCTCGGCAGCCATAGTGCTTGCGTCGATGTGCGGGGCAAAAGTGCTGCTCGGTTCGGCCACTCCTTCAGCAGAGAGCTACAACAACGCGCTTACAGGCAAGTACGGACTTGTGAGCATAATGACCCGATACAAGAACATACAGCTGCCTGAGATACAGGTGGTGGACGTGAAAGACCTGCGCCGCCGCAAGATGATGAACGGTCCGTTCTCGCCGGTGCTGCTCAAGGCAGTACGTGAAGCGCTGGCCGACGGCCGCCAGACCATACTCTTTCACAATCGCCGTGGCTTCGCACCGATGATAGAATGTCACGTGTGCGGATGGGTACCCCACTGCGACAAGTGTGACGTCAGTCTGACTCTGCACAAATCGCTCGACCGTCTGACGTGTCATTACTGCGGCAGTGTGTACTACGTTCCGGCCAAGTGTCCGTGCTGTGGCAGCACCGAACTGCGCTCGCGCGGTTACGGCACAGAGAATATAGAGGACCGCATACGCGAGATTTTCCCCGAAGCACGTGTGTCGCGTATGGATCTCGATACCACACGTACGCGCAATGCATACGAACGTATCATCAGCGAATTCTCGTCGGGACAGACCAATCTGCTCATCGGCACACAGATGGTGAGCAAGGGGCTCGACTTCGGCAACGTGTCGGTGGTGGGTATTCTCGACGCCGACACCATGCTCAACAATCCTGACTTCCGTGCCTACGAGCACGCTTTCATGATGATGGCGCAGGTGGCTGGACGCGCAGGTCGCAAGAGCGGGCGCGGAAAGGTTATACTGCAAACCCGCAATCCGGAGCTGCCCGTCATCGGAGAGGTGGTGAGAAACGACTACAAGACGTTCTATAAAGAGCTGTTCGAGGAGCGCCGCATGTTCCATTATCCGCCGTTCTATCATCTTGTGTGCGTATATCTGCGCCACCGCAATGCGCAGGTGGCCGACGATGCTGCCGCCGACATGGCTCGCCTGTTGCGCGGAATGTTGGGCGAGCGCGTGCTCGGACCCGACCGTCCGTCGGTGGCACGTGTCAAGACCATGAGCATACGAAAGATCATAATAAAGCTCGAGGCGGGCATAAGTCTGCCGCGTGTGCGTGAGTGTCTGCGTGCCCAGCTGGCCCTGCTCATGCAGAACAAGCGCTACGCTACGCTCGAAACCTATTACGACGTGGACCCGCTGTGATGTTTCCAACTTGTGCCCGTCAGCCGTCGCACGCTGGATTTTATGCAGTTTTTCTGCATATAAAAAGTAAAAAATTTTGACAAAAGAAAATCGCAAAAGAGAAGTGAACGAATGTTAAAATCGCTTCTGCCGGCCGGTTTTCTTTATTTTTTTGTCACGTTTTTCCACCGCCGTGCGGTCGTTTTCCGGACCTTGTGTTGTGAAACCGGCTTTATCATGGTGCGATTAAGTCTATATCATGCTCCGATATGGTTCATTTCATGGCATGAAATAGGCTATTTCGGAGTGCGAAATAGCCTATTCTGTGTGTCAGAACAAATTGTTCTGTTTCTTGATTTTATGTAATGTGTTGATACACAAAGTTTTAATCATATATCCTCAAAACTCGCGAATTTGCGGCCGGATGTACTTTTTTGCTCAGCGCAGGCACTCTCGTGAAGTTGACGATGAATATTTATTCATTCACGACATCGGATTCTGCATAAATATGCAGTTTCCTTTTTGCCGGCTGCCTTGGGCAGAAAAGCGCGGCAACGTGTGTATCACAGTTTTATGTCGACACCCAGACCGATGACGCGGTTGGTACGTGTGAACGAGTTGCTGATGTTCATCGTGCCGTTGGCCTGCAGTTTGTCGTAGTCGTCGTAGAGTGTCTGGAACCAGGCGGCGTTTATCTTCACCTTCTCGGTCACGTTCACTCCCACGCCGAGTCCGTACGACCATGAGCTTACGTTGTAGCTTATGTCGTTCATGGCTTCGTCGTTGAAGTCGTAGCTTGTGCGCTGTGCTCCCGCGCTCACCTGTATGTATTTGTTGATGTCAAACTCCGCTCCGAAGAGATATTCGTTGGTGTCGCCCAGCATGTCCTTGGTGTACTGCTTTGTGTCCACGTCGAAGTAGTGATGGTAGCCGGCCATGACGCGCAGCGAAGGCAGCAGTTCGTACTGTGCTCCCACGGTGAGCAGTGCGGGTGAGTCCTCTGCCACCTTTTTGCCGTCTGCATATTTGTCGAGCATGCTTATGTTCTCGGCGCTGAGGCTGTTGGCCGATTTGTTCTTCAGACGCATGCGTGTCTTGAACTCATATTTGGCAGCGAGGTTCAGTCGGCCGGTCTTGAAGTCCACACCGATGATAGGTGCCACGCCCCAACCGGTCTGGTCGCAGTTGAGCTCTATATCCTGAGTCATCTGTGCATAGCCCGTCATCTGTGCGGCCTGCGCTTTTGCCTCGGCAGCCTTGTCGTGCTGTCCGTCAGCCTCATACATACCAGCCGCCTGGTTGAGCGATGCTGCCATCGACTCGAAGAATGTGGGTGCGCCCACCATGGAGAGCTGCCCGCCCGCGCTCTGCTGCAGCGAGATGTTCTTCACGTAGCCGTAGTAGTTGGCCGTACCGTAGAGCATACGGAGTCCGCCATACACCGAGAGATTGTCGCTTATCTTGTATGAGCTTCCCAGGGTGAAGCCATAGTAGTACTGGCGTCCGCGCATGAATGGATCCATAGAGTAGCCGCCCGTGAGCTGAGTGCCCATCGGGGCAAGACTTTCGTTGATGCCGGCGGCAAGGAGACCGGCCGGAATGCCTGCCACAACGCCTTCGAACGAACCGAGACCGTTGGCAAACTCACACTTTCCACCGCCACCAGTTATGGCGAATCCGAACTGGAATGTCCAGTCATCCTTCACGTAGGCAGCCTGTACTGACGGCACTATCGGTGCGTCGGCCACACCCTTGAACTTGCGCGCATAGCCGTTGTCGGCCGATGCGGGATTGTTCACGTTGAACTTGAACAGTTCGCCGTAAGCTGTGGTTACAGTACGTGTCTGGTGCACGTTCTGCATATTTATTGACAGATGGAATCCGTTGCCGAGGAAGGCCACGCCGGCAGGGTTGCTGTATACGCCGTCGATGCCGATGGCAGCATCGCGCGCCGGGTTTCTCAAGAAAATGATGTTCTGATTGGTGTTTGTGATAATGCCGCCTGCAAATGAGGTGCTGCCACACGCAGCAAATAATGCGATGCAGGCTAATTTTAATTTATTCATCTTAATAATATTTAAATAACAGGTCGCAAAGTTACTTAAATTGTCCTTTAATGCCGTATTTGATACTTAATGTTTAATGAATGTTAACTAAAATAAAACGGCATGTTGCACAAATGAATACAAATGTGCAACATGCCGTGTATCTATCTGCCGTTTCCGGCTAAGGTTTTAGTTGTGTCCCCACCTGTTCTTGCGCTTCGGACGGGCAGGTGCTTTTTCGTATTTCTTCAGTTCCGGATATGAAATACGTGTGTGGTATATGGCCTTGAGTCTTTCGATGAGCACGAGCTTGGCCTGTTCTATGTCGTGGAACGTGATGGGGCAGTCCTTGAAGAAACCGTCGGCCATCTGGCTGTCTATTATCTTGTTTACAAGCGACGATATGCTCTCTTCCGTATATGTAGGGAGCGAGCGTGAGGCCGCCTCTACACCGTCGGCCATCATAAGAATGGCCTGTTCGCGGGTGAAAGGATTCGGTCCCGGATAGGTGAACGGAGTCATGTCCACGTCTTCGTCGGGATGTTCGTTCTTGTATTTTATGTAGAAGTATTTTGCCACTCCGCTGCCGTGGTGGGTCAGGATGAAGTCCTTGATTATTCCCGGAAGTCCAGCTTTCTCGGCCATCTTCACTCCTTCGGTGACGTGGCTTATCACGATGCGCGCGCTTTCCTTGTCGGATATGTTCTCGTGCGGATTCACTCCGGCTTGGTTTTCTGTGAAGAACACCGGATCAGACATCTTTCCTATGTCATGATAGAGCGCTCCCGTACGTACGAGCAGACTGTTTGCACCGATCTTGCTTGCTATTTCGGCAGCCAGATTACCCACTGTTATGGAGTGCTGGAATGTGCCGGGAGCAGTCTCGCTGAGGTCGTGGGGCAGACCGCGGTTGGTGTTTGACAACTCGAAAAGCATGACGCTGGAGGTGAATCCGAAGGTCTTCTCGATGATGAACATCAGCGGATAGGCCAACAGCACAAGCACACCGTTCACGCAGAAGTGGTAGTACATGTCACTGTCCACCATAGGGAAGTCGGTGTCCTGCATCATCTGCATGGCGAAATATACGGCCGAGCTGCCGATGGTGACAAAAAGTGCCGTCTTGAAAACCTGCGAACGGTGGAGCAGTTCGCGCAGCGAGTAGATGGCTATGATGCCAGATACTATCTGGATGATGATGAATTCATACTGATATTTCACCGCCGTGGTGCAGATGAGAATCATTGTCACGTGGGTGATGAAGGCCGTGCGCGAATCCATGAACACCCGGACGAAGATGGGGACGATGGCGAACGGTATGATGTACACGCTCAGGAAGTTGTGGCGCATGAAGAACGACACGATGACGGGGAATATCGTTATCAGTGCGTAGAGCATGGCTATGCTGCGCGGTTTGTCGAAGTAGTCGCGGCGGAAAAGGCTGAGGTAGCAGGTGAACAGCATTATCATGATGGTCACGAATATCACCTGGCCTATGATGTTCGACGTTATCTGATTGGCCGATGCGCCGCGGCGCTGCATCTCCCGTTCGAAGGAGCTGAGCACACGGTAGGTATGTTCGTCCACGATGTCGCCACGGTCGATGATCTTCTGTCCGCTCATCACCATGCCGCTTGCCGGCGGTATGCTGCTGAGAAGGTCGCTGCGCTCGGTCTCGTTGCGCTCCTTGTCGTATATTAGGTTGGGTTCTATGTAATTGTTCAGGTCACATTTCTGCAAGACTTGTCTCTGCAGCTCCAGCCGTTTGTCCATGAACAGGTACTCGTATGCCGTCATTGTGGAGAAGACATAGGTGATACGGGTGCTCTGTGCGTTGTTGCCGTTCACTATTCTCACCATGTTTGCCGAGTCCTTGTATAACTCGTTATATTCCGGCGTGTCCATGATGCCCGACTGGTAGAGCCTGTGCAGTCTGTCGGCTATTATTTCCAGGTACTGGTCGGGCAGCCCTGGGATGCCGTCGTGAAAGTCGGTCCACAGTTTCTTTAGCTGTACCTGCTCCACGTCTTTGTCGTAATTGTAGTATGGCTGATAGGTGGCGAGCACCGAATCTTCCTGTTGTTTAATGGTCTCGTCGGTCTTGTATATAGGAAAGTCGAATTTTGCTATGAACGAACTGTACATCCATGGTTTGCCGATGTCGTAGCGATAGTGCTTGCTTTCGGTTCTCGGCAGCGACCATACAATAATAAGGACGGTTACGGCAATGAGCGAGGAGCGAATCATTATGTTGCGAAGGAGTTGCCCCCTGTTTTTGTTCGGCATGTTCATAATCGGCATATTATTTTGTTTCCTTTGCGAAAGTAATAAAAAACTGTCAACATTTGAAAAAAATGTATTATTTTTGCAGGAAAATTATATATAAATAATTTATTTTGTATTCAATGTCAGAGAATAAAGTCAGAGTGCGTTTTGCGCCCAGTCCTACGGGTCCGCTGCATATCGGCGGCGTGCGCACGGCACTGTTTAATTATCTCTTCGCACGTCAGCATGGCGGCGAATTTGTATTCAGAATAGAAGATACCGACTCTAATCGTTTCGTGCCCGGGGCCGAGGAATATATCATTGAGTCGTTCAGGTGGCTTGGCATCAAGTTCGACGAAGGCGTGTCCTTCGGAGGCAATTACGGTCCTTACCGCCAGAGCGAGCGCAGGGATATCTACCGGAAGTATGTCGACATACTTCTTGAGAAGGGCATGGCATACATCGCTTTTGACACTCCGGAGGAACTGGAGAAGAAACGCGGCGAGATTGCAAACTTCCAGTATGATGCCCATACGCGTCTGCAGATGACCAACTCGCTCACGATGACCGCTGAGGAATGTCAGCAGCGCATTGCCGACGGACAGCAGTATGTGGTTCGTTTCAAGGTTGAGCCGGGCGTGGATGTGCATGTTGACGACATGATACGCGGCGAGGTGGTTATAAAGAGCGACATCATCGACGACAAAGTTCTTTATAAGAGTGCGGACGAACTTCCGACATATCACCTGGCAAACATCGTTGACGACCATCTGATGGAGATAAGCCACGTCATCCGTGGTGAGGAGTGGCTGCCCAGCGCACCGCTTCACGTGCTGCTCTACAAGGCTTTCGGCTGGGAGGACACTATGCCTAAGTTCGCCCATCTGCCGCTTCTGCTCAAGCCGGAGGGCAAGGGTAAACTGTCCAAACGCGACGGCGACCGTCTCGGTTTCCCTGTTTTCCCGCTGGAATGGCATGATCCAAAGACCGGCGACGTGTCTTCGGGCTATCGCGAGAGCGGTTATTTCCCTGAGGCTGTGGTTAACTTCCTTGCTCTGCTTGGATGGAATCCGGGTACCGAACAGGAACTTTTCACACTCGATGAGCTCGTGGAACTGTTCGATATAACCAAATGTTCGAAGGCCGGAGCGCGCTTCGACTATCAGAAGGGAATATGGTTCAACCATGAATATATATTGCGCAAGAGCAGTGAGGAGATTGCAAGACTCTTCGCACCTATCGTTGCCAATAACGGAATAGATGAACCGTTCGAGCGCGTGCTTAAGGTAGTGGAGATGATGAAAGACCGTGTCAGCTTCGTCAAGGAGCTCTGGCCGCTCTGCTCGTTCTTCTTCATCGCACCGACAGAATATGATGCCAAGACTGTGAAGAAGCGCTGGAAGGCTGATTCGGCCAAGGTTATGGGCGAACTGGCAGAGGTGCTGGAAGGCATTGATGACTTCTCTGTTGAAGGTCAGGAGCCGGTTGTCATGGCATGGGTTGAGTCGAAGGGCTACAAGCTTGGCGATGTAATGAACGCTTTCAGACTTACTCTCGTAGGTGAAGGCAAGGGTCCTGGCATGTTCGACATCTCTGCATTCCTCGGCAAGGAAGAGACTCTGCGCCGTATGCAGCGTGCCATCGAGGTGCTGAAATAAGCGTTTCGGACTGACAGTGAAGTGCGTAATGCAGTGTAGAAAAGCCTGTTCCTTCCGATGGAATAGCGCTTTATGCCGGACAGAAAAGTGCATTGCACACGACGATAAGCAATAAACAGAATAATGATAAAAACAGAAATGGAGAACGTCACGTGGCGTTCTCCATTTCTGTTTTCCTTTTTTATAATGATAGATATTTCTTTTTCTCAGGACAGGACTGATGATGTCCTGTTGCTCACTCTACAACAACTTTGCGAGTCTTTCCGTTTTCGCGTACGATGTTCACGCCTTTCTGCGGTTCGGAAAGTTTCATTCCGCTGAGTGAGAAATATTCTTTTGTTGTCTCGCCGGCACTGATGTTTCCGATGCCGTCAGTGACGTCGTCAGGTGTTATCGGTCTTATTATCGGATCATCCGTCATTTTGAGCACTCTGCGGCCCTCTCTTCCGGTGAACTCCATGGTGCCGATGTACATCAGACGGTCGTGCACCTGTGTGGTGGAATTGTGTGCGTGGAACGCTATACGCATTATTCCGTTCTTGTCGGTGAATATTGTGTGATGGCCGGTTCCTACGAGATCTTCTATTTTGCAAAGTATCGGTGTTGTGTATTTACCCCATGTCGGATTGCTGAGTGAGGAAGTTGTGGCGCATCCTACAGCATAGCTCTGGCTGTTGTAATCGTTGGCCGAATAGGTGAGATAGTATTTGTTCTCGAACTTAACCATGTTGGGGCCTTCGCAGACACGGCCGAGCAGGTTTTCCCAAGGCAGTGAAACATTGATGCATTTCTTCAGTGTTCCGTCTATCGGAGTCATGTAATCGTCCTCCAGTTCGCACATCCAGATACAGTTTCCGTCGGTGAATCTCACGAAGAAAAGGTAAGCCTTGCCGTCGTCATCGAAGAAAACGTGCGAGTCGATGCACTTCTCCGAACCCAGAAGACTGTTCATCTGATAGGTGCCTTCCTGCTTGAACGGACCGAGCGGAGAGTCCGATGTGGCCACATACAGGTGTTCGTTGGCCGAATAATACATGTAGTATTTGTTGTTCTTATAGTAAACTTCAGGGGCCCAGAACCACTGTGTCTCGGTGGTATTGGCTTTGTTCAGTGCAAGGCCTTTGTACTCCCAGACATACAGATCGTCCGAAGTCCACACCTCAATACCGTCGGCGCTGTGTGTGCCATAGGCATAATAAGTGTCTCCGTCGAGCAGAACGTAAGGGTCAGCCAGCGGCACTTTACTCTTGGCACCGTCAGCAAGAACGTGCACGGAAGATAATAATAATGTGATGATAGTGGTAAACAAGTACTTCATAAATTAGGTTTTTTGATTAGAATAAGCGCAAAAGTACGAAAAAAAAACCACAAATACTTGCGTATCGTGGCGTTTTTGCGTTTATGGCATGATGTTTTATTCAAGGCAGGCCTTTATTGTCTGACTCACGCGTGCGGCCGAGGTGATGTCTATGGAGGCCTCGTCGGCATCTTTGCTGCCCATATACACCTGTGTGTTGATGTATTCCATATTGCTCCTTATCTTTGTTCTGGCGGAGAAGTGGAACTCGTTCAGTCCCGTGAGAGAGCGCAGACGGCCGATGTTGTTCTCGTTCACACCGCATCCTGCAAGCAGTATTATGCGTCCGGCGGCCTGCTCGTTGAGTTGCTTGAGCAGTGGTGCGCCGCTCAGGGCGTCGGGTTGCTGACCAGAGGTAAGTATGCGGTCGAAGCCGAGAGATATGATGTCTTCAAGCGCTTTCTGCGGATTGCGGCACATGTCGAAGGCTCTGTGGAACGTCACGGACATGCCTTCGGCACACTGCATGAGCCTGCGGTTGGCGCCCATATCCACCTCACCGTCGTTTGTGAGGCATCCGAACACCACACCGTCAACACCAAGTTCCTTGCACATACTGATATCTGCAAACATGCGTTCCAACTGGAGCGGAGTGTAGAGAAAGTCGCCTCCGCGCGGTCGTATGATGACATGCAGGCGTGTGGATGTGAGCAGCCGTCGTGCGGTCTTTATCTCTCCGTACGACGGAGTGGTACCGCCTTCGGGTATGCCGGCGCACAGTTCCACGCGGTCGGCGCCGCCTTCCTGTGCTGCCAGACAGCTTTCCACGCTGTTGGCGCATACTTCAAATCTGAAATCCTGTCTTGTGTTCATGTTCGTTATTGTGTTAATGGTGAAAACGTCAGAGCTTTTCTATCACACGTGCCATGCGTTCCAGTCCTTCGATCATGCGGCTGCGCGGACATGCTATGTTTATTCTGAGGAAACCTTCGCCGGCAGTTTTGCCATACATTGTGCCGCTGTTCATCATCACATGGCCTTCGGTTATGAGCTTCTGGTTGAGTTCGTCGGACGTCACTCCGGTGCTTCGTATGTCTGCCCATACCAGGTATGTGCCTTCAAGATGTGTCACTCCGATGTTGGGCATGCGTTCGCTGAAGAACCGACGCAGCTCCATGTAGTTGCCGTAAAGATACTCGTTGAGGCTGTCGAGCCATTCGCCGCCCTCATTGTAGGCTGCCTGAAGCGCTATTACGCCGAACGGATTGACGTCGCATATCTCGTTTATGTTGATGGCACGGTCTATCTTGCGGCGCACCTCTTCGTCGCACGAAACAACATTGGCTATCTGCAGACCGGCAATGTTGAATGCCTTGGTGGGTGAGTTGAGTGTCACGGAGTTGTGCAGACACTCGTCGGATATTGACGCGAAGGGCGTGTACTTGTGGCCTTTCATTATAAGCTCACAGTGGATTTCGTCGCTTATCACCTTTACGCCGTGCTTCATGCATATGTCGTTGAGTCGTCTCAGGTCTTCCACTGGCCACACACGGCCGGCCGGGTTGTGCGGGTTGCAGAGCAGGAACACCTTTGTGCGTTCGTCGGCAGCCAGCTTCTCGAATCCGTCGAAGTCTATGTGATAGGAGTTGTTCTCGTATATCAGCGGGTTCTCGGCAATGATGCACTCGTCGTTGCGTATGGAAGAGAAGAAGCAGTTGTATACAGGTGTCTGTATGATGACCTTGTCTCCCGGTCTGGTGAGTGCCTTTATGGTAGCCGATATGGCCGGCACCACGCCTGTGGTGTAGATTATCCAGCTGCGGTCTATGTGCCAGTCGTGGCGGCGTTCGAACCATCCTGTGATGGCTTCGTAGTAGCTGTCGGGCACGATAGTGTAGCCGAAGACACCGTGCTCAAAGCGTTTTTTGAGGGCTTCGGCTATGCATGGAGCGGCTTTGAAGTCCATGTCGGCCACCCACATGGGCAGTACGTCTTCTTCCTTCGCCGTGTCCCATTTCACGCAGTTTGTTCCGCGGCGTTCTATAAGTTTGTCGAAATCGAATGTCATAACTGTCTGATTGAATGTTTGTTTGTGATGTCAGAAACGCCGTTCGTCCGTCGTCATCTTGTACGGATGACGCAGTCGGCCGGCTGGCGTATGTTGTCGTCGATGGTCACCGAGCCGATGCTGTCGGCAACGATGAGCCCTGATGTTGGGTTCTTTATGTTTTCGATGTGGCCTTTGATGTCGGCGTGCACGGTGGAATATTCGAAGGCACGGTCGCATGCGGCGTCGAATGTGCAGTTCTCAAGCACCAGATTCTCCGCATAGCATAGTGGTTGCTCGCCTGCTATGTGACAGTTTACGAGCCTGAGGTTCTTAGAGTGCCATCCCAGATACTCTCCGTCGAGCACAGAGTCGTACACCGTCACGTTCTCCGTTTCCCAGAACGAGTCCTTGGTTGTGATGCGTGCGTTGCGCACCTCTACGTTTTTCACATATTGGAACACATACTTCGAGTCGCTCTCCAGACCGTCCACCACGATGTTGCGGCTGCCCATGAAGGGATAGGTGCCGTCGTGCAGTGTGACGTTCTTGATGTTCAGTCCGTCGATGTTCCAGAAAGTCTCGTCGGCATCGTTTATCTTCACGTTCTCGAGTGTGAGGTTCTTCATCTCGCGGAAGAACTTAGGGCCGTCTATTATGCAGTCCTTCATGGTCATGTTGTCCGAATACCAGATGGCTGATCTCGATTCCGGCGCGAAGTAACAATCGGTTATCAGGCTTCCGTCCACGTGCCACCACGGGTACTTGCCATAGAACCGGCATTTGTCGGCCTCGATGTTGCTGCAGTGTTTTATTCCTGATTCGCCGTCGGTGATTGTCACGTTTTCCAGACGCACGTTGTGCACTTCGAACAACGGGCGTTCTCCTCCGAATGATCTGTCCTTTATAATTTCCATGTTGTGTAGTTTGTTTTTGTGTCCTGTTCTGTATGCCGTATGTGGTCGGCCGGCCAGCAGGACGTGCCGTCAGTGCATGTCCTTACGGATGCAAAAGTACGAAAAGACGCCGTAAGGGCGTGTATTCATATTACGGAAAAGGCAACCATGATTACTGATGTGTGTCGCGGCCATGTGTGGCCGCCTCTTTCCGAAAACATAAAAAGGTGCGGACGCAATCGTGTTGTCCGCACCTTTTCATTTATATCAGTCTGTTTGTTTCTTAGAGGTTCGGGTTAACCTTGCTCCATTCAGAGATTGGCGGAACGATGTTCAGCGTAACAAGCTCGTCGCGCATCTTGCAGAGGTGCTCGTAGCTTGCGTCGAGTTTAGCGTTCTCCTCGGCTGTTCCCTGCGGTACTTCATAGTGAGCGCCGGTTGTGTCGAGTGTTGTGTTCATTGCCATCATGATGTGGTTGTACTTCTCGGTGTTAACGTATGTACCAACCGGGAAGCGGAACTTCTCACCGCCCATGACTGAACGTATCATCTCAACAGAGAGATAAGCCGGGCTCTGGAATGAAGAACGTCCGCGCAGTTCGATGATCTTTGCACCGCCCTGTGTAACGTCTTTCTTCATCTGCTCCCATTCTGCCTCCGGGAATTCGTCTGTACCGATGATGTCGGTCAGCTTTCTGTCGTCGATAGTTACGTGTGAACCGAATACAGCCATCTGCTCGCCGTGTCCGCCGTATGTAGCGCAACCTTTAACTTCGCTCTGCATTACGTTGAACTTCTTGGCCAGTGCGCTCTGCAGACGAGTTGAGTCGAGAGCTGCCAGAGTTGTAACCTGTGATGGTTTCAGACCGGAGTAGAGCAGAGTTACAAGACCTGTGAGGTCAGCCGGGTTGAAGATAATAACAACGTGCTTAACGTCCGGGCAGTATTCCTTGATGTTCTTTCCGAGACCTTCTGCGATTTCGCAGTTGCCTTTGAGCAGGTCTTCGCGTGTCATACCAGCCTTACGTGGTGCACCGCCTGAAGAAATGATGTATTTTGCATTTGTGAATGCTTCCTTGGCATCTGTGGTTGCTGTGATCTTGACATCGCCGAAACCGCTCTGGCGCATTTCCTCAGCAACACCTTCCGGAGAGAAGACGTCGTAAAGACAAATATCACTTGTCAGACCCATTGTCAATGCAGTCTGAACCATGTTTGAACCAATCATACCGGCTGCGCCGACGATTGTAAGTTTCTCATTAGTTAAAAATGCCATAATAAAAATATTATTTATGTTTGTAAAGTTGTTGTTTACAGATGAGCCTTACCCTTTGTCATGCCTTATGAGGGCAAGTCCGGGGGCTCGGGTTTAACTACATGCAAAGATAATAAATTTTGCACTATCTGCTGTATTTATTTTGTTTTTTAATTGTTGTTTATTCTTAAAAATAAGTGGTGCGTGTGTGCGTGCGTACGCGTAAGGGGTGACGTCCCAAGTTGACGGTGTGCGTGCCGGGCAGTGCGCTGCGGTTTGCATGGCGGCTGTTGATGCCTTGCCTGCCGCTGGAAGCATGTGCAGGATGGACTGGAAGCGGCTGTGCATAAATATGCAGAAAAAGGAGTGGAGAAATGAATAAATATTCTGCGTAACTCGAAAATACGGCGATATTTTCGTCCGGCAGTGCTCCCGGCCGCAAATTCGCGAGTTTTGAGAGGGTTGTGTAATATATTGATGCACAGTGGCTTAGATAAAACAAGACAAAAGGACAGCCCGTTCCTTCTTGTGGAACAGGCTGTTTTAGGGTGTGAAACGGGCCGTTTCTGGGTGTGATATGCAGTATTTCAGGGCCTGATATGTTGCATATTAAGGGCTGGAATAGGCTTAATTGCGACGCCACTCGTTTTTTGTCATTTTCGGAATGCAATAATATGCATCTTTTATACGTTTCTACCCGCATCCTCGTTTCTATTTTGCGAAAATTTTTTGTCAAAATATTTTACTGCCGAAACTGTATATTTATGCAGTCCGGCAGCGATAAGGCACATATCGTGCATGCGGTTTTTCATATCTTCCTGTTACGCATTCGCCAGATGTTCTGTTTCACTTCGCCGGCCAGGGTTTTCCAGTAGGGCATGAGTTTCAGCGTGTGGCGCACGGGCGTATCGTAGAGTAGGAAGAGCAGCAACAGGCCGGCGCAGAGGTATATCACCCATCCGTATATCTGCTTGATGCTTATCTCCATCACCTGGGTTGTGAATTCCTGCATGAATGCGGCAAGGTCTATGTGGCTCCGGCTCACTGCAACGCTGTCCACCGAAGCTCCGTAGCGCGCCATGTTGTCGGGCACGTAGTAGTTGATCATGCGTGAGTAGATGGCTCCGCCTATCACTCCTCCCACAATCATATGGAGCATGTTGAACACGCTCAGGCCCTGGAAGAAGTGCTGAAAGGTCATCATCTCCTCCAGACATACCATGAACGTGGCGCTGAGTATGGCGTAGGCGAACGAGCGGCACACTATCATCGGCGCGAGTTGCGAGATGTGAAGCTCGGACGAAACGGTGAGGTAGAAGCCAATGAGATAAACCGTCAGTGTGGTCATGCCGATGATGATGAGGCGCAGATAGTTGTAGCCTTTTATGTGCATCCACCAGTATGCGAAAAGACATCCGGCCAGAATGCCGCCCAATGCATACCAGTCGGTGGTGACACTCACCATAGCCTCGTAGTGCATCACGCCTTCGTAGAACAGTTCTTCGAGCACGTGTTCCGTGCCGAGAATCATCTCCACGAGTGTGATGAGGCCGAGCAGAGGCAGGTAGTGGCGGTAAGTCCATATTTTCGGATCAAGATACGGATGGCGGATGGTGAGCATACGCCACATGCAGAATATCAGATTTACCACAATGACCGCTGCGAGCTGCCATGTGACGGGACTGTTCCACCAGTCGAGATACTCGCCGTAGTCGAACAGTGCGGCCACTTCGAGCACCAGGGCTGCCCACAGTGCTCCGCCGAGCCAGTCGATGCCGTAGAGCGGAAACTTGCGCATGAAGCGGAAGTGGCGCACGCAGCACGTCAGCACCGTGAGCATCACGAGCATTGTGCCGGCCGTGTAGAGGTGCATGTATGTCCAGTGGAAATGATACATCAGGTATGTTGTGAGCAGGTCGGACAACTGCATGCTGCCGAGAATGATGATGTGCAGCAGCGGGAAGAACACCGTGAAGTCACGCTTCGGCGTCATCCACAGCTGTATGGTGGACATACATTCGAATGTGCCTTGTATCTTGCAGATGCCTTCAACGAAGCATACGGCCCAGAGCAGGGGCAGGAATGTGATGTGCGGTGCCGCAAGGCTGCACAGCAGGATGCCGAGGGCCGACGCCGTGAGCAGGGTCTTGTTGGTGAAGCGGAACTTCATGCGGAAGAGCACGGGAAAGTAGATGGCCATGCCGGCAAGGTTGGCGTAAAGGCACATCTGAAGGTCCTCGCGCATTAGTGAGTGGCCTCCCACCATCTCGTTGAGCGCGCCAAGATAGACGCCTCCCGACATCTGGAACATGAAGGCGAACACCACGTAGATCCAAGGTTGCAGTTTGCGCGGTACGAAACTGCGGAACATGGGCATGGTGAACGGTCCGTTGAGTACAGGTGCTCCCATGATCAGTGTTTCACTTTACATTCTACGTTGAACCCGGCGCGCAGTTTCTTCATGTCGGCTTCGCTGTTGCCTTCGAGTCTTATGCGCACCGGCACGCGCTGTTCCACCTTCACGAAGTTGCCGGTTGCATTGTCCTGCGGGATGAGTGAGAAGGCTGCTCCGGTGGCGTCTGATATCGATTCCACCACACCGCGGTATGTCACGCCCGGCACGGCGTCGGCAGTCATCGTCACTTCAGCGCCCTCGTGTATGTCGGGCAACTGCGTCTCGCGGTAGTTTGCCACCACCCAGAGGTCGGTGCCGTCGACAAAGTCCACCATCGTCTGGCCCGGTTGTACGAGCTGTCCTTCGTGTATGTTCTTGCGGCCTGTCATTCCGTCGCATGTGGCGGTGATGACTGTGTACGACAGATTGAGGCGTGCCAGGTCGAGACTTGCCTGTGCCAGTCTTACGGCTGCCTCGTTCTGTGTGAGGCGGCGCGTCTGTTCGTTCTTCACGAGTGATGTGCTTCGTCTTGCGCGTGAGGCCTTTTCGTAGCGTGCCTTGGCTGTCTGGTATGCTGTTTTCACGTTGTCATACTGCTGGCGGGTGACTGCGTCTTCCTTCAGAAGCTTCTCGTAGCGTTGCAGTTCGCGGCGCGCGTTGTCCATCACCACCTTCATTTCTTCTATTCCGGCTTCGTTCACGCTGATGTTGCTCTGTGTGGTCTCAATGCCGGCCGTTGTGACAGAGCGTCCGGCCATGGCGTTGCTCAGGTCTGCTTCGGCCTGTGCCAGTCGCAGTCTGAACTCCGAATCCTCTATTATCACGAGCGTGTCGCCCTTTTTCACCGGCTGGAACTCCTCAAAACATATTTTCTTTATGAATCCCTGTACGCGGGTGTTGACCGGTGTGATGTGCTGTCTCACCTGCGCGTTGTCGGTATATTCCACGTTTCCGAGGTGTATGAAACGTGAGCATACATAGACAAGTCCGCCTACGAGAAAACAAAGTATGAGAATGTTATAAATCATTCTTCTGGTTCTTCTTGCTATCATGACTTTTCTGTTTTAAAGGGTGTGGGTTAAATATTTCATTTTGTAATAATTGTAAATCACGTCTATGCGTGCGTTGACGAGTCCGAGTTCGGCGTCAAGTTTGGTGTTGCTGGCGTCGAGCATGTCGGTGAGCAATGCCAGTTCGTTACGGTAACGGTTGTCCGTCACGTCGTAGTTCTGTCGTGCCAGTTCGGTTTTCTTCTTCTGGGTCTGCAGTTCGGTGAACGATGTCAGGTAGTCGGTGTAAGCCGCCTGTACTGCATTCTCCACCTGTTCGCGTGCCAGCGTCTGCTGCTCCATGGCCTGTCGGGTCTGCAGTCGTGCCTGTTTCACCTTTTTGTTGCTCTTGAAGAGCGACGAGATGTTGTATTTCACGCCTATTCCGACAAACCAGTAGTTGAAGTTGTTGTCCAGTACCGGCACTTCAATTGTTATCGGACCGTCGAGGTGTTCCTCCGCCACAACGGCTATCTTGGGCAGCATTTCGGAACGCTCGAGCTTCTCCTTCTGACGACTCATCTCCACGTTGAGGCCGCTCTGTTGCAGCGACAGGTTTGAGGTTGAGGCTTTCTGCTGCCACTCGTCCTCGTTTCCTGCCACGGCGTCGGAGGTCAGCAGAGTGGTGTCGGGCACAATCTCGGTGTCCGCCGGCAGGTGGAGTGTGGTGACAAGCTGGTGGTTCATTATCTTTTTCGCGTCGTTCACCTTGGTCAGTTGCAGTTTCAGATTCTCGAGTTGCAGCTCGTATCGTGTGATGTCGTTCTTCAGTGCCGAACCCTGTTCGCGGCGCGCCTCCATGTTCTTTATCACGATTTTCGTCAGGTCGATGTTCTTTTCTATCACCGATGCCTGGTTTTCCAGTTTGAAGAGGTTGAGATAGTAGCCCGTGAGAATGAAGCGGATGTCCTGCCGGTTCTTCTGCCAGTCGAGCGCGGCCATCTGTTCTCCAAGTTCGGCGAGCGCAATGCCGCTGTTTATTGCACCGCCCGAGTAAACGGTCATCGATGCCTGCAGTGCGAAGTTGTTGCCGAAGTGGGGCATGGATATCGTCTGTCCGTTGCTGAAGTCGCGGTCCCACAGATAGCCGTCGCCGAGGTAGCTTGCCGACAATGATGCGCTTATGTCGGGCAGACGCTGTGCCTTGGCTGTCTTCACGGCCATGGCGGCGGCCTCCTTGCCTGTGTTGTACGATTTTATACTGCTGCTGTTCTCGTCGGCCAGCCGGAACATCTCGTCGAGTGAGAGCATGCGCCGGTCGGTGTTCTGGGCATGAAGCCCGTGTCCGCACAGCACCGCACACAGCGATGCTATGAGACAAAATGATTTGCTCATACTATGAAATAAAAATGAATGAAAAATTATTATGAATTATGAAAACAGTGCTGTGGACGCAGTATTAAATTATTGCTGCGACTCCCCAGTGATGGAAACGATGGATTTTATTTGTGTAAAGAATCGTTGTCCCGAATAAATTCATTTTCATAATCCGATGAAATGTGTGTATCTTTTGTCGGTGCAAAGTTAACAACTTATGCGATAAGTTGTAACCTTATAGGCTTTGATATATAAGATTTTTTAACAAAAACACGCCATTCACAGTGTGGATGGCGTGTTTGCAGCCCTTTCGGGCCGACTGGTTATGTATGAATCTTTGGCTTATTATCGTTTTTTCGTTTCTCAGAGCCAGTCGCGCAGGCGTTCACGTATGGCGTTCGATTCGCTCAGCATTCTGAGGAACTCCTGTGCGGAACGCTTTCTGTACACGTTCTTCAGCACGTGTACGCATCCTTCCATACCGTTTCCCGGCATGTCGAGCGACACAGCTTTCACGCCCTGCTCGTTGTGTATGGTGGCTTCCGAGAGTATTGTGACCATCTGGCTCTGGCGTATCAGTTTGAGCAGAATGTTCACTTCGTTCAGCTCTATACGCACGTTGAGTTTTCCCTGAAAACCTGACGATAGTCTGTCGAAGGCGTTGCGGGCCTGCAGTCCTTTCGATGGCAGCGCTATGTCGTAGTGGGTCAGTTCGTTGAGTGTTACCATGTCGTGCTGGGCGAGCGGGTGGTTATCCTGTACAACGGCTGCGAGATGATTGCCGAAGAGCACGTGCGACTCTATCTCATCGTAGTGGACAGTCGGTTTGAATGCCAGAACGAAGTCGAGCTCGCGGTGTCCGAGTTTCTCCATCAGGTTGGCCATTGGTTCGTAGAATATGTTGAGCTTCACCTGAGGATATTGTTTCATGAATGTCATGAGCGTTTCGGTGAGAATCGGACTGAATGTGAATGTCACACCGATGTTGAGTGTGCCCGTGAGCAGATGCTGCAGATCGTGTATCCGGTCTATGCATGTGTCGGCCGAGTGCAGCGTGTTCTGGGCGTAGGGCAGCAGTTCTTCGCCGGCTTCCGTGAGGCTTACGTTGTGGCTGTTGCGCATGAAGAGTTGCGCGTTCATCTCCTGCTCGAGTTGTCTTATCTGCTGCGAGAGTGTGCTTTGGGTTATGAACAGAGCCTTGGCAGCTTCTGAGAAATTGAGTGTTTCGGCGGCTTTGACGAAGTATTTCAGCTGTCTGAGTTCCATATATTTTTCTTTTTTGCCTGCGTATTTATGTCACACGGTGACGTTTTACGTATGCAAATATACAATATTTATCACCTTGTTGCCTGAAAAGATATCTTTTTTAATAAGAATACAGGTATCGTCGCACCGACCACCATGCCGATTATTATGAACGCGCATGTGAATCCGTTGAATGTCAGGAGATACAGATAATGATTGAATATCGGTTCCTCGCTGTGATAAAGACACATGAGCAGTGCCTCGATTGTGTGATAGGCGTACATTCCCGGAATCATTGGCAGAAGCGCCGGAAAGAAACATGTCTCGGCCGGACTCTTGGTGAAACGGGTCAGATATACGGCAACTATGCCGATGATGAATGCTGCGATGGTGCTTGCCAGAATGATGTGTGTCTGGAACACGCCGTTGTTCATGAGAATAAATCTCACGGAATGGCCTATGGCGGCGGTGATGGCGCAATACAGATATGTGCGGCGCGGCGGATTGCTGATGCTTGAGAAACCTATGGCTGCTATGGCCGCGAAGAATCCGTCCTGCAATATTTGGAAAAGCATAATAGTCTTTTTATTGTTTCTTTTGTGAAATTTGTTTCGTCATACAGCGTTTCCAGTAAAAGAGGATGCTGCATGACGCGGTCCCGGTCAGAACAGACTGAGATCCATTAGCAGCAGTCCGGCGCACAGTCCGGCCGAAAGACATGCCGTGAGTACAATCGCATCGGTCAGTCTGCCGAACATGCAGATGTAATGACCGTCAAGCATATCGCTCACCGAATTGATGTAAGGAATACCCGGAATGAGATAAAGCACGCTTGTTCCTATTGCTATTTCCGGCGTATCGCCCCATCCGAAAAGATGGGCTCCGGTGCAGATGACCGAAGAGAAAAATGCAGAACAGAAGAAAGTGAGGCGTACATCGGCCTTCTCGCTGAGCATTATCTGCTTGAGACGATAGCCTGCGAGTGTTGCGATGAACACTGTGAGCATTGCTGCTGCGTCGCCTCCGAAGAGACGGCAGAAAGCTGCGTTGGCCAGTGATGCGAGCAGAAGCACCAGCCGCTGGTTCTCCGGCTTGGTCTTGGTTATTTCCTCAAACTCGCAGCATGCCTTCTTGAAGTCGGCGCGTCCGTCGGCAACGTCCCAGCTGAGTTTGCTAAGGCGTGTGTTGATGTTGAAGCTGATGCCGCACTTGTGTATTCTTTTAATGTTGCTGTATGACTCGGTGTGCTCCTTGTCCCATACAGACAGATGTATGTGTGCAGGCATCACGGCCATGTCGGATTCTTTTCCGAATGCTTCCGACATGCGACGTATGTTCTTCTCTATGCGTGCGCATGTAGCGCCGCAACCCATCAGCCATGCTGCATAGTCTGAAAGAAACATGCAGACTTCCTTGGTGGTCGGCAGGCTGTTGTTGCCTGCCGGTATATTACATGTATTCTGGTTCATCGATCAGATATTCGTCGCCAGGGCAATAAAACAGTTCGTTGTCTTTGCTGATTTCGAAAAAGTGAGAATCATTCTCTTTGTTGCTGCACTCTTTGCGGAAGTTTTCAATTGCTCTGAAAACAAATGTAAGAATCAGGATTCCTACGATAAACGCCCATGTGATTATATAAACATTCATAGTTAAATATTTTTTTTGACGCTGCAAAGGTATCGTTTTGACAAAGGGTGGGGAATATCTTGTTAACGGAAATTTCGATAGTGACTATTGGTATTTATAATTTATTTGATGTCTGCTGCTTTTGTGCCTGAAACGGGAGAAAGGGTGTGAAATAAGAAAAAAAGTCTAATAATACACTGAAAACATACAATCTGCATATTGGTTTTCCGAATGTAAGTTTCGGATATACCGATAGCAGATGAATGAAATTGTGGTTTGTATGCTTTTGTGATAAATAATTGTGAATGCTGCTAAAGGCGAAAATGAAGGGCGGAAAAGATTTTCCAGCCCTTCATAATATGTTTTTTATGAAATAATACGCAGTTGCATGTATCACAGTGTGATTTTAAGTGATACGTTGTCACCGGTATTTCCTGATACACTTGCTATGTATACGCCTTTCGGAAGGTTGTTCAGTGATATGTGGGATTTGTTTGACACGTTCATTATCTCCTGTCCGGTGGAGGAGTGAAGTGCCACGGATTTCATTGTGCTTCCGTCGTGGGCGCGCAGTGTGCGGGTGTTGTTGTCAAAGACAACGCGGAAGTCTGAGGCTTCGGCTCTGTCTATACTGTTGGTGAAATAAGTGTTGTCGCGTATGTCGCGAATCTCTTCTGCAGACAGCAGACCTCTGAAAAAGTAAAGCTCGTCAATTTTTCCGTGCCAGTAGTCCTTGTTGCTTTTGTGTCCTCCGATGCGGAAACCGCCCTGACATGCTTCGAATGCATTGGTGGAGACAGTGAGGTCGCGCTCGCCGTTTATGTAGTAGGTTACGGTGCGGTCTGCCGGATTGCACACTATGGCTACGTGCTGCCAGACACCCCGTTTGAACGAACCTTCGGATGCCGGATTGTGCCGGTTGCCAAGAAAATTGTTGAAGAAATACTTTGTGTCGCCGCCTGTCGTGGGTGTTTCCAGACGTGTGTAGAGCAATATGCGGCCTGTTCCGCTGTTGTCTTTCTGTGCCATTATGATTTCGTCGCGAAAGTAACAGCCTCCTTCTACGGTGCCCGATGTCGGCACGGCTGTCTCTTCATCGTAAACCCAGGCGCATATTGTGTACTGCGTATTTTTGGTATCTACCGTACCGGTAGTATTGAAATCCAGATACTGCGCCTTGCCGTTGAGCGACAGAGCCTGCCCGAATTTACCTTCTGCAAAACTGTGTCCGTTTGAGGTGAGCGGATAATTGTTGGGCGATTTGTCGTTAAGGTCACCGTCGAACGGATAATAGAACAGCAGTTCCTTGTCCGTGTCGGGCATGTCTTCCTCAACCTTCAGTCCTACGCTTTTGGCCCAGTTGTTCCACAATGCCTTCATTTCTCTCACCTTGTCAGGATGCTCGGCTGCCACATTATTGGTCTCCGAATAGTCTTTCGAAAGGTCGAACAGCTGCCAGCCACCGTTGCGCAGCGATGTCATCTTCCAGTTGCCCACGCGTACGGCACGTCCGTTCTCGTGCTCCCAGAACAGAGTGCGCTCGCCGTTCCATTCGCCTTCGCCGCTTATCAGAGGCAGCAGGCTGCGGCCCTCGGCTGCAAGCGGATGAATGTTGTGGCCTTTGTAGGTTGTAGGATATTCGGCACCTGCAAGCGATATGCATGTCGGCATGACATCGATGAAGTGACAAGGCTCGTCCACTATAGTGCCGCGTCCGCTCTTCATTCCTGCCGGCCAGTGCACGATGGTCGGGGCGGCGATGCCTCCGTGGAACGATTCCGCCTTCCAGTAGCGGAACGGGGTGTTGATGGCTCCGGCCCATCCAGTGCCGAGATAGTTGTACGACAGCTCGTCGCCCGGCGTTCTCGAGTTGTGCGTCACCATCTGTCCGTCGCGTGTGCGGTCGTGTCTGTCGAACTCGCCTATGCCGTAATTCTCCGACGAAGCGCCGTTGTCGGATGAGAATATGATGATGGTGTTGTCGTATTCACCTGTGTCCTTGAGTTTCTGTATGATGCGTCCCACACCCTGGTCCACGCAGTCTATCATGGCCGCATGCACCTCCATGTTGGCTGCCTGAAACTCCTTGTCGGTCTCGTTCTCCCAAAGCCGTCCCGACTCGTTGCGCGATACAGGCGTCTGTCCGGGGCTTATCAGTCCCAGTTCAACCATTCTGTTGTATCTTCTTTCGCGCAGCACGTCCCATCCTTCGTCATACTTGCCTTTGTATTTTGCTATATCCTCCGGCTTGGCATGGAGCGGCCAGTGCGGGGCGTTGTATGCAACGTACATGAAGAAAGGCTCTTCCTTTGTCGACAGATCGTCCAAAAGATCGATGGTCTTGTCGGTTACGAAGTCGGTGGAATAGAAGTCAGACGGTATTGCGTCGGTGTATATAGGCTCTTCATTGTGCACGAGTGAGAACGGGTCGAAGTGGTTTACTACGCCCCATATGGTGCCCCAATGCTCGTCAAATCCGCGGTTGCACGGATAAGTCTCCACCGGAGCGAACGGCCGGTTGTTGAATGTGTTCTGATGCGACAGCCACGCCATCTGGTCGGCGTTGTTGCCTATGCCCTGCGTAAGCGACAGATGCCACTTGCCGGTCATTGCCGTGCGGTATCCGGCGGTCTTTAGAACCTCGGGTATTGTTACACATTCGTTGTTCAGACTCTGTCCCATGCCCATGATGCCGGCCTGCTGGGCGTAGAGTCCTGTCATCAGCGCGGCTCTCGAAGGACAGCTTCGTCCTGCGTTGAAAAACTGTGTGAAGCGCATGCCGTTGCTTGCGAGCGCGTCAAGATTCGGCGTATGTATCTCGCCGCCGAAGCATCCGAGATCGGAATATCCCATGTCGTCCACCATGATTACCATGATGTTCGGCCGCTGGTCTTCGGCCTGTGCGGCAGCCACCACCGGCAGTGCGGCAGTAGCGGACAACAGCAGTTGTCTGGATTTCTTGATGTCCATAATAGATGTTATTAATCGTGATGTATATGTAATAGTTTTATTATGATAAGCATTCCTCAGGTTTAGGGCGATACGCTTTATGTATCTTTGTGTGTCAGGCACAACGGAAAGAAAATTGTGTCTGCGGTTTCAAAGATAAGGTTTTTTCCTGACAAAACATTCATTATAAGCCTGAAAAATGCCGGAAGGCCTTTTCGTGTCATGCATTCCGGGCTGTCCTTCCATGTACGGAATGTAAGGCGGAAGAACGGACGAGATGCGGGGAAAGCGTCGCGCGCGTTAAAATATATAATGTGTAAGGCGTTAATAGGAATAAATTTTGTAAGTTTGCAATAACACTAAACCAATAACGGAAATTTATGGAAAACGTCATAAAAGAAAGACTCGGACGCCTGCGTGAGGTGATGAGGCGCGAACACCTCGCCGCTTTTGTGTTTCCGAGCACCGACCCGCACGGCAGTGAGTATGTGCCGTCGCGCTGGGAGGGACGCAAATGGATATCTGGTTTCGACGGTTCGGCGGGTCTGGCGGTGGTCACTATGGACGCTGCCGCGCTGTGGACCGACTCGCGCTACTTCCTGGCAGCCGAAGAACAGTTGCGCAATACGGAGTTTGTGCTGATGAAGGAGCGTGTGGAAGGCACACCCACACCTGCCCGCTGGATTGCCTCGCAGCTGCAAGGCGCGGCATCGACAGAGATAGGTATCGACGGCATGAGCTGCAGCACGACAATGGCTGAGGCTCTCATTGCCGACCTGCGCAGGGCAGGAGGAATAACCGTGCGCACCAATCTCGATGTGCTGGAGGAGATATGGACCGACCGCCCGGCAGTACCAGATGGTGAGGTTTGCGTGCACAACATAGAGTATGCAGGCGAAAGTCGCGCTGACAAACTGCGCCACATACGTGCCGCACTGCGCGAGGTGCATGCCGACGGAATGCTCATGTCGGCACTCGACGACATTGCCTGGACGCTCAATCTGCGCGGAACCGACGTTCACTGCAACCCGGTGTTTGTGAGCTATCTGCTTATTGCGCACGACAAGGCCACACTGTTTATCGACCGCAAGAAGCTTTCGCCGCAGATAGTGGCTGCACTGAAGGCAGACGGAGTGGCAACGGACGACTATGCCAACGTGGCGCGCGGACTGAAGAAATATCCCGAATACAACATCCTGATTGATCCGGACGAGAGCAATTATACGCTATATAAGGTGGCCACGGCGCACAACGTGATAAGACACTCATCGCCCGTGCCGGCAATGAAGGCCGTGAAGAACGCCGCCGAGACCGAAGGCTTCCGTCGCTCAATGATCCGCGACGGCGTGGCACTGGTAAGGTTCCTCATGTGGCTGAAGCCCGCCGTGGAGAGTGGCGGACAGACAGAGATAACCGTCAGCGAGCGTTTGCGCGAGCTGCGCGCGGCCGATCCGATGTACAGAGACCTGTCGTTCGACACCATAGCCGGCTATCAGGAGCACGGTGCGATAGTGCATTATGAGGCCACACCGGTGAGCGACGCCATGTTGAGGCCCGAAGGTCTGATACTGATAGACAGCGGAGCGCAGTATGCCGATGGTACTACGGACATAACACGCACCATAGCTCTCGGCCCTGTGACCAACGAGCAGCGGCGCGTATATACGCTCGTGCTGAAGGGACACCTGCAGTTGCAGAACATGAAGTTCCCATACGGAGCGTCAGGCACACAGCTCGACGCAGCCGCACGCATGGCCATGTGGCGCGAGGGCATGAACTTCCTGCACGGCACGGGTCACGGCGTGGGCTCCTATCTCAACGTGCACGAAGGTCCGCACCAGATACGCATGGAGTGGCGTCCGGCACCGCTCGTGCCCGGCATGACCGTAACCGACGAGCCCGGACTCTATCTTTCGGGACGCTTCGGAGTGAGGACGGAGAACATGCTGATGGTGAAAGACTATATGGAGACGGAGTTCGGACGCTTCCTTGAGTTCGAACCGCTCACGCTCTGTCCTATAGACAAGACACCGATAATAGTATCAATGCTTACTGACGAGGAGCGTGCGTGGCTCGACGACTACCACCGCCGTGTTTACGAAAAGCTGGCTCCGCATCTCCAACCCGACGAGCGCCGATGGCTTGAGAATGCCTGTTCGCCGCTCTGACAGGCGCAGGGCGCAGACGCATCACACAATTCTGTGTGCGTCTGCGCCCTGTTCATTTAAGGCTGCGTTTCACTACGGCAGGATTGCCAACGGCAAGCGAGTCGTCCGGAATGTCGTGCACAACCACCGAACCTGCCCCTATGATGCAGCGCTTGCCTATTGTCACGCCCGGACATACTAT
The DNA here is from genome assembly GCA_900553465.1 of uncultured Prevotella sp. Lineage (GTDB taxonomy): Bacteria > Bacteroidota > Bacteroidia > Bacteroidales > Bacteroidaceae > Prevotella. The sequence goes on from USDT01000020.1 coordinate 39,795, forward strand.
GCATCCGCCGCCCAACCAAGTGTCCTCGCCGATGGTGATGGGGTAGGCCGTCTCCAGACATTCGCGCCGCTCTATGTAGTCCATGGGATGATGCGGAGTGTAAAGCTGGCATGCCGGTCCTACCTTCACGTTGTCGCCGATGCGTATCCATGCCCCGTCGAGCATCACGCAGTTGTAGTTTATGAATACGTTGCGCCCGATTATGATGCCGTTGCCGTGGTCGCAATGGAACGGCGGGCATACGGCCGACGACTCGGGAATGCCCGGTATGAGTTCCTCTATCACGCTGCGGTAGTCGTCATCGTTTATAGTCATGGTCTGCAGACGCGCGCACAACTGCTTGGCGTGCACCAGACTCTCGTATATCTCGCCCTTGTCGAAACGGTACATTTCCCCGCTCCTCATCTTCTCGAATTCTGTTTTCATAGTTATGGCACTGATTTATATGCGGCAAAGATAGTGAAAGGCGAGCGCAATAGCAAAATAAAAAAACGCCGTTTTTTTTATTTTTGATATTGCCGAGCCGCATCCTGTCTTATTAAAAGATAGTGAAAGGCGAGAACAGAGACAAGACAAAGAAATGGATGTTTGTTTGTATGGGCTTTGCCGAGCCGCATCCTGTCTTATTAAAAGATAGTGAAAGGTGAACGCAACGCCAAAATGTAGAAACTCTGTTTTTCCGGATCTGGCATTACCGAACAGCATCCTATATTATTATATATGTAGCGAAATGCGAGAACAACAGAAGAATAAAAAGCTTCGTTTTTTATTTTTGATATAGTAGAACCACCTCATGTATTATTAAAATAATAGAGAAAAGAGGGTGCAACGACAAAGCTGGAAAATGATGTCTGGGTTCATTAGAAATCAGCTTAGTATTGATTTCATAAGATAAACAGCAGCTTCGTTCCCGAAAAGGCATTGTTTTCTTCTTCCATAATGAAACCAATATCGGCAACTTTCAAATTATAACCGGATTTCGATTTTTCCGCTCGAGTTTCCTGTTCTACCCCAAAAATCCAGCGCGTATTTGCGCGCGGACTCTCCTTCGGACGCAAATACGTGAATTATACGAGAGTTAAGCAAAACGTTGAACGTCAATAACTTACATTTAATGTCCATTCCCATGGCTTGCAATAAGCACCATTTCAGCACGTGATACAGCCCATTTCATGGCCTGATATGCACAATATCACACCATGATATGGGCGTAACCGGACCCTCAAACAGGCATTATCAGAACGCAATACGAACTATTACGTACTATGGTATAGGGTATATCAAAATACCTCACAGCCCGAAACAGCCTTTATTATATCTGATTTAACATTTATTCATATCTCTTTTCCGAATTTATTTTGTCAAAATAAAGTCAAGAAAAATCGTAAGTTCGTCTTCCGGGTTTTCTTTAAAAGAGTTGCTTTAGAAGCATGAAAAGGTATTGAAAGATAAGCCCCGGTCTTACATTAATAATAAATCGTACGTGGCGATGTCAATTTGTTATTCATGAGTTTTACTAATTCTGAACAATGCTGATTGCGTGTCAATCGTTCTCATAACAATGATATATGGCTTGTTGGAAATTAAGTACGGTAATACGTATGCACTTTATGGCAGATTTAAGTGTACATTTCGACATCATAGTATCAAAATACTTTCAAAAATGAAAAATCAGCGAAGATGAGTCATCTGCCATAAAAAATAATTTTATAACTTAACTATTGATGGTCATAACAATTATTGTTTGTATTTATTTGATTTTCAGTACAATAAAGATACAGCAATTATGCTTTGACGGCAGATACTCATCTGGTAAGTTGTTCGTTGAATAAAAAATATAGGCTTTACTAAACCACAAAGGTATAGTGAAGTCCTTTATCCCAAAGATGAATTTTTACAGAGACTTTGTTTCAATTTTTATTTGGGTATACACTAAAATAAAGACAAAACAGGTTTGAAATCTAATGACCGTTTGGAGTTAAAGTCAAATAAAAAAACTGTGTTGTTTATATAATGAACCCCTGCAAATAAAGGCAGGGGTTCATGGGTTGTGTTATTACTTTATTATACGTTTTACAGCCTTGCCATCCGAGATGTAAATGTTTATTCCACGTTTGGGGCCGTTGAGTTTTCTGCCAAGGATGTCGTAGTATTGTCCGGAACCTTTGACAGAGGAGGTGTTTACTGTATTGATGCCGTTTGTAATTTTGTCTGTGAGGCGTACTAACTGCCAGTTGCGTGTGTCTGCATCCACGCTGTTGCCATACTCGGCAAGACCTACCACAGTACCGGCTGTGAGTCTGGATTTCTCGAGGTCGAAGGCATTGCCCGAAGCATTGATTATCTTGTAGAAGAAATCCTCCACCGGCTCTATGGCGAACGTCTGCCCTTCGACTGCATTGTTGTTGGTCTGCAAGGCATAGTTGCCGCTGTCCGTTATGGTCTGACCTTCAGCATTGGTCAATGTGTATTCGTTGCCGTGCTTCTTTAATGTCCATTGCTGGCATGGGCTTTCCATATCGACAGGTTCTATAGTTACATTTCCGTCGTGTGCTGAGAGGGCCATGTTGCAGTTGCTTTGTGGAATTATCAGATATGTGCCATTGTCTTCAACTTCCTGGCTCTGTGTCTCCATAGTGTAGGGCATTATCAGTGTGATTATGCTCTGTGCAGGTAGGTTAACTTTTACAATTTCCTCCTCGTTGGGAGTGAAGTCGTTGGTTATTTCACGCATGTATGAGTTTGTCATTGTGAGGTATGCCTTGATATCTCCGTTTATATGGACTTCGGGGAACTTTATGTGATGGCGTACCCTTTGGTCTGTATTGTTGAGTATCACAACGACAAGGGTGTCCTTTGTCGGGTTTACAGCAGCCAATGTCTTGTTGGAAAGAGCAGTAACCATTGTGTAGCCCTGACGTATGAACTTCGTTACATGTTGGCGCACGTAGTAGTTAGGCACGAGGTGTGCGCTGTTCTCGTCGTTAAAGTTTGCCTGCACTGTGCACCACTGGTCGTTGCCTTCCTCTATATATTGCCAGTCGATCCATGCCGTGGGTAGGATATAGTGCATGTCGTCGAAGAATTTCTGGCAGAGTTTAAGGTTGCCGGCTAGTCCGGAACTTCCATCACCTACTTCGCTCATCCATATTGGCTTGCCTGCAGCACGAGCAAGTGAGCCTGCTTGACTGCGTGTTCGGTCACTGGCCTGGTAGGTGTGCGTGTTCCATTGTCCCACCATATCCATGGCGTTATTATTAATGTAGTATTTGAGTGTCGTTACTGTTTGGGACGTCCATGACTCATCTGCACTGGAGATGATGGTGTTGAGTCCACTCTCTTTCAGGATAGGGGAAAGTACTTTTAGGAAATTTACCTGCGATGTCGTACTGAAGTAGCATCCCTCCTGTTCGCCATTGGCCCTCCATGTGTTTAGAGCCGGTTCATTGAATGGTTCCAGCGTCTTGAACTCTATACCGTAGGTGTCCTTATAGTGTTTGCATACGTCCACCAGGTAATGTGCGAAGTCATCGTAATATTCAGGCTTCAGGTTATCCTTGAACAGTGATGTGTTACCTGAACAGCATCCACTGTAGGTCATCCACCATGGTGCACTGTTACTGAAAGCCTCGAATATGGCATCGGGTCTCTTCTCTTTTATTTTTAGCATAATCTTGCGTTGTGCCTCGTCGCGGTCCCAATGATATTCTCCGCCCGGTTCATCCTGAAATCCTTCCATCTCGGCTCTCAGTCCTTTGCCTTTGGCCATGTGGTGGGGATCGCAGTTCCTGTTAAGTGGGTCGTCTCCGCCGCCGATGTTATACCTGAAGATGTTATAGTTTAGTCCGGTGGGGCTTACCATCCAGTCTACTATTTCGTCTATTTTCTTATCGCTCCACTTGCCGCACATGTTGGCCCACCAGCAGAGGCTTACTCCCCAGCCTTCCATCTTCTGACGTGTGGCCTGGGGGTGGATAGAGTATGAGATAGTGTCTTCTGCTACTGAAGCTTGTGTACACGCTATCATAGCAATAATTAAAAGTAAATGTTTTGGCTTCATAGATGTGATGTTTTAGAGGGTTTAGGTTTTATTTTAATGTGAGTTAAACGAATTATAAGTATCTATAATTGTTGATTAGAGGAAATATTTTTTATAAAAGTATTACAAAAAATAATTGCTATGCTTACCGAAGTCAAATTTATAAAATTATTTTGTATAGCAGATGATTTATCTTAGCTGATTTTCAATTTTGCAAGTTTTTTTATAATAATTAATGATGTAAGAATATACGCTTAAATCTGTAATGAAGCGTATTTATAATGTGTTTAATTCAAAGAAAAGCTGTGCATCAATGTTACGAGAACAATTGATACACAGCTTACATTATCCTGAATTTGTCTAGTTCACGTCATTTATCAAAACGAATATACCCGCTCGTTAAATACTTATTACCGGACACATCTGCTTTGAGTTTTCCATTCACCCAGACTTTTATATTTATTAAAGTGCTCTCATCATTGCATCTTGCCTCAATTGACAATCCGTTATCTTCTGTTTTATAGATTTTATCATAGCTGCTTCGAATAACCAGACCTCTTTCAGGTGAGGAATCTTTTAGACCATATATTCTTACGGGTTCGTTAGTATTGGCTTCTATATGAACACGAACTTTGTATACTTCCGGCGTATCATCGGAGCAGGCGTAACATACTAAAAGGCACAGAAGCGATAAAATGATGACAGATGATTTTTTGAAATTAGTGATTCTTTTCATTGTACAATAGTTTTGAATTTTACATTTAGTTTGGATAGTTATAATCTGATATGACATTATGCCAATGCTTTCTTATTATATTATAAGGTAAACAGTTATGGAACATGCACTTTGTATATTTACACACTATCGTCTTTTGCATGCTGCCCTTTACGAAAGATGGTGTATCCATATGTTTCACCATTATTGAAAAGTGATGGTCCTGTTTAAGTCTTAATCCTCATAATCAGAATTTTTTATTTGTGTGCAATAGTTGCAATAATCTATTTTTAAGTGGAAAATTGACTCAATGAAATTTCTATTTATTGGGTTCTATTATATGCTATCACGCACAACTGTTGATAAACCCCTATTTGGAAATGTTAAAAATATTAAGTTTGTTATTACAATAAGGATCTTATAATATGGACATATATTCTTTTTTAAAGTTAATACTTGTCGGAAATGTGCGTAATGATTAATTTTGTGCTTAAATAGTTAATGAAAAGCAATATATGAAGAAATATAAAATCGGAATATTGGGTGCAGGCTCTATTGCCCGTGCCATGGCCTGGACAGTGGGACAGATGGAATGTACGGAGGCTTATGCCGTGGCGTCGAGGTCGATTGACAAGGCACGCGCATTTGCCGAAAACCACAACGTGAGCCGTGCGTACGGTTCGTACGAGGAAATGTTGAACGATCCGGAGGTGGACCTGGTGTATGTTGCGACACCACATTCACACCACTATGAGCACGCATGCATGTGCGTAGAGCACGGCAAGCCGGTGTTGTGTGAGAAGGCTTTCACTGCCAACCGTCGTCAGGCTGAGGCGCTGCTGAAGCTGGCGCATGAGAAGAATGTTTTCGTCACCGAGGCTATCTGGACACGCTATATGCCGTTCACAAAGACTATAAACGCCATGGTGAACGACGGCACGATAGGTCGTCCGATGACTCTGACGGCGCATCTGAGCTATCCCATAGCACATAAAGAACGCATACGCAGGCCGGAACTGGCAGGTGGTGCGCTGCTCGATATAGGACTTTACAATATAAACTTCGCGCTCATGGCGTTCGGTAAGGACATCAGCGAAATAAGTTCTACAGTGATAAAGTCGGACGAGGGCATGGATTTTCAGGACAGCATTACGTTCAAGTATGCCGACGGTAGAATGGCTGCGTTGCAGTGTAACGTGTTCTGTGCGGGCGACCGGCAGGGCATTGTGAGTGGCGACAAGGGTTATTTCATTGTTGACAACATAAACAATCCGCAGCGCGTGGACATTTATTCGGCTGATCACCAGCTGGTGCGCACCGTATGCTGTCCGCCGCAGATAACGGGTTATGAATATGAAGTGCAGGCTTGTATCGACGCATTGGAGCACGGACGGTTGGAGTGTGACGACATGCCGCACGCTGAGACGCTGCGTGTGATGGGGATGCTCGACTCGCTGCGCAAGGAGTGGGGTGTGCGTTATCCGATGGATGATGACGAAGTGTGACGTCGCGTACATATATAATATATAATACGAAGCGGGCGGATGCGACAGTGGGCATCCGCCCGTTGCCGTTTATAGGATGAGTGGACGAGGATGCATAATGGAGAGACGGATACAGTGATTTGCTGTTATTGTTTGTGTATGTATGTTAATAAACAGGAAAAATAACGGTGCTGACGGACAGTTGTTTTATGATGAACAGGTATTTGTCGTAATTTTATCATACCTGAACAAAGCTGATGTTTCACTTTAAACCTTTTATTTTCTTATGAATCAACGCAGACTTATGTTGCCGGTGATGCTTGCGTGTGGCATGCCGGTCGTTTCGCAGGAGAAGCCTAACATTATAGTTGTATATGTGGACGATATGGGATATTCGGATCCGTCGTGTTATGGTGGCGACTATGTTCCTACGCCGAACATAGACCGTATGGCTGAAGAGGGAATAAGATTTACGCAATATTACACTTCGTGTCCCATAAGTTCACCTTCGCGTACAGGAATCACCACAGGTATGTATCCTACGCGTTGGGGCATAACGACATTTCTGCAGGACCGTGCCGGAAATGCCGCAAACGAGCAGAACGATTTTCTTGATGCCTCGGCACCTTCTATGGCGAGGGCGCTGAAGGCCGGAGGATATATGACGGGACACTTCGGTAAGTGGCACATGGGAGGCGGACGCGACGTGAAGAATGCTCCGTCGATAACCCGTTATGGTTTTGACGAATATTCGTCGACATGGGAAAGTCCTGATCCTGACCCGAAACTGACATCATCAAACTGGATATGGGCGCCTACGGACGAGGTGAAGAGATGGAACCGTACGGCTTATTTTGTGGATAAGACGCTCGATTTTCTGTCGCGGAACAAAGGAAAACCTTGTTTTGTGAATCTTTGGCCGGACGATGTGCATACGCCGTGGGTGTATGAAAACGATGAGGCCAGCCAGAGGGAATCGGCCGAATCGTTCTCCATTGTGCTTAAGGAGCTTGACAATCAGATAGGACGTCTGATGCAGGGACTGAAGGATCTGGGCATCGACGACAACACAATGGTGATATTCACCAGTGACAACGGACCGGCTCCTGCGTTTGATGGACACCGCACAAACTCTCTCCGCGGGCAGAAGGGTACACTGTATGAGGGTGGAATAAGAATGCCTTTCATCGTGCGCTGGCCGGGAGTGATAGAACCGGGGCAGGTGAACGAAAGGTCGGTGGTGTGTGCGGTGGATCTTTTCCCGTCGCTGTGCACAATAGGAGGGGCCGATATGCCGACCGAATATCAGCTCGACGGTGTGGATATGAGTAGTACGTTGCTCGGAAAGGAACAGGAGGTGCGTGAGAAACCTTTGTTCTGGGAGTTCGGAAAGACAAAGAAGGACCGGGTGAGTCCGCATATTGCTGTGAGAGAGGGTGATTGGAAACTGCTTGTGAATGCAGACGGAAGCAATGTGGAACTGTACGACATGAAGAACGATTATAACGAGACACTCAATGTGGCGGCAGCAAATGCCGGAGTGACAGCAAGGCTCAAGCAGATGGCTATAGAATGGTTTGACGAGGCATACCGGCAGTATGCTGACCATATAATACGTGTGTCTGCCGACGGCAATGAGAATAGTAACGGTGAAAGTTGGACAGATGCTACAACTTTGCAGCATGCGGTGGAAATAGCTCCGCAATATCCGTCGGCACAGATATGGATGAAGGAGGGTGTATATAACGTGACAGCTTCTGTCAATATTGATAATGTTGCCATGTACGGAGGATTTGATGGAACGGAGGAACATTTGTCGGAACGTGACTGGAAAAATAATCCTGTTGTGATAGACGGAGGAGGAAAAGTGTCGCCTTTGCGCAATGTGGAACTTGAGAAAACGGTAGGTACTGTGCTCGACGGCATCATAGTGCAGAACGGAATGAGCGGTGCTGCCGATAATGGAAACGGTAATGGCGGTGGAGCAATACTTACAAGTGGGGCAAAAGTGAGAAACTGCATATTCAGAAACAACCGTACTTCTGACGGTAAGAACGGTGCGGCACTGCATTGTCATCGTGGTAACGTAACGATAGAGAACAGTCTTTTTGTGAACAATACGTCATCCGGCAATGGCGGGGCGGTGCAGGTTGGAGGCGGTGTTACGGCCAAGATAGTCAACTGCACGTTAGTAAACAATCAGTCTTCTGGTCCGGGAGGTGCATTAGGCACGGGCGACAACGGCTCGAATATCAGCATATACAATTCGGTGATATGGCACAACATCGGTGGAAACGGCATTTACAGCAGTTACGGACAGAACTCCGGTAAGGATGGTGGAGGAAAAATTGTGTCGATGAATTCGGCTGTGGAAAGTGACAGCCGGAAGTTTGAGGATGGCGATGATGTGCGGCATGTAGTACTGTCTGAGACTGTTACGCCAGGTCTCTTGAATCCGGCACCGGTTGTAGGATATGCCGGTGACGGTATGACTGCTGATGACTGGAATGTGTTTTCCTATGCGCTCTCAGAGCAATCGTTGTGTGTTGACGCGGGAAATGCAGGCTTGGCATCGGATATGGAATATGATCTGGATATGCAGAGACGCTTGTCGGACAGGCAGATAGACATGGGATGCTATGAATCTGACAATGGAGAACCTTCGGAGATTTCGCAGGTCATACATGTTGCTGTTGATTGACATGTGGGCAAGTACGATTCTATAATAAACTTCAAATATATCTTGTGTACGATGATGGATGGAAAATGTATATTTGATTGGTTTATAGTGGCTTTTTGAAGAGATTATACGTCCAAATGATAAAAAGTTAAGGAGAAAACATAAAAAAGAACGTGAAAAGTTGTTGGGTTCAAAAATAAAGTGTAATTTTGCACCGCATTTTGTGGCAGTAGCCAAAATAATATAAGTATAATATAAATAATTAAAAACAAAAATAGCATGATAATTGTACCAGTTAAAGATGGTGAGAATATCGAAAGAGCTCTCAAGAAGTTTAAGAGAAAATTTGAAAAGACAGGCGTTATGAAAGAACTGCGTAAGCGTCAGCAGTATAACAAGCCGTCTGTGCTGAAGAGACTCAAGATGGAACATGCCATCTATGTACAGAAATTGCGCGCAGCAGAGGATTAAAATTTACCTCTAAAATTTGGTAGTTTGAATTTTATTCTGTATATTCGTTGCCGAAATATATTATGATTTGAGCAACGGATTGATGATAATAAAAGAATTTTTGAACTATCTGCAGTATGAACGCAATCGTTCTGCGCTGACAGTAAAGAGTTACGGCGAGGATGTCAAGGCATTCGAGTCGTACTTCAAAAATTTGGATGATCATCTCTCTTGGGAATTAGTTGATTCCGATATTATCCGTGACTGGATGGAGAGCATGATGGATAAAGGAAACACCGCGGCTTCAATCAATAGAAGATTGAGCGCAGTGCGTTCCCTTTATCGTTTTGCGTTATCCCGAGGTTTTGTTGAACATGATCCTTCGTGCTGTATTGTCGGACCGAAGAAAGAATCGACGTTGCCGTATTTTCTCAGAGAAGAGGAAATGGATAGGCTGCTCGATTCGAATATGTGGGGCGACGGATATGATGATGTTTGTCTGCGGACAATGATCATGGTCTTTTATGAGACGGGTGTGCGGCTTTCGGAACTGACCAGTTTGAATAATAGGTCGGTGGATTTGGAAAGTTGTGAACTGAAAGTTACTGGTAAGAGGAATAAACAGCGTATAATCCCGTTTGGTGAAGAGCTTCGTAACGCATTGAACATATATATATATAGGCGCGATGTGGAGGTGGCAGACCTGACGGATGTGGATGAAGCTTTTTTTCTTACATCCAAAGGACGTAGGTTTAGTGATGCGTCTGTCAGGCTGAAAGTCAGAAATGCGCTTTCTGCTGTATGTACATTGAAAAAACGTTCACCGCATATACTACGGCATTCGTTTGCCACAGCGATGCTCAATCATGATGCTGGTTTGGAAAGTGTGCGGAAACTGCTCGGACATGAAAGTCTGTCGACAACCGAAATATACACGCACACGACTTTTGAGCAGTTGAAGCGTATATATTCAAATGCCCATCCAAGGGCTTAACCTAAATTTAAAGGAGGTACGTATATGGAAGTAAAAGTTCAGTCGATTCATTTTGACGCTACCGAGAAACTGCAGGCGTTTATCGAAAAGAAAACAGCCAAGTTGGAAAAATCATTTGAGGATATTCAGAAAGTAGAGGTGCAACTGAAAGTAGTGAAGCCCGCCACTGCACTAAATAAAGAAACAAGTATGACTGTGTCGGTTCCGGGAACCACTTTATTCGTAGAAAAAACGTGTGATACTTTTGAGGAGGGAATCGACCTTTGTATCGATGCTATGAGGGTCCAATTGGCGAAATTTAAAGAAAAATTGCGCGAAAGATAAAAAAAATCGCAAAAAGTTTTGGAGATTAAAAAATAATGCCTATCTTTGCAGCCGTTTTAGAACAGGTCCTAAATCAATAAGCCTTACGGCTGCAAGGATTTGCCTCTTTAGCTCAGTTGGCCAGAGCACGTGATTTGTAATCTCGGGGTCGTT
>USDT01000021.1 GCA_900553465.1 uncultured Prevotella sp.
ATCCGCTTATGCAACTTATAATCAGGGATTTAATTTATAGAAGTCCCCTTAATAGTGTCCGATAATTACGATGTCTCATTCTTTTTGCTGTCAACCATTGGAGGATTAGTATTATTTTTACTTTCTATGCATATTACTAAAATCTTTATTTCAATGCTTTAATGCTTCAATAGAAAAGATAAATGATTAATCCACGAATGGATACCGGTGGATTAATCATCGTATTAAAACAGACTATATCATCAGTCTTTTTGTATGTTTTGATATACGTTTATTTAATAATCATATTGCAAATGCAATCATCTTTCTTCAATACATATTTTCAATATCAGTCTGAACATCAACCATCTGTAAAAATGTTATGGTACTCAAAAGGTCTTAAATAGACTGAGTACGATACATAACTTTTTATGTTTTGGCAGTTTTGTTTTTCAGACAATCTTCTGAAGTTCGCCAGTAGTTGAGTCGATGATGTATCCGTGGATTGTTACGTCGTCCGGAATGAGTGGATGGTTGGCTATGCATTCCGTAGTCTTCCTTACAGATTCTTCTGTGTCATGGAATCCTTCAAGCCAATGGTCAAGATCGATTCCGCTGTGACGCAGTGTCTCAAGTGTTTCTTTCTTTATGCCGCGTTCCATCATCAGTTCTGTCATTTTTTTGCCGTTCATGTGGCACGCACCGCAGTTTGTGTGCGCAATAACCATTATATCGGTCACTCCCAGCTCATATACGGCTACGAGCAGACTGCGTATTGCACTGTCGAAAGGGTGGAGTATTGTTCCTCCGGCATTCTTTATCAGTTTGGCGTCACCGTTTTTCAGTCCGAGAGCTGCGGGCAACAGCTCAGTGAGTCTTGTGTCCATGCATGAGAGAATTGCAAGCTTCTTGTCCGGATACTTGCTTGTGATGTACTTCTCATACTTCTTGTCGGCAACAAACTGTTTGTTGAAATCCAGTATATCCTTTATCATATCTTTATGTTTTAGATTATTCATTGTTTTTCAGTACCGGCTTTGGCAGCTATCGCACGTGACACAACGTAGCCCATGGTCCATGCTGCCTGCAGGTTGAATCCGCCGGTTACGGCATCCACGTCGAGCACTTCGCCGGCGAAATAAAGTCCTTCATGCTTCCTGCATTCCAGTGTGGCGGGATTTATGTTGCCCAATGCCACACCGCCGCATGTCACGAATTCTTCTTTGAAACGGTTTTTCCCGTCCATCCGGTAGGTGCTGTTTGTCAGCGCAGTAACTATCTTGTTCAGTCCTTTTCGGCCGATCTCCGCCCAACGCTGTTCCGGTTTTATGCTGTTGTGCAGCAATATGTTGCGCCACAACTTGCTGTTGAGACAATCAGGATAGACGTTTGCCACCTGCTTCTGCATGTTGCGTGCAGCCATGTCTGTTATCAGTGCGGCCACCTCTGCTTCTTTCATGCTGCCCATCCAGTTCACTGTCAGTTGCGCCCTATATGCATTTTCGCTGAGCAGACGTGCCGCGTGCGACGACAGTTTGAGTATTGCCGGCCCGCTCATTCCCCAGTGTGTTATGAGCAGTGCGCCCGAGGCATGAATCTTTGTGCCGCAAATACCCACCGTAGCATTGTCCACTACCGTTCCCGAAAGCTCCCTTATGTCGTCTCCGGGCAGGCATATGCTGAAAAGAGACGGTACCGGTTCCACAATGTCGAGCTCCAGACTGTCGAGCATTGCCAGCCCGCCGCGTCGCGGACTTCCGCCCGTTGTCACCACAACATTGTCCGCATAAGTCTTTTCTCCGTTTGCGAAATCTATGCGGAAACGTCTTTTCTGTATGTCGTCCATTCCGTCATTGTCTGTTCTCTTGATGGAAACAGCGCGATGAGCCATTCTTGTCTTCACACCGCTCTCGCGCATCAGACGAGTGAGAGTTGACACAATCTCCATAGCGTCCTGCGATTTCGGGAACACACATCTGTCTGTCTGGGTGACAAGTCTTACTCCGTTGCTCTCAAACCATCTGTATGCATCCTTATGACTGAACTCCTTCAGCAGGCGCTTCATCAGCCGTGCACCACGCGGATACACCTCGTCCGTGCTTCTCACATCCTCAAACGAGTTTGTAAGATTGCAGCGTCCGCCTCCGGTTATAGCCACTTTGGCCAGCAGGCGGTGTCCGCTTTCATACACTGTTATGTCGTTGTCCGGCATGAGCCGTTTCAGGTTTATGGCGGCAAAACATCCTGCCGCGCCTCCTCCTATTATGGCAGTGGTGGTTGTCATGTCAGTTATGGCATTAATATTCTGATATGATATTATAACGTACCAAATCCTTTGTTATTTTCTTTAAGCCATACTATTTCGTCATTCGTACGTATCCTGAGGACCAATAAACCAACTACAGTCGTAAGGAAAATACGTCGGACCACAGCGGAAAGGATGCATGTCGTGCAGGATTCCACTCTTTGTTGGCGGCCTTAGTTCCGTTGTCCTGCAGTTTTTTCATAACAGCCGTAATACCGTTCGGATAATTTTGTTACCTTTGCAGCCGCAAACCGCAATAACATTATACTCTTCGTGCCGTCACGAAGACAAACATACTTTAATCAGTATACACAATGAGTCTTTTAGATGTCTTCCTGCTTGCCATGGCTCTTGCCATGGACTGTTTCACCGTTTCCATCGTCAGTGGTGTCATCGTACGCAGATATATTCTGTCTGTCACGTTGCGCATGGCCTTGCTTTTCGGACTTTTCCAGGCCCTCATGCCGTTCTTCGGCTGGCTGGCGACAAGCTATTTCAGCAGTTACATCGAGTCTGCCGACCATTGGATAGCCTTCGCACTCCTGGCGTTTCTTGGCGGCAAGATGATAAAAGACTCTTTCGGCGGTGAGGAAGACGCACATTTTGATCCGACGAAGATTACCAACCAGCTGTTGTTTGCCGTGGCAACGAGTATCGATGCACTTGCAGTCGGAATTTCGTTTGCCTGTCTTGGCTATAAGAACATGGCACAACTGTCCGAACCTCTCATAATCATCGGCGTATGCTCGTTTGTGATGTCTGTTCTCGGCAATGTGCTGGGAGTGGTGTTCGGCAAGTCTATTGTGAAACGTCTTAAGCCGGAACTTGTCGGCGGTATCATATTGCTGCTGATCGGATTCCGCATTCTTTACGAGCATGTAGAATTATGATGCAGGTGTGAAAGCGTCACATCGTGTGTCGGATTATTCTGACTGTGTTTTTATTTACTGCTGTCGGCACATCCTGCCGGCAGTTTCTGTTTGCACAGGTTTGCTCTATATGGCATGCGTAACATGCGTATGCCTTATGACATAACATGTTGTCTCACGTTATAGTAACATAAAAAATAAGGGGCACAAGCCGTTCCGGCCTGTGCCCCCTGCACGTTATCAATTCTTCTGAAAATAGTTTACAATCAGTTTCTGAATACGAGTCCTGCACCGTTGGCGTCGATGATGACCGGTTTCTCGCGGCTAACCTCTTCGGCGAGCAGTTTCTTTGACAGGTCGTTGAGCACATATTCCTGTATCGCTCTCTTGACAGGACGTGCGCCGAACTCCGGATCGAATCCTGCGTCGGCCAGCCAGTTAATGGCAGCGTCGGTGTATTCGAGAGTGAATCCCTGCGGTTCGAGCATCTTCTTCACTGCGTCCATCTGCAGTCTTACCACTCCGGCTATCTGCTCCTTTGTAAGCGGAAGGAACATGATGGTGTCGTCGATACGGTTGAGGAATTCCGGACGTATGGTTTTCTTCAGCAATGTCATCAGCTGGTTGTTGAGCTGGTTGAGTTCGCTGTTGTTGAGCTTTCCATTGTGTTTCTCCAGTTCCTCACGTATGAGCTGGCTGCCGAGGTTAGATGTCATGATGATGATGGTGTTCTTGAAGTTCACTGTTCTGCCCTTGTTATCGGTCAGACGACCGTCGTCGAGCACTTGCAGCAGGATGTTGAACACATCAGGATGAGCCTTCTCTATCTCATCGAAGAGCACCACTGAGTAAGGTTTGCGCCTTACAGCCTCGGTGAGTTGTCCGCCCTCGTCGTATCCTACGTATCCCGGAGGTGCACCGATGAGCCTTGACACGCTGAACTTTTCCTGATACTCACTCATGTCGATACGTGTCATCATCGTCTCGTCGTTGAACAGATATTCTGCCAAAGCCTTTGCCAGCTCGGTCTTTCCTACACCTGTCGTACCGAGGAAGATGAACGATGCGATAGGACGTTTCGGGTCCTGAAGTCCTGCACGGCTACGACGTACGGCGTCGCTTACTGCCGTTATGGCCTCCTCCTGACCTATCACACGCTTGTGGAGTTCCTCCTCAAGGTGCAGAAGTTTCTCGCGTTCGCTCTGCATCATACGTGTCACAGGTATTCCTGTCCAGCGGCTTACCACTTCGGCTATGTCGTCGGCAGTCACCTCTTCGCGTATCATGGCGTTGTCGCCCTGCGCTCCCTTGAGCTGGTTCTGTATGTTCTTTATGTCATCCTCGAGCATGCGCAGACGGCTGTAACGTATCTCGGCCACACGTTCGTAGTTGCCTTCCCGTTCGGCACGCTCTGCCTCATACTTGAGTTGCTCCATCTGCAGTTTGTCCTGCTGTATGCGATTGACCAGTTCTTTCTCGCCTTCCCATTTGGCACGGTAGGCCTTCTCCTGGTCTTTCAGTTCGGCAATGTCCTTGTCGAGTTGTGCTATCTTCGGTTGGTCGTTCTCGCGTTTGATTGCCTCACGCTCAATCTCCAGCTGTTTCAGACGGCGCGTTATCTCGTCGAGCTCCTCCGGAACAGAGTCGCGCTCCATACGCAACTTTGCAGCTGCCTCATCCATAAGGTCGATGGCCTTATCCGGCAGGAAACGGTCGGATATGTAACGCTCCGAAAGTTTCACCGCAGCAATGCAGGCGTCATCCTGAATACGTACCTTGTGGTGGTTCTCGTAGCGTTCTTTTAGACCACGCAGGATGCTTATCGCGCTCAGTTCGTCAGGCTCGTCCACCATGACGGTCTGGAAACGACGCTCGAGGGCCTTGTCCTTTTCGAAGTATTTCTGATACTCGTTGAGGGTCGTGGCACCGATGCTACGCAGTTCACCACGTGCAAGGGCAGGTTTCAGAATGTTGGCAGCGTCCATGGCGCCCTCGCCACCTCCAGCACCGACAAGGGTGTGAATCTCGTCGATGAAGAGGATTATGCGTCCTTCACTGTTGGTCACTTCCTTTATGACGCTCTTCAGACGCTCCTCGAACTCGCCTTTGTATTTTGCGCCGGCAACTAGCGCACCCATGTCGAGAGAGTAGAGTTGCTTATCCTTCAGGTTCTCGGGCACATCGCCGCGGACTATACGCTCGGCCAGACCTTCAACGATGGCGGTCTTACCTGTTCCCGGTTCACCTATGAGGATAGGGTTGTTCTTCGTACGTCTTGAAAGTATCTGAAGCACACGTCTTATCTCGTCGTCACGTCCGATCACCGGATCGAGCTTTCCCTGACGGGCTTCCTCAACAAGGTTCTTGGCATATTTCTCGAGCGACTGATAATTTTCGTCGCCCGACTGCGACTGAACCTTCTGTCCCTGACGCAGGCTTTCTATGGCCTTGCGCATGTCGTTTTCGGTAAGTCCGGCATCTTTCATGATGCGCGATGCAGTGGAGTTCACTGCGAGCAGCGCGAGCAACAGCGGCTCCACGCTCACGAACTCGTCGCCCATCTTCTGCGAAATGTCGGTGGCTTTCTGCAGCACGTTCGATGTGTCGTTGCTGAGATAAGGTTGTCCGCCCTGCACTTTCGGCAGACGTGCAATTTCGCTGTCGAGCACGGATTCTATCTGATTGGCGTTGGCTCCGAGTTTCCGGAATATGTATGAAGACACATCCTTGGCTTTCGTCATGACACCTTTAAGCAGATGCACCGGCTCAATGGTCTGCTGTCCGTTGCGGCTCGCTATGTTCACAGCCTCCTGAACAGCTTCCTGCGCTTTGATTGTGAATTTGTCGAATGTCATGTTTTGTTTCTCCTTTCTTGTTTTATGTTCTTTAATGTTTTCCGCTTTCTGTAAACACAAAATGCGTGCCCTGTGAAGATTGCTGACAAAATGTCATGTGTATGGTGTCAAAATGGCGTATTGGAAACTCCTGTTGTTTTACACATTGTATATATGTTTGATGTGTGTAACGCTGTGCATCGCCTGTTAAATATTTGTAATTCGCGTGCTCGTTTGGTGGTGCGTGTGTTAAAAATAAGGGTGAAAAAATGCCGGATTTTTCGCGTTTTTGCAACTGGAAGGGTGTCTGACGGGATTTTCGTGAGTTTTTGATGGATGTGTCTAAATTGTTGATTATTAGTAAGTTGTTTGCGGTGTGTGATACGATGTACTCGTCCTGACTTTCCAATATGGGCTTTGTTGCATTGCGAAACAGTCCATATTATGCCCCGATATGGGCCGTTTCGCCTCATGAAATAGCGTTCATTGAAGTGTAATATGGTCTCTTTCGCATCGTGCTTCGTTTTTAAACAGCTCGCGGACTCCGCCGGACTGTCGTGAAAAAGGCTTTCTTCCGAATTTCATTTTCTGGTTAGGAGATTTCAGAATGTTAATTATTTAACATCCGTTAGCATATCGTTGATAATCTGACATGAATATTGCTGCGTCTGCTCTCTCATAATCTATCATAGTGTGTTCCTGCATATTTCTGTACCACTATACAGTCAATGACTGTTTGGGGTGGCTGATGAACATTGCAACAAAGTTGCATGTTATTATCTGTATATTTGCACATCATTTTGCATACACTAAAAAATAATAACCTAAAAACGTTATGAATAAAAGAACATTGATTGCCGGCGTTATGGGACTTATGGTTTTTGTTTCGTGCCATAACGGTAAAAGCGGCGACCATGATGAGGACATCCATGCCGAAGAGGAGCACATGGAAAGTGGAAAACATGAAGAAGAGGAGGCGCATGCCGGCGAGATTGTGTTGCCGGTGGAGAAGGCCAAGGCAGCCGGAGTGGTGGCCGAAGTGATAAAGCCGGGCGACTTCCAGACAGTCATACAGACAAGCGGTAGCCTGCAGAGTGCTTCTGGTGACGAGGCATCGGTTGTGGCAACGATGTCTGGTATAGTGCGTTTGCTCAAGCCGATGCCCGAGGGTGCAAAGGTAGAACGTGGACAGGCTCTGTTCAGTATATCGTCTGAGCACATGCAGGATGGCGATCCTGTCGACCGTGCCGGAGTTACTTACGAGACAGCCAAGCGCGAATATGAGCGTGCACAGAAACTCGTGAAAGACAAGATAATATCTGAAAAGGAATTTAACGCCATAAAGGAGAACTATGATATGGCGCGTATAGCACAGAAGGCTTTGGCCGGAGCAAAGGGTAAGGCGGGCGTGACTGTGGCGTCGCCTGCGACGGGATATGTCATGCAGTGTCTTGTAAAGAACGGCGACTACGTTACGGCTGGACAGCCACTTATGAGCGTCACACGCAACAGACGACTTTATCTTGTGGCAGATGTACCTGGCCGCTATCTGCAGGAATTGGCTCAGGTGAAGACAGCACGGTTCATGTCATCATACGGTGGCGGACTCTACGACCTGAGTTCGCTCAATGGCCGCACTGTGGCTTATGGCCGTACGACGAACGCCGGGTCTTCATACGTACCTGTGACATTCGAGTTTGATGCCACCGCAGGTCTGCTTCCGGGCATGGCCGTTACGGCATATCTTGTGACAGGAACGCGCAGCGGAGTGATGAGTGTGCCCGAGTCGGCTCTGACCGAGGAGGAAGGTACCAAGTATGTTTACGTACGACTGGATGATGAATGCTACGAGAAACGCGAGGTACGTACTGGTGCAAGCGACGGTGCTCGCAGAGAAATATTGGGCGGACTGAAGCCTGGCGAGACCGTGGTGACAAAAGGAGCGATACATGTGAAGCTGGCTTCGGCAAGCAATGCCATACCGGCCCACTCACATTCACACTGATAAAACTTAACATAAGAAAGAAATGCTGAACAAGATAATACATTTTTCGCTTCAGAACCGTCTTATGGTTCTTGTGGCGTCAGTGCTGCTTATGGTGGGAGGAGCATACATGGCCTTTCATACGGAGGTCGATGTCTTTCCCGATCTGAACGCTCCGACTGTAGTTGTGATGACCGAGGCTGGTGGTATGGCAGCCGAGGAGGTGGAGCGTCTTGTGACATTCCCCATTGAGACAGCCGTCAACGGAGCGACCGATGTGCGCAGGGTGCGTTCGTCGTCAACAACCGGATTTTCTGTAGTATGGGTAGAGTTCGACTGGGATACGGACATTTATCTGGCGCGCCAGATAGTTTCTGAGAAACTTTCTACGGTGAGTGGAAGTCTGCCAGACAATGTCAGTCAGCCGGTGCTGGGGCCACAGTCGTCCATTCTCGGTGAGGTGCTCATCGTGGGATTGACGTCAGACAGCACGTCGATGCTCGACCTTCGCACACTTGCCGACTGGACCGTGCGTCCGCGTTTGCTGTCTACTGGCGGTGTGGCACAGGTGGCTGTGCTTGGCGGCGACATAAAGGAATATCAGATACTGATACACCCCGACCGTATGAAACACTACGGAGTGAGCCTTTCGGAGGTGATGGCCGCAACGCGTGGAATGAACCAGAACACCAGTGGAGGTGTGATATATCAGTATGGCAATGAATACATCGTGCGCGGAATAGTTTCGGAGAACGATGTGGAGAAGTTGTCACAGTCGGCTCTCAGAACGGCTTCGGGTACAACGGTGACACTGGCCGACGTGGCCGATGTGAAGATAGGTGCACAGCAACCCAAGCTGGGTGTGGCTTCGGAGAAGGGAAAACCGGCGGTACTGCTCACCGTAACGAAGCAGCCCAACACGGGAACGATTGAGCTTACAGAAAAACTGGAGGAGGCCATAAAGGACCTTAAGAAGAACATGCCGTCTGATGTGCACGTGTCGACTGATATATTCAGACAGGCCAACTTCATAAACAGCTCGATAGACAATGTGCAGGAGTCGCTCATCGAAGGTGCCATCTTTGTTGTGATTGTACTTTTCCTGTTCCTTGCCAACGTCCGTACGACAGTCATATCGCTTGTCACTCTGCCGCTATCCTTGCTCATAACTCTGCTTGTGCTCCATTATATGGGACTGAGCATCAACACCATGAGCCTCGGAGGTATGGCCATTGCCATCGGCTCACTTGTGGATGATGCCATAGTGGATGTGGAGAATGTGTGGAAGCATCTGCGCCAGAACCGTATGCTGCCGGCAGAGGAACGTCGGCCGGTGCTCGACGTAGTATTCGATGCTTCGCGCGAAGTTCGTATGCCTATTCTCAATTCCACTATTATAATAGTTGTAAGTTTTGTGCCGTTGTTCTTCCTCAGTGGTATGGAAGGCAAGATGCTCATTCCGCTCGGTATCGCGTTCATTGTGGCACTGTTTGCATCGACTATCGTGGCACTGACACTCACACCGGTGCTGTGCAGCTATCTGCTTGGCGGACGCAAGGGTAGTGAAGGATTGCCAAAGGAGGCTTTTGTGGCAGTGTGGTTGAAGAAATATTATGAGGCGGCATTGCTTTGGGTGTTGGGGCATAAGAAGACCGTGGTAGGTGGTACGGCTGTGTTGCTCGTAGCGGCCATAGGCTTCTTCTTCACGCTCGGCCACAGTTTCCTGCCGGGATTCAACGAAGGTTCGTTCACGATAAACATCAGTTCGCTGCCCGGAATTTCGCTTGAGGAATCGGACAACATAGGTCGTCGTGCGGAGAAACTGCTGCTGACTGTGCCCGAGATAAAGACAGTGGCGCGCAAGACAGGACGTGCCGAGCTTGACGAGCACGCTCTGGGAGTGAACGTTTCGGAGATTGAGGCCCCGTTCGAACTGAAGGATCGTTCGCATGAGGAAGTGCTTGCCGACGTGCGAAAGAAACTGTCTGTGCTTACGGGTGTGAACATAGAGATCGGTCAGCCCATAAGCCATCGCATCGATGCAATGCTCAGTGGTACACAGGCCAATATTGCTATAAAGCTCTTCGGCGACGACTTGAACCGCATGTTCCTCATAGGTAACGAGATAAAGGAGTCGATTGAGTCGGTGGAAGGTATAGCTGACCTGAACGTGGAGCAGCAGATAGAACGTCCGGAACTGAAGATTGTGCCGCGCCGAGACATGTTGCGCAAGTATGGCATATCGCTTCCTGAGTTTGCGGAGTTCGTATCGGTGTGCATGGCCGGTGAGACTGTGTCACAGGTGTATGAGAGTGGTAAGAGCTTCAATCTTGTGGTGCGTGTGGACGAAGATGACCGCAAGACAATGGAACGCATAGAGGACATGATGATAGACACGGCCGACGGACAGCGTATTCCGCTTACGGAGGTGGCTGATGTTGTGTCGGCCAAGGGTCCGAACACCATCAACCGCGAGAATGTGAAGCGCAAGATTGTCATCTCTGCCAATACAAGCGGACGCGACCTTCGCAGTGTTGTGAACGATATACAGAAACGAATTGACAGTCAGATAAAGCTGCCGGAAGGTTATCATATAGAATATGGCGGACAGTTCGAGAGCGAACAGGCGGCCAGCCGTACACTGATGATAACATCGCTGATGAGTATAGTGGTGATATTCCTGTTGCTTTATATGCAGTTCAAGAACTCTTTTGAGAGCGGTGTCATCATGCTTAACCTGCCACTTGCACTCATCGGAGGTGTGTTCGCACTGGTGTTTACGACAGGTGAGGTGAGCATCCCGGCCATCATCGGATTCATTTCGCTGTTTGGTATTGCCACGCGAAACGGTATGCTGCTCATAACCCGATACAACGCGCTGCGCAATGAAGACGGATTGTCGGTACGTGAGAGTGTGCTGCGAGGTTCGCTCGACCGACTTAACCCCATACTTATGACAGCTCTAACATCGGCCTTGGCACTTGTGCCTCTGGCATTGAGAGGCGGTCTGCCTGGCAATGAAATACAAAGTCCGATGGCAAAGGTTATATTGGGCGGACTGCTTACGTCCACTTTCCTCAATGCGTTTATATTGCCCGTTGTGTATGAGTGGATGCAGGGAAAGGAAGAAAAGATGAAACGAAATAAAACGAAATGACGATGAAAAAGGTTATTATAGTTGCTGCGGCACTGGTATTCGGACTGAATGCCGGTGCGCAGAGCATAGACGAGATACTGAGAAGTGTGGAGCAGAACAACAAGGAACTGCAGGCACTGGGCGAGCGGGGCAAGGCGGATGCGCTTGATATCGAGGCCCAGAACAATCTGGAGGATCCCAGCGTAGAGTACAGTCCGTTTTTTGCCAAAGGTGTTGACGGCATTGCTACTTCGGAACTTGTTGTGAAGCAGGGCTTTGATTTTCCGACAGTGTATGCGGCACGCAGCAAGTCGGGAAAGCTGCAGAAAGAAGTTGTTGATCTGGGTTATCAGACTTCTCGCTGTAATATTCTGCTTTCGGCAAAGCAGTTGTGTCTTGACCTGATACTTCTGAATCAGGAGCGTGAACTGCTCGAGAAGCGCCGCAAGAACGCCGAGGAACTGCTCACCATGTATGAAACGAGAATGAAGAATGGTGATGCCACCATACTGGAGGTGAACAAGGTGAAGATGGACAGGATGAATGTACAGACGGAAGTGACGCAGAATGAAGTGGCACATCAGACGGCCTTGCAGTCGCTTCTGGCACTGAACGGCAATATGCCTCTTGAATTCAGCTTGAAAGATTATCCTTCCGGACAGGCCCTGGTGGACTATGAGGCTCTTTATGACAAGGCTGTGGCTTCCGAGCTGACGCTTCGTTCGGCACGTGCGGAGGTGAAGGCTTCGGCTCAGGAAGTGAAAGTGAACAGACAGAACTGGCTGCCTAAGCTGGAGTTGGGTTACAGACGAAACACCGACGGTTCGGATGCTAGCAACGGTTTCATGGTCGGCGCGTCGTTCCCTTTGTTCTCGGGACGCAACAAACTGAAGTCGGCCAAGGCAAGACTGCAGGAATCCACGCTGCAGCTGGACAATGTGAAGGTGCAGACAGAGAACAATGTGCGTTCGCAAGTTAATGAGATGAAGCAGTTGCGCAAGGCTGCAGACACCTATGATACGGCATTGCTCAATTCAACGCTCGACCTCCTGCGTAAGGCTGTGGAGGGCGGTGAGCTTTCGCTCATTGATTATTATGTTGAGGCTGACGCCATATACAAGAATCTGCAGACGCAGATGCAACTTGAAAACAGATATCAGAAGGTGTTGGCTGAACTAACAAAGGGTGATTTGTAATAAATATGATGCTCTGCTGTAACAGTAGGAAACTACGGCAGAGCATTGAGAAAATACAGAACAATAAGTAGTGGATACAAAAACAGGCAGGGCGAATGTCCTGCCTGTTTTTATGTTGCGTGTAGTTTATTTTATCTTGTCGAAACCTTCGCCGAACACTCCGTGACAGAAGGATTGTGATACGAGAGCGTCAGGGTCGATGCTTTTGATGTAGTTGAAAAGGTCTTGTGACTCGTATTTGCGTGCAAGAACAATAAGTATATCGACCTCTTTCTTTGAATACCAGCCTTTTCCTGTTATTGCCGTGACACCGCGATGGAGCTTCTGGTTTATCACATCGGCTATCTTGTCGTATTCTTTTGATATGATGATGAACTGCACAGTCTGGCGTGCTCCGTTGATGACGTAGTCGCATACGAAACTTGCTACCAGAGTGAAAGCAATACCATAGACAATCTTTTCAGAGCTGTGGAACAGAATGTATGACGAGCTGATGATGGTGATATCGATGAACTGCATGGCCCGTCCGAAACTCATTCGGAAGTATTTGTTGAGCAGCGCTATGATGATATCGGTGCCTCCGGTTGAACCGTTGTGCGAGAACACGAGACCAAGGCCCGCTCCTGCCATTGCACCTCCGATGAGTACGTGCATGAATGTGTCCTTTCCTGCGGTGATGATTGGGAATGCCTCAAAAATGGGTTGCAGCGCACCGACAAGCACTGCCATTATCGTTACGCCGATGATAGTGCGTATGCTGAATTGTTTGGTGAGAGCCCTGAAGGCTATAAGCAACATTGTGGCATTGAGAATGTAAATGGATGCTCCGGCTGGGAACTTGAATGCATAGTATAATAAAGCTGATATACCGGCCACGCCTCCCATAACCACTTTCTCAGGAAGAATGAATGCTGTGTAACCTATTGAGTAGAGCAGTATGCCTAAAAAGATGAAGAACAGATCCTTCCACTGCTGTTTTTTTACCCTATATTTGGCGGCTTTGTTGTTAATGTTCATGATATTCATATTTGTATTTTGTTGATGCAAATATAACTTAAATTTTTATTGCATCAAAAAAAATCGTATGATATTTAGTGTAATGTTTTCTATTATGGCGTAGCACGAATTATTTACAAAAACCAATACAGAATGTTGTTTTATTAATACGTGTCTCAGTCAACCTGCTGATGTATCGGAACATAAGTGCAGATGCCGTGTTTGTAATTTTTTTATGGCGCAGTTTTCCTGCTCAACCGATAAATAATAGGGGAAGAGAAATTACGTATAAATTCCGGAAAATCCGAAAAGGAAGAATTCTATCGTTAATAACGATTCGTCCGGGGAATCATAAACACAAAATTTGCTCATACTTCCCGCGTCTTTTCTCATGTCTGATATCAGCGTTTTCTCAGAACACTCAGCTGGCGTACTTACAATTTTTCTTGACTTTTTTTTGACAAAATAAAATCGCGAAAGAGATGTTAAGAAATGTAAAATCAGGTGCGATAAAGGCTCTTTCTGGTCATACCGTCATGTAGCATACACTACCTTGCAGTACCGGATAGTCTTCCTGACATTCCGATTAAGGCCGTTTCACGCCATGATTACGCCCATATTATGGTGTGATATGGAGCATTTCAGGGCCTGAAACGGGCAATATCACAAGCCGAAACGGTGCTTATTGCAGGACGAAAAAATGAATGTCATACATAAGCTATTGCTGTTCAAAGACTTATGTGAAGTCCTTATAATTCGCGTATTTGCGTCCGAAGTAATGTCCGTTTGCAAATTCTCGCTTATTTTTCGGGGTAGAACTGAAAACTCAGACGAAAAAATCGCAGGAAACTGAAAATCTGTAAGTGCCCCATTTTGTTTTATTCCAGCGGAATGAAACACAGCTGATTCACTATTGAAGTCTCACTCTTCCCGTTGAAATCAATATCCCACATAATTATTTCCATTGAGCATTTCTTCGGATGCGGATGTGTGCCGGTGCTTTGTCCTGACTCTTGCCCGGTGCAGTTTTAAAGAAATTACAGGTACAAAAAAATCTGCACCCGAAATTAGGTGCAGATTCCAGATTTTGGTACAAGGTATTATTATTTGGTGATTTGCTTTTTGCCGTTCTTTATAACAATGCCTTTGTAAGAATCGTTAACTATCTGTCCTCCTACGTTAAAGGTCTTTCCGTCCTTTGTCTCCTTATCGGCATTGATGTCTTTGATAGCTGTTGCTATAGTTCCGTCAGTGAGATAAATACCCATTATTATGCCTTTGTCATTGTTGCCGGTATAATTGTTCAGGGTGATGCTTTCTATCTGTTTGTTGCTTTGCGGATAATCCTCGATTTCATACAGACCGACATAATCTCTGTCGTCAACGCCACCATAATAGCGGCCTGTCTGTACGGCAGCCAATGATTGGTTGTTACACCAGTCGGGTATTTCGATAAAGCTTGTGCTGTTGGAACCGTCTGTATAGTTATATGTTACGTCTATCACGGCCGGACCGTTTCCTGCAGTTGCAAGATAAACAAGCGCACCATAGTCGCTTACCGTAGGTTTGTCTTCCAACTCGAGTGTTGTGGTTGACTCGTCTACGTCGGGTGTTTCCATATCATCGGCAACGAGTCGTGTGGCATTGAGCGCGCTATAATCCACTTTATATGTCCTGTTGCTTTTTGTTACAATGTTTCCGTCTTCAGGAAGACCGTATTCGGTTGTCATTTCCATCTCACCAAGAGACTGGGAATAAAGCACACATGCATTTCTGTCGAGCGGAGCGCTGGAGTGTTCGCTTATAGGTCTTGCTTCCGCAACAACGTCTGCATTGAAACCTTCTGCTATTTCAATGGGCTGACTGCCTGTTGATAATCCGAGAATTGTGGGATATCCGTTGCTTACGTTGGTCTTTTCAATGTACACAGACTGAATTTCCTTGTTGGGGTCTGTTGCTATTGATTTTTCGAGAAGACGTACAGCACTTACGCCCTGCGGATTTTCTGTCTCACGGTCTATGCGGTCGAATCCCCAGAAAGCCTCGTCTTTGCCTTTGTGTTCTTCCGGATCCTTGCTTTCGTTCCACCAGTCTTCTATTGTGATGTTGGCATATGTATAATCTCCTCCTTTATAGAAAACTTCTACATATAAATCTGTCGGTCCGTTTCCGCAGATGCAGAGCAACCACAATTTGTCTGTTTTTACGGGAGTGCTCAGCATGAGTTCTCCGTTTGTTGGAAAATTGCTGCCTGCCGGATCCTGAGGACCTGCCAGTCTGAGAGCGTTGTTCGTTGTATAGTCAATGTTGTAAAGGTTTCCGCTTTCAAATGCCTTCATCGGCATTTCAGATGGTAATCCGTTATTGACAAAGTCCAGTTTCTTGCTGAACAGTCCTACACTTCCGTTGTCAATTCCAAGTACAAGGTGTTCTTCCACAGGTACTCCTTCAGCAACTACGTCTGCCGTAAATCCGCTTTTAACTCTGATTTGTCCCTCCTGCTGGGCGAATGATGGCAACATGCCAAGAAAAAATGAATTTAGTAATAGTAAAGTCTTTTTCATGCTTAATGTTTTTTTGTTTGGTTGTTAAAAATATAATATTGGACTATATAATTGTTTTAACAACTATAAAATAGAGATTATTGAAATTTTAATGATTGTAAACAATGTTACATTCTTGTTAACTTTTTGAGTGCATACACGAATTTCAAAAAAGAGTTTGCATAATCAAAGTTTTTCTGTAACTTTGCATCCGCAACAATTAAAACGAATTTATGGACGATTATCACGCGGAAAATATTACTTTCTGAGGCTGGTGACAGAGTGTTACTCTAAGCAAAGAGACTGTCTCCTGCCGACAAATCAAAAGACGAGAAATCTAAGGAGATTAGCTTTATGAGAACATTCTGGAATACTGACAGTGCCCTGAAAGCGATAGCTGAGTGGCAACCCAACTGCTGGATACAAGTGACATGTCCTACTGAAGAAGATCAGCAGTGGCTTGAAGATAAATTCAATTTACCCGATTATTTCCTTTCCGACGTAAGCGATACCGATGAGCGTGCCCGTTACGAATATGATGACGGTTGGATGCTTATAATCCTTCGTATTCCTTATGTGAAGGAGATACGTTCGCGTACGCCGTACACCACTGTTCCGCTTGGTATTATTCATAAAGGTGATGTCACAATCACTGTTTGTTATTATGAGACAAACATGATGATTGATTTTGTGAGCTACCAGCAGAAACGCGGCGAAGGCTTCACCGACTATGTGGATATGATATTCCGTCTGTTCCTTTCTTCCGCAGTGTGGTATCTGAAACGATTGAAGCAGATAAACACTCTCATAGAGAAGGCAAAGCATAATCTTGACAATGTGGTGAACAATGAATCGCTTATCGCGCTCAGTCGTCTGCAGGATTCTCTTACATATTTTATAACGTCAATCCGTGGCAACGAAACTCTTCTTGCGAAACTGAAGTTCAAACTTCAGGTCGATGAACTTGACGCCGATCTTATTGAAGACGTCAATATCGAGATGTCGCAGGCGCGAGAAACAACAAACATCTATTCCAACATTCTCGAATCAACTATGGACACCTATTCGAGCATCATCAACAATAATATGAACACCGTGATGCGCACGCTCACATCGGTTTCTATTATAATGATGTTCCCGACGCTCATAGCCTCGCTTTTCGGAATGAACCTTATCAATGGCATGGAGTCAACCAGTTATGGATTCATTGTGGCATTGGTTATTTCCGTATGTGTTTCAGGGCTGTCATGGTTTATTTTGCGCCACAAAAGATTACTTTGACGGAAAAATGTAAAAAATACATAAGTTTTTTTGCGGAATTACTTTTTTTTATTTAAGTTTGCATCAATAATTATTTGAATTTAAAATATCATGCAAAATGTTAATGTCTTTGAATATAAAGGCATTTTGATATTTGCTTGGATATTGTGGAAAAACCGTGTCATAAACTTAAAACAGTGAAATGATGGATTCTCAAGAAAATGCTCTTCAGAATGGAGTGAATGAAAACGAAAAAGGCATGGAGCAGTCTGTTGCTCAAGTAAACCAGGATGAAAACAAACCGGAAAGCCTGATAGCGGAAACCGAAAATGTCTGTTCTGATGAGAATATGACAGAAGAAGCACCTTTGTTGCAGACGTACAAAACAAAGAAAGAAATTCTTGCGCGTCTGAAGGAAATCGTTGCCAATAAAGAATTTTCAAACAAGGAAGAGATTGATCATCTTAAAACCTCTTTCTATAAAATACATATTGCGGAACGTGAAGCCCGTTTGAAGGAATACCTCAACGATGGAGGTGATCCGGAGAAGTATCAGATTGTGCCCGATGAGGATGAGAATATCTTCAAGGCAGAAATGGCTGTAATACGTGAGAACCGCACGAAAATATTCCAGCAGCAGGAAGCTGAAAAACAGGAAAATCTTGAAAAGAAGCTTGAGATTATAAACAAGATCAAAGCTATGGCCACCTCGCCAGAGCAGGCCAATAAATCTTATGCTGAATTCAAAGAGCTGCAGCAGCAGTGGAAGGAGATAAAGGCTGTTCCGGCAAATAAGGCCAGTGAGTTGTGGCGCAGCTATCAGCTTTATGTAGAACAGTTCTATGATCTGCTCAAACTTAACATCGAAGCACGCGAATATGATTTCAAGAAGAATCTTGAACTGAAGACAAAACTGTGCGAGTCGGCTGAAAAACTTGCTGAAGAACAGGATGTAATCAGCGCATTCCACCAGTTGCAGGAACTTCATCAGCAGTACCGTGAGATCGGTCCTGTGGCAAAAGACCTGCGCGAAAGCATCTGGACACGCTTCAAGGCTGCATCAACTGTGATAAACAAACGCCATCAGCAGCACTTTGAGAGCCTCCGTGCCAAGGAGGAAGACAATCTTGCACGCAAGACGGAACTCTGTGAGAAGGCTGAGGCTATTGCCAAAGAAGAAAACAAGGGCGCAAGCGATTGGGAGAAACATACAAAGGAAATAATAGCTCTTCAGGCTGAGTGGAAGACCATCGGATTTGCTCCGCAGAAGATGAATGTCAAGATATTCGAGCGTTTCCGCGGCACATGCGATGATTTCTTTGGACGCAAGGCTGCTTTCTTCAAGGAACTCAAGGAGTCTTTTGCCGCTAACGTGGAGAAGAAAAAAGCTCTTATCGAGAAAGCGCGTTCAATGTCTGACAGTACTGACTGGAAGTCTACCGGTGACAAGTTCATAGCTCTGCAGAAAGAGTGGAAGACCATAGGCAGTGTGCCTAAGAAGATAGGCGATCAGTTGTGGAATGATTTCCTGGAGGCATGCAACAAGTTCTTCGCTGCCCGTAATGCCGCAAATGCCGGTGTACACAATGAAGAGCGTGCCAACCTCGAGAAGAAACGTTCTATCATTACAAAACTGCGCGACTTTACAACCGAAGGTGTTGAGAACGTACAGGAAAAGATACAGCAGCTCGTTGAGGAGTACAACGCTGTGGGACACGTGCCTTATAAGGAGAAAGACAATGTCTACAACGAATATCATGCAGTGCTCGACAAGTTGTATAAGGAGCTTAACATATCAAGCACACGCCGTAAGCTTGACAACTTCAAGACAAATCTGAAGAATGTTGCAAAGCGTGGCGAGGACGCTCTCGACAACGAACGCGGTCGTCTGATGCGCCGTTATGACCAGTTGCGTCAGGAAATCCAGACATACGAGAACAACCTCGGATTCCTCACAGCAAGCAGCAAGAAGGGCAATAGTCTTGTAGACGAGATGAACAGAAAGGTTCAGAAGTTGAAAGACGATATGGAACTCGTAAAACAGAAGATCAAGGCTATCGACGCAGAACAGGCCGACTGATTCTCAGTATGGTGCGATACCGTCGTATAGAAAATGAATAAACAAAGCGTGGTGGTATGTTCCGCTAATGACAGTATGGTTTTAATTCTGTCGGCCGGATGTACCACCACGCTTTTTTATGTGTGTGTCTGAGATGAAGGTTACACCTCAGACACGTCATGTTTCCGTCTTAAAGACTGAGAATCTGTCCTGCGTGCTCCTTTACCTTTATCTGTTTCGGACCCATGATATTTTCCACTACACCGTTCTCATCTATGATGAATGTTGTACGGAATGTGCCCATGTATGTTCTGCCACACATTTTCTTTTCGCCCCATACGCCGAATTCCTCAACGAGTTTCTTGTCTGTATCAGCTATAAGGGTGAACGGCAACTGGTTCTTCTCGATGAATTTCAGGTGAGATTTCTCACTGTCCACACTCACGCCAACAACCTCGTAGCCTTTCGCTTTCAGTTCTTCGTAGTTGTCGCGCAGGCTGCATGCCTCGCTTGTACATCCCGGAGTGGAGTCCTTTGGGTAGAAATACAGTACGAGTTTTTTGCCGGCGTAGTCGCTCAGACGCACTTCTTTTCCGTTCTGGTCAACGCCCAGTATTTCCGGAGCTTTGTTTCCTATTTCCATAATCTTATTCCCTTTTTGTTGTTTATAACTTCTTTTTCTGATCTTATGCAAAGATAATGCCAGTGGATGCAAAGATAACGCATGGTGCTTGAATCTCAAAGCGAATAAATGTTAAAACGGAAACACTGTGCCTGACGTTTGTCATTAAACAGATAATTTTGCGCTGTGAAAACAACAGAACATATATACCTCAGCAGATGAAACAGATAAACCGTCAGATACTGCGCATAGCTCTTCCATCCATAGTTTCCAACATCACAGTGCCGTTGCTCGGTCTTGTGGATGTGGCGATAGTGG
Source organism: uncultured Prevotella sp. (assembly GCA_900553465.1). Lineage (GTDB taxonomy): Bacteria > Bacteroidota > Bacteroidia > Bacteroidales > Bacteroidaceae > Prevotella. Next base: position 20,102 of record USDT01000021.1, read on the forward strand.
GACATATGGGCGATGCGGTTTATATCGGTGCGATAGCCGTTGGTTCGATGATATTCAATGTGATATACTGGATATTCGGATTTCTGCGTATGGGTACGAGCGGAATGACCTCACAGTCGTTCGGACGTCGCGATCTGGCTGACGTTGTGCGTCTGTTGCTGCGTTCGCTCACGGTGGCTCTTGTTGTGGCCGCCCTGATAATATTGTTCCGACATCCGCTGCTCAGTCTTGCACTTGCTGTTGTCAGTCCGTCGCCGGACATCACAGTGTTTGTGCATACCTATTTCAACATCTGCGTATGGGGCGCTCCTGCCATGTTGTGTCTTTACGGACTGACCGGCTGGTTTATCGGCATGCAGAACACACGCATACCGATGTTCATTTCAATTATGCAGAACGTGGTGAACATAGCCGCAAGTCTGAGCCTGGTGTATGTGTTCGGTATGAAAGTCGAAGGTGTTGCCCTGGGAACGCTTATTGCTCAGTATGCCGGTCTGTTTGCAGCTGTGCTGTTTCTGTTCATTAGTTATGGACGGCTCCGCAATCATTATTCCGCCGTCGGACTGTTTGATTTTCAGGCCATGTGCAGGTTCTTCAGTGTCAACCGCGACATATTCATCCGCACTCTGTTCATTGTGGCCGTAAATCTCTTTTTCCTCTCAGCCGGAGCGTCACATGGTGCAGTAGTTCTTGCGGTCAACACTCTGCTCATGCAGCTCTTCACTCTCTTTTCCTATGTCATGGACGGTTTTGCTTATGCCGGCGAGGCACTCTGTGGCCGCTATTACGGTGCCCGCAACGAACGTATGTTCCTCTCCACGGTGCGCCATCTTTTCATGTGGGGACTTATTCTTGCCGTGGCTTACACAGCCTTATATGCTTCCGGTGGCAGTGCATTCCTCTCGCTGCTCACCGATGATGCTTCCGTCATAGCATCCTCTGCGGCTTATTTCCCATGGGCTGTAGCCATCCCGGCCGCAGGTATGGCTGCTTTTGTGTGGGACGGAGTGTTTATAGGCGTCACGGCTACACGTGGCATGATGCTTTCCTCCATAGTTTCAGCTCTTTTGTTTTTCGGTGTTTATCTGTCGCTCCGTGGGTTGTGGGGCAATCATGCCCTTTGGTTTGCCTTCATAGTCTATCTTGCTTCGCGCAGCGTCATCCAGACTTTGCTTTTCATGGTACAAAAAAAGAGGATGTCCTCTCTTCATCCAGAGAAGACATCCCACTGAGAGATGAATCAAAGTTTAAAGCCTATGAAAATATTATGATTTATTGTTGCTGATATTTTCCAGAGGTTGTGCCCCGTTGTCGGGAGTATGCCGGAACAGCAGGTTGTAGCAGGCTGTTGTGCCGTGCCGCCCCGGTCCCGGCATGTCTCTATTATTTCAGGGTCTTCATATATTCCGAAGCCTTTACCACGGTCTCGGCGTTAGCGTTTGTGGATTTGCGTGTGCAGTATTTGAATGTCACCTTGCGGTCGCCGTTATACGACTTCCATTTCAGTGTCAGGTCCACAGTCTTGCCTTCCGTGTCGGGCAGTTTGTCAAGTTTGAATGCCACGATGCCGTAGCCCCACAGACCGTTCACGTCGCCATCGGCATTGTGATAGAATGTCACTTCATACGGATCGTTCGGATTCTCTCCTGCCACGAGGTTCACATAATGCGGTTTCTGGCTTCCCCATTTTGTCTTGAAGCTCAGTGTGAGGTATCCGTCCTCGGCTATGGTCACCCAGTCGCTTGTGCCTATCTCCACCGGATCCTGACCGTATTTCTTTATGTTCTCCTCAACGCCAAGGTTTGTTGCAGTCGATTTGGTCAGTATGCTGTCCATCCAGTTCACGTAAACATTGAAGTTGCGTTTGTTGTTCTGCTGTTCGGCGTAGCTGAAGTTGATGAATGCTCTTACTTCCTTGTCACCGTAAGGAGACGTTCTCATGTTGAGCGGAGTGAGTGTTGTTGAGTCGTCGAGCTGCAGGAAGAACTTGCTGTCGGCAGTCTCAGGTTTTACTGTCACTACTGCGTTAGGTCTGTTTATCGGATAATAATAGTAGTATTCATCATCGTCGTCACACGATTGGAATGTCATTCCGACGGATAGTATGCTTAAAAAAAGCAATGATAATTTCAGTTTTTTCATATTCTTCATTTTTTATCGTGTTATGTCCTTTTTCTGTAGATATAATGCACAAATTGTTCCTGTTTTGCATCCATTTGTGCAAAATGATGTTAAAATCGGCAAATCTTCACATTTTCATACATATCCGTTTCTTTCTTTTTTCCACGGTCATCATGTTGTGCTGTCCCTAAGAGTGATGTGCTGTGGTTATGATGTGCGGGTATGTTTTTGTCTTTTCAGTGAGAATATTTTCTGCTTTATGAATGGTAAAAAATTTTGACATTATGCCGCTTGTGTTCCGTCTGATTATCAACGGAAGACCATATTGTCGAAAAGAATATTTGGGGCTGTGGATGCTTATATCGTATGTATCATATTTGTTCTGTATTCTCTGTAGCGTCGGGAATGGTAATGTGGAAATCAGGTTGAGTCTGGTTTCAAGAAAACAGCAGCTTCAATCCCTAATTATTGTTGTTCCTGTCTGTTGAAAAGGAATGCAATATGTGGTACTTACAGATTTTAAGTATCCAGTGATTTTTTCGTCTGAGTTTTCTGTTCTACCCCGAAAAATAAGCGAGAATTTGCAGACTGACTCTCCGGCGGACGCAAATACGCGAATTATGAGGACTTTACATAAGTCATTGAACAGTAATAACTTATTTTTGACATCCATTTTTTCGTCCTGCAATAAGCACCGTTTTGGCTTGTGATATTGCCCGTTTCAGGCCCTGAAACGCACCATATTACACCCTGATAAAGGCGTAACCATGGCGTGAAACGGCCTTAATCGGAATGTCTGACGAACTGTCTGGGCCTGCAAAGCCGGTGCTGCTACATGACGGTATGACCGGAAAGAGCCTTTATTATGTTTGCTTTTATATTTCTTAACATCTCTTTCACGATTTCTTTTTGTCAAAAAAAAGTCAAGAAAATCTGTAACTTCCTCATCCGGGTTTTCTTTAAAACAGCAGATATTAGGAGTGAGGAAAAGTATAGAAAGCACGAGACTGTCTTGCAGGAATTATTCATTGGTCGTGACAACGTGAATTTATTATTACGCGAGGTTCATGCTGTCACGTTTCATACCATGCAGTGCCATCAGAAGGTATTGTTTTTCCTGTTTCAAGTTTTCTGTTTTTGCGTTTTCTGTCGATACCGTTTTGGTAAATTATTTTTACAATATTCGTATTGCTTGTATGTCGGTTTTCTCATTTCCGCATTATCATAACGTGTCGCTTTTGACAGCCTTCGATGATACGCGATTTATGTTTTTCCCTTCTTCAGCCGTTTTCTTTTTCCTTCCGTAATGCCGTTTATGTTTCTCCTGCATACCTTGCTGTTGTCTTCAAACACGTTTCATTTGCGATAAAAAAACGGAAACATAAGTAAAAGTTTGTCATTTTGATTGCTCGTTGTCCGTAATATTCGTATATTTGCAATAATATAGTGTGATGGCCGTACATGCTGTACAGCCCGTTTGGGCGGCATGGGCAAACGGATGAAAATAAAATCATAAAAATCAGAATTATGAAACACAGATTGTTACTTGTCGTGTTCGCAGCTATAATGATGCCTGCGATGGTGTCTGCCGACAGTTACACCACGTTGTGGAAGAAGGAGGCGGAGGCAAGAAAAAAGGATTTGCCACAGACTCGGATAAAGATACTCGACAGAATAATAGCCAAGGCCGAGGCCGACAAGGCTTATGGTCATCTGCTCAAGGCACAGGTGGGCAGGATGGGGGCAAGCGCCACTGTCTCTCCCGACTCGCTGGCTCCGGCCGTACGCAGACTTGAGGCTGCGGCAAAGAAGGCCGAGGGTGTCGATGTAGTTCTGGCGGCGATATACAACTCCGTGCTCGGAACCGTTTACAGAGACCGGCCGCATCTAAGCGACGATGCTGCCGAACGCAGCAAGGCTTTCTTTGATCTGTCGCTACGCAATCCCGACCGCCTGGCTCGTGCTTTCGCCACAGGCTATGCCCCTTTCATCGAGGACGGCGTTGACAGTCGGCTTTTCGGCGACGACGTGTTGCACGTGCTTGGAATGGAAGCCGGCCGCTACGATTTTCTGCACGATTACTATGAGAAAGCCGGTAACCGTGCAGCTACGTGTTTTTGCGCGCTGAAGATGATACAGCAGAACCGCAAGGGCAATACACTGAAAATGCAGAAGTCGAAGTATCTGCAGTCCATCGACTCGCTCATTGCAAAATATGGCGACCTGACAGTGGCCGGTGAGCTGGCCATCGAGCGCTACAACTTCATGGATGCATCGGAGGATGCCACTCCAGAAGACAAGATGAACTACATCGACTACGCTTTGGTCAAGTGGGGCGCATGGCCGAGAATGAACATCCTGCGCAATGCTGTGAAAAGGCTGACCATGCCATATTTCCATGTGTCTTTGGGCGATGAGATGATGGTGCCGGGCCAGCCGCGCACGGTGGTCGTGGCTTCGTTGTGCAACATAAGCGAACTGACGATGACGGTGCGCCGTGTCAATGTGACCGGCGACGAGGACATCAATCCGTCCGACCCTCACGATTACGCCATACTGAAGAAACTGTTTACATCAGACAAACCGTTCACACAGACGCGCCGTTATATCGGTCTGCCACCATACAAGATTGTGAATGACAGTATGCAGATAGACGGTTTGGACAAAGGTGTATATCTGGTGGAATTCACTACAAACAATATCAATGTGCCGGTGGAGCGTGCCCTGTTACGCGTGAGTAACCTCATGCTCATAACCGAGAGCCTGCCTGGCAACAATATGCGTATGGTTGTGGTGAACGCTACAACCGGTGAACCTGTGCCGGGAGCCAAGATACGCATTACGTCTGTAGATCGTCGCAATGAGGATGACAAGGATGTTGAGACACTCACGTGCAACGCTGATGGGGAGACTTTGTATAACTGTAAGGAGAATTTCAGACAGTCGTACTATATTTATACCGACGATGACAAGGCTTTTCCGGTATCTTCGTTAAACGGATATTTCTCTTATTACGACAACAAGCGTTCGGTAGATTATGTAAACATCTATACCGACCGCCGCATATATCGCCCGGGACAGACCGTGCATGTGGCTGCCCTGGCATACAATCACAACAGTGAGACCAAACGTTCGGTGGCTCTTTCCGGCAAGACTGTCACGCTTACGCTGCGCGATGCCAACTATAAGGAGGTGGCGAAGCAGAAGGTTGTGACCGACGGTTTCGGTATGGCTTCGGCCGATTTTGCCCTTCCTGCCGCGTGTCTGCCGGGTAGTTTCTCCGTGAGATGCGATTTCGGTAACAATGGTTACACATCGTTCTCTGTCGAGGAGTACAAGCGCCCGACGTTCGATGTACAGTTTGACAAGCTCACAGCCAATTATCGCTCGGGCGATACTGTCGCAGTGAAAGGTTCGGCCAAGACATACGCCGGAGTGCCTGTGCAGGGAGCACGCGTTGTCTATACCGTCACACGCCGCCCGTCTATGCTTTGGAGATACTACGGAGGAGGCGACGAGACGGTTCAGATACTCTCTGATACCATAGCCACCGGCACTGATGGTACGTTCAGTATAAAAGTACCGGTTGCGTTGCCCGAGACAATGGATGAGCGCCCCAACCGTTTTTACAGTTTTGATATCAAGGCTGACGTCACTGATATGGCCGGCGAGACACATAATGGCGAGACGAGCATACCGCTGAGCGACCGTCCGACGTCGCTCACATGCGACATGCCCGAGAGAGTGGAGCGCGACAGTCTGAAGACAGTGACATTCTTATACCGCAACAATGCCGGCGAGAAGATTGACGGCGATGTCACTTTCTATATTGACGACCAGAAATATACATGCAAGGCAAATGTGCCTGCCGAAATATCTTCCGCACAGTTCAAGTCGATGAAACACCGACTGAGAGCATATTGCGGCAACGACACTATAGACCGTGAGTTCGTGGTATTCACCATGCAGGACAAGAAAGCTGTGGTTGAGACACACGACTGGTTCTATGCTTCTGCAGAGGAGTTCAGTGCCGATGGTCGTCCGGTGTATGTGCAGCTCGGTGCTTCCGACAGTTTGCTGCACGTGTTCTACACGGTGTTTGCCGGTGACCGCATACTTGAGAACGGTACAATGACGCTGCGCGACGAGCTTCATACGCGTGAACTGACTTATAAACCAGAGTATGGCGACGGTATTTTGCTTAATTATGCATGGGTGAAGGATGGTATCCTTTACCGCCATAATGTATCTTTGCGTCGTCCAAAGGAAGACACACGTCTGCAGATGAAGTGGACCACATTTCGCGACAGACTCACTCCGGGACAGAAAGAGGAATGGACGCTCAGCGTGAGCCGTCCGGACGGAACACCTGCTGCTGCCCAGCTCATGGCCACACTCTACGACAAGTCGCTCGACCAGTTGCGCAGTCATTCGTGGACTCTTGCCATGCCGGTTTATTACAGTCTGCCATTCACAATGTGGACAGGACGTTACATATCTAATCTTGGTGTTTATGGTGAGATGCCTCTGAAACTTTTTGATGAGCGCGGTTTGGACTTTGGGCATTATGATTTGTCATCTTTGTTGGGTATGGTTGCTGTCGAGGAAGTGTATATGACTGATGGTGAAGTGCTTAAATCGAAACCTGTATTGGCACAGCCTGCGTTAACAATGGACCGTGTTGTGACGGTTGGTTATGCAAAGAAATCAAACGGTGAATTGTCTGAATCTATCGTGACAGAAAACGAAACTTCAGTAAAAGAAGACTCTGGTATAGGACAGAATGAACCTCAGGTGCGTGAGAACTTCAACGAAACAGCATTCTTCTATCCGGGACTCACAACCGACGCTGACGGTAATATAAACATAAAATTCACACTTCCGGAAAGCATAACAACATGGAAGTTCATGGGTATTGCGCACGACAAGGACATGAACAGTGGAATGCTTGAGAGCGAAATCGTTGCGCAGAAGACGGTGATGGTGCAGCCTAATGTGCCGCGTTTCGTACGTACAGGTGACAAGGTGAGCATTTCTGCCCGTCTGTTCAATACGTCTGAGAAGGACGTCACTGGTACTGCGCGTCTCTCTTTGCTCAACCCAGAGAATGAGAAAGAGATTTTCCATCAGACAGTGAAGTATGCTGTGAAGAAAGGAGAGACCGAGGCTGTAAGCTTCAGTTTTGATATGAGCGATGTGGATAACGATGGATTGCTTATCTGCCGTGTCACAGCTTCTGGTCGTGGATACAGCGATGGAGAGCAGCATTATCTGGCCGTGATGCCTGATCGTGAACTTGTCACAAATACAAAGGCATTCACCTGGGACGGTGCGGGCGAACATACGATAGATCTCAAGCAGATGTTTGCGGTGAATGATAAGGACAATAAACTGACTGTTGAATACACCGACAATCCTTCATGGCTCATTTTGCAGACACTTCCGACTATTGCCGAGACTAGTGAAAACAATGCTCTTAGTCTTGCCGCAGCATATTATGCGGGCAGTCTGGGACGTAATATTGTAAAGAATGTGCCCGACTTCAAGCGTGTGCTCGACCAATGGAGTCTGGAGAATGGCGACGAGACATCGCTGATGAGCAGCTTGCAGAAGAATGAGGAACTCAAGTCTGTGATGCTCAGTGAGACTCCGTGGCTTATGGAAGCTGAGAAAGAGGCAGACCAGAAACGTCTGCTGACAGGTTTCTTCGACGAGTCGGCGATGGAATACAGGCTTAATGATGTTCTGACAAAGCTTAAGAAACTGCAGAACGGTGACGGTTCGTTCTCATGGTGGCCGGGTATGGGCGGAAACGTTTACATGACATCAGCTGTTGCAGAAATGCTTGTAAGGCTCAATGCCATGACCGGTACCGACAAGGAAACTGCCGGAATGCTTACTTCGGCAATCGATTATCTGGGCATGAAGATGTCTGTCGAGGTGGAGAATCTTAAGAAAGCAGAGAGTAAGGGTGAGAAGAATCTGCGCCCGAGCGAGATGGCTGTCACCTATCTTTATATATGTGCGCTCGACGGACGCGAACTTTCATCAAAGCGAAAGGATGAATATGAATATCTTGTTAAGTTGCTCGAGAAGCAGAATGGTCAGCTCACAATAGCAGGAAAGGCCAATGTCGCTGTGATAATGTCAGGCAGTGGACGTAGAGAGAAAGCGGCCGAACTTTTGCGTAGTGTGAAGGAATACACTGTCTTTAACGAGGAAATGGGACGCTACTTCGATACGCCGAAGGCATATTATTCATGGTACGACTATCGCATTCCTACTCAGACTGCAGTCATCGAAGCTCTGCAGGCCATTACTCCGGAAGATGTCACTACCATAAGAGAGATGCAGCGCTGGCTGTTGCAGTCGAAACGCACGCAAGGATGGGACACACCTATGAACAATGTTGACGCTGTATATGCCTTCATGAATGGCAACAAGGACAATATGTTCCCGACAGAAAAGCATCTGCCTGTGCTGAAGGTCAACGGCTCCAAGCTTGAATTGCCGAAGGGTACGGCCGGTCTGGGTTATGTGAAGACATCGCGTACCGGTGACAACATGAAGACATTCACTGTAGAGAAGTCGTCCGAAGGCATGTCATGGGGTGCTGTTTACGCACAGTTCATGCAGGATGTGGCCGACGTGGCCGGTGCTTCTGAAGGCATGACGGTCAAGCGTGAGATAATGAAGGACGGCAAAGTGCTGTCCGATGGAGCACAGCTGGCCGTTGGTGATAAGATAAAGGTGAGAATCACCGTTACTGCCGCACGCGACTATGACTTCGTTCAGGTAGTCGATAAGAGAGCTGCCTGCATGGAGCCGGTGATGCAGATGAGTGGTTATCATGGCGGATGCTATTACGCACAGGGTGACAATCGCACCGGCTATTACTTCGACAGAATGGCCAAAGGCAGTCATGTCATCGAGACCGAATATTACGTTGACCGTGCAGGAACATACAGCACAGGTACATGTACTGTGCAGTGTGCGTACAGTCCGGAATATTCAGCCCGTACCGCTGCCATGAATATAAATGTGTCGGAAGCTAAATAATGAAAATGTATAACACCATAATATAATAAGCAAAACATAATTGATGAATAAAAATATAATCGTACTGTCTGTGCTTGCCGCGCTTTCTGCCGAACTGCGGGCGCAGGACATGGTGGCTGCCAACGATGTGGTAGACTGCGGACAAGTGGAATACAACGTGCCGGTGACGGCTGAATTTGAGTTGACTAACAATGGAAACAGGAGCATGCGCATAAGCGAAGTGCAGACGAGTTGCGGGTGTATGGTTGCTGATTTTCCACAAAAGGATATACAGGCCGGTGAGAAGTTCATGGTCAGAATGACTTTCGACTCAAAGCAGATGGGACATTTCGACAAATATGCCGATGTGTGTGTCGAAGGCAGTGACGAACCTCTGATGCTCAGAATGAAGGGGGTTGTGGTTAGAGAAGTGAAAGACTATTCTGGTGATTATCCTTATAAAATAGGTACGTTGCTTGCAGACAGAAACACTCTCGAGTTTAATGATGTGAACAACGGTGAGACTCCGCAGTTGAAGATACACATCCGTAACACTGGAGGTGAAACTGCCGAACCGGTGGTTATGCACCTGCCGGACTATCTGGAAGCCGACGTGTCGCCGTCGAAGATAAAAAGCGGTCGTGCAGGTGTTGTGACAATAACACTCGACTCAAGAAAGCTTGACGATCTGGGACTTACAGAGACAAAGGTGTTTCTGGGCAACAAACCTGGTGACAAGGTGGACAGTGACAAGGAAATAAGTGTTTCTGCCGTGCTGCTGCCCCAGTTTCAGGATATGACAGAGGCCGAACTGGCTCTTGCTCCCGCCATAGAGGTTTCGGAGAAGGAGTTGAATCTTGGTGCGGCTGATGGTAAGAAGAAACTCAAGGGTACTGTGATGATAAAGAACACCGGAAAATCAGAGTTGAGAATAAGCAATCTTCAGATGTTCTCTTCGGCCCTGAGTGTCTCGCTAAACAAATCGGTGCTCGATCCGGGTGAGGAGGCAAAGCTCAAAGTGACGGCCAATGTGGAACGTATGAAAAAGTCGAAAAGCGAGCCTAAGGTGCTGATGATAACCAACGACCCGAATAATCCGAAGGTGGAAATAAACGTCGTAGTAAGCGGAATTTAAAGGCAACGGCAAATGATTCATATTGAAATAGACAGCTCAAGCGGTTTTTGTTTCGGTGTCACCACTGCCATAAAGAAAGCGGAGGAAGAACTTGCCAAGGGCAATACGCTTTATTGTCTGGGCGACATTGTGCACAACGGAATGGAGGTGGAGCGGCTTCATGCACGCGGACTGATAACAATCAACCATGAGCAACTGAAACAGTTGCATGATGTGAAAGTGCTGCTCAGAGCCCATGGCGAGCCTCCCGAGACCTATGAGACGGCACGACGCAACAACATCGAGATAATAGATGCCACGTGTCCTGTGGTGTTGCAGTTGCAGAGACGCATAAAAAAACAGTACGATGCCAATCCCGAGGCACAGATTGTTATATTCGGAAAGAACGGCCATGCCGAGGTTCTCGGACTCGTGGGGCAGACACACAGCAAGGCCATCGTGATAGAAAAGCTCGAAGATGTGAGACTCCTCGATTTCAGTCGTGACATATATCTGTATTCGCAGACCACGAAGAGCCTCGACGAATTCCGTCGCATCATCGATTATATACAAAGCCACATATCGCCGGACGCCACTTTCAAGAGTTTTGACACGATATGTCGTCAGGTGGCAAACCGCATGCCTAACATTGCAGCTTTCGCTGCCCGTCACGACATTATCCTCTTTGTCTGTGGACGGAAGAGTAGCAACGGCAAGGTGCTTTTCAGCAAATGCAAGAGTGTCAATCCAAACAGCTATCTCATAGAAGGTCCCGACGAGATTGAAAGCTCATGGATAGAAGGTGTCACTACCGTGGGTATCTGCGGAGCAACGAGCACGCCTAAATGGCTTATGGAGCAGTGTCGGGACAGTATACTTGAAAGCATTAAAGCCGCAGAACACCCCTTGTAGTGTCTGCGGCTTTAACGTATTATATTATCAGTGGAAAGTCCCGGCTGCTTATGCCTCGGCTTTCTCCTTATAGCGTGCCATAAGCCACGCCTTCTGTTCTTCTATCGTCATGTGACTGTTGTCCAACTCCAGCGCATCGTCAGCCATGCGCAGAGGTGATGTTTCACGGTGAGAGTCGATGTAGTCGCGTTCCTTCACGTTTTTCAGAATGTCGTCGAAATCGGCCGGCATGCCCTTTACCTTCAGTTCGTCGTAACGGCGCTGCGCCCTCACTTCTGCTGATGCAGTTACGAAAATCTTGAGTTCGGCATCGGGGAAAACCACGGTTCCGATGTCGCGGCCGTCCATTATTATTCCTTTTTCTTTGCCCATTGCCTGCTGCTGTGCCACGAGGGCCTCTCTAACAAAGGGCAGGGCGGCAATCTTGCTTACGTTTGCCGACACCTCCATGGTGCGTATCTCTTTCTCTACCAGTTCACCGTTGAGATAAGTATCCGGGCGTCCAGTTTCGCTGTTCAGTCTGAACGAAATGTTTATTTCGCCCATTCTGTCTTTCAGTTCGTCGGTCTTTATGCTTCCGTCCTCATCGAACAGACTGTTGCGCATGGCGAAGAGCGTCACCGAGCGGTACATTGCTCCGGTGTCGACATATATGTATCCTATTTCGCGTGCAAGGTCTTTTGCCATCGTACTCTTTCCACATGAGGAATAACCGTCGATGGCTATCGTAATCTTTCTCATTGTTATGTGATTTATAAAGAATATGCCAGGTTTACCAATATGGATGAACTCGAGACGTGGTATTTGCCGTAAGCCAGATTCAGCTTGAAGCGTTCGAGGTTTATTCCCGCTCCGAACGAAAGACCGGCTCCGTGGCTGCTCGAGCCGTCGGCCTCGGTTATTTTCATTTCGTTGGCGCGTCTGAAGTTGTATCCTACGCCCACCCATATTGTAGGAGATATGATAATGTCGGCTCCCATCACCAGATGGTTTATGAATTTATAATCCAGATGGTTCAGGTCGACAAGTGTTGCCGATAAGCGGAACGGCATGTGTGCGAAGCGCTTGCTTGCTCCGAGCTGTACGTCGATAGGCATACGGTCGTACTGGTCGTCGTAGGCTTTCATCTGACCACCGAGGTTTTTCGCCACGAGCGACACCGACCATTCCTTCTCCGGGTCGTAGTAGTTCAGTCCGAGGTCAATGCCCATGGCTATCGAATTGTAGTCGCCGATGTATGAAGTCACGAATTTCGCGGTTATACCTCCGGCGATGCGCTCGGTCAGCATGTACGAGAAATAGCCTGCTATGGAAATGTCTTTAGCCGAGAACTCGCCTGTCTGCACATTGTTCTCGTCCATTTCTTTCATTTTTCCGTAGTCGATGAACTGTGCCGATGCGGCTACAGACGCGCGTTCCTTTATGATTCTGTTGAATGCCGCACTTGCGGTGTTGGCGCCGGACATGTAGTTCATGTAGTTGAGGTTTATCGTTTTGTCACTTACCGACGACAGTAGTGCAGGGTTATTGAATATCATGGACTCATCGTCTTCGATGATGCTGATATTGTCGCCTCCCAAAGCCGCGGCATGCGCACTTACAGGCAGTCTCAGGAAGTTGTATCCCGTGCGGCTGTCTTGAGCTTTGGCAGCGATGGCCATGATTGTCAATATGATGATAAATGATGTTTTCTTCATCTGCAGAACCAATTATGATGCAAAGATAGTGCAAGCGAGTGGAAAGAAAACTTGCTTTCAATTTCCTGAGCGCCGCCTATTTTCTGTAAAGATAGTGCAAGCGAGTGGAAAGAAAGTTTGTTTTCAATTTCCCGAGCGCCGCCTATTTTCTGTAAAGATAGTGCAAGCGAGTGGAAAGAAAACTTGTTTTCAATTTCCCGAGCACAGCATATCTTCTGCAAAGATACAGCAAAGTACGAGCAGAATAAAATAAATTCATTTATTTTTTTGATAAGTGTCCGTATTACAGCTGCTATGGCTCCGCACTGGTGTCATGTGTCCGCAGGGTGTAAACCGTGTGCTTTCCATGCCTGTTTGCCATTGTTCTTTTCATACTACCGTTGTTGGTTAAACGGCCGTTCCAAAGCCTTTTTGCGCCCGTCTGTATGTTCTCAGCGTCGCGCCTGTAGATGCAAATTTTATTTAACATCTGTTTACTTTTCGCTGATGGGATTTAACATCCCGTTTTTTCATTTCCAGGAGATGACAGACCACAATATGGCATCCTAAAGCACCGTTTCGCTCTGACCGTAAACCGGTTGCCGGTCCGTCGGTTTGCGAAATTGCCTATATCATGGTGCGGTAAAGTCTGTTTCAGGGCATGGTTTGGTCTTTTTCGGCGTGTACTATGGCCTATTTCAGAGCATGAAACGGGCCGTTTCGCACGATGAAGAAATGCTGTGTAAAAGTCGGTGCTGTATAAATAGTTTATTATCAATGTGTTATGGATGTTTCGTGTTTTCGCGATATTTCGCGTCAACCGGCCGTCAGTTCGCTCCGACGTGATTTTTCAGAACTTCCGACGCGAAATATTTAACAATTCTCGCACCGTTTTTTGTTTATTTATACATCGGCATCCTGTATACCCGTGTCCGTGCCATGTGGTGTTCCTTCCCATAAAGCCTGTGTCGGCATAATGCCGGCAGAAAATTCATTGTCGGCACTACCGTCGTGTCACGGTTCGTGCATGCCTTGTTGGTGTGTGCCGTCTGTGCCCGTTGTGTCAGCGTGTGTCCGTAGTCATATTGCTGCGGATTGGCGGCCGGGATAAAAATGGAGCGATAGATTTTGTTCTGTATTATATTTGTGTTATCTTTGTATCGTTATATGCCATAACGACGGCTGCAGACGTATGGCTTTTGTCTCTACATGCAGTGCCGCCGCTTCTGATGCGCGACTGCAATTATATAATAAGGTCTGTTTGTAGGATAGTGGAAGTAAAGAAATCAAAAAGTGCGGATATAAACAATAACAGAGCCACGTGGTTTCTGCTCGGTCTGGTGTTTGTGCTTTCGTTGCTGTTCGTCGTTCTTGAATACACGGCGTCTGACGGGAGTGCGTCAGACGATGAGGAACTGCTCGAGGACATGTCTCTTGACATGGAGATTTATCCTTCGATGGACATAAAATCGTTCAAGGCGTTCATGGCTTCGTCGGAAGATAAACGCTCGCACGACAAACTGAAGATAGTAGAGAACGAGGAGCAGAAGACCTCCGAGGCTGACATACCGGACGAAAATGTGGAAACATCTGAATTTTCAGAAGATGCCGCTACGTCGGGAAATGAAACCATAGAAGGTGCAGACCAGGAGTCTGACAAGACGGAAGAAGAACCCCTCAGCTTCCGTGTGGTGGAACAGATTCCGGAGTTTCCCGGCGGCATGGGAGCTTTCATAAAGTGGTTGTCGGCCAATCTGAAATATCCCGAATCGGCAAAGAACCGTAAGATACAGGGCAAGGTGGTCGTGTCGTTCATTGTCAATAAGGACGGCTCCATATCCGACGAGAAAGTCATGAAAGGCATAAATCCGCTTCTCGACCGCGAGGCGTTGCGCGTGATAAAGCTCATGCCGAAGTGGAAACCCGGAGTGGAGAACGACAAACCGTGCCGCACTTTATTCGCCATACCTATAGTTTTCAAAATATAAAACACATCAATGTTATGTTGAACGCAAATGAAATATTGCAGAAGGTAAACGAGTGTCTTGACATTATTTCCCGGGGCCGCGAGCCGGAAACGCTTTACGAGCCTATAAGATACGTGTTGTCCATCGGTGGAAAACGCATCCGCCCGGTGCTCATGATGCTTACTTATGAACTGTTCAGGGATGATCCGGAACAGATAATGATGCCGGCCTGCGCAATAGAGACCTATCATAACTACACGCTGTTGCACGACGACCTCATGGACAATGCCGATCTGCGCCGCGGACATCAGACTGTTCACAAGAAGTGGGATGCCAACACGGCCATCCTTTCGGGCGACTCCATGCTGGTGCTGGCATACCAGCGCATGGCGCAGTGTGCCCCCGACAAGCTGAAACCCGTGCTCGACCTGTTTTCACAGACAGCTCTCGAAATAGGCGAGGGCCAGCAGTATGACATGGACTTTGAACACCGCAACGACGTGACCGAGGCTGAGTACATCGAGATGATACGTCTCAAGACAAGTGTTCTGCTTGCATGCTCAATGAAAATTGGTGCTATTCTTGCCGATGCTCCTGCCGGTGACGCCGAGAATCTCTACAAGTTCGGCGAACAGGTGGGCCTTGCCTTCCAGCTGCAGGATGATTATCTTGATGTGTACGGCGATCCTTCCGTATTCGGAAAGGCGATAGGCGGTGATATCGTTTCAAACAAAAAGACATACATGCTCATCAATGCCATGAACCGTGCCGACGAGAAACAGCGTGCCAGACTTTCCGGATGGATTGACGCCCGTGAGTTCGACGCCGGCGAGAAGATTGCCGCTGTCAGAGCTCTTTACGACGAGATTGGCATAGACCGTCTGGCTCAGGAGAAGATAAACTATTATTTCGAGCAGAGCAGAAAATACATCGATGCCGTCAATGTGGCCGAAGAGCGCAAGGCGGAACTGATGAGCTATGTCTCCAGAATGATGAAAAGAAATTATTGATAAGTTTCCTTTAAAATACAGCGAAAACCACTACACATGCCATACAGAAGATTGCCGAAGACAGACGCTGCAAGGCTCAAGGCTTTGAAGATATTGTTGGACAACAACGATATCTACACTGTCAGAAACAATTTTGTCGGGTGGAAATCGCTCAACCGTGCGCAGACTGTCTACGACAGACTTTATACGGCATGCAGTCAGTACAAGCTTATGCTCGGAGCGCAGAAGCGTCACACGTCAAAGATAGACAAACTGATGCGCAATGCGTCAATGTATGTCAGCCATTTTCTTCAGGTTCTTTTCCTCGCTGTCGAGCGTAAGGAGATAAAGAAACAGAGCCTTGAGCTCTACGGTCTGACTCCGGAGACTACAGCTCTGCCCAACATCAAGTCGCCGGATGGTCTGCTGGAGTGGGCGCCCAAGATAATACAGGGCGAGAAAGCGCGCCTGAAGAAGGGCGGACGTCCTATTTACAATCCGACGATAGGCATGGTTGCGACTCATTATGAGATATTCCGTGAGATGTACGAGAAGCACCGTGCAAGTGTGCAGAAGACTCAGAAGGCACTTGAGGCAGTGCAGGTGCAGCGCGAGGAGATAGACGCCCTGCTGCTCGACATATGGAATCAGATAGAACATCACTACGAGAACGAACCGCCTGAACGGCGCTATGCCGAGTGCCGCAAGCTCGGGGTGGTGTATTATTACAGGCGCAACGAGAAACATTTATATTGAATCAAATCGATGACATTTATTGATACACATATTCATCTTGACGGTGAGGAGTTTGCAGCCGACTGTGACGAGGTGGTGAGCCGCGCCAGGGCGGTGGGCTGTTCGGCCATGTTTGTGCCGGCTATAGACCTTGCACATCTGTCTGACGTGCTCGACGTATGTTCCCGCCATAAAGGTTATGCTTATCCAATGATAGGACTTCATCCGGAAGAGGTACGTTCCGACTGGCAGGAAGTGCTTGCCGCGATGAGACAGCAGCTCAGTCCGGCGTCGCCGTTCATTGCCGTGGGTGAGGTGGGATTGGACTTTTACTGGTCGCGCGAGTTTGAGAACGAACAGCTCGCGGCTTTCGAAGAGCAGGTGAAATGGTCAGTCGAAACGCGCCTGCCCCTTATGATTCACTGTCGCAAGGCGCAGAATGAAATGGTGAAAATATTGCGCAGATACCGTAAAGAACTGCCTGGCGGTGTGTTCCATTGCTTCACCGGCAATGAGCATGAGGCAGCCGAATTGCTCGAGTTTGATAATTTCATGCTCGGCATAGGTGGTGTGCTGACATTCAAAAAGAGCAATCTGCCGACAGTACTGCCGGCAACGGTACCGCTCAATCGCATCGTTCTCGAAACCGATGCGCCCTATATGGCACCTGTACCTATGCGTGGCAAGCGTAACGAAAGTTCTTTTATAACATATATTATAAGTATGCTCGCCGGATGCTATAATGTTTCTGACGATGAGGTTATGCGGCAGACAAATGATAATGTAAGGGCTGTTTTTAATCTGTAAAACATTAAAGAACTTTAAAATACAAGGAGAAACTGCTGAAATAATCAAAAAAACAATACTTTTGCAGTCGGTTTCAATGGAAAGGTGCTCGAGTGGCTGAAGAGGCACGCCTGGAAAGCGTGTGTGCGTCAAAAGCGTACCGGGGGTTCGAATCCCCCTCTTTCCGCTTCACAAAAATACGTCCGTATGAAAACAATCATTGCACGTTTTGCAATAGCTTTTTTATCCGTATTCTTTCTTAATGTCGTTTGTCTTGCATCACCGGTTGACAGTGCTTCAGCCAAATCCGTTGCAGCGGTTGCTGCCGACAGTGTTTCTGGCATGTCAGACGATTTGTTGAGTGAGTCAGACAGTGCATTGCTCGCATCGGCTGTTGTGCCTGTCGAAAGTCAGGGCTTCCACAAAGTGCTTAAGACAAAGTTCATTGAGGGCGACGCGGCGTTCATGTCGCTTGTGGCACTTGTGCTTGTCATTGGTCTGGCTTTTTGCATCGAGCGCATTATATATCTCAGTCTGTCGGAGATAAATGCCAAGAAGTTCATGGCCGATCTCAGCGAGAAAGTGGAGTCGGGTGATATTGAGGGCGCCAAGAGCCAGTGTCGCGATACACGTGGTCCGGTGGCTTCCATCTGTTATCAGGGCCTTCTGCGTATCGACGAATCAATCGAGAATGTAGAGCGTTCGGTCGCTTCATACGGTTCGGTACAGTCGGCCAATCTAGAGAAAGGTTGCTCGTGGATCACGATGTTCATTGTCATGGCTCCGTCACTCGGATTCCTCGGTACGGTGATCGGCATCGTTATGGCTTTCGGTGACATACAGCAGGCGGGTGATATAAGCGCCACTGCAGTTGCCGCCGGTATGAAAGTTGCGCTCATAACAACAATCTTCGGTATAATCGTTGCTTTGATTCTGCAGCTGTTCTATACTTACGTCATTTCAAAAATCGACCATATAGTATCGCAGATGGAAGAAAGTGCCATAACACTTCTTGATGCGATTGCGAAATACAAATTGAAGAAATGAAACAAGGTATGCGGCAATATTCCACAGAGAAGCTCTCACATCGGGTTCTCTATGTTCTCACAGCTGTGATAGCGGTTGTGTTCTGTCTGTTCTATTTTGTCGGATACGACCAACCGTTTGAAGACAATCCGGAATACAATGCCCCGCAGTTTACGGGCATGCTTGTGGGTTTTGTCGTTTTTTTCGTTGTAGCTTCAGTAGTGGTCGGCCTTGCTGCGCTTGTCATAAGCATTCGTAAGCGCGGCGGTTCTGAAGGCATTGTCAACGGCATACATGTCGCACGCATTGCTTCGGTCATTACTGTGTTCACTGTGTTGCTTCTCATTGTCACCTTTATATTGGGTTCCGGCGATGCTATTAATATCAATGGCGAGAAGTATCAGGACGCCTTTTGGCTCAAAATTGCTGACATGTTCGTCAGCTCCATCATTGTGATGCTAGTCCTTTCGGTTGCTGCCGTTGTGTTTGGAGCGACACGTTATCTCAGAAAAAAAGACCATAAATGCTGATAAGAAGAAGGAGACATACGGTTCCGAAGCTCGATGCCACGTCAACAGCCGACATCTCTTTCATGTTGCTGACGTTTTTCCTTGTTACGACTTCCATGGATTCGGACAAGGGGCTCATACGTCAGCTCCCTCCCGCCGACACTGAAAACCAGACCGAGGCCCCTGTTGTGGCCCGCGAGAATCTGATGATGTTTAGAATAACATCGGCCGATCAGCTTCTTCTTAACGACACTGCGGTATCTACAGACAATCTTCGTGACGACATACGCAAGTTCATTGTAAGCCACGGCGACAATCATTCCATCGGCATAGATGCAGATCCCGCGTCGTCCTACGACACTTACTTCAGACTACAGAATGAGATTGCCGCCGCCTATGCCATGGTGCGCAACGACGTGGCAATCAAACATTTCGGCCGCGTTTACGGCCGTTGTAATCAGGACGAACGCGATTATGTGAGAAGCCGTTGCCCGCAACGCATAATCGAAATATACGATAAGGAAGGAGGAACGCAGCATGCAGATTAGGCGACACCGCAGGCCTGAAGTTCCGATGCTGAATACCGCATCGCTTCCGGACCTTATATTCACCGTTCTTTTCTTCTTTATGATGGTCACACACATGCGGACTGTCACACCGAAAGTGAAATACCACGTTCCGAACGGCAGCGAACTGACGCGCCTTTCGAAGAAAAACATCATTTATTATATATATATAGGTGTGCCCGAAAAGTCTGTCTCAGATTCTGACAATGGCGGCGTGACTCGCATACAGCTCAATGACAAGTTTGTCACACCGGCTGACATAACAGATTATATGACGTATGAGATGGCATCAATTATGCCATCCGAGCGCGACCGCGTCATGGTTTCGGTCAAGGCCGACCGCTCCACACACATGCGGATAATCAGCGATGTGCGTCAGGCTTTGCGCGAGGCAGGCGTGCGCAGAGTCAGTTTCTCTGCTACAGGCGTGAATGATAAATTAACAGAAAAATGATATGAATTTGTTGTTATATTCATCATTTTATCCTATCTTTGCGCAAAATATAAATTAAAATGGCATATCACAGTTTAGATTTATTGGATAAAAAGATCCTGAAACTTATTGCCGATGATGCCCGCATACCGTTTCTTGAAGTGGCGAGGGTATGCAATGTGAGTGGTGCGGCAATACATCAGCGCATTCAGAAACTGACAAGTCTTGGCATTCTGAAGGGTTCGCAGTTCATCATCGATCCGGAAATGATAGGTTATGATACGTGTGCCTACATCGGATTGTGTCTTAAGGATCCTGAACGTTTCGGCGAAGTGGTTGACGAACTGAGAAAGATACCGGAGGTGGTGGAGTGTCATTACACCACAGGCGGTTTCGACATGTTCATCAAAATCTATGCTTTCAACAACCACCATCTGCTTGATATTATTCACGACAAGCTTCAACCTCTGGGCTTGGCACGCAGCGAGACAATAATATCATTCAATGCTGCAATCAACCGTCAGGTGCCGATATCAAACATTCTTGTATCGAAGGAAGAGGAGGAAGAATAAGGCTGAGCTGTATTGTTTCAGATTTTGACAAATGTCCGACCTTAGAGCAGCATGTACATCTGGCGCTGCTCATGGCCGGACAAGTTTTTTATGGTCTTTCGTAATCGGCGAAAGAATATTCAAACAAGTGTTTTTCGTCTTTCTGGTGGCTCTCTCTGTTTGTGAGAGTCCAGTCAGAGTAGTCGGGGAAGAAGGCATCGGCTTCCTGCGGAGTGTCGTCAATCTCGGTGAGCAGGAGTCTGTCTGCAAATTTCATTGCCTGTTCGTAAACGCTCGCTCCGCCTATGATGAACACGTCCTCGTCCTCCTTGCAGTTGTTCAGAGCCTCTTCCAGCGACGAGTATTTGTCGCATCCCGGAAACTCGCTGTCGCTGCGGCTCAGTACCACATTGCGTCTGTTGGGCAGTGCACCTTTAGGTAATGATTCGAATGTGCGGCGTCCCATGATTATGGTATGGCCTGTGGTGAGTGCCTTGAAACGCTTGAGGTCGTTGGGCAACCAGTACAGCAGTTTGTTGTTATGGCCTATGGCACGGTTACGCGCCACGGCAGCTATGATGCTTATGCTCATTGTTCTGTATGTTCTTTTGTTAATGTTATACGCTCACTTTCGCGCTTATGTGGTCCCACGGGTCGTATCCTTCCAGACAGAAGTCTTCATATTTGAAGTCGAACAGGCTCTTCACGTCCTTGTTCAGAATCATTCTCGGCAGCTGTCGCGGTGTGCGTGTGAGTTGCAGACGGGCCTGGTCAAGGTGGTTAAGATACAGATGTGTGTCGCCGGTTGTATGTATGAAGTCGCCGGCTTTCAGTCCCGTCACCTGTGCCATCATCATAAGCAGTAGCGCGTATGAGGCGATGTTGAACGGCACACCGAGGAACGTGTCGGCCGAACGCTGATAGAGTTGCAGCGAAAGGCGGCCATCTGCCACGTAGAACTGGAACAGACAGTGGCACGGTGGCAGCGCCATCTGGTCTACCTCAGCCGGATTCCATGCACTCACCATCATGCGCCGTGAGTCAGGATGATGCTTTATCAGGTCTATGACATTGCTTATCTGGTCGATCGTTCCGCCGTTGTAGTCGGGCCACGAACGCCACTGATGGCCGTATACCGGTCCGAGGTCACCATTCTCATCGGCCCATTCGTTCCATATTCTCACACCGTGTTCCTGAAGATATTTCACGTTGGTGTCGCCCTTGAGAAACCACAACAGCTCGTATATTATCGACTTCAGATGCAGTTTTTTTGTGGTTAGCAACGGAAAACCATCTTCCAGATTGAATCTCATCTGGTGTCCGAACACGCTAAGTGTTCCTGTTCCCGTGCGGTCAGTCTTTTTTGTGCCCTCCGTAAGAATGCGGTCGAGCAGGTCAAGATATTGTTTCATTTCTTTTGATGATGATTTCGTTTTGTTCCGGAATGTGCTGACTCTTTATCTTCCATTCCTGCGGATACAGATTGTTGGCGCGGTTGCCGATGTTCTTCTCAAATCCAAGCGGCATGCCTTTGTACGTGAGCAGCACGAAGCCTTTGGGCGTGCCGTCGGGTAGGGGCACCGCTTCCTTGCGCAGAAAGTTTATTGCCTGCGTGTAGTCTATATCTACACTGGCAAATCTGTTGCGGTCGAGCCGTGTCGAAAGAGCCAGCGACTGGTCGGGCACCATGTCCTTCCCTTTGCGCGTTCCGATGGTTATTCCGGCATGAATCACGTTCAGACCTTTTGCAGCGGCGTCATACACGTCGGCCCATTTCTTCGGTATTGCCACCAGACGGTCGCCTCTCTCTCTTGTCTCGAAGTCGTCGCTGCCGGTCAGCGGAAGGCTCACAGTCTTGTCTGTTTTTCTGTTCTGCTTTTTGTTTGCGGATGCCTTCGCTGGCGTGTCATGCTGTCCGTGTTTCCTCAGTACGGTCATGAACAGTCCCTCGCCCTCGCTCGTGCCGGGCAGAAAGCGGTATGACGTATTGTCGCCTACCAATGGTCCCGTGATGTTCCACTCCGGACTGATGGCTATCTCAACGAAATCCGCTCCCAGCTCTTCGGCTATCCATGCCGCGTTCTCCTCGTCCTCGTGGGCATTGAACGTGCATGTGGAGTATATCATCAGGCCGCCCGGCTTCAGACACGGCCATATATCGCTCACAATCTCGCGCTGCAACCGGCGGCAGTTCTCCACATTCTGCACACTCCATTCGCTTATCGCGCCTTCGTCCTTGCGGAACATTCCCTCGCCGGAACACGGCACGTCGGCCAGTATGATGTCGAACATGAGCCCCGACTTTCTGAAGTCTCGCGGATAGTTGTTGGTCACAATAACGTCCGGATGGCCGAACTTCTGCATGTTCTCGCTCAGAATGTTTGCCCTCGTCCTGACGGGTTCGTTGCTTACGAGCAGGCTGCCCTCAGGCAGGAATGTGCGGCACGCTGTCGATTTACCGCCGGGAGCGGCACACAAGTCGAGCATTCTCACACTGCCGGTCACCGTCTGTCGCAACACGTGTGCCACAAACATCGACGATGCTTCCTGCACATAGTATGCCCCGGCATGCAGCAGCGGATCGAACGTGAAGTTCGGTCTTTCGTTCAGATACACTCCCGTAGGACACCATGCCACGTCGCTCCTCTTTCCGATTATTGCGGTGTGGGCGATGTCACACTTCAGCGGATTCAGTCTGATGCTCACCGGTGCTTCATCCTTCAGGCCGGTTGCGAGCGACTCAAACCTGTCGTCTCCCATCAGCTCCCGCGTGTATTTTATGAATTCTTCGGGCAGTGTCATGTCTGTATTATTAATTTATGTGCAAATGTAGTAAATATATTCCACAATCAGTCCATTATGTTTCATTGATTGGCTTCCACGTTGTTCACATGCCATATGCCGGTTGCATGCGAGTACTGTTTATGTCAGTTTATTATTATCTGTGCCGAATTTAACAGCTTCCACAGTTCTGTATAAATATACAATTATCTGTTCTGTATAATGCATAAATATTCAGCGTAAGTGCTCAAAACTCGAATATTTTCGAGCAACAGGTCGTTCGGTCGCAAATACGCGAGTTTTGAGCACTTTGCGCATTTATCTGACAATCAACAGCTTACGGATTATTGCATCGCGGACCGACTTATTTTGTGTTGCGAAACAGTCTTTTTCAGGGGGCAAAACAGCCCATTTCAGGGGCTGAAACGGGCGATATCGTGTGCAGATTCGGGCTATATCAGGAGGCGATTCGGGCTCTTTTGTTTCAGTCCGTCGCCGGAAGCGCTTGCTGCGGATGATAAGACGGTTGGACGTCATGACCGTCTTCATGCGATAAAGCCTTTTCCGTTGCCCTCCGTTTTTCTATTTTGAGAAAAATTTTTGTCAAAATTTTTTACTACGAAAACTGCATAAATATGCAGAAAGTTGGATGATATGGCGTATTTAAGCTCCTTGTGTTAATATCTGGAAATTTACTTACATAACGGCGTATGCAACAGAAATGTTCCATTTAAGAATATATTATTAACTATAATTCATAATATTTCCCAAATTTCGACGTTCTTGAAAACAGTATAATATTTACTATTTGAGTACATTGTATTAATGAAATCATAATCTGTCAAATCGGATATACGGCTTCAACTGAATTTAAGAAAAACATCTGATCAGCATTGATTAACACAAAAACGAGGTAAGTATGAAACTCAGAGGTATTTTGCTTTTAATATGTTTGGCCTGTCTCTCATTAGTAAAAGCTCAGACCAATGGTGATGAAAAAACGGTAGTCTGTTATTCAGACCGTATATCTCAGAATGTGCCACGGAGACAGACATTGTTGAAAAAGGAAAGCAATGCCGCAAGAAGCAAAGGTGTTATAAAATCAAGATTAGGAAAGTTTGTTGTCAGCTACGATGATAACAGTTTTATGACAGACGGTGTGAGACATTGTCTGAAACTGGCTTTGGATGTATGGGAAGACAAGATAAACATAAAGGTTCCTGTTTCTTTTTATGTATCAGTGTCTGAAAGCATGAAGCCTGACATTGCTATATCAACACGTGTGACATACAGCAGGAAGTCTGAAGACACATCCTTGTCTGACAATCTCTACAGTCAGGAATTTCCGTATGGCATTCCTGTTAATGATACTATAATGGTTAATGCCGGTATAGACTGGGATTCATCGTGGCAGTATGACGATGGGTATAATGGCTCTGTGTGTCTGTTGAGCGGATTTATGCGCCATATCGGTCATGTGCTCGGCTTCGGTTCGTCTTTGGTGGAACGTGCGTCGGGTGTCGGTTTTGCCGTCAATCACATACCATCTGCTTTTGACAGACTGATTTATAACGGTGAACAAAGTCTTGCCGAGCTGAAAGATGCTGAAGGAAAAGAGTTTGAACGTTTCTTTACAAATAAAGATGTAAGGTTGAAATGTGACGGTTTCGTGTATGATATGTACGATCCTGACGGATTCATACTGGGTGTAAGTGGTGTGTATTTCTCGCTTGGATGTGACAATATTTTAGAGTATCCGATACATGACTTGTCGCAAAGACTATCTGTAAATCATGAGACACTGAATGTGTTGCATGCAATAGGATGGGATGTTTACAAACATGACAGATATATATTCTGTGACAGTATAGATGCGTTGGGTTATGGCTCGTTATACAAGAGTTATGATTTCACGTTGCGCGATACCATTACCGGTAGTGCCGCTTCCGCAGACTGGGAATATCAGATATACGACAAGAAGTCGGGAGTTTACCGCACTGTAAGCACCTATAATGGCAGTATATTTCATGTAGAGCCCTCTGTCATTGTCAACTCTATGGATGAGTATGGATGTTTACAGGCACGGGTCACGGCAAAGTTTTCTGAAACAGAATATTATTTTCCTCTTACTTTTGAGACGAGGCCGCTTATAGAAGATGTCTGTGTTTCAAATATCACGGGGACCGGAGATGGTCTTTATGGACTTGATATTATGATACGGCAACGCGGAGCGACGAAAGGAACGGTGTTGGTGTCGGATGATTCAGGAAGTATACATGAGTATGCGTTCAATGGTGGTTTAATACATGTTTCAGGATTGACAGTTGGTCTTAATGCTTACATAGACGTTTCTTTGGAAAATGAATACGGTTCAGCCAGTCGTTTGATACAAGGATGCTTCTTTACAGGGAAAGAATGTTTTGTTTCAATATATGACGGTGATGATAATGAAGATCCTGATGATGGTGTTGTCGGGGAAAATGTCCTGCACGGACAGGATTGCATCACGATGACGCTTTCTGATGATCAGTCAAGTAAAACAGATTCGATAAAGTGGTATTTATATATTGATGATAAGTGCAGGGAATTGTGTACGCGTATGGACGGAGATAATTCGTATATGTTTAATGTAACACCTGAATCGCTGGAATGTAAGTTTGAGCAGGATGCAGAGACTGGAAATTCGATCTGCATTGGTGGTGACGGCTGGGGTAATCAGAGCTGGCCTACAGATGGCATGTGCCGTTTCATAGCAAAGGCATACCGGCATGACAGTCATGGACAATTTATGTTGTCATACCGTTTTGACTATAAACTGGATGTGTTGCCCGGTGAACCGAAGATAAATGTGCTTGATGTATGGAATGTGGAAGGTGATGATATGTCGCCTTATGCACGGCTTTCATTCGACATAGACAATTATGATTATGCCGCTCTTTATGTTTATGAACCGGGCGGTCCGCATGTTAATGTTTATACTGATACGGTGTTTTATGCAGGCACATGCGATGAATATACGATAGCATTGGGTGATTATGGAAATTATGTCTATTGTGTGGCATTGAACAGTTTTGGACAATGCAAAGGCCGTAAGACCGGGTTGCCGCATACTGGAATATCTTCTGATGTGATGAAGGATATTAATATAAAGGTGTATAACAACATTGTCGAAATAGAAAATGAAACTGATTACAGTGTTGTTATATGTGCGATTGATGGTCGGGTGGTAGATGACAGAAAGAATATCAGACATTATGTTAAGGAGTTAGCATCTGGATGTTATGTACTTAGAGTAGAAGATGTAAAGTCAAAAACATCGGTTGTAAGGAAAATAATCATCAGGTGATACACTATCAAATGAATTTTATATTATATGGGTGTAAAAATAGTGGTGTTTATAATACTTTTATAAAGGTAATAATAGATCAATACTTCGGTAAATTTTTACCGATAAATTAAAATTAAACATAGAATCGGCA
>USDT01000022.1 GCA_900553465.1 uncultured Prevotella sp.
TTACAGTTTTTCTTGACTTTTTTTTGACAAAATAT
Organism: uncultured Prevotella sp.; assembly: GCA_900553465.1. Classification (GTDB taxonomy): domain Bacteria; phylum Bacteroidota; class Bacteroidia; order Bacteroidales; family Bacteroidaceae; genus Prevotella. Next base: position 36 of record USDT01000022.1, read on the forward strand.
TTTCGCAAAAGAGGTGTGAAGAAATGTTAAGTACGGCATCCCGAAGGCCCGTCCGGGCTTTACTGCCATACCGTATATACCGCAGCGCAGTGCCGTATAGTCTGTCTTTCACTCCGATTAAGCCTGTTTCAGCTTCCGGTTACGTCTGTTTCAGGGTGTGATATTAAGCATTTCAGCCTCTGATATGTACTTAATCACATGCTGAAATGGCGCTTATTGCAGCAGGGAAAAATGGTTGCCGAGTGTAATTGCTTGACATTCAATGTTTTGTGATAATCTCTTATAATTCGCGAATTTGCGTCCGACTGAGAGTCTGTCCGCAAATATTCGCTTATTTTTAGGGGTAGAACAGAAAACTCGGACGAAAAAATCGAAGGATACTGAAAAATTGTAAGTGCCCCATGTTGTTTTGTGTAACCATAGGAAACATTTTCGTGGAGTTGGTGTTATGTATTTATTCGCCCGTCAGCATGATTATTCGGTTCTGTGACCGGAGGTTTTCTGATTGGCGGTATTAGCTCCGCAACTGTGTGTCTTATAGTGGATTAATTTGCAAAGCTTTTGCAGAAAAGGCGTAAAATATTTGTGCACATGCGGAATAATTCGTAAATTTGCAGCATTCAGAGGAATGAGGGGCTCCGATACAGAGCTCCTCATTTTATTTAATCAATGATATATGATAGACAAAAACGTCGTAAAAGGTATTGTAGAACAGTGGCTGGAGGACAAGGACTATTTTCTTGTCGATGTTGAAGTCAGCCCGGATGATAAAATCGTGGTGGAAATAGACCATGCCGACGGTGTGTGGATCGAAGACTGCGTGGAGCTGAGCCGTTTCATAGAAGACCATCTCAGCCGCGACGAGGAAGATTATGAACTTGAGGTAGGATCTGCCGGACTGGGCCAACCATTCAAAGTGCCGCAGCAGTATGCGTGCTTTGTCGGCAAGGAAGTCGAAGTGCTCGACGGCGACGGACGCAAGGTCAAGGGCGTGCTGAAAAGCGTCGATGGCAACACGTTCGTTGTGAGTGTGGCCGAGAAAGTGAAGGTCGAGGGCAAGAAGCGTCCGCAGATTGTCGAGGTTGACCACACGTACGAAATGGACAAAGTGAAATATACAAAATACTTAATAAACTTCAAATAAAGCTATGGCAGCAATGAAAAAAGAAACGGTCGTGAGCATGTTCGACTCTTTCAAGGAATTCAAGGAGACGAAAAACATTGATCGTACAACGTTGGTGAGCGTGCTTGAGGAGAGTTTCCGCAACGTTCTTGCCAAGATATTCGGCAGCGACGAGAACTTCGACGTCATTGTCAATCCTGACAAGGGCGACTTCGAGATATACCGCAATCGCGTGGTTGTGGCCGACGGCGAGGTGGAGGACGACAACAAACAGATATCTCTGACCGAGGCAAGAAAGATTGAGCCTGACTACGAAGTGGGTGAGGATGTTTCGGAACGCGTCGATTTCACAAAGTTCGGACGCCGTGCCATCCTCAATCTGCGCCAGACTCTGGCTTCCAAGATACTCGAACTGGAGCACGATTCGCTTTATAATAAATATAAGGACCGCGTGGGACAGATCATCGCCGGTGAGGTTTACCAGGTGTGGAAGCGCGAGGTGCTCGTGGTGGACGATGAGAACAACGAGCTCATACTTCCCAAGATGGAGCAGATTCCGAGCGACACATATCATAAGGGTGAGACCATCAGAGCCGTCATCCACCGTGTGGACAACGAGAACAACAACCCGAAGATCATCCTTTCGCGTACAAGCCCCGTTTTCCTCCAGCGTCTGCTCGAGGCTGAGGTGCCTGAGATTGCCGACGGATTGATATCTATCAGAAAGATTGCGCGCATGCCGGGAGAGAGAGCTAAGATTGCTGTTGAAAGCTACGACGAGCGCATTGACCCGGTAGGAGCCTGCGTCGGAGTGAAAGGAAGTCGTGTGCACGGCATCGTACGCGAACTGTGCAATGAGAACATCGACGTCATCAACTATACCGCCAACACCAAACTCTTCATCCAGCGCGCGCTCAGCCCGGCAAAGGTTTCGAGCATCAATATCGATGAGGAGAACCACAAGGCAGAGGTGTTCCTCAAACCTGAGGAAGTGAGCCTGGCCATCGGACGTGGCGGACTTAACATCAAGCTTGCTTCGATGCTTACCGAATACACCATCGATGTGTTCAGAGAGATCGACGACAACGAGGCCGACGAGGATATCTATCTCGACGAATTCTCCGACGAAATAGACCAGTGGGTGATCGACGCCATCCGTTCTATCGGACTCGACACTGCGAAGGCCGTGCTCAACGCGCCGCGTGAGATGCTTGTCGAGAAGGCCGACCTTGAGGAAGAGACCGTTGACAACGTGCTCAGAATTCTCAAGGCAGAATTTGAAGGATAGTGAGGCAGAGCGTGGTCCGCAAATGATGCGGGCTGCGCCTTGCAGTTATAAATCAGCTGATTAGTTATACGGATTTTAGAAGAAAGAATAGAGAAATGCATCGGTCGCGTCTGTTTGGCAAATACTTCGCGGCGTGTGCATCATGAAAAAATAAAATATGAGCATCAGGTTAAATAAAGCATTACGTGAATTGAATATCGGACTCCAGACGGCAGTGGAGTTCCTCGAAAAGAGAAGTGAACTGGGCGAAGTGAAGCCGGAACCGAGCTTTAAGCTCAACGACGAGCAGTATCAGGCCCTTATGCATGAGTTCCAGCAGGACAAGGAAGTAAGAACGCAGGCCGAAAAACTTCTGCTGAAGAAGCCGAAGGAGAAGAAGCGTGCGCAGGAACCGAAGGAACAGCGTGCGGAAAAACTTCTCACTGCTGCTAAACAGCAGCAATACAAGCCATTGGGCAAGATAGATCTCGACAGCATCAACAGACCGGCTGCCGCGAAGAACAGTTCTGCGCCTGATGCGGAAAAGGCTAAGGAACCCCAGGCTGTTGCCGTCAGTCAGGTGAAACCCGTTGAAGAAAAAGAACCTAAAGTAACAGAAACCATTGATGCTCCGGCAGCAGAAACAAAACCGGCTGCCGTCGATGCACCCGTTGAAGAAAGTGAAAAAAATAATACCGACAACGTGATTGAAGAAGCAAAACCGGAAAAGAATGTCGTGAAGGCAGAGCCGGAAGTGGTGAAGACTGAGCCTGAGAAGAAGGAGGATGCTGAAAAACAGCATGCCGAAGAGGGCGCCAAGGCCACTACCACCATCTTTACGACCAAGAGTGAGAAGAAAATCCTGAATGCTCCTAAGGTGAATGTGCTCGGACGTATCGACCTCGACTCGCTCAATCAGAGCACACGTCCGAAGAAAAAGACAAAAGAAGAGAAACGCAAGGAGCGTGAGGAGAAAGTGATGCAGCAGCGCGGCGAGAAGAAGAAACGCGAGCGCATCAACAAAGTGAGAGTGGATATCAATGCCGCATCTCAGCAGGACATGCAGCGCGCTGCCGACAACAAGGCCGGCGCCGGAAAGAAAAAGAAGAACAAGAACCGTAATCATAAGCCCATCGAGGTGAATGAGGAGGACGTTGCACGCCAGGTTAAGGAAACGCTTGCAAGACTTACCAACAAGCAGAACCAGAACAAGAAAGGTGCCAAGTACCGTAAGGAGAAGCGTGAGGCTGTGCAGGAGAAGCTTAACGAGGAGCGTCTCGAAGAGCGCAAGGAGAGCAAGGTGCTCAAGCTGACCGAGTATGTCACCGTGAGCGAACTTGCCAACATGATGAACATCTCCGTCAACCAGGTCATCGGAACACTTATGAGTGTCGGCATCATGGTGTCGATCAACCAACGTCTGGATGCAGAGACCATCAACCTCGTGGCTGAGGAATTCGGATTCAAGACCGAATATGTGAGTGCCGAAGTGCAGGAAGCCATCACCGAGACTGAGGATGACGAGAACGACCTTGTGCCGCGTGCACCGATCGTTACAGTCATGGGTCACGTCGATCATGGTAAGACTTCGTTGCTCGACTACATACGCAAGACAAACGTTATCGCCGGTGAGGCGGGCGGTATCACACAGCACATCGGTGCCTATAACGTGAAACTGGAGGACGGACGACGCATAACCTTCCTCGATACTCCGGGACATGAGGCCTTCACAGCCATGCGTGCACGTGGTACACAGGTAACCGATATCGCCATCATCATCATCGCTGCGGACGACAGTGTGATGCCTACAACCAAGGAGGCTATTGCTCATGCACAGGCAGCCAACGTGCCGATGGTGTTTGCCATAAACAAGATTGATAAACCGGGAGCCAATCCCGACAAGATACGTGAGGACCTCGCCAACATGAATCTGCTTGTAGAGGAGTGGGGCGGAAAGTACCAGTGCCAGGAGATAAGCGCAAAGAAAGGTATCGGTGTGAAGGAGTTGCTCGAGAAAGTGCTGCTCGAAGCCGAGATGCTCGACCTCAAGGCAAATCCTGCGCGCAAGGCTACGGGGTCCATCATCGAGTCTTCACTCGACAAGGGCCGCGGCTATGTGTCAACCGTACTCGTGTCCAACGGTACGCTGAAAGTGGGCGACAATGTCATCGCAGGAACCAACTACGGCCGTATCAGAGCCATGTTCAACGAGCGTAACAGCCGTATAGAGAGTGCAGGACCGGCTGAACCGGCAATCATTCTCGGTCTGAACGGTGCTCCGACAGCCGGTGATACATTCCACGTTCTGGAGACTGAGCAGGAAGCTCGCGACATTGCCAACAAGCGTCTGCAGCTCCAGCGCGAGCAGGGACTGCGCACACAGAAACGTCTTACGCTCTCCGATATCAGCCACCGCATCGCCCTTGGTTCTTTCAAAGAGCTCAACATCATCGTCAAGGGAGACACCGACGGAAGTATCGAAGCGCTCAGCGATTCGTTCATCAAGCTCTCTACAGAGAAGATCAAGGTGGATGTTATCTATAAGGCAGTAGGTCAGATCTCCGAAAGCGATGTCACACTGGCCGATGCTTCCGACGCCATCATCGTCGGCTTCCAGGTTCGTCCGTCAGCAGCAGCACGCAAACAGGCCGAGCAGGACGGTGTTGAAATCAACACATATTCAGTCATCTACGACGCCATCGACGACGTTAAGTCAGCCATGGAGGGTATGCTCGACAAGGTGAAGAAGGAAGTTGTGACCGGTCAGGTGGAAGTACGCGAGGTTTACAAGATATCAAAGGTCGGAACTGTTGCCGGTGCTTATGTCACAGAAGGAAAGGTTCACCGTACCGACCGCGCACGTGTCGTTCGCGACGGAATTGTGGTTCATACAGCAGACATCAACGCTCTGAAGCGTTACAAGGACGACGTTAAGGAAGTTGCAACCAACTTTGAGTGCGGTATCAGCCTTGTTAACTTCAATGATATTCAGGTTGGTGATATTCTCGAGACATTCACCGAGATTGAAGTACAGCAGAAACTCTGATCGGGAGTTCTGCACAAAGCAGACCGGAATTCATAGAATAACATCATACTTACACCGGGAAGGTATCTTTAAAGGATGCTTTCCCGGTGTTTTTTATGACTAAAATCCTGAAATATATCCATTTCATCGGTTGTCGTACCGGAGTATCCTGATTTTATATCACCACCGGATGACTTTCTTTTAATAAGTACGGCAATTATGGGAAATACAGTTTCTTGTTTCGCATGGAAGGCTGTGTGTAACACATATTACGCGGTTTCGCTGCAATATACGCCATTTTTTCATTATATTTGTAGAACGTAAGATGCAGTCCGTCCCGGCTGTTATACAAAACAGTATGTGCGTTTCGGTTGCCATTGCATCAGCTTTTCCTCGTATCTGCAATGCGCCGTTGTCTGCCATAAGTGCTGGTCCGGTGTTGCAGGACAGATGTCTGCCGTACGCCATATGAGTAAAGTCTCTGTAATGTATGAACAATCGAGTATAATGTAAAAAAGATATTGGCTTATGAAAGGATTCTTTTCAAAACTTCTTGCACTTGTCGGATTCGGTGAGAAGGAAAGCGAACCGTCGGTCGTTGACAATTCTACGGTGAAATCGCTCGATTTGAACCGTTTTAAGGGAATGTGGTTTGAGATTGCCCGTTACGACCATTTGTTCGAGCGCGACATGACTCATGTCACGGCAACCTACACACTCAAGCCAGACGGAACCATCGACGTGCTCAACGACGGATACCGCAAAGGCATGCACAAAAGCATCAAGGGAAAGGCAAAAATGCCCGATTCCACCGAGCAGGGCAAGCTGAAGGTGTCGTTCTTTCTGTGGTTCTATGCCGACTATTATGTGTTCGACATCGCGCCTGACTACAGCTATGTGGTCATAGGAAGCAGTTCGCCCGACTATCTTTGGATAATGAGCCGCACGAGCAGTCTGCCCGATGAGACTATGCAGAAAATACTTTCAGACCTCCGTAGCCGTGGTTACGACACGTCGCGGCTCATTAATGTCAAGCAGGTTTAGCTCATGCATACGGCCGGAATGTTCCTCCTGTGGTTCTCGCGTGCTTCTTTTGCTATGCGCGTGTGCCTTATGTCCGTCTATTTTCTTGTGTTCACGGTTTCGGCAAAGGCCGGCAACTTGCCGGTGATATATATCGATACGCCCGACTCTTCGGCCATAACATCGCGTGATGTGTGGACAAAAGATTGTCTTGTAAGGATAGTTCTGCCCGATGGAACCGTGGATTTTTGCTCGCAGAACGTCGATGTCAAGGGGCGTGGACATTCCACGTTTGCCAAACCGAAGAAACCGTATGCAATAAAGCTCGACGGCCGTCACTCCATTCTCGGCATGGCTCCCGGCAAGCGTTGGGCTCTGCTTGCCAATTTCATGGACCACAGCCAGCTGCGCAATATACTTGCCCTTGAGGTGGCACGCCGCACGTCGCTGGCCTGGACTCCCGATTGCCGGCCTGTCGATGTGGTGGTCAACGGCCGGCCACAGGGATGCTATCTGCTTTGCGAGCAGGTGAGAGTTGCGCTCAACCGCGTTGAAATCGATGAAAACCGCGGTTTTCTTTTCGAACTCGACAGCTACGATGACGGCGATCCGCGTTTCGTTACTGCATGTCGCCGACTGCCGGTCAACATCAAATCGCCCGACCCTCTGACTGACGAAATGAGGGAAAAGGCGCGCCTTATGTTCGATGAAATCGAGCAAACGCTCTATTCTTCCCGTTCCAACATGCGCGAAATATACGATAAATATATCGACGCCGAATCGTTCGCTGACTGGTGGCTGGTGCACGAGATAGCACAGAACGCCGAGCCGAACGGACCGCGCAGCTGCTATATGTATTGTGATGAAGGCGGCAGGCTGACTGCCGGGCCGGTTTGGGATTTCGATCTTGCTTTCATCACCGTGGGAGTGGACGCCGGAGGCGACCTGCGTCCGGCGCGTCTCAACCGTAAAGACGTGCGACTGCTCACTACCGACAGTCTTTACAACCGCAACGCGTTGTGGTACAACCGTCTGCTGTCTGATCCTGATTTTGTTGCCATTGTGAAGCGTCGCTGGCAGGAACTGAAGCTACAAATCCCCGATGTAATCGCCCGTTTTGACAGTTGGCGCACTATGATTGAGCCTTCCGCCATTGCCGACGAGCACATGTGGGCGGCGCTCGATCCCGCCCGTTTCGACACGTTCATAACCTTCCGCTCGTCTTCCGAAAACCTCAGACGGACATTTCTTGAGCGCGTCAGCCGTATGGACAGTCTGATGGAATCGCTCTGACTGTGCAACACTGAGGCCGGGACTCGTGCTGCGCATAATCCCAACAGTAGTAAGACGGATGTTATAACCGTAGCTTTTAATAGTTCAGAGACAGGGTTTCCAAACGGATGCCTTATGTTCTGATATACCGTTGAAATCGTTTGTTTTTGCATAAATATACAAATTCAAAAGTAAAAAAAATTGACAAAAATTTTTCGCGAAATAGAAATTTGAGAACACTCTGAGGCTTGCAAAATAGTGCTTTCTGCATCGCCGCGTCGTCGCGGAATTTTGTCGGCGCAGCTCAATTTTCGAAAGTGGTTTGCGAAAATGCCTTTATGACGGTGCGAAACAGTCTGTTCCACACCATGAAACAGACTGTATTAGGGCGTGATATGGGCCGTTTTGCATGCCGGAATGGCCTCTTTTGCATTGTATTCCGGACGTTGTTGTTTTGTAGTTTTGTTTAATGTATTGTGTGACAACGCGTTACGTAACCCTCTCAAAACTCGCGAATTTGCGACCGGACGGACGTCTGCTCGCAAATATTCGATTCTCGTGAAGATATCGATGTATAAATATTCATTCATGTTTCTTATTCCTGCATATTTATGCAGTTTCTCTTTTGAAGTTCCTGTCCGCCTTCATTGACGTCCGTGTAAAAGTCGGTGCGCATGGTGTCTTTTTCCTGTGACGTGTCAGGCGAGCCGTCAACACATTGATTTTTATTGAAATACTTATGTACAGTATTTATTTTTTATTATCTTTGCACGATATAAACAAATGCCGGAAGGGAAGGTTTCCGCGACCGGCCGTGTGAAAAGATGGATAGCAAAAACAACAATCAGAATGAATTTGTGCGCAAGGTGGCCGAGCAGAAATATGCTTTCGGCTTCACCACTGACGTACATACGGATATAATAGACAAAGGACTTAACGAGGACGTGGTGCGTCTCATCTCGCAGAAGAAGGGCGAACCCGACTGGATGCTCGACTTCCGCCTCAAGGCATTTGAGTTCTGGAAGACGCAGAAGCAGCCGTCGTGGGGACATCTCCATCTGCCGGAGATAGACTATCAGGCCATTTCCTATTATGCCGACCCGATGGCAAAGAAGAAGGACGACGGCAAGAAGGAGATAGACCCGGAGCTGATGAAGACGTTCGACAAGCTGGGTATTCCGCTTGAGGAGCGTCTTGCGCTGAGCGGAGTGGCTGTGGATGCCATCATGGACTCGGTGTCGGTGAAGACCACGTTCAAGGAGAAACTGGCCGAGAAGGGCATCATATTCTGCTCGATAGGCGACGCCATAAAGAATCATCCCGACCTCGTTCGCGAGTATCTCGGTTCTGTCGTGCCCTATCGCGACAACTTCTTCGCCGCGCTCAACAGCGCGGTGTTCAGCGACGGCTCATTCGTATATATCCCCAAAGGCGTGCGCTGTCCGATGGAGCTGAGCTCGTATTTCCGCATCAACGCCCGCAATACGGGTCAGTTTGAGCGCACACTGATAGTGGCCGACGACTCATCCTACGTGTCGTATCTCGAAGGATGCACCGCCCCGATGCGCGACGAGAACCAACTGCACGCCGCAATCGTGGAGATAGTGGTGAAGGATAATGCCGAGGTGAAATACTCAACCGTACAGAACTGGTACCCGGGCGATGAGAACGGACGTGGCGGTGTGTACAACCTTGTTACCAAACGCGGCGACCTGCGCGGCGTAAACTCCAAGCTGTCGTGGACACAGGTGGAGACCGGTTCGGCCATAACGTGGAAGTATCCGTCGTGCGTACTGCGCGGCGACAACTCGCAGGCCGAGTTCTACAGCGTGGCTGTGACGAACCATTATCAGCAGGCCGACACCGGCACAAAGATGATACACATGGGCAAGAACACCCGCAGCACAATCATAAGCAAGGGTATCAGCGCCGGACACAGCCAGAACTCTTACCGCGGACTGGTGAGAGCCACCTCGGGAGCCGACAATGCCCGCAACTACAGCTCGTGCGACAGTCTGCTGCTCGGAAGCGAGTGTGGCGCGCATACTTTCCCTTACATGGACATACACAACGACACGGCGGTGGTGGAACACGAGGCCACGACGAGCAAGATAAGCGAGGATCAGCTGTTCTACTGCAATCAGCGAGGCATCTCCACCGAGCATGCTATCGGACTGATAGTGAACGGCTACGCCAAGGAAGTGCTCAATAAGCTGCCTATGGAGTTCGCCGTCGAGGCCCAGAAGTTGTTGAGCGTCTCGCTTGAAGGTTCGGTGGGATGATAATAAATATAATAAACACTTACGTCAGAAATACAAACAGTTATGTTAGAGATAAAAGACTTGCATGCCAAAATAGGCGATAAAGAAATATTGAAAGGTATCAACCTTACGATAAAGGACGGCGAAACACATGCCATAATGGGCCCAAACGGTTCGGGAAAATCCACTCTCAGCGCGGTGCTTACAGGTAATCCGCTCTATGAGGTGACCGCTGGTACAGCCTTCTTCAACGGCAAGAACCTGCTGGAGATGAAGCCGGAGGAACGCGCCAATGAGGGAATATTCCTTTCGTTCCAGTATCCTGTGGAGATACCGGGCGTGTCGATGACCAACTTCCTGAAGACCGCCGTTAACGAGAAACGCAAGTATCAGGGGCTGCCGGAGTTGAAGACTGCCGACTTCCTGAAGCTCATGAACGAGAAACGCAAGATTGTTGAACTCGACAGCAAGTTCACACGCCGCTCGGTGAACGAGGGATTCAGCGGCGGAGAAAAGAAGCGCAACGAGATATTCCAGATGGCAATGCTCGAACCGAAGCTCGCCATTCTCGACGAGACAGACTCAGGTCTGGATGTCGATGCGCTGCGCATCGTGGCCGAAGGTGTGAACAAACTGAAGACACCGGAGTCGAGTACAATCGTCATAACCCACTATGAGCGTCTGCTCGACATCATCAAACCCGACGTGGTTCACGTGCTCTATAAGGGTCGCATAGTCAAGACCGCCGGACCGGAACTGTCTAAGGAAATTGAGGAAAGAGGCTACGACTGGATCAAGGCTGAAATCGGAGAGGAGTGATTATGGGAAGTGAGAAACAGTATATAGACCTTTACAAGTCGGGACGCGACGCGTTGTTCGGCCATAGTGCCGCAGCTCTCAACGCTGTGCGCGATAAGGCCTTCGACGACTTTTGCCGTCTCGGATTTCCCACACGTAAGGTGGAGAAATACAAATACACCGACATCAGCGAGATATTCAGTCCGGACTACGGTCTTAATCTCAACCGTCTGGACATTCCTGTGAATCCTTACGACGCTTTCCGCTGTGATGTCCCGAACCTCAGCACATCGCTCTATTTCGTGGTGAACGATGCTTTTTATAGCCGTCTGCTGCCCAAGTCGTCGCTTCCCGAAGGCGTGTATGTGGGCTCGCTTAACGCTTATGCCGCTGAAAATCCCGATTTCATCGCCAGATATTACGCCCGTATCGCCCGCACGGATACCGACGCCGTGACTGCGCTCAACACAATGCTGGCCCAGGACGGACTGCTCGTCCACGTGCCGCGCAACGTGAAGGTGGAGCGCGCCATACAGGTGATAAACATTCTTCGCGCCGATGTCGATCTGATGGTCAACCGCCGTGTGCTCATCGTTCTTGACGAAGGAGCAGAGGCCAAGCTGCTTTTCTGCGACCATACAGCCGACGAACGCCGGTTCCTCGCCACTCAGGTGACGGAGGCTTATGTCGGAGCAAATGCGTCGCTTGAGCTTTATTGCATGGAGGAGACGCATCATCTGAACAACCGTGTGAGCAATGTCTATATCGATCAGCAGGCAGACAGCCGTGTGAGCCACAACGTCATAACCCTGCACAACGGCGTGACGCGTAACTGTCTGGAGCTTGCTCTTCGCGGTCAGGGCGCTGAATGCAACGTCAACGGATTCGTCATCGCCGACAAGAACCAGCATATCGACAACAACACTCTCATCGATCATCAGGCATCGCATTGCACGAGTCATGAGCTCTACAAGTATGTGCTCGACGGCCATTCCACTGGTGCTTTCGCAGGAAAGGTGCTTGTTCGCGAGGGTGCTCAGAAGACAGTGTCCGACGAAGTCAACCGCAACCTGTGCGCCACAAAGGAAGCACGCATGTACACTCAGCCTATGCTCGAGATTTATGCCGATGATGTGAAGTGCTCTCACGGTTCTACCGTAGGACAGCTCAACGACGCGGCGCTGTTCTATATGCGCCAGCGCGGTATCTCGGTTAAGGAAGCCCGTCTGCTGCTCGAGTTCGCCTTCATCAACGAAGTGGTCGACAAGATTACGCTCGAACCGCTGCGCGACCGTCTGCATTATCTTGTGGAGAAACGCTTCCGCGGCGAATTGTGCAAGTGTGAGGGCTGTCGTCTGTGCAAATAAATATGTTCCAATCATAAAAACAAAATCATGGCATACGATGTAAACACTATCCGCAAGGATTTTCCGATACTTTCCACCACTGTCTATGATAAGCCGTTGGTCTATCTCGACAATGCCGCCACGACGCAGAAACCGCTTTGTGTGCTCGACGCCATGCGCCACGAGTATCTCAATGCCAACGCCAATGTGCACCGTGGAGTGCACTATCTGTCGCAGCAGGCTACCGAACTGCATGAGGCGGCGCGCGAGACGGTACGCAGTTTCATCAATGCCGGCAAGACGGAGGAGGTGATATTCACCCGCGGAACTACTGAGAGCATCAATCTTGTGGCATCCTCTTTCTGCGACGCATTTATGAAGGAGGGCGATGAAATCATCGTTTCCATGATGGAACACCACTCAAACATCGTGCCGTGGCAGCTTCAGGCAGCCCGTCGAGGCATCGCCGTCAAGGTGATACCTATTAACGATAAGGGCGAGCTCGACATGGAAGCGTATGCCGGTCTGTTCACCGAGCGCACGAAGATTGTAAGTGTAGCCCATGTGAGCAACGTCCTCGGAACGGTAAATCCGGTGAAGGACATCATACGTATTGCCCACGAACACGACGTGCCGGTGCTTATAGACGGTGCGCAGAGCACACCACATTTCAAGGTGGACGTGCAGGATATGGATTGCGATTTCTTCGCTTTCAGTGGACATAAGATATATGGTCCTACCGGCATTGGTGTGCTTTATGGTAAGGAGAAATGGCTCGACCGCATGCCGCCATATCAGGGTGGAGGCGAGATGATAGAAAGCGTGACTTTCGAGAAAACAGTTTTTGAGCATCTTCCGTTCAAGTTTGAGGCCGGAACTCCCGATTACGTGGCTACCCGCGGACTTGCCGTGGCACTCGATTACGTGAACGGAATAGGCATTGAGAACATCTCTGCTCACGAACGAGAGCTGACGTCTTATTGTATGGAACAGATGCGCACTATCGATGAAATCGCGCTTTTCGGCACCTCGGAGCATAAAGATGCTGTTGTGTCGTTCCTCGTCGGAAACATCCATCATCTGGATATGGGTACCTTGCTCGACCGTCTCGGCATAGCTGTGCGTACCGGTCATCACTGCGCACAGCCCGTGATGCAACACTACGGAATACAGGGCACTGTGCGCGCTTCCTTTGCCATGTACAACACGAAGGAGGAAATCGACGCGCTGGTAGAAGGTGTCAGACGTGTGAGCCGTATGTTCTGAGTTTCTGAAAATGATTCCGCTTTTTCACGAAAAACTAAATTCTATCTGTTGTTACGATTCTTTCCGTCGTGCAGGAAAGTGTCGTAACATTGTTGTAAGGTATTGTAAAGGACTGTCATTCTCGGTTGTTTTCATTCTTTTTTTCTTCATTCCATCGGTTCTTCCGGCTGAACCGGTTCAGAGCGAGGGCCATTGCACTTATCTCAAAGCACTTTCGCTGACCGAACACGGACAGAATGCCAAGGCGCTGTTTCTGCTTAACCGCCTTTCGGACAGTCTGTCAATGACCGGCAAGGATCATTCCGACATAAAACTACTCATGGATGTCAACCGTCTGAGAGCGGAAAATTATCAGTCGCTTGGAGACCTGGATAAGGCACTGCGCCTGTATCGCAGTGCGATGAAAACGGCTAAATCGTTGTCTGACGACCGCAGTTACGCGCGTCTGTGCAACGATATCTTCGGTATATATTATTCTTCCCGACGTTTTTCCGATGCTGTGGATCTGCTACGGCGTGCTCTTAAGATAAACATATCTTTGAACGATTCTGCCAGTATACGCAATAATTATAATAATCTTGGACTTGTATTTTACGACCAAAAAAAGTACAGAGAAGCGCTTTGTTACATGGATAGTGCTTTCAGATATACATCGTCCGGTGACAGGCTCGGGCAGTCGTTGATATATACAAACCGTGCAGAAGTGTTCTGCAAGCAGGGCAATTATGCACGTGCGGATGCTGAACTGTCGAAAGCATCACGCCTGCAGACCGGATTGAAATTCAATCCTGACATACTTCAGACAATGCTCAATACTGCCTATGTCAAGGCTTTGCTCGGCAAAGAGAGTGATGCCCGACGTACGGTAAAGCTCATTCATGTCCGTCTGCCGGAAACTCCGCTCACGGTACAGACACGTTCCTATAGGCAACTTACCGACATATCGTTCATTCTTGGCGATTCCATCGAGGCATTGCACAATATTCTGAAGTATGAGGAAACGGGTGATTCTGTTTGGCGTGACAATAGCGACGAGCAGTTGCGGCAGCTTCTTGTAGCCTACGACTCCGAACGTCTGAAAAACATGAACAGCAGTCTGGAGGCATCGGTTGACATTTATCGGACCATTGCAAGCCGTCGTACGCTCATGGTATGCATCGTAGCCGTGTTTCTTGTTATACTTGCTGTGCTCATTGTTCTGCTTTTGTTGCGCATCCGTGCCGACCGACGCAAGAACCGGCTGATAAATCTCCAGCGTGACAGACTGCTGCTTTATGAACAGCGTGAGCACGAAAGACGCCAGCTGGAAATGAACCATCAGCTGGACAGCAAGAACCGACAGCTCACCACTTACACTATAGATCTTGCATCGATAAGCGAATTCCACCGCAAATTATGCGACGAATTAACTGAAGTTCGCGATGGAATGGCAAAAAACAAGAACCTGGACCACACAAAGCTCAACGAGATAATACATGCCCTGCATCATTATAACGATAAACCTGTGAGCGAGGATTTCAGAGTGTATTTCGACGAAGTGCACCCAGATTTTCTCAATCGTCTGTCGCAGCTTTATCCCAATCTCAGTAAGATAGACTTGCGTCTGTGCGCCTATCTGCACATAGGTATGTCAACAAAGGAAATTTCCGCTCTTACCTGTCGCGAAGTACGGAGTGTCGAGTCGTCGCGTCATCGACTGCGTAAGAAACTCGGTGTGCCTCCGGGTGTGAGCATTCACGAATTTCTTGCCGATATTGCGGGATGACGATATATATGCAGTGGTAATGCAGTGGTGCCGGACATCTGCATAAAAAGGGAATTAATGTAATTTTGTGACGTTAATTCTTTAAAAGTAAAGCAAATGTACAGAATTCCACGCTTTTTTATTAAAAGACATCTGTTTGCGGCTTTTCTGGCTCTGGCTGCAAGCGGTGCCCGTGCCGATAGCGGTGATGTAGTGTTTGGAGAGACTTTCGACACCGAAGACGATTTTGCCCGCTGGACACTTGTTGATAACAACGGCGGACGCACATGGGAATTTCTCAACGGTGCGGCGGCCTACATGTTGGATTATCAGACCGGCTTGCCGGGCGATGACTGGTGCATCTCTCCGGAGTTCCATCTTTCTGCCGGAAGAGTGTACGAACTGAAGTTCTATCTTGGAATAAATTCGATGCCGGAAAATCTGAAGGTTTTTCTTGGTACTTCATCCGAACCTTCAACATTCACCAAAGAGCTCGCCGATTATAATAATGTCACTTCTTCAGACTCCGGAACCAAGACGCTGAAGATATATGTCAACGCTGACGGAAACTACCGTCTGGGCTTTTACGCATACAGTCAGCCGAATATGCATCGTATAGACATAGATAATGTGTCTGTGACGGACATCGCTTCGGCAGGTGTGCCTGGTGCAGTTGCAGGTCTGACAGTTGTTCCGGCGGAGCTTGGTGGTATGTCGGCCGATCTGTCGTTTGTGGCTCCTGACGTTACTGCCACAGACGAGACGCTGACAGCAAATGTTGATATCAACATCTATCGCAATGGCGGCGAAGAGCCTGTAAAGACATACAAAGATGTGAAACCAGGCACACCGTTGACATGGAAAGACATAGAATCCGCTCACGGATTCAACACCTATCGTGTTGTAGCAGCAAATGCAGAGGGCGAGGGTGCCGCTTCCGAACAGAAAGTTTTCGTAGGACTCGACACTCCGGTGGCTGCCACCAACGCCGTGGCAAAACTCAATGCAGACAAGAGCGTCACTGTTACGTGGACTGCTCCGGCTGCTTCGGTCAACGGCGGATACGTTGATTTCGACAACATGACATACAATATATCCCGTGGCGATGAGGTGATTGCAACCTCGCACAAGGGTGAGAGCTATACAGACAAGGTTCCCGTGGAGCGCGGCCAGGCTCTTGTGGCTTACACCATTACGCCTGTCGCAGGCGGCCAAAGCGGTGAACCGGTTGTGTCATCGTCAGTTTTGAGTGGTGTTCCGCTTGTGTTCCCCTACAAAGAATCGTTTGCCGGACAGAAGCCAGTTGTTCCATGGTATGTGGATGGAACTGTAGCCGACTTCGAATGGCATACCATCGGTGACGATGAAATGGGCGAATTTGAAGAGGTTATGACGCAGGACAGCGACAATGGAATGATAGTTGCCGAGTCCAAATATGCTGATTATGGCGCTCGTTCGCGCTATGTGTCGCCGCTCATCGATCTTTCCGGTGCAGTAAATCCCGAACTCCGCTTCTGGTTCTACAAGGCACGCAGTCCATGGTATGACCCGGAGTGGGACGGAGAAGTGAACGACCGCCTGCAGGTTCAGATATCTTTCGATGGCGGCGAATGGCAGGACATCGACAATGCGGTGTTCTATCAGAACGAGAATTCCGACGGATGGGTAGAGTGTGTTGTCAATCTGCCGAAGCAGGAAGCTTCGTTCGTGAATATCGGATTGCTCGCTACGGCCGAAGCTGATGCCGGAGCATATCGCAATATGTACGTTGACAACATAAGCATTGACGAATCCGAATATGTCAACGACCTTGCCATCACATCGTTCACGGTTGACAATAAGCGTGCCGGCATAGGCGATGAAGTGACTTATATAGCCTCTGTCTTCAACCGTGGTGGTAACACAGCCGCAGGCTATAAGGTTGATTTCGTGTGCGACGGTGAGGTTGTGGCCACGGCCGACGGAGCCGATGTCGAGCCGGCCAATACCGTAAACGTCACATATAAGGTAAAAGCCACACCGGCCGATGCCGTTGCTGACAGCCACGAATGGCAGGCTGTCGTGAAGTATGATGCCGATGAATTCGACGGAAATAACGCTTCCGAGACACTTTCCACATCTGTGCGCCGCTCCGATCTTCCTGTTGTTAACGGACTTTCTGCTACAGGAACACCCGGTAATGCATCGCTCACATGGAATGCTGCCGCCTCAATCCCGGCCGTGGAGCATGGCGAAATGCAGACTGTGACCGACGATTTCGAGGATTACGAGCCGTTCATCATCGACAATATCGGCCTGTGGAACGTTTACGACGCCGACAAATCGACCACCATGGTGTCGCCCCGTATCCCCAACAGCTACGAGCATCAGGGTGAGCCGATGGCCTTCCAGGTGTTCAACATTGAACAGGCCGGTGTATGGGTTGATGGCAACATGGACGACGCCTTTATGCCGGTGAATGATGCAAGCAGCCAGATGCTCGTGTGTCCGTCTGTCGACTGGCCCGCTGAAAACGATGACTGGCTCATCACTCCGCGCCTCGACGGCCGTCAGCAGACAATATCGTTCTATGCCAAGGCCGCTACATACGACAGCGAATGGATAAACGTATATTACTCTACGACAGACAACCACCACGACAGCTTCGTCAAACTGAACGAAGACGACCACATCGCCGTTAGTGACGGATGGCGTAAGTACACATACACCGTGCCAGAAGGCGCGCGCTATTTCGCTGTACGATGTGTACGCCGCGTGGTGATGCTAATGATCGACGACTTCACATATGCTCCTTATGACGGCAGCCAGGAAGCAGCAGAACTGCTCGGCTACAACGTCTATCGCGACAATGTCAAGATAAATACAGAGCTTGTGACCACCAATAAGTTCACCGACACCGAAGCCGGACATTCCGAAGCCGTATATACGGTTACGGCAGTTTACGACAGCGGTGAGAGCGCTTACTCCAACGAGGCTGTGCTCACAACCACCGGCATCAGTCGTCCAGGTGCTGACGCCACGGCTACTGAAAGTGCGCGCTATGCCATTGACGGTCGCCGCCTCGATGCGCCTGAGCGTGGTGTGAACATTGTAAGAATGACCGATGGAAAGGTACGTAAAGTTATTGTGAGATAAAGCAAATGCGTTAATAGCAGGATGGGGAGCTCGCCGTGAGGCGGGTTCCCTGTTTCGTTTTTACAGGTACGGGTCGTGGCTGCCTTCTTCCGAGGCTACGATTCCAAGATGCGTCTGCAGAGTTTTCGTCTCCGGTTGTTTTTCAGCGTGTTTATTTGTTCTTCCTATAAGAATATGCATATCGCACGGACGGCAACTCCTCGAGAGACCGTTAATTGCAGACGGATGGCCTACAACACGCATATACGCAGATTATGAAGTAATAATGAAAATATCTGATATTCAGTCTGATATGGTTGTTGTGCCGTTTCCGCGCGATGTGTTCCCTTTTCGCATTGCGCCGTAAGGCCTGTTTCGCATCGTAAAACAGTCTTTTTCGCCCGCCGATATATCCTTTATTGCACGATGAAATGGACTGTTTCGTGGCGCGATTAAGCCTTTTCTGTATCGTGGAAGTATGCCTGTCGTCTTCTCGCAGCGTTTTTCCTTTGTTTTCTTATTGCCTGTATTGGCTTTCTGCTCTGTTTATGATGTACTGCCATTATTGTTTTCAGATTTCGTTTGTCAGAATATTTTACTTGCTACTTTGCATGTTTATGCATTTTTATTGGTATGTAGCAAGTTTCTGTCTGGTTCATTCTGTGGCGGCAGGAAAAACGTCAGTTCGACGCTATAATGATAAAAATGTGACGCATGATGAATATTTTGTGCCCGAAAATGGCTATATTTGCATTCGGTCTTCGTCTGACTCCGAATGACCTTCTTTTGTTTTACTTTATACGATATACCGTGAAAACCGCGGCATGAATGTGTCGTGGCAGGAGAATACAACTATTATTCATAACACTAAAAACCTACCAGAAAATGAACAGATCAATCATTGTGTCAGCATGTATGCTGATGTTTGCCTCACATTCTGCTGTTGCGCAGAAAACGGTTTCCGGATTCTCAGAAGTCAGGATTACCGATGGCGACAGCAAACTTATTGACGGCCAGGAACGCACAGAGCCCGACATCTATTATATCCCGAAAGATGACGGTACCTATCACGCTGTACGTCTGACTGTAGCACCTGACGGACGGTCGGACATGACCGTGCCGTATATCTACATGAATACCTCGCGTTCGGTGTGCGTGAGTTGGAAAAGTTCGGCCGACGGTGCTGGCTCGGTGGTGAGATACGGTCGCGATGAAGGCAGTCTGACCTCGTCGGTGGAAGCCGGATCCAATCGTATAGCCGGAACATACTACTGGAATTCGGCTGTTATAGACAATCTTGAACCAGATGCTGTGTATTACTATCGCGTAGAGAGTAAGGCCGGAACGAGTGCCATTTACCGCTTCCGTACTATGCCGTCACCTGGCTCAAAAAAGAAAATACGTGTGCTGATGATAGGCGATCACCAGCGCAACGAGCGCTCGGATTACGAGTGGATGATCAACGCAGCGCGTCGGACTGTAGCTGAGAAATATGGTGACGCGCCGTTTGAGGACAACATCAGTTTTATAATGAACGTAGGTGACCAGGTGGACGGCGGCTTGAGCGAACTGTATGAGACTGTGCATCTGTTCAAGTCGAGGTCGGTATCGCCTTCACTTCCCACAATGACTGTAGTAGGTAACCACGAATATCGCGAAGATCCGGACCTGCGTTTGTATAAAGGCCATTACCGTTACGACACGCTTTCCTACGCAGGCATCAGCAGTGGCACGGCCTCATACTATGCTTATCTGGCAGGCCGCACACTCTTTGTGGCGCTCGACTCCGACGACCCTTCAGCCGCTCAGAAGATGTGGGTGCGCAAGGTCATCGCGGCTGCTGCGGCCGATGAAAATGTCGATTTCATCGTGAGTGTACAGCATCGTCCGCTTTATGCCGAACAGTATTCAGGTGACGTATCGCCGTGGATGCTCAATGAGATAATGCCAATTCTGTCGTCCACGCCCAAGCATGTGCTAAACTATTCCGGTCATCATCATCTCTATGCCCGCGGACAGATGACCGATACGCCTGTCTATCATATCATAAGTGGTGGCGGAGTAGGCACTTCGGCCGAAGGTTACGAACAGCTTTGGGGCAAGACTCCCGACAATTTCAATCATGAGGAGGTGCAGAAGACAATCGACCACTGGACTTATCAGATCGCAGAATTCGACCCTGTAGAGCTCACTATGACTGTAGAGACATATTCAATAGGCAACTCACGTCTGGCTCTCGACAATGTGCTGGTTGACCGTTTTGTGCGTCGTCTTGGCGACAGCAGTGCTCCTGCAGTGCCTGTCGTGAAGGCTGTGCAGGGTGATGTTACCTTGCCTTATGTCTTTACTCAGGAAGCTAAGGATGACGATGTGGCTGCTGTGGAGTATCAGATTTCAAAAAACAGTGACTTCACCGATATTGTGCTCGACCGTCTTACCACCTTTGAGGACTTCTACGGAGTGGATGACAAGTACATGCCGCTTGATATAAACGCCGGCAAGGACATCACGCGTCTGTCGTTAGAAAATGGTTCTCTGCCTGACGGCACATATTATATACGTACCCGCAACCGTAATGACAACTTGCAGTGGTCGGACTATTCCACTCCGGTCAATTTCACTGTAGCCGGTTCTACCGCACAGGCCGCTTTGTCACTCGACGGCCGTTTCTTCCGCACCGGCAGTGAGGTTGCGTTCAAATACGATGGTGCTCCGGTTGGAACAGATGCCTGGGTGGGTGTATATGTTTATGGTAAGACTCCCGGAACGGCCGACCTTTCATACCATTTTGCTTATACCGACGGCGTGTCGGGCACGTGGCGCTGTCGTATCGACGATCCCGGAGCTTATTTCGCAGTGCTCTTCAAGGATGGCGGATATACGGAGATAACCGACCGTGTGGAGTTTGTGGTGAGCGATAACTGCGACGACCAGACACTGCCTACCATCAGTACGGATAAGAAAGTGTACGCTGAAGGCGATCCGGTTGTGGTGAGCTATGACAATGCGCCGTGCATCGACCGCGACTGGATCGGACTTTATGAACGCTCAGCGGTACCCGTCAGCTCAAGATGTCCCACTTATGCCTATGTTGGAAACACTCCGCAGGGCAGCCTTACGCTCAATGTGGCAGGTACAATCAATTTTGAATCGCCTCTCAAAGCCGGTGTTTACTTTGCCGGATATTTCAACGCTGACGGCTATCATGAGTCGTGCGGACGTGCATCCTTTGTCATCGGCCGTCCTGTGATACTCGAGGCCGGTCGCTCCGAATATGCTTCCACTGAGAATGTGGAGGCCTTCTACGAGGGTCTGCCGTGCTTCGGCGATGAGCAGGTGGCTGTTTATGGCAGCGACGGACTTTACGGATGCTTCCCCATGAGCGGTGTTGGTGGCAAGGTGGATATAGGCCGTCTGCCTGCCGGACGTTATGAACTGTGTGTTGTTACTGATGGCATGACCGAGATTTCCGAACGTACATCTGTCACAGTAACCGCATCGACAGCCATCAGCGATGTTTCTTCTGCCCGTGCGGAAGTGACTCTTGTGGGAGACAATCTGCATATTGTGTTTTCTGAAGGAGTGCACAGCGTAGAACTGTACGGCTCCAATGGCACTCTGCTTGCATCCCATCGTGCTGACGGTTCGGAGAATGTTGTCCTGCCTTTTTGCGGATACACTGGTGTGTGTATCGTAAATGTGAACGGCCGTGTGGCCGGCAAGCTGATGTCAAAATAAGGGGAATATGACACAACGGATATTTTAACATAGCGTCACCGACTTCTGCCGGTGACGTTTTTTGTTATGTTGTGTTGCGTAATATGCCAAAAACATTTATTTTTGTAAGTGTTTATAAAAAGGAAGCTTTAACAAATACCGGATATAATGAAATCTTTAAGACATTTTGCAGCCGCCCTGGCCTTAGTGGCAGCGGGCGCAGCATGTATGCCTGCCACGGCCGGCGATCTGATAACTTATGTTGATACGAGCATCGGAACCGGTGCCAACAATGGTGACTTTTCCCACGGCCGCGAACCTTTGGGACAGTGTATGCCGGCGGTGCTTGTACCATATGGTATGAACTTCTGGACGGCGCAGACAGAAAGTTCGGAAGGTCACGGCGTGAGTCCTTACTATTACAACAAGACGCGCATGCACGGATTCCGCAATTCCCACTACATAAGCGGCGGCAGCACGCAGGACTACGGCACAGTGTCCATAATGCCTCTGCTTGACACTCTGAAGTGCATGCCTGAGGACAGAGCGTCGGAGTTCAGCCATCTCGACGAGGTGTTGCGTCCCGACTACTACTCTGTAGAGCTCTTCGGCGGCAACATCAAGGCCGAGATGACGGGCACATCGCGCACCGGCATATTCCGTTTCACCTACCGCAAGGCCGGTACTGCCTATCTCGTCATTACTCCCAACAGCGACGAAGGACAGGGACAGGTAAACATAGACGCGGCGCGTGGCGAGGTGACTGGCTGCAATCCGGTTCACCGTATGTATCTGCGTACCGGCCAGCCGGCCGGCTTCAGCGGCCATTTCATGGTGCAGGTGAAGAACAAAGTCGTCGGTTGCGGTACTTACGACGGCCGTACGATATACGCGGGCCGTACCTCTGACGGCGGACGCAAGAACATAGGAGCCTATCTGAGCTTCAAGGTGAAGGCCGGCGATGAGGTGATAGTGAAGGTGGCCTCGTCGTTCTGCGACGTAGAAGGCGCACGCAACAACATGCAGGCGGAGAATCCTTCGTGGAACTTCAACAAGGTACGCTCTGCCCTGACACGCATATGGAAAGACCATCTTGGCACTGTGAAGGCCGAAGGCGGCACCCGTCAGGAACTTGTTAAGTTCTACACCTCGCTCTATCATGCCTCGTTCAGTCCCAATGCGCTGAGCGATGCCGACGGACGTTATCCCTCGTTTGCCGGTGGAAAGACCATAGAGCGCGCCTCCGGTGTCTATTACGACAACTTCAGCCTGTGGGATACGTTCCGCGCTCTCCATCCGCTCATCACGCTGTTACAGCCCCGTCTGTCGGGCGACATGATGCAGTCGTTTGTCAACAAATACGAGCAGAGCGGCTGGCTGCCCATGTTCTCGGCGTGGAACAGCTTCACACAGGAGATGATAGGCGACCATGCGGCGTCGCTCATAGCGGAGGCTTACTTCAAGGGTGTGCGCAATTTTGACGTGGGTAAAGCCTATGAGGCGCTTGTGAAGATGGCGTTCGAAACGCCTGAAAAATACGAAGACTACGCCGACGGTAAGGGTCGTCGTGCGCTGGACGATTATATCAAATACGGATATATACCTCTTGAAAATCCTGTGAAAGAGGCTTATCATGGCAAGGAACAGACATCGCGCACGCTCGAATATGCCTACGACGACTATTGCGTGGCGCGTCTGGCGAAGGCGTTGGGCCACGATGACGTGGCTGAAAAACTGCTCCAGCGTTCCAAGAACTACCGCAACGTGTTCGATCCGCGCACAGGTTACGTCAACGGACGCCACGCTGACGGACGCTTTGCCGACGGAAAGAGACCCGACCGCGGCCATTCGTTCATCACCCAGGGCACGCCCTGCCAGTACAGCTGGTATGTTCCGCACGACGTGTATGGCATGATGGAGTGTATGGGCGGACGCGAGGAGTACATCCTGAAGCTCGACTCCATGTTCTCGTGCAATCGCATGTGGCACGGCAACGAGCCCGGACACCAGATAAGTTTCATGTACAACTACGCCGGACAACCGTGGAAGACCCAGCGCGAGGTGCGCAACATAATGAACACCGAGTATCGTCTTGGAGCCAACGGACTGTCGGGTAACGACGATTCGGGGCAGATGTCGGCGTGGTATATCTTCGCCGCCATGGGCTTCTATCCCGTATGTCCGGCTGCGGGATACTACAACATATCAGGTCCGACGTTCCCCAAGCTAACCATAAAGATGGGCAACGGCCGCAAGTTCACGATTGTGGCGCGCGGCGTGTCCGACAAGAACATATACATACAGAGCGTCACTCTCAACGGCAAACCCTACGACAAGAGCTACATCAACCACGACGACATAGCCGCCGGCGGCCGCATGGAGTTTGTCATGGGCGACACACCCAACAAGGAGTGGGCAAGTTCGAAGGAGAGCTGTCCGCCGGGACTGAGCCTGTAAGACCTCTGCCTGTCGTGTGATAATGGTTCCGGCAGCGACGGCCGGGACCATCAGCGGCGGCATTTGAGCAGTGCGCAGATGAGCCACGCGGTGCATACGGCTCTCGCTGTGAGCGGAGCTTCCACCGGAAAGACGGCCGCCACGAATGCCAGTTGGGCGTTGATGAGCCGCCACATGCGTCCGTAACTCACTTCCTCCTCAAGCACATCGGAATAGTATTGGCGGAGTTTCTCAAACGGTTTGCATACTGTTTCGATCAGGTTCAACGGGCTTTTGACGTTATCGGTCTTGCTCTGCGAAAGGATGATATTCTTTTCCATA
This sequence comes from uncultured Prevotella sp., assembly GCA_900553465.1. GTDB lineage: Bacteria > Bacteroidota > Bacteroidia > Bacteroidales > Bacteroidaceae > Prevotella. The sequence goes on from USDT01000022.1 coordinate 24,770, forward strand.
TTGTCTGTTATGCGTTTAAAGTGTATGTTTCTTATTTGATTTTGCAAACGTAATGTATTATCTGGAAATAACACTTCCACTTTTTCTGCGCACAGTTAATTAAAGTTATAAACACACATAAACATCATTCAGATACGATATAAGATGCTGAAACCACACTTTTACGAAGGACTCATAGAGGCCGGATGCGACGAAGCGGGGCGCGGATGCCTTGCGGGCAGCGTGTTTGCAGCCGCCGTCATACTGCCTGCCGATTACGATAACAGTGCCCTCAACGACTCAAAGAAGCTCACGGAGCACCAGCGTTATGCGCTGAGAGAGCAGATAATGGCCGACGCCGAGGCATGGGCCGTGGGGGAGGTGACTCCGGAAGAGATAGACAAGATAAACATTCTGAAGGCCAGTTTTCTTGCCATGCACCGTGCGCTCGACCAACTCAAGGTGCGCCCGGAGGCGATAATAGTGGATGGCAACCGTTTCGTGCCTTACCACGACCTGCCTTACACCACCGTGGTGAAGGGCGACGGCAAGTATCAGGCCATTGCTGCGGCGAGCATACTGGCAAAGACCTTCCGCGACGACTACATGAAACGACTCGACAGCGAATATCCCTGCTACGGCTGGGCAGGCAACAAGGGCTACCCGACGGCGAAGCACCGCCAGGCCATACGCGAGCACGGCGTGTCGCCATACCACCGCATGAGCTACAATCTTCTGGGCAACGAAGAGCTGTCGCTCGACTTCAAGGACTGACCTTCCGGTCTTTCCGCCACACTCACGAGGTGTGCCACTTATGGCAGACAAATGCCGGCCGGCAAACCACTGTGCCTGACGCATCGGGGCGGAAAGCCCATTCTGAAGCCTTACAGCCGCTTTATGCCGGCGAGGTGGAGAATGTTTCAACCTAAATCAATTATGCAATGAGAATGAACAAATACGGCCGTGAGCTCGAACTTATCATACTGCTGACAAACGAGACACCGCTCACGGCCCTGCAGATATCCGAAAGGCTGGGCATCACGCGCCGCAATCTTTACTATTATTTCGACTATCTGAAGGACTGCGGATTCCGCATCATAAAGAAGGGAACGTACTATCAGCTGGACCGCAACTCGTCGTTCTTCCGCCGGCTTCACGAGAACATCGCCGTGACGGAGCGCGAGGCGGAGTATATCCTGAGGCTGCTGGACAGCGAGTCGAAGCAGGACCCGACGGCCGCTTCGGTGCGTGTGAAGCTGTCGCGCTCGTATGGTCTGACTGACATATCGAATCCGGAGGTGAGAAAAACGGTGAACCGCAACGTGGCGGTGCTCAAGGATGCCATAGCGGCGAAGAGGGTGGTGAAGCTGTGCAGCTACTCTTCGCCTCACAGTGCGACGGTGTCCGACAGAATAGTGGAGCCGTTCCTGCTGATGAACAACGGACTGGAGGTGCGTTGTCACGACCTCAGTTCGCACACTAACAAGACGTTCAAGGTGTCGCGCATGAAAGGAGTCGAGGTGATGGACGTGGGTTGGATGTATGAGAAAGAGCACAAACAGGTTTATACCGACGTGTTCATGTTCAGCGGCGAGGAGTGCCGGCATGTGGAGCTGAGGCTCGGACAGTTGTCGCACAATCTGCTTGTGGAGGAATATCCTGCGTCGGAAAGCCACATCACTCCCGACGGCGAGCGGTGGATCTTCGCGGCCGACGTGGTGTCGTTCCATGCTGTCGGGCGCTTCGTGCTCGGTCTTTACGACGACATCGAGATATTGGGCTGCGACGAGTTCAAGGCTTATATAAACGAGAAAATATCGCACATGCAGGCCCGTTGACTCTCATCGGTTGAATAACGGAAGTTGCCTTTTTTTGAGATAAAACCGATATGTGCAACTTTCAGATTGTAAGCGGATTTCGAGTTTTTGGGGTTCAGTTTTCTGTTCTACCCCGAAAAATAAGCAAGAATTTGCGGGCAGACTCTCTGTCGTGCGCAAATATGCGAAATATGAGAGGATGATGCAAACTGTTGAATAGCAGAGACTTATGTCTGATGTGCATTTCTTCGCTCTGCGATAAGCACCGTTTCAGCATGCGATTAAGCCCATATCAGGGGCTGAAATGAACCAAAGCGCACCATAAAATGGACTGAATCAGACCATGAAACGGGCATTATCGGAAAGAAAAACGAATTATTCCTGACTACGCTATAGGGTATGTCAAAAGACAGTTCGGACTGAAAGAACCTTTATTACATCGGATTTAACATTCCTTTACACCTCTTTTGCGATTTTATTTTGTCAAAATAAAGTCAAGAAAAATCGTAAGTCAGGCCTTCGGGTTTTCTTTAAAACACTGATGTTCGGTTGGGAAAATTCAGGAATTTTCCCGCTGTTTCATGCCGTTTTATGAATAAATCTGAATCCAGGTTCTATTTTCTTACATCACGGTAAAGGCTTTATGGATTTGCCATAAAGCCTTTACTGGAAACCCGTCAGTCCTCTCCTGTGGGACAGACATGCGCAAACGGCATTATCGTTTATTTTCTGTCGTCTTTCTCTATCTTCCTTATTTCTTCGGCTACGATGCCCGCAATCTTTGTCGCGCCCTCACGGTTGGGATGTATTCCGTCGCCCTGCATCAGCGCTTTGTCGCCTTCGAACGGTGTGTGAAGGTCTATTATGCGCGCTTTCTCTTTTTTAGCCACACGGCGCAGAATCGGTATTATTTCGTCGGTTATCACCGAATCGTTTATTCCTGCCGAGTTCTCCCACGCCTTTACCGGCAGTGCCAGACATATCTCCGGCTTCGTATCGAGTGCTTTCAGCTCGCTTATCATCCGGCGGAGATCGCTTTCAAACTCGTCGCCATGCACCCAGTTCTGCGGTTTGCTGTCGTTTGTGCCGAGCTTTATCACCACTACATCAGGTCTGAAATCCTTAACGTAGGTCCACTCCGGTTCGTTTACGTAAGGCCAGTCGCCCTTAGACAGCAGTGTGCGTGCGCCCACTCCGAAGTTCTTCACGTTGTATCCGTCGCCCAGCATCTGTTGCAGGCGTGCCGGATAGCCGTAGGTACTGCTCATGTCGATGCCGCATCCGTCGGTGATGCTGTTGCCTATGCACGCCACTCTCACGGCGTCCTTGCGTGGCGCTTTCAGGTTGTCGAGCCACGAGGTCATGTCCTCCAGCAGCTGTTTGTGGTACACAAAGTTGGTATGCGAGCCGAATCCGTGCTCGCCTTTGGCGTATGCATACATGGCCGCGGGTATGTCGGCGTTGCGCAGTGCGGCGTAGTAGGCCACTCCGTTGGGCACGGGTGGCACAAGTGTGTCGTCGGTGGAAAGGAGTATGAGAGCCGGCGGTGTGATGTGACGGCGCACCTGCAGTTCGTTGGAGTAAAGCTCGACGTATTTGCGGTCGTGCCTTTTCTCGCCGAGGAAATTGTGTACAGAGCCTACGTGCGTCTTGCTTTCGTCCATTGTTATCACCGGATAGAATAGTATTTGGAAGTCAGGACGCGACTTCGTGGGAGCGTGTGTGGCAAGCGTTGACGCCAGATGGCCGCCGGCCGACGAGCCCATGATGCCCACGTCGTAGGGATTTATGTTCCACACCTCGGCGCTGTCGCGCACCATGCTGATGGCTTTCTCGGCGTCGCCCACGGGTATGGTCAGGTCGCCTTGAGGCATACGGTAGGTCAGAATCATGCAGGCGATGCCGCGTTCGTTGAAGAACGGAATCCAGTTGGTGCCCTCGTTCTCCATTGCCAGACCTCCGTATCCGCCGCCGGGGCATACCACCACGGCCCTTCCCGTGGCCTTGCCGCTTTCGGGCAGACACACCATCATATTGGCCTTGCCGTCGGGTGTGAGGTTGATTCTGAACTGTCTGTGGTCTGATGCCTGTGCAAATACGGTGCACAACAGGGCAATGATTGCGATGCAGGTTTTCCTTTTCATATGGTTTACGGTTTTGAGTTGTCCGGCAACTTTTGCATTTTTTGCGTCTTATGAAACGCATATTGTTATATCATATGTCGTATTTGATAATACATTATTCGGTATGCCGGAATTTGGTGACACAAAGATAACATAATATTAATGAAAGATTTGCTTGTGTATTATATTTTATGTATCTTTGTTATTCAAATGTTTTGAAACATAGTATTTATTAATTTATTTAGTCATTATGTACAATCAGAAATTCAAGGATATTACGGTTTCTGAGGTGATAAAGGATTGTGAGGGAATCAGTCTTGGTAAAGATGTCTTCTTGCTGGATGATTTTTCAAAGATAAAAGACCCAAACTATATATTCCGGATGCGTTGCCTGCTCATGTCACTTTGTATTGAAGGCGAGTGCGGCTATACAGTTGACACGACGCGTCATAACATCCGTCCCAAAGACATCTTAATTATCCGTAAAGGACAGACCATCTCCGACTGTTGGCAGAGCGCTGACTACAAGGGCATGCTGTTGATCTTCTCGTACAATTTCTTTGATGAGGCCATCAAAGGTATGCGCGGACTGTCCTCCCTGTTTCTCTTTGCAAAGAATCATTCGGTATGTAATCTTGAGTCGGAGGAGGCCGACAAGCTTGTCGACTATTACAATCTGATAAAGAAGACCGTTGAGAATGACAAATTGTATTTCCGCCGTGAAACAGTGCAGTCGATCGTCGCAGCCATGCTCTATGATATAAGCAGCGTGATAAGCCGCATACAGAAGGGCGTTGTCGCGGGCTCGCGTGCCGAACGCATTTTCATGGATTTCATACGCATAGTGGAGAAGAAGTTCCGCTCAGAGCGCCGTGTGAGCTGGTACAGCGAGCAGCTCGGCCTGTCGCCGAAATATCTTTCGGAGACGGTGAAAAGCGTGAGCAACCGCACTCCTAACGAATGGATAGACTACTATGTGATGCTCGAGCTGCGTGTGCGGCTGCGAAACACCGAAGCCACCATAAAGGAGATAACGCAGGACATGAACTTCTCGAGCCAGTCGTTCCTTGGCAAATACTTCAAGGAACATGCGGGAATGTCGCCTTTGGAATATAGAAAATCCATTAAATAATTAAAGCGTCTGCTTGCGGCAGACGCTTTTTTGTTTGTTGTCAGAGCTTTATGCCCTGTTTTTCGAGTTCTTCTGCCACGGCGCAGAGCTCGTCGTACCATTCCTGTCCGAAACGTCTTATGAGCGGTTCGCGCAGAAACCGATAGACAGGCAGATCTATTTCCTTTCCTTTCTTCACAGCGTCGCGGCATACGTCCCAGCGGTTGTAGTTGAGTGCTGTACCGCCGTTGCCCAAGCGTTTTTCGCGGATGGGGTAGAGTGCACAGCTTATGGGCTTGCAGAAACGCGTTTTTCCGTTGCGGTAGGCACGCTCCAGGGCGCACAGGCAGCAACCGTTCTCGTAGCAGGTGAACACGCAGTCCTTGCCCTCGACAATGCTTGTCACGAGGTCGCCGTCGCGGTCGGTGTAAGCCACGCCCTGTTTGTCGACCACCGACTGTGCTCTTGCCGACATGTCGCTCCACACTGTGTCGAGCGCATCCTCAATGCCTGCAATCTCGTCGAGAGTGACAGGCGCACCCGCGTCTCCCTCTACGCAGCAGATGCCCTTGCATGCTTCGAGGTCGCAGCAGAACCGTTCTGTGATGATATCCGACGACACCAGTACGTCGCCTACTTCTATGATAGGAGGTATATACATTGTTTTCAGTTTTTGATATGATGTTTTTCCGGCGGCAGTCATGTGTCTAATGTCACAGGGATAAGCCGCCGGTGTTGCGTTTTACCACTTTATCGGCTGTTCGCCGTTGGCTTCGAGATATCTGTTGCAGAGCGAGAAATGATGGTTGCCGAACCATCCTCCGCGGTTGGCAGAGAGCGGAGATGGATGCACCGACTGCAATATGAGATGTCTGGAAGCATCTATGAGCTTCGATTTGGAGCGTGCATATCCGCCCCAGAGGATGAATACAAGATGGTCGCGGTCGCGCGACAGAGCCTGTATGGCGGCGTCGGTGAACTCTTCCCACCCTTTGTGCTGATGGCTTGCAGCCTGATGTGCGCGCACTGTGAGAGTGGCGTTGAGCAGCAGCACGCCCTGTTCGGCCCATCGTGTGAGGTTGCCGGAGCTGGGCATCGGCGTGCCGAGATCGTTCTGTATTTCCTTGAATATGTTGACAAGCGACGGCGGAAACTGCACACCGTCGTTCACAGAGAAACTCAGTCCGTGGGCCTGTCCGGGTTCATGGTAAGGGTCCTGGCCTATGATGACCACCTTCACCTTGTCGAACGGACACAGATTGAAGGCGTTGAATATGAGATTTCCCGGCGGGTAACATTTAGTTCTGGTGTATTCGGAGCGCACGAATTCGGTGAGACTGGCGAAGTATGGTTTCTCAAACTCCATGCCGATGTGTCTGCGCCACGATTCTTCTATCTTTACGTTCATTGCTTTATGCGTCGTTGTATGATGCACAAAAATACAATTTTTTCTTCGAAGTGCAAAACATTGCGGCGCTTACACATATCCATAAACAGCATGACAGGGCGTGTGACAGCACGCAGGCCGGTCGGCCGTCATACAATAAGGTCGTCTTTTTTCAGGCGCTTCCGCTTCATGGAACGTCTCAACAGCACATTGCCGAATGTTATTACACCTATACGTCCGATGAACATCAGTATGATGAGTATTATTTTGCTGCCGAGTGTGGCCGACGAAAGGATACCGCAACTCAGTCCTGCAGTGGCCAGTGCGGACGATGCCTCGAATATGATTTTGAGGAAATCGGTGTCTGTCGGTTCGAATAGAGCCATCAGATATATTCCGATGAAAAGTATGAATGAGTAGAAAACAAACGTCGTAATGGCTGATTCCACGCGGTAGTTTGGGATGATATGATTCATTAAAGATACGTTCTTTCTCAGTCCTAGTTTGTTTTTCGTATAGGCATATATGGCCGATAGGGTTGTGGATTTAAGACCACCGCCGGTTCCAGAAGGCGAGGCTCCAATATACATTGCCAACGACAGAATGAGAAGGGATATTGGAATCATATTGCTTAAATCTACGGTGTTGTAGCCGACTGTGGTCATTGCCGACATCGACTGGAACAAAGAGATAAGTATGCGGTCGTCCACATCGTACTGTTGCAGTGATGGTTCGAAGAAGAACAGGTGTATTGTACTCCACAGCGACAGGAGACATGTAATGCATATTATCACCTTTGTTGTGAAGGATATGCAGTGATTCTTTCGCGTGAACTTGTGCAGTATGTCGGTCATCATTATAAATCCCATCGCTCCCATATAGCTGAGAATGATTATTATGATGTTGGCATAGTAGTCGCACTGCAGGCTTACGAGGTTGTCGGAGTAAATACTGAAGCCCGCGGTGCAGAATGCCGAGATGCTGTGAAAGAGTGCCGACCATAGCGGTTGGTCCATACCTTTCCAGGCGAAATAAGGATACAGAAGCAGTGTACCTCCTATTTCGAAAAAGAATACGAACTTAACGATGTTCTTTATCATTGTCTCGTTCTGCATGTCTTCGGGGAAGGAGAACTGCGCTCCGAACATGTTGTTCTTGAAATTTCCGAGGTGATGGGTTATCCTTAGCATGATGAACGAAGACAGAGTCATGTATCCGAGACCGCCTATCTGAATGAGCATGAGGATGACAAGCTGTCCGAAGAATGTGTAGTCGTTGGCAAGATCGGCTGTGGCAAGTCCGGTTGTTGACAGAGCTGATACTGCATTGAACAGGTTGTCGATGAATGATATGTCTTTCTTTGTGGCGAGTGGCAGCATAAGGGCAAGCGTTCCGAGGATAGTGTATCCCAGATATCCTATGACGAGCTGCTTTTGTGGATTTGACGAATGAAAGCCTAAAGAGATGATTTTTTCGGGATTGATGCGCAGTATGCACTTCTGAACGGTGCTCTTGAGCTTTTCTTTCTTCATTTTCTTATGTCTTTTCTGTGTTCCGGACGTTTCTTTGACATGGTGAAATCCGGTGAACTGTATTTCTTATTATACTGAAAACAAATGTGTTGCGTGCTTTGTACGGTATCCTTATGCCATACATATTGCGTAACAGGCCGCTAAATTACTAAATTCAGACTGAATAAAACAGAAAAGTTACTAATAAATAAAAAAACAAGGCTTCCTGTAAAGGGAAGCCTTGCTGTGTATTGTCAATAATGTCTTTACTTGTTGTCCACAATCAGGTTCTCACCAGTCATGTCAGCCGGCTGTTCCAGACCCATGATGTGGAGGATAGACGGAGCAACGTCGGCCAGACGTCCGTCCTTCACGGTAGCGCTGTTGTTGTCGGTCACGTAGATGAACGGTACCGGGTTGAGTGAGTGAGCTGTGTTAGGAGTTCCGTCCTCGTTGATTGCGTTGTCGGCGTTGCCGTGGTCGGCGATGATTATTGCTTCATAATCGTTTGCCTTGGCAGCCTCGATCACTTCCTTCACACAGTTGTCCACAGCGTGTACGGCTTTGGCGATGGCATTGTAGATTCCGGTGTGGCCTACCATGTCGCCATTGGCGAAGTTCACAACGATGAAGTCATACTCCTGTGTGTTGATGGCGCCCACCAGTTTGTCTTTTACCTCGTATGCGCTCATTTCCGGCTTCAGGTCGTAGGTTGCAACCTTCGGTGACGGAACCAGTATGCGGTCCTCGCCTTCGTACGGAGCCTCGCGTCCGCCGTTGAAGAAGAATGTCACGTGAGCATACTTCTCTGTCTCGGCAGTGTGGAGCTGTTTCTTGCCCTGCTTGCTCAGATATTCGCCCAGAGTGTCCATTACGTTCTCTTTCGGGAACAGAATGTGTACGCCCTTGAATGAAGCGTCGTACGGAGTCATGCAGTAGTACTGCAGATCCTTTATTGTGTGCATGCCCTCTTCCGGCATATCCTGCTGTGTGAGCACCTGTGTGAGTTCCTTGGCACGGTCGTTGCGGAAGTTGATGAATATAACAACGTCGCCTTCGCCTATTGTTCCGTCAACGGTGGCATTGCTTATAGGCTTGATGAACTCGTCGGTAACGCCCTCAGCGTAGCTTTCCTCCATGGCCTTAACCATGTCGTCAGCCTTCTTGCCTTTGCCTTCAACGAGCAGGTCGTAAGCCTCTTTTACGCGGTTCCAGCGCTTGTCGCGGTCCATGGCATAGAAGCGTCCTACGATGCTTGCGATGTGTGCGCCGTTGGCAGAGCATACGTCCTGCAACTGGCTGATGAATCCGGCACCGCTCTTCGGGTCGGTGTCGCGGCCGTCCATGAAGCAGTGCACGAATGTCTTGTCAAGGCCGTATTCCTTTGATATCTCGATGAGCTTGAACAGATGGTCGAGTGAAGAGTGCACACCGCCGTCTGATGTAAGACCCATGAGGTGGAGTTTCTTGCCGTTCTCCTTGGCGTAGCTGTATGCGCTTACTATCTCAGGGTTCTGCATGATAGAACCGTCCTTGCAGGCGCGGTTGATCTTCACGAGGTCCTGATAGACGATGCGGCCAGCTCCGATGTTGAGGTGTCCTACCTCAGAGTTACCCATCTGTCCGTCAGGCAGACCTACGTCCTCGCCCGAAGCCTGGAGCTGTGAATGTGCGCTCACTGCGCAGAGATAGTCAAGATAAGGTGTCGGAGTGTTGTAAATCACGTCGCCTGCACCATGTTTGCCGATTCCCCATCCGTCGAGAATCATCAAAAGAGCTTTCTTTGCCATAATTGTCCTTATTTAATATGTGTTGTGTTTTTATGAGAGTAAGGCGGTGGCGGAGGTCATTACTGCATGTCCGCATCATCCTGATACACCGTCTTTTGCTAATCACATGCAAAGTTAATGCAAATATGAGGCAAACTCATAATTTTTATCTTTTTTTTATCTTCGTTTAATAATTATTCCGTCAGAGTTTCACGGTTTTGTACTTGCCGTTGTCCTTTATCTCGAACGAGTGGGTGCCTGCCTCAAGTTCCACTGTCGCCTGGTCTGCTGCGGCGTTAGGTATGGTGAGTGTGGCGGTAGTGTTCGACGGTACTGTCACGGTGTATATTACCTTCTTACCCTTGCGTACCCACATCGACGCTATGTCGCCGTAGGGCGATGTGTGGTGTGCCTCGAAATGTTTCAGACCTTTCACGAAGTTAGGACGCAGGTTGATGTGCTTGAAACCGGGCTGCTGCTCGTCTGGGAATATGCCTCCGAGTCCTTTGTACGGCCATGCGCCTATCTCTCCGAACATGATGTGATTGTCCGATATGTCGCGTGTGGCTTTGAGATCCCAGTTCTCGAGCAGGGTGGTAGCGCCGTTCACAATCCACCATCCCCACGACGGATAAGTGTCCTGCACGGCTATGCGGTAGGCGTCGTCGGCATATCCGTTCTCGCTCAGGGCGTTCAGTATAGCCTTCGCTCCGTGCACACCCACGTCGAGGTGCCAGTCGTTGGCACGTACGTTCTCGGCGAGACGGGCAGCCACACGTGCCACCATGTCGTCGGGTACGACCTTCCACATCAGCGCGAGGCTCATCTCAGTCTGCGAGCCACTGGCGTATGTGGCCGTCTCGCGGTTGAGGAATTTGGCGTTTATGGCGTCGCGTATGTCGGCAGCCAGCTGTGCGTAATGTTTGTGGTCGGCCTCATGACCGAGTAGTGCCGCAGCCTTGGAGAGTATAGTCGCGTCGGCGAAGAAATAGATGGACGACGTGAGTTCCTTGTTGGAGCGTGTCTTCACAGGCACCCAGTCGCCGCGTCCCCATGCTGAGAGATGTTCGGGACTGTTACTGTCCACATAGTCCACATAGCGTTTCATGTTGTCGTAGCAGTCGGCGAGCGGACGTATGTCGCCGTAGAACAGATAGAGGTTCCACGGTATGATGGCTATTGTGCTTGTCCAGTCCAGACCGTTGTCTGTGCCGTATCCCCAGCCGTCGGTCGGTATGATGTCGGGCAGTACGCCGTTGGGCTGCTGCTCGTCGCGGTGGTCGGCGAGCCATTTCTCGTATATTGTTATGGCGTCATAGTTGTATAGTGATGTCTCGATGGCCAGGTGTCCGTCGCCCGTCCATCCGTTCTTCTCGCGCTGCGGACAGTCGGTGGGGTAGCCCATTAGATTGGAAATGTATGCCATGCGCGCCGCCTCCACGGTCTTGTCGAGCAATGGATTGGACGAGGCAATGCTTCCGGCGATGGCCACATCGCTGTGGGTGAAGTGGGCGGTGAGGCTGTTCTCGTCGAGCTGTATGGGGCGGTCGCTGTTCACCTGAACGTAGCGGAAGCCCTTATAGCTGAACTCCGCGCAGAAGGAATCGTCGCCTCCACTCAGCGTGAGTATATCGGTCTGGAAAGGTTCTGTCTGTTTGTCGCCACGGTAATATACGTCGATGTTCGACTGGTCGAGCGTGCCGTCGGCATGCAGACGCTCGCCGTGGCTTATGCGCAGGCGTGTACCTTTATCTCCTTTCACTCTGACGCTCGTCACACCTGCCATGTTGCGGCCGAAGTCATAGACGTATGTAGTGTCGTTGAGGCGCGTCATCTTCACCGGACTGTGTGTCTCCGTCAGACGTATGGGCTCCATCTGCTGTGACCACACGAGCTGTGCCGGCGCGCTGCGGAAGCGCACTCCCTGCCACTTTGAGTCGTCAAACTGCGGTGTGTCCCAGCCCTGCTGCACGAGGTTGAAGTCGTAGTGCTCGCCCGTATATATGTTGTTGTAGATGAGCGGTCCGCCCGATGTGCGCCAGCTTAGGTCGGTTGCCACGGTCTGTGTGGTGCCGTCGGTGTAGGTCACAACGACGTCCATGCAGAACGTGGGACGGTTGCGCCACGGAGCACGGTCGAAGTCCCATACGGCCAGTGCCTGATGGTTGTACCATCCGTTGCCCAACACCACTCCGAGAGCGTTGCGGCCACTGTGGAGCAGCGGCGTTATGTCGAACGTGACGTAGGAGCAGCGGCGGTCGTAGCGCGTATATACAGGATCGAGGAAATGGTCGCCGACTCTCTGTCCGTTCACAGATAGGACGAACAGACCGCCCGCGGAGATGTATGCGCGTGCCGACTTTATGCTCTTGGTGGCATCGAATGTCTTTCTGAAATAAGGCGCGGCGCGGTGGTTCTTGTCGTGCCCGTCGCTTATCCATGCTCCGTGCCACCGGCCCATGAGGCCTGTCTCAAAGCGTGCCACGTCGGAGTTAGCGGTGTTGCCCTTGCCGTCGGTCACGCTCACACGCCAGAAATATACTGTCGTAGGCCGGAGCTTCTCGCCGCCATACACGGCCATGCGCTGCCCGGAGGCCACACGTCCGCTCTGCCATGCCGAGCCTTTGCCTGCGGCCACTGCCGCACTGTCGGTGCCCACGGTTATCTCGTAGGCAGACTGCTCCATGCCTTCGGCACACCACTCCAGACGTGGCGCAGCGTCGTCAACGCCCAGCGGGTTTGCCAGGTGGTTCACTCTCAGATTGTCGGGCTGCGGTGTCTGTGCGGCCCCTGTCGTCATCGACAGCGCCAGTGTGAGCGCCGTCAGCATAATTCTGTTCATTGTCTTCATCAGGTTTATGGTTACTGTGCGAAATTACATAAAAAATCTGACATGATGAATAAAATGTTGGTATATGAACTATACTTTCTGATTGTGACTGGTTATTAACGGTTCGACGTCTTACTTACCGCTCTCTTGCCGGGCTGCCAGTCCGATGCTTTATACCGATGTAACCAGCCACGCCTTTAATAAAAAATGACATACGGACTGTACGGCAATAAAACGAAATTCACATGGCGTATAATGTCCGATTCGGGTTAAATCGATATGGGCAACTTTCAGATTGTAACCGGATTTTCATTTTCCGGTCCTAGTTTTCGGTTCTACCCCGAAAAATAATCGAATATTTGCGGACTGACTTTCCTTCGGCCGCAAATACGCGAATTATAAGAGGATATTGCAAGTTGTTGATTAGTAATTACTTATGTCCGACGGACACTTTCTTACATTGCAATAAGCACCATTTCAGCACGTGATTAAGCCCATATCAGGGGCTGAAATGAACCAGATCGCACCCTATAATGGACTGAATCAGACCATGAAACGGGCATTATCGGAAGGTCAGATGAATGATTCCGGAATATGGTATGGGGTATAGCAAAATACAGTCCGGTCTGAAAGAGTCTTTATTATATGTGGTCTGACATTTCTCCACACCTGTTTTCCGAATTTATTTTGTCAAAAAAAAGTCAAGAAAAATTGTAAGTCAGTTGCCGGAGTTTTCTTTGAAAACGCTGATATCAGCAGTGAGGAGAAGCGCGGAAGAATGTCAGGAAAAGGTTGTGGAGATAGACATCTTTTCGGGCAATGAGGCAACCGGATGCAAATGCACAGGAATAGGGGATGACGTATTGCCGTCTGTGGTACGGCCGCTTATCCGGAATGAAAAAAGCGGACACGTGTATGTGCCCGCTTTCTTAAGTTATAATTGTCAATTAACAATTGCTTTTATTTCACGAATTTCTTTCCGTTTCTGATGTAGATACCGTCTTTCAGCACACTTGCATCCGTACCCATGTAGCGGCCGTCGATGCTGTAGATGCGGTTGTCGGCTTTCTTCTCAACTGTCGGCACGTTGTCGATGGCAGTTGTCCAGTTGGAGTTGTTTTCAGCTCTGAGAGTGACATTGCTTCCGTTCTTCACGAGAATGTAGCTGTTGTTCACAGTCTCCTTGCTGCGTACGGGCTGCCAGTCGGTTTCGAGTTCCGATTTTGTTGCGAGATACAGACGGTAGCTTCCGTCGGCCAGAGAAGAGTATGAGGCCGGTGCATTGCTGAAACGCAGACCCTGAAGATAAGGAACGGCGGTGAGGTTAGCCTCGTCGGCAATCACTGAAAGTGTTGTCTGGGCGCCTGTATTCATGTCGCCTGCCATGAGTGCGAGCTTGCCTGTGAAGTCGTCCACGTCGACATTGTATATTCCTTCACATCCTGCCAGAAGGTTAGAGCCGGATTTTGTTATGGTGAGGTTGTAGCCCAGACCCCAGAGTGAGTGGTATGTGCCGTTGTATGTCTCGTCGTCGGGTGTGCGTACAGTTACCATGTCCTGACCGCTTGTGTAACCGTCGAGCTCGGCAATGTTGAAGAATCCGTTGTCATTTCCGCCCCAACCCCAGTTTACGTGTACAAGTCCGTTCTCGTCATATCCGTCGAGTACGAAAGAGTGGCCGCCGCTTTTTGACTGGCCTCCGTAGAGAATAGGACATCCGTCGCTAAGTTCACGGAATACCATGTTCATCCATTCGTCAACAGGGAATACCTCGCGTGTATAGAGCTTTATATTTTCGTCATAGAGGAAATATTTGCGCAGTGCACGGCAAGCGTCGGCACTGAAGGCACCACTACCGGTTGTGGTGTAGTGCATCTCGACTGACACGCCACAGTGGTACATCAGCTTTGCGATAGCGTTGGCCTGTACATCTGTGTAGCTTCCGGGTGTATATACGGGCAGCATGTTGTCATAGTCGTATGTTGTTTCAAAGTTTGCAGATGGTCTTACTGTTCCATAGCCTTCTTCCGAAGTGTATGTATAAGAATAATGGCCGCTTCCTTTGATAGGATATTTGTGATAATACATTATCTGGGCCATGGCTGTTGCCACGCATCCAGTAACGTAGTTGTATTTCTTGCTGCCTACTGTGTAGGTAGGACACATGAGATTGAACGGTGCATCCTGATTCCAGCGTGTGGTGAGCAGTTCGTCCACACGGTCTTTGTATTCTGCAGAAGGCTGCACTTTAGCAGGCTGCTGTCCTTCTTCGAGTTTTTTCTCTAATGAAGCATTAATGGCTTCCATCCACCAAAGAAATGCCGGTGCAGGGTTATCTGTAAGTGTAGCGTCACTGTATCCGAGCACAGGTGAGAATGTGTCGTCGTTGGCTATAACAGCATATCCACCGTCGGTATATCCCATTACGGTGATCTGGGTGTTCTGGCGCAATACTTTTAGAGCTGAGGATTTCTTGGCTCGTACTGATTGGGCCAGTGATTTTGTTTTGAGAGCTTTTTCCGCTTCCATACGCAATTGTGCTGATGTACGCGGTTTGGCTGTCATTGTGCATGCTACTGCCAATAGTAACATGAATATTAAAGATTGTCTTTTCATATTATAACAGTGTTATTTGGTTTATGATATTTATGTGTTAATGCCATCTTGTTAAAAACATAAAGGCGGGTTGCAGGACTCAGTCGTCCGGACAACCCGCCTTCAATGTTTTATTTATGTCCTGCTTTGACAGGCATATAGGCTTAGTTCTTTGTGAGTGTTATCTCGTAGAGCTGATCCCAGAAACCTGCTCCCGGCTGATAGAGATAGAGGTTCTTGTTTTCCGGGAATACGATAGTCTCAGGGAGAACATCACCTTCGCCAAGAGCCCACGGTGCAGTAATATCGTCAAATGTTATCTGACTGCCGTTGTCTGTTGCCCATGTCCACTGGTACTGATCTCCGTATGAAGCAACGAGATCGCCGCAGATGAAGCCCAGTGTTCCCTGTTTTGTCTCCTTGTCGAAGCTGTAACGGAAACGCCATGAGCAGTCGAGGCTTATACCAACATTGAACATTCCCGGGCAAGATGCTGTGAGTATGTGGTCGTAGTCGGCGTTTTCTTCGTCTGTTGTACCACTGATTGTTACTTCAGCAGAGAAGTCGTTGTACTCACCAGGAACAGGATAGCCCTGATCGTCGAACACTGGCTGTTTAGCATTGAGTGTCCATTTTCCGAAGAATTTTTCGTATATGAGGGCATCATTGTCGCGCAGTGTGATCTGTATTGTCTTGTTGCCTGTAATCTCAGCACCTTTTGCTGATTCGATAGTGATGCTGAATGTACGGTTCTCGTTGATTGTCTGATCATCTACAGTCTTGAGTTCTACATTCAGAACGCCACTGTTCAATGTGTCTGCTTTCAGAGTGAGTGTCTTAGTTGTGATCATGTAGTTCACATCCTCTTTTGCAGGATTGTTGCCAACTTCTGCAGTGCTTATAGTGACTTTTACATCACCATCGCGCAGACCGTTGATTTTGATTGGCACGTTCACATAACCAGTGTTTTCTTTTACGGTCAGTTCTGAATTCTCGAATCCAAGAGTAACCTCACCGTTGCCGTTGTAGTTCTCGTCGTCAGAGCAGGCTGCGAACAACGACATAACGGCAGCAAACATGAATAATTTTATATATTTCATTTTGTTTGTTTTAATTATTTGTTTTTATTGTGCATTACAGGATCATGAAAGGATTATGAATGTGTGTTTCTTCAATCATCCATCCGCAATCCTGTATGCGTAAGCATTAATAGCCCGGATTCTGAACAACCTTCTTATTCACGTCGATCTCGTGCTTCGGTATCGGCCAAGTGAACTTCTTCTCATCTACAGGACGAGACAGCTCTGTTGTATTAGCGCCTGGCAGGTTGCAGATGCTTTCGTCCTGAGGTACGCCACGTTTCATCTCTATATGCCAACGCTTGATATCGAAGAGGCGTGAACCTTCTGCTACCATTTCACGTGTGCGCTCGTTCTGAAGTTCTGTCCATGCTGTTGTTTCGTTGAACTGACGCTCCTCGTAACCACCTATACGCTTAGAGAGAAGTTCGTTGAGATAAGCATTGTACTTTTCTGTCTTAGAAGATTTTATGCTTGCCTCAATTGCAATAAGATACATCTCTGCAATACGGAATACTTTCGGCTCGATAGTGAAGCGTGCATATTCATAACCGTCGAACTCGTTATAAAGACGTCCATGGTCAACATATTTGTTCAGAGCATATACAGTTGCACTTGCACCTGATGTGGTGTTGATCTGAACCTGATTGAAGTATACAGTTTTACGATAGTCGTTGTCACTGTAAAGATCTACAAGAGTCTGTGTCGGAATGTAGTCAGGTGTTCCGTCTGTTGCATAAGGCTGATAACGTGTACCTGAAGCTGCAGGAAGCTCATCACGAGAAGCTACTGCAAGCTGGAATATTGTCTCCATTCCGGCATCTTCCTGCCAAAGAGCTTTCAATTCGTCAACACCATCAGCAAGAGCATATGTACCAGAAGTGATGAGTGATTCTGCATATTTCAGAGCATCATCGTAGTTGTCCATGGCAAGAGCCTGACGTGCACGCAGAGCAGTGATGGCGTCCGGTGTAACATATACACTGAGCGGAGCGTTTGTCTCGCTGATGTATTTAGCTGCGCTGTCGAGGTCTTCTGTAACTTGTGTCATGGTCTGTGCCAGTGTCTTACGGCCAGGGTATGTACTTGCATCTGCAGAAGGTGCATAATCAAGACGATAAGAAACACCAGTATTTTCATTATTGGCAGTTGCTGCATCATAGTCTGCGCAGAAATACTGTGAAAGCATGAAGATACAGTATGCACGCATGAAGAAAGCGTCTCCTTTAGCTGCTTTCACATTCTGCATAGCAGCTGCTGTGAAAACGTTGCTGTTAGACATATCGCATTTGTTGTAGCCGTCTATGATGTAGTTGGCGCGAGCGATGATAGCCTGATAATTGCCGTAAACGGTAGAGAAGTATCCTGCGGATGTAGTGAAATCCCATGTATACATGTCACCGAGTGTGTTTGAGAAACCGGTTACAGCATTGAAACCGTCGCACTGTATTTCAGATGCATTGTAGAAGTTGTCACCTCCTACAGAAGAACGCAGTCCGGCATAAAGACCTACACGTGCATTTGCAAAGTCTGTCGGGGTCTGAAGCGCTTCCGTATCAGGAAGAGCGTCATACGGTTCCTTGTCCATATCGCAAGAAACCAGACCCGCTGTCAATGCAAGTAATAAATATATTTTTTTCATTTTATTTCCTTTTTACTTATTTTTATTTTTAGAATGTTAACTCTGCGCCGATAGAGAACTGGCGTGTATTAGGATAATCTCCAAGTGATGTTGCGCTGTCAACCTCGGGATCGTAGCCTTTGTAACCAGTGAAAGTAAGCAGGTTGCGTCCTACGAGGAATACTTTAGCGCCCTTGATGAATCCTGTTGTGTCAAGCCAATTCTTCGGAAGTGTGTAAGAGAGCTGAGCGAACTTCAGACGAACGAATGAGGCGTTCTCAAGCAGACGGTCGTCCTCACCATAATATGTTGCGTCTGCAGCTGCTATATCTGTGATATCACCCGGTTTCTGCCACATGTCGAACATTGCTGTTGTCTGGTTGTATGTTGTTGCAAATCTTGGGTTTTCTGTGAACCAGCGCTCATTGTTGTAGAGGTAGCGTCCGAACATTCCAGAGAACTGCATGTCGAGCTGCAGACCTTTCCATGCAACAGTTGTTGTAAGACCGCCAGACCATGGAGCGATGAAGCTCTTGTCCATCATAACCTGATAGCTGTCTGAAACCTGTTTTGTTTCATTGCCATTGTTATCAAGCCATACATTCTGACCATCGCGAGGATCGACATGGCTCCAACGTACACCGTAGTAGTCACCATATGCATGACCTACTTCAAGACGGAGACCGCTGCTTGTTACGTATGAATCTGCGTTGTTGAGAAGTTTTGTAATCTCGTTCTTGTTGTAGTTTCCGTTAACCTTTACATTCCAGTACCAGTCCTTGTTTTTGATGATATCAACACCGATATTGAAGTCAACACCACGGTTGTACATTTCTGCTACATTACCCCAACCACTGCTGAAACCTGTAGTGAAAGAATAAGGAACAGACATGAGCATGTCTGATGTCACCTTGTTGTAGAACTCGAGATCGAATGTAACGAAACCGAATACTTTACCGTTTATACCAAGGTTGAATGTTTTAACAGTTTCCCAAGTAAGGTCTGGGTTTGCAGCATTTGCGATGGCGGTACCACCCTGGCCGTTGTATATCGGACCTGAACCAACAAGACCGAGAGCCATGTATGGTGAAATTCCAGAGTTTCCTGTTGAACCATAGCTGATCTTGAACTGGAGATCATCGAGCCAGCTACGTGTTGATTCCATGAAGTTTTCTCTTGTAACATCCCACATGAATGCGGCAGCACCGAATGTAGCCCAACGGTTGTTTTCACCGAAGAGTGAAGAACCGTCACGACGGATGCTCAAGTCAACGAAGTATTTGTCTGCATAAGAATAGTTGAGCATTCCGAACCATGAGTTACGAACTTCTTCAGATATGGAGTGTGTCGGTACATCTGCAGATGATGCAGCTGACATGAGGAACAGACGGTTGTCTGTCAAACCATTTGCTGTTACGCCGAATGCAACAGTCTTACTTGTCATAGATTCCTGACCAAGAAGAACTGTCATGTGATGATCCTTAAGGAAGTCAAATTTGTATTCAGCTGTATTTGTAACAGTCCAACGATAGAAACGTGAGAATGTTTCACTTGCAGAACCTGTTGGGTTAACATTAGGATCTTCTGTGATTGTCCACTGATAAGAACCGCGAAGGTCGTTTGCATCAAGACCAAGAGCGGAACGGATATTCAGACCCTTGATCGGGTTGATGTTTACAAACATGTTCTCGTTAAGACGGATACGTGTTGATGAACGCGGCTGCCATTCTGAGATATAGTATGGGTTATAAACTCCGAGCATATCGAAATAGTCGAGACGGTCGCCATAGCCTTCGAATGTACTGTTGGCGTAATCGCTGGGGTCCAGACCTTTGATTTCATAATACGGCTGAATAGGAGCATATGTACGTGCAGCGAAAGTCTTATTATATGCGCTGTTTGCCTGTGTACCCCAAAGTGACTCACGATATTTTGTATATGCGAGGTTTGTATTAGCACCTATCTTCAACCAAGGATTGATGTTAATGTCAAGGTTGGCACGCAGAGTTTCACGACGCATGTTGGAGTCGTCAATGATACCACTTGCATCATAGTGACCGAATGAAAGCAGATATGCTACGTTCTGAGAACCTCCGCGAACGCTTGCGTCAATCTGTGTTACAGGTTTAGAGTCACTGAAGAAAATATCATTCCAGTCTGTGCCGATGTTGTACTTCTTGTAGTAAGCCTTCATTGCCTGGAAATTGGCGTTTGTCTTATTTGCAGGATTAAGTATTTCCTGGAAGTTAAGCCACTGGTTTGCGTCCATCATCTCAGCATTGTCACCTGTCATTTGTGAAATACCATATTGTGCGGAAACAGAAACAGTTGGAGCTTCGCCGAATTTACCTTTTTTCGATGTAAGAATTACTACACCGTTGGCGGCACGTGAACCATAAATAGCTGTAGAAGAAGCATCCTTGAGAATTGTCATATTCTCAATATCATTCGGGTTGAGTGAGAGGAATGTCTGCTGTGATATTTCACTTCCATCAAGGATGAACAGCGGTTCAGTAGATGCATTGATTGATGTGACACCACGGATTCGCATGTTTGTTGTTGCAGAAGGCTCTCCTGAAGATGTGAATACCTGCAGACCTGAAACCTGTCCCTGAAGAGCATCACCGATGTTTGCAATAGGACGATTCTTGATCTGATCACTTCCAACGGTTGATACAGAACCGGCAATAGTTCCGAGTTTACGTGCAGAACCGTAACCAGTTACAACGACACCTTCAAGTGTCTGGCTGTCAGACTCAAGTACAACACGCATGTTGTTTGCAGCCTTGACTGTTTTGGGTACCATTCCCAGATAGGTGATCTGGAGTTCTGTGCCCACCGGCACGTTGATTGTGAATTCTCCGTCGGCATTTGTAACTGCGCCTGCATTCAGGCCCACTG
>USDT01000023.1 GCA_900553465.1 uncultured Prevotella sp.
CTGCTTGCTTCGGTCAGGCATTCCTCGAGCTGCATCCTACAAAGTATGCTGAGGAACTGGTTAAGAAGATGGAGAAGAGCGGTGCTAAGGCTTACCTCGTTAACACAGGTTGGAACGGTACTGGCAAGCGTATCTCTATCCGCGATACACGTGGTATCATCGACGCAATCCTCGACGGTTCTATCAACAACGCACCTACAAAGACCATTCCTATGTTCAACTTTGAGGTTCCGACAGAACTCCCGGGTGTTGATCCGAAGATCCTCGACCCGCGCGACACATACGATTGCGCTTGCAAGTGGGAAGAGAAAGCTAAGGATCTGGCTGCACGCTTCATCAAGAACTTCGCTAAGTACGAAGGCAATGAGGCTGGTAAGGCTCTCGTAGCTGCAGGTCCGAAACTCTAAGAAAGTTTCTTGAACACATAAACGGAGGCGGTTTCCACTATGGAGGCCGCCTCTTTCTTTTGTCACGCAACACCATGAAACACACCTTATTATATATTATAAGCCGGCGTGCACAGGGTGTACGGTCTGCCTGTGCGTTGTGTGAAAAAGACATCAGCCGTGTGGCCTAATCACTAAACAAACTTAAAAAACACTGCTTTAATCAATAAATAACACAATAAAGCACCAAAAAAAAGTTCTATTTGGAGAATTCTGATTAAATTTGCAGCTAAAAATTAAAAGTAGTTTGAGTAGAAAAATGAAAAGGAAGTTGATACCTTTGATGATGTTGGCTTGCGGAATACTGTCGCTGGCATCATGTCTTGGCGACGACAGTGACTACGTCTTTGCCGACGATACCGCGATAACATCGTTCACACTCGGAACCCTCAACCAATATTTTCACACCAAATCATCACACGGACTCGACAGTACATATAAGAAAACCGTTGACTGCAGCGGTTACGAATTCTATATTGATCAGATCAAATGTGAGATTTATAATCCCGATTCGCTGCCTGTCGGCATCGACGCAAAGAAGGTGTTGTGCAACATAAACACCAAAAATGCCGGATATGTGGGAATAAAGAGCATGACGAGCGACTCTCTCAAATATTTCTCCAGCACTGACTCTATCGACTTTTCTGTGCCGCGCGACTTCTATATATACAGCAACTCTGGAGCCGGACACAGAAAATACACCATAAGAGTTAACGTACATAAGGAACAGGCTGACTCATTCGTTTGGAAAAGAATGGGCGTTGATGCCAATCTGGCAAAGCTCAAAGGCATGAAGAGTGCTGCGACAGAAGGACATCTGTTCGTATTTGGAAGCAACGGCAGCAACACTCTTGTATATTCTTCGGAGAACGGTATGGCGTGGACAGACATCACTGCCAATCTTGGCGTAGCATTGTCGGCCGATGCATACAAGAGCATTGTTACAACCAACGGATATGTTTATTTATATGATAACGGTCAGATTATGAAGACCGCCGACGGCGAAGCTTGGGTAGTGGCCGGACGTGCACAGCTCAGACAACTGGTTGCTGCAAGCCGTTTCAAGCTCTATGCTTACGATGTAGACGGCCGTCTTGTAGAGTCGAAGGACGACGGCAACACATGGTCGCTCTCTGTCATTGACGACGCACAGGACCTCCTGCCTGACCAGGACATAACATTTGTGAGCGCTCCGATATCCACAAACGACGATACGGACCGTGTTGTGATGGTGGGCAACCGTAGCGCCGAGGACTATCCGTCGGACATAACTCCTCTGATATGGGGCAAGATTGACGAGGGCGCAGAGTTCAGTGAGAACCAGCCGTGGACTTATTACAATGTTTCTTCAGACAACAAGTACAAGGCCCCGCGCCTGCGTAACATACAGACAGTGGGCTACGACAACTGCATACTGGCCGTGGGTGGCGAGAGTATCGGAGGCACACATCATGGAGCATTTGATAATTTCTATCGCAGTGCCGACGGTGGTATAACATGGCAGAAAGACTCTGTAGTCACAATTCCGAGCGGAATCACCGTGAACCAGAACTCTTTTGCGATAACCGTGGATAAGGACAACTTCATCTGGTTTGTCTGTGGCGGTAGCGGACAAGTGTGGCGTGGACGCACCAACCGTCTTGGATGGATAAAGGAAGATAACGTATTCATCGAATAACATGAGATGAGAAAAACCTTCATAACGATTTTTCTGACTGCCTGCTCGGTCTTTGCTAGCGCACAGACCGATGATCAGTATCGCATGGAAATAGGTGCGGGAGTGGGCATGATGTCTTATGAAGGCGATTTCAACGGAAGTATTCTGAAGAACATGCAACCGATGGCGTCGCTTGTGTTGCGCCGGGTGTTCAATCCGTATATGGGTCTGAAGCTGACCGGAAGCTACGGCAAGCTGAAAGGATCGTCGAAGGATGTGCAGACGTATTATCCTGACTATCAGGAACAAGTGTACGACTTCAGCAATACACTCGTGGATGTCAGTCTGGTTTATGAATACAATTTCTGGCCGTACGGCACCGGACAGGATTATCGCGGAGCCAAAAGAATTACGCCGTTTGTCTTCGGCGGCTTGGGCGCTACCTACGCTTCGGGAAATGACGATAATGTTTTCACAGCCAATATTCCTATCGGACTTGGCGTGAAATATAAAATAGGAGAGAGACTGAATCTTGGATTGGAGTGGGCGATACACTTTTCGCTGAGCGACGAACTCGACGGTGTGAAGGATCCCTACGGCATAAAGAGCACCGGACTGTTCAAGAATACCGACTGCTACTCGGCCTTGCAGCTTACGCTCACATACAGTTTCATGCCGAAGTGCCGCACTTGTCACAATGCCTACGAGTGACGCGCTTACGACAGACGGCACATTCCTTTATTGCTAACAGTAAAATATCTGACTTATATGCTTGACGTTTTAGACAGAAACAATGTTCCTCAGCACATTGCCATCATTATGGACGGCAATGGAAGATGGGCTGCAGAACGTGGCAAACCGCGCAGCTTCGGACATCAGGCAGGTGTGGACACGGTAAGACGCATCACGTCGGAGTGTACGCGTCTGGGCGTGAAGTATCTCACGCTCTATACGTTCTCTACTGAGAACTGGAACAGACCGGCCGACGAGGTGTCCGCTCTCATGGGACTTGTACTGTCGTCGCTCGAGGACGAAATATTCATGAAGAACAACGTGAGATTTCGTGTCATCGGCGATATCGACCGCCTTCCGGAAGAGGTGAGACGCAAGCTGGCAGAAACAGAAGAACATACCGCTGGCAATACGGCTATGACCATGATTGTGGCTTTGAGCTATTCGGCACGCTGGGAAATAACACGCGCCGTAAAGAACATTGCTGCGCGTGTGGCTGAAAAGGCCATTTTGCCGGATGATATAAACGAAGACATGGTGTCGGAAAATCTCGTCACATCTTTCATGCCAGACCCCGACCTGCTTATAAGGACCGGCGGCGAAGTGAGAGTGAGCAACTATCTGTTGTGGCAGATTGCCTACAGTGAGTTGTATTTCTGCGACACTTATTGGCCAGACTTCAGCGAGGATGATCTCCACAAGGCCATAATCAGCTATCAGGGACGCCAGCGCCGTTTCGGAAAGACCGGCGATCAGGTGGATGGCGAGAACAACCAGTGATGATATGGAGTGTGTGTGCTTCAAAGTGTTACGCTCCGTTGAAAACAGTAAAATATAAAAACAGATTGATAATTATACCGGAACGGTGGACATTTCAGTGTGACTTAACAGACGAAAAGCACTGTTCCTTCTCTTGATGAAAGATTTTAATAAGCGACTATGAATGTAAGAAAGCTGTTGATTGCCGTGGCGGCGCTCATTTTCAGCGTCTGTGCCAGTGCTCAGGACAAAATAGTTTATCCCGACATTTCCTATGCCGGTACTCCGCGGACCGTTACTATCGGCGGAATAACGGTGTCCGGAATAGATGGCTATGAGGATTATATGCTCACCGGAATTTCCGGTCTGTCGGTCGGACAGACCATTTCGTTGCCGGGTAATGAGCTCACCGAGGCTGTCAAGAAATACTGGAATTACAGACTTTTCTCTGATGTTGCCATTGTTGTCGATTCGCTTGTCGCCGACAAGGCTTATCTTAATATCAGACTGCGCGCCAATCCGCGTGTTTCTGCTGTCAACTATATCGGCATCAAGAAATCGGAGCGTTCTGATATGGAAGAGAAGCTCGGACTGCTCAAGGGATTGCAGGTCACACCGAATACTCTGGACCGTGCCAAACTCCTTGCAAAGGGTTACTTCGATGAGAAAGGTTTCAAGAATGCGGAGATACAGATTGTAGAGCGTCCTGATGTGACAAACAAGAATCAGGTGATACTCGATGTCATAATCGACAAAAAGCAGAAGATGAAGGTCAGAAGCATCATTATCGACGGTAATGAGGCATTCACTGACGGCAAGATAAAGGGTGGACTGTTCCGTAAGGGTGCTTTCTCAAAGACTCACGAAGCGGGAAAACTCTCTACATTCCTGAAATCCAAGAAATTCACTCCCGAACGCTGGAAGGGTGACAAGCAGAAACTCATCGAGAAATACAACGAACATGGTTATCGTGACGCTGTCATTCTGAAAGACAGTGTGTGGAATGTTGATGACAGACATGTCAACATTTATATAAAGGTGGACGAAGGCCGGAAGTATTATCTGCGCAACATAACATGGGTGGGAAATACCGTTTACTCTTCGGACTTCCTTGCCAAGGTGCTTGATATGAAGAAAGGCGATGTCTACAACCAGAAACTCATGAACAAGCGTCTTACTGAAGACGAGGATGCTGTGGGCAACCTGTACTGGAACAACGGTTATATCTTCTATTCGCTTACACCTGCCGAAATCAATATCGACGGTGACTCAATCGACCTTGAGATGCGTATTATCGAAGGACCGCAGGCACGTGTGAGCCGCGTTCGTATCAACGGTAACGACCGTTTGTATGAAAACGTAGTGCGCCGCGAACTCAGAACGAAGCCGGGCGACCTCTTCTCTAAAGAGTCACTGATGCGTTCTGCACGTGAGATTGCCTCAATGGGTCACTTCAATGAGGAAAAAGTAAGTCCGGAACCAGTTCCTAATGAGGAAGACGGAACAGTGGACATCAACTGGAATCTGGAGCAGAAGACCAACGACCAGGTGGAGTTCTCGCTTGGATGGGGACAGACCGGTGTGATTGGACGTGTGGGCTTGAAGCTCAACAACTTCTCTATGCGCAACCTGTTCAACAAGAACCGCGAGCACCGAGGCATCATGCCGATCGGCGACGGTGAGGTTCTCTCGCTCGGAGCACAGACCAACGGTACTTACTATCAGTCTTACAATGTCAACTATTCAACCAACTGGTTTGGTGGAAAACGCCCGATCCAGTTCAATGTCGGCGTGTTCTACTCTAAGCAGACTGACGTTTCGAGCAACTATTACAACAGTGCTTATTTCAATAACTACTATAATTATCTGTACGGTTATGGCAGCAGCATATACAATAATTATGAAAATTATTACGATCCGGACAAGTATGTACAGCTCTTCGGAGCCTCGATAGGATGGGGAAAACAGCTCCGCTGGCCGGACGACTACTTCACACTGTCGCTGCAGCTTGCCTATACACGCTACATGCTGAAGAACTGGAGCTACTTCCTTCTGACCAACGGAAACTCCAACAACTTGAACTTCACGTTCTCGCTCAGCCGTGTATCTACAGACAACCAGCTCTTCCCGCGTCGTGGTTCAGAGTTCCTGTTCTCACTGTCTCTCACTCCGCCATGGTCAATGTGGGACAAGAAGGATTACAAGAACCTCGCAACCAATCCGCAGTCGCCTAATTACGATCGCGAACAGCAGGAGAAATATCGCTGGATTGAGTACCACAAGTGGAAGCTCAAGGCAAGAACCTTCACTGCGCTTTCTGGCGGAACGAAGTGCTTCGTGCTCATGACACGTGTTGAATTCGGTCTGCTCGGCAGCTACAACAAGTATAAGAAGTCACCGTTCGAAACCTACTACATGGGTGGTGACGGTATGACAGGTTACTCTACCGGTTACGCTGAGGAAACCATCGGTTTGCGTGGATACGAGAACGGATCGCTTACTCCATACGGATATGAAGGATATGCTTACGACCGCATGACTCTTGAGCTCCGCTATCCGTTCCTGTTGGGTAACACCACAATCTACGGTCTGACATTCCTCGAGGCCGGTAACGCATGGAACGACACCAAGAAGTTCAATCCGTTCGACATGAAGCGTTCTGCCGGTGTCGGTGTCCGCATCTTCCTGCCGATGGTCGGTATGATGGGAATCGACTGGGCTTACGGTTTCGACAAGGTGTTCGGTTCAAAGGGTGGCAGCAACTTCCACTTCATCCTTGGTCAGGAATTCTGATGACGGATGTATGATATAAATGTTATTAACAATAAAACAAGGAGGACATAAGATGAAAAAACTTTTGATAATTGCCGTATTGGCCATGACAGCCATGACAGCCGGGGCACAGAAGTTTGCCTTGCTCGATATGGAATACATATTGAATAACATTCCGGCTTACGAACGTGCCAACGAACAGTTGAACCAGGTTTCCAAGAAGTGGCAGGCTGAGGTTGACGCCATAAGCAACGAAGCGGCCACCATGTATAAGAACTATCAGAACGAAGTAGTGTTCCTCTCACAGGAGCAGAAGAAAGAACGCCAGGAGGCTATAATGAATAAGGAGAAGGAGGCCGGCGAACTGAAGCGCAAGTATTTCGGTCCGGAGGGCGAGCTCTTCAAGAAACGTGAGAGCCTCATGACTCCGATACAGGACGAAATATACAACGCAGTGAAGGAGATTTCCGAACTGCGCGGTTATTCGCTTGTGCTCGACCGCGCCAGCGATACGGGCATCATCTTCGGCTCGCCTAAGATAGACATCAGCAACGAAGTGCTCGAAAAGCTGGGTTACTCCAACTGATGCGCCTCGAGCCTTGAAGCACTTAGCTGCACAAAAGAAATCAAATAAATAACACAATAAACAAAAGAAAAAAATGAAAAAGCTTATTTTAATGTTGATCATGTTTGCCCCGCTGGCAGCATTCGCACAGACACCTAAGTTCGGTCATCTCAACACACAGGAGATCATGGCTTCAATGCCGGAACTCATCAAGGTGCGCGGTGAGCTCGAAGCAACGGCCAAACAGTATGAGAACGACCTTAAGGCCATGCAGGACGAACTCCAGCGTAAGGCTGCCGAGTACGAGAAGAACAAGTCAACCATGAACGAGACAAAGCAGAAGGAAACAGAAACTGAGCTCATGGGTCTGCAGCAGAAAATACAGCAGGCTTACCAGGACAACTCAGAAGCTTTCCAGAAGGCACAGCAGGAGAAGATGCAGCCTATCACAACCAAGCTGCTCGATGCAATTAAAGCTGTAGGTAAGGCCGGTGGTTATGTTTACATCATGGACCTTTCAGCCGGAATACCTTATGTAAGCGACACTCTCAGCAAGGACGTGACCGCAGAGGTGAAGGCCGAGCTTAACAAGACGAAGTAAGCAATACATATTAAAAAAACAACCCGACTGTGCCATCATTGTCATGGCACAGTTTTTATCTTTTCTGAATATTATGAAAAAGCTGTTCTTTCTGTTAGTTTTTTTTGCCACGGCCACCATGGCCGGAGCACAGTCACTGAGGTATGGCTATTTCAGTCTTGACTCCATCTTCACGGCAATGCCGGAATATGCAGTCGCCCAGAAAAACCTTTCCGATCTGCGTGCGAAGTACGATGAGGAGATGAAACGTGCCGAGAGCGAATTCAACGCCAAGTATGAAGAGTTTCTCGAGACACAGCGCGATTTGATACCTTCCATTCTGTACAAACGTCAGACTGAGCTTCAGGAAATAATGGAAAAGAACGTTGCTTTCAAAAAAGAGGCCGCCCGGTTGCTCGAGGAGGCCCGTAAGGACGCTTATGCACCGCTGCGTGCCAGAATATTCGAGGCTGTGCGACGCATAGGCGGTGAACGTGGCTTCGCCTTTGTACTCAATACCGACGGCGACGCTTGTCCTTATGTAGATCCCGCCTGTGGCGAGAACATCAACCCTTTACTCCGAACAGCCCTTAACATACAATGATGAAACAATCCGACTGTATGTTTCCTTCAGCCCCGGGCCCCATCGGAGTGTTCGATTCCGGATACGGAGGGCTCACCGTACTTCATGGTATCCGCCAGCTGCTGCCGGCCTACGACTACATGTATCTTGGCGACAACGCCCGCGCGCCTTACGGTTCGCGTTCGTTTGAAGTGGTCTATCAGTTCACCCGTCAGGCCGTGCTGAAGCTTTTCTCCATGGGATGCCATCTTGTTATTCTCGGGTGTAACACCGCTTCTGCCAAGGCTCTGCGTACTATACAGCAGCGAGATCTGCCTGCGCTCGACCCTCAGCGACGTGTGCTCGGCATCATCCGTCCCACGGCAGAGAATATCGGTAGCCTCACGCGCAGCCGCCATGTAGGCATTCTCGCCACCGAAGGCACCATCAAGAGTGAGAGCTATGCGCTCGAGATAGGCAAGCTCTTCCCCGACGTTGTTGTGTCGGGCGTGGCCTGTCCGTTGTGGGCCGCCATTGTGGAGGCCAACGAGGCAGACAGTCCCGGAGCCGACTATTTCGTGAAGAAACGCATCGACCAGCTCATGCGCAAGGATCCGCTCATCGACACCATTGTGCTCGGCTGCACCCACTATCCGCTCCTTATGAACAGCATTGTGAAGAATGCGCCCGACGGAGTGCGCATAGTGCCTCAGGGACACTACGTGGCCGAAAGCCTTCAGAACTATCTTGAGCGCCACAAGGACATGGAAGCCTGCATAACACAGGGCGGCACATGCCGCTACTTCACCACCGAGAGCGAGGAGAAGTTCAGGGAGAGTGCGCAGATATTCCTTCACGAGAAGGTGAGCGTTAGCCACATCGACCTCGACTGACGCCCTTGTTACGTCGGTCCATCATTACGCCATGTGTCCCGCGCTAAGCGTCCGCACGTCTTCGGCGGATTATCACACATAATGTAATCCTTTATTTATAGCGATATGAAAAATATCGGAAAGCGCCGTCTTCTGTACTATCTTATGGTGTTCCTGCTCATTCTTGCAGCCAACAGCATAGTGCGTCGCCTTTCTCCATACGACGAGTGGAAAGACGGAAATCTGCTTGTCAATGCTGTAGGCTCGCTTGTTCTCACCCTGCTGTTTGCAGCCGCCGACAGTATCATCCGCCATCTGCGGAACCGCCGCTGACCGTCAGTTTTTCTTGCCTCTTTTCTTCATCAGCCTGTCATGACGCGCTGCACGGCTGCCACAGACACAGCTGCCGCATCGCAACAGACAATATAAACACACACTGCAATATGAAAGATATGAAGTGGAATGTGCTCCACAGCGAGTACATTTTCCGCAGGCCGTGGCTCACAGCCCGCCGCGACAAAGTGAGACTGCCCGACGGCAGAGTGAACGACGAGTATTATGTGCTCGAATATCCCGACTGGGTCAACATCATAGCCATCACCGATGACAACCGGTTTGTGCTCGTACGTCAGTACCGTCACGGGCTCGGCCGCACGTCGTTCGAACTGTGTGCCGGAGTGTGCGAGCAAGGTGAGAGCCCCGAAGAGTCGGCACGCCGCGAACTGCTCGAGGAAACCGGATATGCCGGAGGCGAATGGCACGAACTGATGCAACTCACGGCCAATGCCTCGACACAGAACAACATCACCCACTGTTTCGTGGCCCGGGGTGTCAGTAAGGTGGATACGCAGCATCTCGACGCTACGGAAGACGTCGAGGTGTATTGTTTCGAGCGCAGCCAAATCTACGACATGCTCTGCCGCGGCGAGTTCCTGCAGGCCACCATGCTTGCTCCGCTGTGGCGTTTCTTCGCGCTCGACGGTCGCTGACCCTCCGGCGCCGGAAAGCCTGTTTCGGCCTCATTCCTGCATATTTATGCAAATGCGGAAGTAAAATATTTTGACAAAAATTTTTTTGAAAATAGAAAACCGGCACGCGCCGAAAAGCCCTTTATCGGCTTCGCCCGTTCAATCGGCGAGGCCGTCTTTCGTATCCGGATCTGCCGGTCGCCAGCCGTCGTTTTGCGGAAGAGCCTTTTTCATGGTGCGAAATGGTCTGTATCATGGTGCGTTCAAGTTCATTTCATCACCTGAAAAAGTACATTTCGCACCCTGAAAAAGGCTCTTTCGCAGCATGATGAAAAGCTTGTCGGATGGTCGTATTGAGTAAACTGCTGTAACACAATGCGTTGCGCAACCCTCTCAAAACTCGCGAATTTGCGGCCGGACGCGCAGTTGCTCGCAAATATTCGATTCTCGTGAAGTTGACGCTGTATAAATATTCAGTTCTGCCTCCACGTTTTGCATAAATATACATCTGCGTTTTCCTCTTTGCGCTGCGCCTTTGTGCCCATGCCGTGGTGAGTCCGTGGCAATCCAAAGCGTTGTTTTCAGTGTCGTGTCCGCGCTTTCATTTTGTTTCTTTTAAATATTCGCGTCACTGTATTTTCAAAAAAAATGTGTAAGTTTGCAATTGAACATAATCAAACATAGAGACAATGGCAAAAGTATATGAGTTTCTGGCCGACGGTTTCGAGGAAGTCGAAGGTCTGGGTCCGGTCGATGTTCTGCGTCGCGGAGGAGTTGAAGTGAAGACAGTGAGCGTTACCGGTTCGGAGATGGTGAGCACCTCGCACGGTGTCACTGTTAAGGCCGATCTTCTTTTCGAAGATGCAGATTTTTCTGACGCCGACCTGCTTATGATGCCCGGCGGACTGCCCGGCTCTGCCACACTCGACATGCACGAGGGTCTGCACCGCGTGCTTGCCGCACACAACGAGGCCGGAAAGCTCATCGGAGCCATCTGTGCCGCACCTATGGTTCTCGGCCGTATGGGACTGCTCAAGGGCCGTCGCGCCACATGTTATCCAGGCTTCGACAAGTATCTTGAAGGCGCCGAGTACACCTCGGAACTTGTTACTGTCGACGGCAACTTCGTGACCGGCAAGGGTCCGGCCGCAACGCTGCCCTACGCATACAAGCTGCTTGAGTTCATGGCCGGTGAGGAAAAGGCACGTGAGGTGGCCGAAGGCATGGGCTTCTTCTGGCGTTAAGCCGTTTACAGATATTCCGGGCGGTGAGACACATGCGGTCTTGCAGCCCGGTGTTTTTTATTATATTACAGGTCAACGACAAACAACCGACAACGATGGATTACGTCATAATAGTTGCAGGCGGCAAGGGCCTGCGCATGGGCAGCGACGTGCCCAAACAGTTTCTGCCCGTGGGTGGAGTACCCGTTCTGATGCGCACCATTAGCCGTTTTGCGGAGGCCTTACCCGGAGCAGGCATCATTCTTGTGTTGCCCGAGAGCCAGCACGACTACTGGCACAGCCTCTGCCGTGAGCATTCTTTCGCCGTCAGCCACACCGTGGTGAGCGGGGGCGACACGCGCTTTGCCTCGTCACGCAACGGTCTTATGGCCGTTCCGGCCGGTGCAGAGGGCCTTGTGGGCATACACGATGGTGTGCGTCCGTTTATATCGGCAGATGTCATACGCCGCTGTTATGACGCCGCACGCACTCACGGTGCGGCCATCCCCGTGATGCCTGTCACCGACACACTGCGCCTTGTCCGGCCCGACGGCAGCGGACACAATGTACTGCGCAGCGACTATCGTGTGGTGCAGACACCCCAGGTGTTCGACATAGCTCTCGCACGCCGTGCCTTCGACTGTCCATACAGCGAGTCGTTCACAGACGATGCGTCGGTGGTGGAGGCTGCCGGCCACCGTGTTGTCATGGTAGAAGGCAACCGCGAGAACATCAAGCTCACCACACCGTTCGACCTTCAGATAGCCGAATCATTATTAAACGCCCGCCAGTGAGCGAAGTTTTAGATCAGGACATAAAGTATCTGCCCGGTGTCGGCCCCCGACGGAGGGACATCCTGGGCAAGGATCTCAACATCACCACGTGGGGACAACTGCTCGAATATTATCCCTACAAATACATCGACCGCAGCCGTGTTTACAGCATCCGCGAGCTGACGGGCGACATGCCGTTCGTGCAGATAAAGGGCCGCATACTCAGTTTTGAGGAGTTCGCCACCGGTATCAGGCAGAAACGCATCGTCGCCCACTTCAGCGACGGCACGGGTGTTGTGGATCTCGTGTGGTTTCGCGGCGGACAGTATGTATATCAGCAATACAAGGTTGGCGAGGAATACATCGTCTTCGGGCGTCCCTCCATCTTCGGAGGACGTTTCCAGTTTGCCCATCCCGACATAGACAAGGCGTCGGAACTGAACCTCTCGCAGATGGGCCTCCAGCCATA
The DNA here is from genome assembly GCA_900553465.1 of uncultured Prevotella sp. Classification (GTDB taxonomy): domain Bacteria; phylum Bacteroidota; class Bacteroidia; order Bacteroidales; family Bacteroidaceae; genus Prevotella. The sequence goes on from USDT01000023.1 coordinate 12,379, forward strand.
TTATACTACCACCGATCGCATGAAGAAGAACGGCATAAACTCCCATGCGCTCGAGAAGATAATCAAGACTTTGCTCACACGTCTGTCGCAGCCGCTGCGGGAGACGCTTCCTCCGTTCATTACGGGACCGCTGCATCTTGTGTCGCGCGACGCGGCCATGCGTGCCATACACTATCCGCACAGCGTGGACGAAATGCAACGTGCGCGCCAACGGCTCAAGTTTGAGGAACTGTTTTATGTCCAGCTCAACATTGTGCGCTACGTGAGCGACCGCCGCCGCCACTACCGGGGCTATGTTCTCAAGCGCGCCGGCGACCTGTTGCACACGTTTTTTCATGAGCGTCTGCCCTTTCCGCTCACCGGAGCGCAGAAGCGTGTGATGCACGAGATACACGACGACATGCGTTCCGGCGAGCAGATGAACCGTCTGCTGCAGGGCGATGTAGGTTCCGGCAAGACGCTCGTGGCGCTCATGGCCATGCTCATAGCCGTGGGCAACGGTTTCCAGGCCTGCATCATGGCACCAACGGAGATACTTGCCGAACAGCATTTCGAAACCATACGACAGTTTCTGGGCGACATGGACGTCTGTGTGGAACTGCTCACCGGCACTGTCAAAGGGCGTCGCAGGCGCGAGGTTCTCGAAGGACTGGTGTCCGGCAAGGTGAATATCCTCGTTGGCACTCACGCCGTGGTAGAGGATACCGTGCGCTTCTCGCGTCTCGGACTTGCCGTTATCGACGAGCAGCACCGCTTCGGAGTGGCTCAGCGTGCACGCCTTTGGCGCAAGAGCGACAATCCTCCTCACATCCTCGTGATGACCGCCACGCCCATCCCGCGCACTCTTGCCATGACCATTTATGGCGATCTCGACGTGAGCGTTATCGACGAGCTGCCACCTGGACGCAAGCCTGTGTGCACCATACACAAGTATGACAACCAGACAGTGAGCCTTTACGACGGCATTCGCAAGCAGATAAAGGCCGGACGACAGGTCTATTTTGTCTTCCCTGTGATAAGCGAGAGCGAGAAGAGCGACCTCAAGAACCTCGAAGACGGATATACCGCTCTGTGCGAGATATTCCCCGAATGCCGGCTCAGCAAGGTTCACGGACGCATGAAGCCGGCCGAGAAGGACGAGGAGATGCGACGTTTTGTGAGTGGTGAGACGCAGATTCTTGTGGCCACGACCGTTATTGAGGTGGGTGTCAATGTGCCCAATGCGTCGGTCATGGTCATACTCGACGCACAGCGTTTCGGTCTTTCCCAGCTCCATCAGCTGCGCGGAAGGGTTGGTCGTGGCGCCGATCAGAGCTACTGCATACTTGTCACCGGCTATAAACTTTCGACCGAAACACGCAAGCGCATCGACATCATGTGTCAGACAAACGATGGTTTCCGCATAGCCGAGGCCGACCTCAAGCTGCGCGGACCTGGCGATCTGGAAGGTACGCAGCAGAGTGGTGTGGCTTTCGATCTGAAGATTGCGGACATAGCCCGCGACGGTCAGCTCGTGCAGTTGGCGCGCGACGAGGCGCAGAAGATTATCGAAACCGATCCGAAATGCGAGCGTCCGGAGTTCAGTATGTTGTGGCAGCGGCTGGCACAACTGCGCGACAACAGTGTCAATTGGGGCGCCATAAGTTGACACCGCATCCTTTGTGCGGTGCCGTGTGTACCGGCCGGCGGGTCGTGTGTACGCAAGCAACAGCAGTGCCAATAAATGTCTGATTTATAGTTTGTTTGCTAAAAAATAGATAAAATCTGTTAAACCACAACTAATTCTGAAAAAAAACCTGTACCTTTGTGATGTTTTTAAATTTTGTGTAATATTTCTTGTCCATTATATACCTTTTGAGGGAATAAGTCGTTTATTCCATATTAATATTGGACACCTAAAAAAATAAGATTTTGAAAAGATTTGTTAAAAAATTATTTATAGGCGCATTGTTTGCATTTTCGGCAACACAGGTCGTGGGACAGGACCTTCTGGCCAGACAGGCTCCCATCGACAGGAAAATGAAAACGGTGGACACAATCATGTTGAAGAATATCACTGCCAGAGAGGAAATGGAGTCTCCGGCAGCCAGACTCTACGACGATTGGGACAATACTTATGCTCACCGTGCAACCGAAATGCCCGACCGCTACCGCATCGACCTCCGTCATTTCTGCATGCCTACGCCGAGCCGCGTAGTGACAAGCAACTTCGGATGGCGCTGGGGAAGAGAACACAAAGGACTTGACATAAAAGTTTATATCGGCGACACCATCCGTGCGGCATTCAGTGGTAAGGTGCGCATCGTGAGATATGAGCGCGGTGGTTATGGCAATTATGTCGTGATACGCCACAACAACGGACTGGAGACAACCTATGCACACATGTCCAAGAACCTCGTTGAGGAAAATCAGGTGGTACGTGCCGGCGAGGCGATAGGTCTGGGAGGAAACACCGGCCGAAGCACAGGTTCGCATCTGCACTTCGAGACACGTCTTTGCGGAGTGGCGCTCAATCCGGCGCTGATGTTCGACTTCCGCGAGCAGGATGTCACCGGCGACTATTATGTTTACAACAAGGATACTTATGAAGAGGAATCGCGCGAAGCAACACGTCTTCGCGGTAAGATAGGCAACGGAAGCTATACACCTGATCTGGTGAAAGGCATCGACAGCAGCGAAGCTGATTCGGAGTTCGGAGGCAAGGTGCTTTATCATAAGGTGGCATCGGGAGAGACACTCGAGAGCATCGCCAAGAAGTATGGTGTCACGGTGGATGAGATATGCAAGCTCAACCGCATACGCAAGACAATGCGTATTCGTGCCGGACAGATCCTCAGATATTCTTGATGCGTGACTGCATTATTCGGGAGAAATATTAAGAACTGATATAATATGGGAATGTGTGTCAGCAATGGCACATTCCCTTTTTTGTATGTCCCGGTGTCAGGTTTGCCCGTGGACATGTTGTATTAACGCTTGTCGCGTCCTGCCTTTTTTTGCAGACCGGCTGCATTTGCTTTTATTATGGTATGAGGAAACTTATTGTTATTCTTTTCATTATGAGTGTGGTGCCGGCGTGTGCGCAGGATAAAAGCTATCGCGGCGACGGCATTGACGATTATCTTCGTTGGGTACCCCTTGTCTCAACATACGCGCTGAAGGTATCTGGTGTGGAGGGTGCGAGTTCCTGGAAACGCCTTGTGGTGAACACGGCAGCATCCTGCGCGATAACCGTTGGCGTTACGTGGGGACTTAAGGCTGCGATAAAAGACCGTCGGCCCGATGGTACCGGATACGATGCCTTCCCTTCAGGACACACTTCGTTTGCCTTTGCCGGTGCCACCATACTGCACAAGGAGTATGGCAAAGTGTCGCCGTGGATAAGCGTCGCCGGCTACAGTGTCGCCGCGGTTACGGCTGTCGACCGTGTGCGTCGCCATCGCCATGAGTGGGATGACGTGCTGGCGGGAGCAGCCATAGGCATTCTTGCCACAGAAGCCGGCTATCGTCTGGGCGATCTCATAACGGGTGAGCACAGCCGCTATTCGGTGGGTGTGGGGCCGGAGGGTGTGATGGTGTGCATCAGTCTGTGACGCCTTTTTGTGCATTCTCCGCCCGGAATGAATGCATAAACTTGCTTTAAAATGTGCGTATTTTCGATTTTTTTGTGTAAGTTTGCGTAAACTAATATGCTATGTCGGGCCAGTCCTGACAGCCGCGGCCAATGGCTGACGGTGTGTGACAGTATGTGAATAACGTTAACAAGACAATCGAAAACCGTATGAAACTGAAATTTAATATCGAATACAACACCGTCTCGGGTGAGGAATTGATGCTGAATGTCTTCGTTGGTGTGGATTGCAGCGATTGTAAACCGCGTGTTTACCGCATGTCAACGGCAGACGGCAGGCATTGGAGTTGTGCTCTCGAGAACTTCCATTCGGAAAGTCATCCCGTAATAACCTATTATTATAGTGTCAGTAGCGGCGGACGTATGGTGCGCCGTGAATGGATGCTTTATATGCATCGCCTTGAGTTTTCGGTGCTGAAAGCGTCTTCCTACGAAGTCAACGACATGTGGATGGACATGCCGTCGGCGTCATGGCTTTATTCTTCCGCCTTTTCCGGTTGCGTCAACCGTGCTCAATTGCAGATGATTCCGCCTACGTCGTACACCTCGGTGGTGCGCCTTCTTGTGCATGCACCGCAGTTGCGGGAGGGCGAACATCTGGTTGTCACCGGCAATCATGATGCTCTCGGTATGTGGAATGTGGCCGAAGGTGTGCCTATGATAGAGCACAGCGTCAACGAATGGATGGTAGATCTCGATGCCGCATTGTTCTCGGAGAATGCCTTGGAGTTCAAGTTTGTGGCTGTGAATGATACCGACAAAGGCATATTTTTCTGGGAAAAGGGCAACAACAGAGTGTTCCGCACGTGTCTGAGCCGTCCCGGTGAGGTGAGGGCATACAGTCTGCGAAATGCCGATTTCGACATCGCTCCACGGCGTCTTGCCGGTACGCTCGTGCCTGTATTCTCCCTTCGTTCGGAGAAAAGCTTTGGAGTTGGCGACTTCGGAGACCTGAGAAAGATGGTGGACTGGGTGGCACGGACTGGTCAGAGAGTTTTGCAGATTCTGCCGGTCAATGACACCACGACCACACACACATGGAAAGATTCTTATCCTTACAGCTGCATAAGCGTCTTTGCGCTTCATCCGCAGTATGCCGATCTGTCGCGGTTGTCGCCTGTTTCCGACAAGAAGGTCAGACTACAATACGAGGCCTTGCGTGAGGAACTCAATGCTTTGCCGGCCATCGACTACGAGCGTGTGGGCAAGGCAAAGCTCGAATATCTGCGCATACTTTATAAACAGGAGGGCAGGAAAGTGCTTTCCACCGATGCGTTTGCCGCGTTCTTCAGTGACAACAATTACTGGCTCGTGCCCTACGCACGCTATTGCAGCCTGCGCGACAGTTACGGTACGGCCGAGTTCCAGCTCTGGCCGGAGCACAACCGTTGGGATGAAAGCGAACGTAAAGCACTTTCCGATCCGAAGAACAAGATGTTCCAGGATGTCGCGTTCTATTATTACGTACAGTTCATCTTGTACACGCAGTTGCGCGATGTGCACGATTATGCCGTCTTGCAGGGCGTGATTCTCAAAGGCGACATACCTATCGGAGTGAACCGTAACGGTTGCGACGTATGGCAGGAACCTGAATATTTCAACCTCGACGGACAGGCGGGAGCACCGCCAGACGCCTTCTCGGACAACGGACAGAACTGGGAATTCCCTACGTACAACTGGCTGCGGATGCTTGAAGACGGCTGCCTCTGGTGGATAAGGCGTCTCCGTCACATGTCTGTATTCTTCGATGCGTACCGCATAGACCACGTTCTCGGTTTCTTCCGTATATGGGAGATTCCGGTGGAAGCGGTGGATGCACGCATCGGTCATTTCTCCCCGTCGCTCGGACTGACGCGTGAGGAGATAGAGGCATACGGCCTGCACTTCCGTGAGCAGCTCTTTGTTGAGCCGTTCATCACTGAGAATGTCGTTAAGGAAGTGTTTGGAAAACAGGCTGGAAAGGTGGCCGACACTTATCTGGATCATTCCCACAGCGACGTCTATCGTCTGAAACCGGAATACGCTACGCAGCGTCTCATATACGCGGCGTTTGAAAACTGTACTTCAGCCGAAGATCTCGCGGTGCGCGACGGACTCTGTTCGCTTGTGAGTGGAGTGCTTTTTGTGCGCGACCACAGGGAACCGTTGAAGTTCCATCCGCGTATTTCCGCACAGTTCGATTATGCCTATAAAGCGCTTGGAGAGGCTGACCGAAAGGCTTTCAACCGTCTTTATGACGATTATTTTTATCGCCGCAACAACCAGTTCTGGTATCGTGAGGCAATGAAGAAACTGCCTGTCATCACGCAGGCCACTAACATGCTGGCGTGTGCCGAAGACCTCGGTATGGTGCCGGAATGTGTTGCATGGGTGATGGATGAGTTGCGCATACTCAGTCTGGAGCTGCAGACCATGCCGAAACAATGGGGTGAGCGCTTCGCAAATCTCGACAGATTCCCTTACCGTTCGGTGTGCACCATCTCCACGCACGACACTGCCACGATGCGTCAGTGGTGGGATGAAGACCGCGAACGCGCCAAATATTATTACAACGTGATGCTTGGCATGCAGGGCGAGGCACCTCATCCTATGCCGGGATGGCTGGCACGGGAAATCATCGGACGTCACATGGCGTGTCCGTCTATGATATGTGTCATTGCGATACAGGACTGGATGGCTGTTGACGAACGCCTGCGTCGTCCGGATGCCGACGCCGAGCGCGTGAATGTTCCGGCCGACTCGCATCATTACTGGCGCTATCGCATGCACGTGAACATAGAAGATCTGCTCACCGACATCAGCTTCTGCAAGAACGTGAAGGATATGGTGGTGCAGGGCGGACGCGGATGACGTGAGGCGGAACAGACGCAGCAGATGTCTGACTGGTGATACACTGCCAAACGAAATGTCTGCGAGAAGAGGAGTAAAATGGATATGCAATCAAACGAAATGAATATGATAAGAAGAGTATTGTTATTATTCTGCATTGTTGCGACAGCGTTTTCACTGCCGGCCGATGCCTCGCGGCCTTATTCACCGAAGTCGAAAAAGGTGAAGGCGGCGATGAAGTCGGCCATGAACACTATAACCGTCGATGCTGCGAGAGCCCACATCGGTTTCCTCGCCTCCGACTGTATGATGGGGCGTAAGGCCGGAGAGAACAGTTCGCGCATTGCCGCCGCATACATCGAATCTATGCTCCGGCAGTACGGCATACGCCCGCTCAATGCCGAATACAGGCAGCCTTTTGATCTGACATTGAAATTCACGTGGAAGAAAGACAGTGTCAATCTGGATATGGCGAATGTTCTTGGCATGATACCCGGCCGTAAATCGGACGAATATGTGGTCATAGGAGCACACTTCGATCATCTCGGCATCGGCACGCCTGTTGACGGTGACTCCATATACAACGGCGCCGACGACAACGCTTCGGGCGTGAGCGCGGTGTTGCAGATAGCCCGTGCATTTGTAGAAAGCGGCATACAGCCGGAGCGCAACGTGATTTTCGCTTTCTGGGACGGTGAGGAACTCGGACTGCACGGTTCGAAATACTTCGTCCGTACGTGTCCTTTCCTCGACAAAATAAAGGGTTATCTCAACTTCGACATGATAGGACGAAACAACAAACCGGAGAACCCGCAGCACGTGGTTTACTTCTTCACCGAAGCCCACCCGGCTTTCGGAGAGTGGCTGAAGCACGACATCGCCGAATACGGTCTGCGACTTGACCCTGACTACAGACCGTGGGACAAACCCGTAGGAGGCAGCGACAACGCCTCGTTCGCCAAGAAGGACATACCGATAATATGGTATCACACCGACGGCCACCCCGACTATCACAAACCGGGCGACGAGGCTCTGCGCATCAACTACGACAAGGTGATGAACATAACGCGCGCCGCATTCCTCAATCTCTGGAATCTTGCCAATGTAGAAAACTATTGACAGGCGGTACATACGGCACATGCCGTATGCATGCCACATAAAAAACGCACGCTGCAGGAGCATTTCCTGTAGCGTGCGTTTTTTTTTATTACGTTATGATAGACGTTATTTCCGTGTATGATTTTAGTCTGATGATTTTCCGTTGTTTGCCGGCTTTCATCCACGCATTGTGTATAGCCTGTTGCGGAACGGTCTTTTCGGGCTTGCGGAATGGGCCGTTTTGAGTCCTGAAACGGGCCGTTTCAGGGCCTGAAATGGGCTTTATCAGAGGCTGATATTGGCTTTATTGAAGCGCGATATGCACTTTATTGTAAATAGTCCGCGCCGCTATTATATTTCACACCAGACTTATGCGTAGTGTCCTGCCGGCTCAATAGAGCAGCATCAGGCCCGCGAAGGCCGCCCAGCCAATCATCTTTATGGGGTTAATCTTCATCACCTTTGTGCCCACATATGTTGCCACGAACAGCCAGACACTTATCCAGAACTGCCACGGATTCTCCTCTACAGACGAGAAGTTATCCTTAGTCATGAGCAACAGAGCGGCAGCTCCGAGCAGTCCTACCACTGCCGGACGGAGTCCGCTGAACACATCCTGCACAGGTTGGGTGTGCATATACTTCAGAAAAAGCTTGCATATAAGTATCATGAGGATGAGCGACGGCAGCACGAGTGCAAACGTTGCGGTGGCGCTTCCCAGCACGGCCATGCCCTCATTGAAGCCGGCGTTGTGCACGGCGGTGTATCCGCAGTAGGTTGCGGAGTTTATTCCGATAGGTCCGGGAGTCATCTGACTGATGGCGACGATGTTGGTAAATTCTGCCGATGAGAGCCACTGGTGTCTCACTACCGTCTCGGTCTGTATGAGCGAGAGCATTCCGTAGCCTCCTCCGAAGCCGAAGAGACCTATCTGAAAGAATGTTATGAACAGTTGTAAGAATATCATTCCGTTGGTTTTAACAGTTTTCCGTAAAGATAGCCGCCAAGTCCTGCAGCAATGATTATGAATATCGGGTTTACTCCAATCTGCCAGATGAGCAGTGCGCTGACTATCGGAATCCAGCAGTTTGTTATCGTTATGTTGGCGCTTTTGGCCAGGCTGAACGTAGGAGCGGCAATGAGTGCCACCACAGCCGGTCTGATGCCGCGGAATATTGCTTCCACCGTGGCATTGTCCTCAAAGCGCTTGAAGAACATGGCTATGAGCAGTATGATGATGAACGAGGGCAGAGCAGTGCCGAGACTTGTGCACAGAGCGCCTCTCAGTTTGCGCAGCTTGTAGCCTATGAATATGCTCACGTTGATGGCAAACACACCCGGACAGCTCTGCGCTATGGCTATGAGGTCGAGAAACTCTTCCTTCTTTATCCATTTGTGTTTGTCTACCACCTCTGCCTCAATGATAGGAATCATGGCGTATCCGCCTCCCAGCGTGAACGCGCCTATCTTGAAGAATGTCTTGAATGACTGTATATAAATGTTCGACATGTATTGAAATGTGATTCTGTGTCGTCTTTACCGTTATGCGTGAAGGTGTCTGCGGCGTGACTGCCGGTTCTCTGTTGCCGTGTGTCCGCCTTCCTTCCGTATTCAGGGCAAGAAACAGGAACGCGGCCGCCCTTTATGTTTGCGGGCGACGTCTGCACGTTCCTGTTTCCTTATAAGAGTGTTGAATTATCAGTGTTTCTCAATCCACTTGCGTGCATTGACGAACGCTTCGATCCACGGTGTCACCTCATCGTTGCGACGGTCTGCCGGATACCATCCGTTCTGCCATGGGAATATGGCACGCTCCAGGTGAGGCATCATTGCCACGTGGCGTCCGTCTGCCGAGCAGATACCGGCCACGTTGTAGTCGGAACCGTTCGGGTTTGCAGGATAGCCACTGTAGTTGTATTTGGCCACGATGTTGTATTTGTCCTCAGATTCAGGCAGAGAGAACTTGCCTTCTCCGTGAGCCACCCAGATGCCGAGCTTGCTTCCGGCGAGCGATCCGAACATTACGCTGTTGTTCTGCGGTATGTCCAGTCCGAGGAATGCGCTCTCAAACTTGTGAGAGTTGTTGTGGAGCATGCGTGCGCGGCTTGTGTGTTCGGGATTGATGAGGTTGAGCTCAACCATCAGCTGGCAACCGTTGCAGATGCCGAGCGACAGAGTGTCCTCACGTGCATAGAACTTGTCGAGCGCCTCCTTGGCCTTCGGGTTGAAGAGGAATGCTCCTGCCCATCCCTTGGCAGAGCCGAGAACGTCGGAGTTGGAGAATCCGCCGCAGAATACGATCATGTTGATATCCTCGAGTGTCTCGCGTCCGCTGATGAGGTCGGTCATCATCACGTCCTTCACGTCGAAGCCGGCCAGATAGAGCGAGTAAGCCATTTCGCGCTCGCCGTTGGTTCCCTTCTCGCGTATGATTGCAGCCTTGATGCCTGAGCGCTCGCGGCGGTCGGCAGAGATTCCGTAGCTTTCGAGAGTACCCTTGAAGCTGTCGTTGAACTTGATTTCCAGCGGCTGGTTCTTGTAGTTCTCATGACGCTGTTCTGCGCAACCGTTGAAGCTCTGCTTGCGGTCGAGCAGGTAAGAAGTGTTGTACCATATCTCGCGCAGCGCGTCGATGTCGAATGTATGTTCGAAGTCGCCCTTCTTTATGACGATGGTGCGCTCCTTCGGTGTCGGATAACCTATCTTTGCGTAGCCTATGCCCTCGTCTTCCATGAACTTAGCGAACTCTTCCTTGTTCTTGTCTGACACCTGAACGATTACGCCCGGGTTCTCAGAGAGCAGCAGTTTTACGATGTCATCGTCCTGTATGTCGTGCAGGTTGATGTGCATACCGCCCTCGGTGTTGGCGAAACACATTTCGAGCAGAGTGGTGATGAGACCACCGGCGCTGATGTCGTGGCCTGCCATTATCCAGCCTTTGGCTATCATCTGCTGTACTGCCTCGAAGCAGTCGGCGAAGTATTCAGGGTTCTTCACAGTTGGAACGTCGTCGCCCACCTTGCCAAGACTCTGTGCGAAGGCGCTTCCTCCGAGTCTCTGTTTGTCGAAGGAGAAGTCGATGTGATAGAACGAAGAGTTCTTGTCGTTCACTGCAACAGGCGAAACCACCTTTCGTATGTCGCTCACCTCGCCGCCGGCACTTACGATGACGGTTCCCGGAGAGATGATCTTCTCGCCGCCTGGATACTGCTGTGTCATGGACAGAGAGTCTTTTCCGGTCGGTACGTTCACCTGAAGTGCGATACAGAAGTCGCTCAATGCTCTCACGGCGCTGTAGAGACGTGCGTCCTCACCCTTCTGTGAGCGGCACGGCCACATCCAGTTGGCAGAGAGCGAGAGACTCTTCAGTCCGTCGCTCAGCGGCGCCCATACGATGTTGGTCAGCGCTTCTGCCACAGAGAGCACGCTGCCTGCCTCAGGCGAAGCGAGTCCTGCCTGCGGTGCATGACCCAGAGCTGTGGCAATACCTTTGCGTCCGCGGTAGTCCAGAGCCACTACTCCGCAGTCGCTCAACGGCAGCTGCAGGCGTCCCTGACACTGCTGGCGGGCTATCTTACCGGTCACGGAGCGGTCCACCTTGTTGGTGAGCCAGTCTTTACAAGCCACTGCCTCGAGCTGCAATACGTTGCTTACGTACTCGTCGAGTTTCTCGGGCTGCTTTGTCACGTCGCAGTAGTCGGCGTCTGTATAGTGGCGTTCCACTGTCTCGTCCTTCATTATAGTCTTGGGCGAGTGGCCGAACATCTGTGCCACATCGAGGTCGAACGGACGTACTCCGTCGCCCTGTACGAACGAGAAGTGTGCGTCGCCGGTTGTCTCACCTACAACGTACAGCGGGGCGCGTTCGCGCTCGGCAATCTTGCGTACATGCTCGATGTGCTTCTCGTCGATGAGCAGTCCCATGCGCTCCTGGCTCTCGTTGGCTATTATCTCTTTGGCCGAAAGTGTCTTGTCGCCTATCGGCAGCTTAGTCATGTCAATCTCTCCACCGCATTCCTCTACGAGCTCAGACAGACAGTTGAGGTGACCTGCCGAACCGTGGTCGTGTATGCTGACAACCGGATTGGTGTCTTCCTCGCACAGAGCACGCACCAGATTGTATGCACGCTTCTGCATTTCGGGGTTGGCACGCTGCACGGCGTTCAGCTCGATGCCGTTCGAATAGCGGCCGGTATCTACAGAAGAAACCGAGCCACCGCCCAGACCGATGCGGTAGTTGTCGCCACCTACGACTACAACCTTGTTGCCTTTCTGCGGCTCTTTCTTCAGACAGTCGCGGCGTGTGCCGTAGCCTACACCACCGGCGAGCATTATAACCTTGTCGTAGGCATACTTCTCTTCGCCCTCCTTATGCTCGAAGGTGAGCACCGAACCGCAGATGAGCGGCTGGCCGAACTTGTTTCCGAAGTCGCTCGCACCGTTGGATGCCTTTATCAAGATCTGTTCCGGAGTCTGATACAGCCACTTGCGCACCGGCAGAATCTTTTCCCACTCATGTGCCATGCTGCCGTCGGCGTTGCTCTCAGAGCGCGGATATGAAGTCATGTAAACGGCTGTTCCGGCGATAGGCCACGAACCTGTACCGCCTCCCATACGGTCGCGAATCTCACCGCCCGTACCTGTTGCCGCACCGTTGAACGGCTCTACTGTTGTCGGGAAGTTGTGAGTCTCGGCCTTGAGTGATATTACGCTTTCGATGTCCTTCACGCGGAAGTAGTCGGATGTAGACTGATCCTCCGGCGCAAACTGCTCCACAACCGGTCCTTCGGCAAATGCCACGTTGTCCTTGTAGGCCGAAAGAATCTTGTTGGGATTCTCCTGTGTCGTTTTCTTTATCATGGCGAAGAGGCTCGACTCCATCTCCTTGCCGTCGATGATGAATGTTCCTCCGAATATCTTGTGGCGGCAGTGCTCCGAGTTTATCTGCGCGAATCCGAATATCTCAGAGTCGGTCAGAGGTCTGTTGAGTTGTGCCTCGATCTTGTGCAGATACTCTATCTCCTCGGGTGAGAGGGCCAGTCCCTCCTGCTCGTTGTATTCCTCAAGATTCTCCACGTGCTTTATTGGTTCCGGCTCGTGGTTCACGGTGAACACGTGCTGGTCGAGTCCTTTGTACATACGCTGCAGCATCGGGTCGTGCTCGGCGTCCTCGTTCTCAACCGGGAAGAACTCTTCTATACGAGAAATGCCGTGAAGATTCATGTTCTGTGTGATCTCTACGGCATTCGTACTCCAAGGAGTGATCATCTCGCGGCGCGGGCCCACGAAGCAACCGTCCACCGTTTCGCCCTCGATGAGCGCAGCGTCACCATAGAGCCAACTAAGTTCGTTGATTTCGTCTTTACTGAGCTGATGGTCCACGTCTGTGGCAATCACGCTCTGCTGGGAAGTCTTGAAAAAGAGAATCATGATTTATAATGTTTTGTTTCGTTGTGTTCAATGTTGTTGTGCTGTGCTGCCACCTCTCTTGTTGCACGGATGGTGCAGACGAGTGCAAAGGAAACTTATTCTCTGGTTGCCCGGTGCAGCTTATCTTTTGCAAAGATAATGAAAGGTGAGTGCAACAGCATGGCGGGAAAACAGAGTTTTACCGGCTTTGATATTGCCGAACCGCATCTTATCTTCTGCAAAGATACACCAATTTTCTGATATTCTGTTTAAAATGCGGAGCATATATTTCAATTATGTGTAGATAAGCATTATTATATTCGGCAGAGCCCATTGCGAGGAATTGTCTGTGAGGTGATGGATTACGGTCGGATGGTAGTGGTGAAACACGTAAAAAGTGTCCGCATCGTGTTGTGTGCGAGGGTTATGGAACAAAAAATTGACTATGGAGGCATAATTGCGGTTTTATGCCTGCGAAACATTGATTATTGTATATTGTAAGTATATATTCGCACGATTCCGCGTACTAAAATATCTTCCTGCGCTGGCAGGTATGTCTGCACATGCTTTTTTGGATGTATGCCGGCGTTTTGATGTGTTATATCTGTTGTTTCTGCAGGAACCCTGACATGATGCGGACGTCTGCATATTGCACCCTGTCGTAAATTAAAAAAACAGAAAACTGCTCCCGAATTGTTAAATCTTTGTCGGCGGAATTGTCGGAAAATGTCGTTAAACCAGACTAAGAGCCGCATTGCGCGAAAATTTGCGAAAAATTGGAAGTCTTATAAGTCGTTGACAATCAGGTGCTTGTACGGCATTGTGATTTAAATGTCTCTCTATCGTCGTGCGAAAGAGTCTATATGAGCTTACGTTATGGGCCGTTTCAGGTGGTGATTCGGACCATATCAGGCCCTCAAACAGACTGTATCGTGGTGTGAAACGGGCTGTTTTGTATGGCGGACGGCGTGCGGACGGATTGCAGTATGCCCGGAACGGGCTTTTCGGATGGCGTCAGAGGGCGTGATTTTTTCTGGAATAAGAAAAATGGAATGTTAAATGTGTTGTCTGAAATGTAAACAGATGTTAATAAAAATTTGCATAAAATTGCGCGGCACGGGTGGTATGCATGGCTGTGATTATCAGCCGTTTAGGGTTCTTCATGGTATGTCGCGTCAGTCACTGCCGGTGTCGTTCGGTGAGTGACACCGGCAGTGGCCGTACGTGAAATGTTGCGGTGCGGTGTGCGCGTCAGCTTCCGCGGTAGGTGGAATAACCGTAGGGCGAGAGCGTGATGGGCACGTGGTAGTGGCTGTTGTCTTTTATCTGGAACACCACGTCGATGAACGGATAGAACGATTCCTGTTTCTGCGCTTCGAAGTATGGCGCTGTGAGGAACGTCAGTTTGTAGATGCCCGTGTTGTCCTTGCCGTCCTTCTGTTCGAGAAAGTCTTTCACACGGCCGTTGTCATCGGTGGTGCGCCGGTCCACGACAGCCCACTACTTGTCGGCATTCATCTTTGACAGCACTATCGTCACGCCCGCCGCGGGGCGTCCGCTGTTGATGTCGAGGATGTGGCTTGACAGTTGGTACGACTTGTCCTGTGCCACGGATACGGCCGTGAACAGCAGAGACAGCATGACTGTGAGAATGAGATTACGTTTCATAGTCTTCATAATCATGAGGTTTGGTGAGTGTCCGCAAATATACGAATTTATCCGTAATCCACACTGTTTCAGGAACTTTTTGTTATCCGTAAGGTATGTTTGCCACAGGTTTCAGAACCTGAAACCGTAGAACAGGCGCGCTCTCCATTTCACGTTCTCGACCAATAGCTGGTCGCGGTCGCCTATGTAGAATGTGTTGACCACGGCCGATACGCCCAGAAATCTGTTTCCGAAGTAGCGCATGGCGGCAATGCGTCCCACATTGGTGATGCTTGGAAAACGGAACGGAGCGTGCTGTCGGGTGTCGCCTATGGTGAATCGGCTCTTGTAGTAGACCATCAGTTGCGGCACGGCCGAGATGTGTATCAGCCACTTTCCGCCTGCCACGAAGTTGTAGCCGTAGCCTCCGCCCACAGCCACGCTTACAAATTTCAGTTCTCCCGCATGGCTTCCCGGCAGGGCTCCGGCTGCAGTCTCTATGTCGGCTGCCATCACTGAGAGTCCCGCCAGCCACGATCCGCAGCTGCGACGCTGTATCTGCGACTGTGTGAAAGCTGCCGGTATGGAGAACCGCCGGTGGTTGAAGGCATAATAGCCGTTGGCTGTTATCATCTTCATACTCACAGTTCCGGGTGCCACCTCGTATGAGGCGCCGTCGCTCTGCACATTGCCTTTGTATGTTTTTGCGGCCACTATCACTGCGTCTCCGCCAATCCTGTTGCCGTAGGCATTGAAGTTCATCTCGATGTCCTTGTTGCGTCCGGCAAGTTTGGCCGGGTTAAGTGCGAAGCCAAGTGACAGTCCGCGGTAGCTTATGCTTGCGCCTATTGTCAGTTTTGTGTCGGTCTTCAGTTTTGAGTTCAGTGACGTGCCGTCCACCTTTCCGCGGGTGTTAAGGTCGCTTCCCGACATATTGACGCGCAGCTTGACGGTCCAGTGCTGCGGCGGCCTTGATATGTATGCTGTGTCGACAGACTTTCTGCGACGCCGGTCGATGCTGTCGAGCACAAGATTAAGGTTTCTTGCCACCTTCTCCGACCATCCCGCCCTGAGGCTGTCGGGCGTGTCGCCGCTCTGTGCACAGGCGCATGTTGAGGCCATGACGGCCAGTGTGGCGGCCGCCGCCCTCATACTCCTTATGCACGGAAGGGTGCGTATGGGATTGCAGATGTGTGGCTTTGTTGTCATAAAAATGTGTTTTCCTGTATATATAACTCTGTTGCCCGGCTTTTTATTTTGCCGCGTCCGATGTTTTTGTGGCGTATGCCGTGCGCGTCATAAAACGCTCCGTAGAAGGGCTGTCGGTACCTGACGCATGGGTAGGGATGGTATGGCGCTTTGTCATGTTGTGTACATTAATATGAATTTGTTTCTCCGAAATCGCCTTAAATTTATTAATTTTGGAGTGTAAAACCAAATTGCTGCTTAAAACCTGGGACAATGAGCGAAAAACATAATTACAAGTCGATATATGCCATAATACGCGAACGCATAGAGAACGGCGGATATGCTGACGGCACATTGCTGCCGCCGGAATCGGTACTCGCCGCCGAATATGGAGTGTCGAGGCCGACAATAGCCAAGGTGTACAACCGTCTGGAGAAGGAACACATGGTGAACCGTAAAAGAGGACGGGGCACACAGGTGAACCATGCCGTGGCGGAAAAGGACACATACACCTTCGGACTGTTGTTGCCGGGTGCGGGCGAGTCGGAGATTTTCGCAACAATAAACAACCGGCTGCTCGGTCTTTCGAAGGAAATGGGTTTCGACTGTCTGTGGGATGGAGCCACGGCAAGCAATGCGGACATAAGGCGCAATCTGATAGAATTGTGCTGCGAGAATTACATAAGAAGAAATGTTGACGGAATATTCTTTTCGCCTCTGGAGCGTGTGAGCGATGCCGGGCGGCTCAATCTTGACATATGCAGACGGGTGGAGGAGGCAGGCATACCGCTCGTACTGATAGACCGCGACATTGTGGCGCCTCCGGCACGGAGCCGGTTTGATGTGGTGGGGCTCGACAACTACAACGCGGCGACGGAGATGGCCCGCCTAATGATAAAGGCCGGATGCAAGAACATCTACTTCTTCTATCGTCCATACACGGCCTATTCGGCTGTGATGCGTCTGCGTGGCGTTCGCGACGCTGTTCTTGAAGCCGGACTCTATTTTCTCGATAACAATGTGGTGTGCGGCAATCCGGAGGATACCGGTGTGGTGGCAGCCATGCCGATAATAAAAGGTAATACGGGTATAGTGTGTGTCAATGATGCTACGGCCGCCGTATTGATGTTGTCGCTGGAGACGCTCGGGTACAAATGTGGAACAGATTATCTGCTGTGTGGCTTCGACGATATGAAATATTCGTGCCACTTGAAATGTGCACTGTCGTCGTACACTCAGCCGTGCGACGAGATAGCCGAGGTTAGTGTGGAGCTGATGATGAGGCGTGTGGAGAACAAAGACTGCACGCCGCTCAGTGTGATGCTGTCAGGCCGTGTGGTGGAAAGGGAGTCTACGGAGTTTGCGCCACAGATGTGAGGTGTCCCGGAAACATCTATGTAAAAAGGCACGCGCAGGAAAACGCGTGCCCGAAAACAGTGACGGCATGGCGCGGAAGCGCACCGCCGTATAGTCATGCCACAGTCGTGGCCATTGTTATTTCTTCAGAATCTTCTTTTTGTCCACAATATACACACCACGTCCCATACTGTCGGCGTTCTTTCCTATGAATTGTCCGTTGAGAGTTTATTGTTGATTTTTTAGTATGGAATTGTCACTGCTGACAATAGGACAAACCTTTATATTTTCAAATTTCACTTCACCATTTCGTGCGAAGAACCACAGTTGGCCGCCTTTCTTTTCCGGCAGACGGTTGACGATGCAGCGTCGGTTGTCGATGCAGACGTCTATTATGTCGTCTTTCATAACAATGGTGAGTTTCATAGGTTTGTCAAGTCCGGTCACGGCATTTATGGAGGAGTCGTGCAGACGCACGGTGCGGTTGTCGGGATTGAATGACATTTTGTAACTGTTGATGCCCTTGTCTTCCGAACGCAGGAACATTCCGAATTCCTCGTAATTACCTGACGGTATTACGTCGAGTGTTATGATGCAGTTGTAAGGTACGCCTGTGGCACGGGCTCCACAGATGTTGCCGCGTGCGTCCACGGTGATGTTGCCGGGCGATGTGACGGTGGCACCTTCGGTTGGTATGAAGTCTAGGTTGAGCGGTTCGGCTGTGTGTGGCATCACTTCTTCTGGGAATTTGGTGGCAAGGTCGCCGTTTTCGAGTTGTACGGCTTCGCGCAATGCCACACATCCGCCGAAGAGTTCGCCTCCGAAGTCGGTGTTGCCGTTGCGACTTGGCACCCATCCGGCCACAATGCGGCGCCCGCCTGTGAATGCGGCGGTCTTGGCTACATTGATCCACGGTTCGAGCAATGCCTGTGATTCAGGATATTCCCATGGGCCGTAAAGTGAGCGAGACTTGAGATAATATGTGTCGCCGCCCTGACCGTAAACAAGATAGTACCAGCCGTTCCATTCGAAATAATCGGGACATTCGGGCACCTGTATTGTACCGGAGAGCACTGGTTCGCCTATCTGCCATGTCTTGAGGTCGGAAGATGTCATGTGTACCAGGCAACCGTGACCTTCGTTTATGTCAGCCTCGTTCTTTTCACTGGATACGAAAAGGTGGAAAATGCCTTTGTCGTCGATGGTAACCTTGGGGTCACGGAAATGACGTGTGCTGTAGCCAGGGGCGGAAGTGTAGAACGGATTGGGCTTTTGTTTGGTAAAAGTGAGTGCATCTGTGCTTGTGGCATAGCTCAGTTGTTCGCTTACACTGTTGTCTGCCGTGAGCAGACGTGTGGCATAGAAGGCGTAGAATTTGTTGCCGTCGCTTACCACGGAGCCTGTGCATATGGACTTCTCCCAGTCTTCGTCGATGCCGATGGCAATGGGATGGTGGGTCCATGTCTTAAGGTCGCGTGTTGTACTGACACACCACTGATGGCCGCCAAGTCCGTTGAGCGAGGCATGGTGGCCTTCGTCGAGTAGCCAGTAAAGATAGAATGTGCCGTCGTGAAAGAATGGAATACAGTCTCCGACGAACTGACTGCCACCGGCGGGAGTGAAATACTGCATTTCCTTAGGCTGTACGGAAGGATCGTACTTTGCCGGTGACTGTGCCTGAACGGTAAAGGTACAGGCTGCGGTCAGCAGCGACATGATGATTGATTTTTTCATAATGGGTACGTGTAATGGTTTGTGGTTATTTGCTTTTGCAGGTTTTTTATTAAACATCCAGGTTGATTGCACCAAAATGAAACGTTTCTTGCTTGGTATATACAAATATAGGAATAAAAAGGATGACAATGATAAGGAATTGTTGTAAAGAATGTGCTATATGATAAAAATAATATTGCATACATGTTATATTGTGGCTTTAGGATGGGTTGTTGAAGGTCTGTGATTGGTATGAAAAATCGGTTTGTGTGTTCTTTTGTTGCTTCTGACACTGTTCTGACTTCCTTTTGATGTTGATATACAATGTGTGCATGGATGTGTAGAGGACAAAATGTCAACATTGTTGTATGTTATTTTACATTTATGTAATTAAATAGAAATATATGAACAATTTTATGCAAGCAGCTCTATTTTTCCGTTTTTTTTTATTGTTTTTCATATTATGATTGTTTTTATATATGAGTTGTTTCGTGTAAATGGATTTATCTGTTTACCTTTGCATGTGAAAACTTGATCTTATCCGGATTTATTTTAACCTAATTATATTCAATAAAAACTGTTATGCAGAAAAAATTTTTAGTATTGGCTCTTGCTTCGTGCATGACGCTCGGCACTGTGTCGGCTCAGAGCAACGACGGCAAGAAAATGAAAGCCTACATGGTGGCTGACGCCCACTTGGACACTCAGTGGAACTGGGACATTCAGACCACCATTAAGCATTATGTATGGAATACCATAAGCCAGAACCTCTATCTGCTCGACAATTACCCGAATTATGTATTTAATTTCGAGGGTGCCGTGAAGTATTCGTGGATGAAGGAATATTATCCACTGCAATACGAAAAGATGAAGAAGTACATCGCCAACGGCCGCTGGCATCTTACAGGCAGTGGCTGGGATGCCAATGAGACCATGATTGTATCGCCTGAGTCATGGTTGCGCAACATCCTGCTCGGTCAGAGCTTCTATCGCAGCGAGTTCGGCAAGGAGAGCACCGACATTTTCTTGCCCGACTGTTTCGGATTCAGCTATTTCATTCCTACGCTGGCAAAGCATTGCGGACTCATCGGTTTCTCTACACAGAAACTCGGATGGAGAAATCATGCTTTCTATGAGGGCGGAAAAAGATATCCGTTCACAATCGGATTGTGGCAGGGTATTGACGGAAGCCGTATAATGATGACACACGGATTCGGTTATGGCGAAAGATTCCCCGACAGCGATCTTTCCCATAATGACATGTTGAAGAAAGAAATATCAGAGAGCCCACTGAACATGGTGTACCGTTATTACGGAACAGGTGATATGGGTGGTTCGCCGAACCTGGCATCTGTACGTGCTTTGGAAAAAGGAATCAAGGGTGACGGTCCGATTGAAATAATAAGTGCGACAAGCGATCAGATCTACAAGGACTTCCTGCCGTATGAGAATCATCCGGAACTGCCCGTGCACGACGGTGAACTGTTCATGGATGTTCATGGTACAGGATGTTACACATCGCAGGCCGCAATGAAACTCTATAACCGTCAGAATGAGCAACTTGGTGATGCTGCAGAGCGTGCATCCGTTGTTGCAGAATGGCTCGGTCAGGGTGAGTATCCTTTGAATGATCTTACCGAAAGCTGGAAGCGCGTGCTGTTGCATCAGTTCCATGATGACCTGCCGGGTACAAGTATCCCACGTGCTTATGAGTTCTCATGGAACGATGAACTCATTTCATTGCAGCGTTTCTCGAACAATCTTACCACAGCGGTAAGCGGTGTTGCAAACAGAATGAACACAAACGTATCGGGTACTCCGGTAGTTTTGTATAACACACAGGCTTTCCCTGTAAGCACAGTTACAAGCATCACTCTGCCGAATATGGCTGCATCATACAATGTGACAGACGCCAAGGGACGCAAGGTTGCATCGCAGGTAGTGACCGACTCAAAGGGTAACCGCAGCCTGCTCGTTGATGCAAACGTTCCGGGAACAGGTTTCTCTGTATATAGCGTAAAGGCCGGAGGTAAGGCTGTCCCTGCAGTAGAGAAGGCTGCAAACGTAATAGAAAACTCTGTTTATAAGGTTACAGTTGACAAGATAGGTAACATATCGTCACTTATCGACAAACGTAACGGTAAGGAACTTGTCGCTTCCGGCAAGTCTATTGGCCTTGTGATATTCGATGACTGTAAGTCTGAGGCATGGCCGGCTTGGGAAATTCTCAAGCACACTGTAGACAAGGCTCCGCTGGATATAAAGGAGAACGTAAGTGTGACAATGGTTGAGAATGGTCCGCTGCGCAAGTCACTGCGTGTGACAAAGAGCTATGGCGACTCAAAGATAAACCAGTACATACGTTTGTATGAGGGCAGTATGGCAGACCGCATCGACTTCTACAATGAGGTTGACTGGCGTTCGCTCAACGCTCTGCTCAAGGTTCAGTTCCCGCTCAGCGTAAGCAATGAGAAGGCAACATACGACATCGGTCTCGGAAGCGTAGAGCGTGGTAACAACCGTGAGAACAGCTACGAGGTTTATTCTCACGAATGGACAGACCTGACAGACCGTTCTGGCGATTACGGTGTGACCGTACTCAACGACTCTAAGTACGGTTGGGACAAACCGAATGACAACACAATACGTCTATCACTCCTTTATTCACCGAAACCGGGCGGCGGATACACTTATCAGGATCGTCAGGATTTCGGATATCATGAGTTTACCTACAGTCTTGTAGGACATGAGGGAAAACTAAACAAGACAGAAGCCGTGCAGATGGCAACTGTTTACAACAGTCCGATCAGAGCATTTGAATCACCGAAACATAAAGGTGATCTCGGACGTGAATTCTCATTCGTATCTTCAGACAATGACAATGTGATAGTACGCGCGCTGAAGAAGGCTGAGGTAGGTGACGAATACGTAGTGCGTGTTTATGAGACTGCCGGTAAGGAGGCTCAGACTGCAAACCTCACATTCGCTTCCAACATTGTGAAGGCTGTTGAGGCTGACGGTACAGAGAAGGAAATAGGTGCTGCATCGTTCAGCGGCAACAAACTCAGTGTGAATGTCAAGCCGTTCAGCGTCAAGACATATCGTCTGAAACTCGAAGGCAACGCATCAGAGAAAGCCGGTGTATGCTATGCTGACGCACGCAGTCTGGAACTGCCGTTCAACAAGAACTGCTTCTCATACAATGAATTCCGTGCGGCCGGTAACTTTGAGGGAGGCAACAGCTATGCTGCAGAACTTCTTCCGAAGGACGGACTCACAGTGGACGGAGTACACTTCACATTCGGAGAAATGGATACAAACAACGGACTTGCATGCGACGGCGACACAATCAAACTGCCTGCCGACGGCAAATATAATAAGGTATATCTGCTTGCAGCATCTTCTGCCGGCGACCGTAAGGCCACATTCACAGCAGGAAAGAACAAGCAGACCGTTAATGTACCTTCTTATACAGGCTTCGTAGGACAGTGGGGACATGAAGGCCACACCAAGGGTTACCTGAAAGATGCCGAAGTGGCTTACGTGGGCACACACAGTCATGCAGAATATGAAGACCGCGTATATGAATTCACATATATGTTCAAGTATGGCATTGACATACCGAAGGGTGCTACCGAGATAATCCTTCCGGCTGACAAGAATGTCGTTGTGTTTGCTGCTACAGCAGTGAATGAAAGCAACACTGTAGAGCCTGCGGGCAAACTGTTCCGTACTGGCAACAAGTCGGACGATGCAAACACTGGCGCTGCACGTACAAACATCCTCAAAGGTGCTAAGGTTATCTCTGTTTCCGGTCAGGTGAACGCCGGCGAGGCTGCCGAGAAACTTGTAGACGGAAACATGGAAACAAAGTGGTGTGACACAAACAAAGCTCCTAACTATGTTGCTTTGGACATGGGCAGTGAAAAAGAATTCAGCGGATGGAAGATTGTGAACGCTGGTTCTGAAGCATCTAATTACATCACACGTGCATGTCTGTTGCAGGTTCGCAACTCTCTGACAGAAGAGTGGAAGACTGTTGACATGATAGACGACAACAAGAGCAACGACGTTGAGCGCAGCATCGAGCCGGTTAAGGCCCGTTACGTACGTTTGTATGTCACAGGACCGGCACAGTCTGTGAACGAAAGCACAACACGTATATACGAACTAGAACTTTACAAATAACCGGTATTGACCGGATTATATGACGGATCGGCTGTCTTGTTGTTATGGGCAAGACAGCCGTTTTTTAAGAAGAATATTGATGCTTAATATAACGAAAATTAAAAAATAATGTTAAAACACTATTTGTGTAGTTAAACAGTGTAAATAAAGAGCAACATTGTTATGTTTAATTCGTCTTATATGTAGCTTCACGATAAAGTTTATAATGTATTAACTAAACAACGATTATTTATGAAAAGAACAAACGTAGTTATTTTGGCTGTTGCTGCCGGAATGATGCTCATGACTGGCTGTGCCAGCAAAAAGGATCTTGAGAACTGTCGTTTTGAAAATAAAGAACTGATGGGCAACTATCAAAGCACAAAAGATAAACTGGCAGACGCAAACGCACAGCTTGCCGCAGCACAGGCACGCGTGCAGTCACTCCAGGATCAGCTGGAGCGTCAGAACAAGGATTACGCAGCCTTGCAGCAGTCGCTCGACAAGAGTCTTACAAACGCCGGCTCAAACAACATAAACATTTCGAAGCTGGTGGATCAGATCAACGAGTCGAACCAGTACATACGCCATCTCGTTGAGGTGAAGTCTAAGTCTGACTCACTCAACCTCGTGCTTACAAACAACCTCACACGTTCTCTGAGCAAGGAAGAACTGAAAGAAGTTGACGTACAGGTGCTCAAGGGTGTGGTTTACATCTCGCTTGCCGACAACATGCTCTATAAGAGCGGAAGCTACGAAATCAATGACCGTGCCGCAGAGACTCTGAGCAAGATCGCCAAGATCATCATGGACTACAAAGACTATGACGTGCTCATCGAGGGTAATACAGACAATGTGCCTGTGAACACTTCAAGCCCGCTGATGAAGAACATACGCAACAACTGGGACCTCTCCTGTCTGCGTGCATCAAGCGTTGTGCAGTATCTGCAGGATCATTATGGTGTGAACCCGAAGAGACTTACTGCCGGCGGACGTGGCGAATACAACCCGCTCACAGACAACTCTACAGAAGTAGGAAAACAGCGTAACCGTCGTACTCAGATCATCATTACTCCGAAACTGGATCAGTTTATGGATCTCATAGACAAAGCTCCGGAAGGAGAATAAGATATTATGGTTTGTTCCATTTAGGTGAAGAAATTGAACAGGAAGACCAAAAATTTTTCAATTAGGTATTAGGTATTATTGTAAGCTTTAAGGTAGCGCGCTTTCGTGAGAAAGCGCGTTTTTTTATGTATATATGGCGGGCGCGTATCCTTGATCCGGCAGATATCCGGCGTGTACGGTCTTTATTGCTGAACCTCCACGGAGTGACGGAAAACGTCCCGGCAGCGCCTGGTGGTATAAACCTTGACAGCGCTTTTCCTCATGTCAACCCCACATTGCAGAAACCGATAAATCATAACCGCACAGCCGGTGCATATATACCGTGTCTTTCCTCACGGCTCATATCGGCTTTTTTAAAGAAAACTTTGACGACGCACTTACAGTTTTTCTTGACTTTTTTTTGACAAAATAAAATCACGAAACAGATGTGAGAGATTGTTGAATGTAGTATAAGAAAGGCCTGTTCGGGCTTTATAGTCTTATCGTATACCCTGTAGTGTAATCCCCGACAATTCATTTCACATTCCGATAATGCCCGTTTTAGGGTCTGATCACGTCTGTTTCAGGGTGTGATATTGTGTGTTTCAGCCCTTGAAATGGACTGTATCACACCCTGAAACAGTGCTTTTTGCATGACGGAAGAATCTGTCTTGAACGTAAGTAGTTGATGTTCAGTGGACTGCGCAAAGCTGTTATTTTTCGCGTATTTGCGTCCGAAGGAAAGTCTGCGCGCAAATTCGCGAAAAATAAACGGGGTAGAACAGAAAACTCGGGCGGAAAAATCGCAGGATACTTAAAAACTGTAAGTGCCCTGATTGTCCTTCTTCCGGCAGAAAGTAGCGATGCCTATTCGCTGTCGAAGCCGCCGTTTCCTGTAGAAACCTGCCGCTGCTGAATTTCTACAGAGCCGCGTTCTTGTGTTACGATGTTTTTTACTAATTTTGCCGACTAAATGAAACACATATCATGAATATGGAGAAAAACAATGACATAATCTACGCTCTTAACGACAGACCGCCGTTGCTTGAGACAATCTTTGCAGCCATGCAGCATCTGCTGGCAATCTTTGTAGCCATAATGACGCCGCCTCTCATCATTGCGTCGCAGTTGGGATTCGACCTTCACACTACAAGTTACATGGTGTCGATGGCACTGTTCGCTTCGGGTGTTGCCACGTTTGTGCAGTGCCGCAGGTTCGGACCCGTAGGCGCAGGACTGCTGTGCATCCAGGGCACGAGCTATTCGTTCATCGGTCCTGTGATAGCAGCCGGAATGGTAGGCGGCCCGGCCGTTATATTCGGAACGTGTATGGCAGCCTCGTTTGTCGAGGTGATTATAGGCCGTATGCTGCGCTATGCACGCAAGATCATCACTCCCGTGGTGTCGGGCATTGTGGTTACGCTCATCGGACTTTGCCTTATCAAGGTGGGAGTGTCGGCCTGCGGTGGAGGCAATGCCGCCATGGCCGACGGCACGTTCGGCAGCATGCGCAATCTGATGCTGGCCGGACTGGTGTTGCTGGTCATCGTGTTCTTCAACAGTTGCCGCAACCGTATGCTGCGCATGAGTTCGGTTGTTATCGGACTTGTGGTGGGTTATGTCGTGGCGTGGACCATGGGCATGATAGATTTCTCGGCTGCCGGCAGCTATTCGGGCTTCTATCTTCCGCAGCCGTTCAAGTATGGCATCGATTTCGACTGGTCGGCTTTCATATCTCTGAGCATAATATTCGTCATAACGGCCATAGAGGCTTATGGCGACATAACCGCCAATTCGCTCATTTCGGGCGAACCGGTAGAGGGCAAGGTGTTCGACAAGAGAGTGTCGGGTGGAGTGGTGGCCAATGGTCTTACCTCGTTTCTTGCCGCTGTGTTCAATTCGTTCCCCAATTCCATTTTCGCCCAGAACAACGGCATGATACAGCTCACCGGTGTGGCAAGCCGCTACGTGGGTTATTTCATAGCGCTGTTTCTTGTGCTGCTCGGACTGTTCCCGGCCGTCAGTCTTGTGTTCTCGCTCATGCCCGAGCCGGTGCTCGGCGGAGCCACGCTGCTGATGTTCGGTACGGTGGCAACGGCCGGCATACGCATCATCGCGTCGCAGAAGATAGGCCGCAAGGAGGTTCTTGTGATGGCTGTCAGCTTCTCGCTCGGACTTAGTGTGGAGCTTGTGCCCGACATTCTTTCCGGCCTGCCCGAGGAAGTGGCAAGCATCTTCTCGTCAGGTATCACCACCGGCGGAGTGGCTGCCATTCTGTCAAACATGCTCATCAGAATAAAAAATCAGGACTGACACTATATTTCTGTTATGCAATCTAAGTTGAAAGGATATCTGTGCGGCATAGGAGCCGCAGTGTGTTACGGCACCAACCCGTTGGGAGCCTTGTATCTTTATGAAGACAACATCAACGCCAACTCGGTGCTTTTCTATCGTTTCGCGCTCGCGGTGGTGATGCTCGGCATGCTGATGATGGCCCAGGGCAAGTCGCTGCTTGTCAGTATGAAGGAACTGGCTTTGCTCGCTGTGCTTGGAGTGGTGTTCTCCACGTCGTCCATAACGCTCTATTTCAGTTTCTGTTTCATGGATGCCGGCATTGCCTCGACGCTTCTTTTTGTCTATCCGGTGATGGTGGCGGTCATCATGGCTGTGCTGTTCAAGGAGAAACTTTCGGCTGCGGCTATATTCGCCATTGTGCTTGCCCTTACCGGTATAGCCCTGCTTTATGAGGGCGACGGCGGTGCCACGCTCAGTACGGTCGGCGTGTTGCTCGTGATGCTTTCATCGCTCAGTTATGCCATTTACATCGTTGTGGTGAACAAGTCGCCGTTGCGCATATCTTCTCTGAAGCTCACTTTTTATGTGCTGTTCTTCGGAATGCTCACCATTCTTGCCAATTCTTTCATCACAGGCCTGCACGTACAGATGCTCACCACACCGCGTATGTGGATGTGCGCGCTCATGCTTGCGCTTCTGCCTACAGTGTTCTCGCTTGTGCTGATGGTGATATCTGTTCATGAGATAGGCTCTACGCCTACGGCCGTCATGGGAGCTCTCGAACCGCTCACGGCGGTGGTGATAGGTGTGATGGTGTTCGGCGAGCAGTTGACACTCCGTCTTTCGGTGGGAATAGTGCTTATATTGGTAGCCGTTATAATAATAGTTGCCGGAAAGTCTTTCTTTCCGGCAAGGGTTTTCCACGTGGTCAGCTATCTCGGCCGCGTTATCTCCAAGACATGGAGATGGAAGTGATGCATGTGTGTTGTGGAGTTTTAGAAACGCGTCATGAACTCCACAACAATTTTGTCGCGTTCTGACGGTTTGGCTATTGCGCCGTCACGGTAGAAGTATTTCTCGTAGTTTATTCTTATGTCGCTTATGAACGGTTTGCTGAAACTCAGTGTCAGACCGCCGGTCAGACGCGAGCGCTGGTAATCGTTGATGATGAGCGAACCTTCCGGATCTTTCTCTCCGTCGGTGTAGCGCATGCCGTCGCTGTGGTCGCTCATGTAGTCATAGCGCACCAGCGGAGTGATGTATCTGAGTGCACCCTTGCGCAGTCTGAAGTCGTAGCTTGCAAAAGCGTCGAAGGCATGTACGTCGTCAAACTTGTTGTCGGCATACTTTTTCAGCAGATATTCGGCTTCGATGTGCCAGCCGTGGCTGTGGTAGTAGGCTCCGGCGTCGTACATCATCACATTGATATGGTCCGGTCTGATCTTCTGTGTGCTCAGCGTGAGGTTGAATCCGTGAGGGAAAAACATCTGCGCCTTGGCCGAGAAGTTGATATTGTTTGTCCAGAAGTCTTTCTGGTCGGTCAGACCGCTTCCGTTGAACACTCCCGCCTCGAGCTTGATGGGGAATCCCACGTTGAAGTCATAACCAATGGCCGCACCCACGTCGCGCACGTTGCCCACCTGCTTGGCAATGAAGGAACGGTTGGCAAAATACTGCTGGTGGGGTGAGCGGTGGGCGTCGATGGTGAACGGCACACGCATCTGTCCTATCGTGAACTGCATCGATTTCATGGGTTTCAGGCGTGTGTATGCGTCAAGCATCTTTATCGTTCCTTCGTCGCAAAGATCTATTTCCGCTTTGTATGATATCATCGGAGTGATGTTGCCGTCAACGCTTATGCGTGCGTTGCGCACCTGGAATCGCCCTTTTCCTTCTTCGGTCTGATATTCGTATTTGCCTCTTATCGTTCCGTGAAGATTTGGTTTGTAGTCGGTCTTATCGCTCTCTTGGGCAGAAACACTGCCGGCAATGCATGTGCCGAATGCGGCAATCGCCAGTACCTTTGCTAAACTCATATTGTGGATATTTGTATTTAATTAAATATGGTGTATCTTCTGTTGTTTTAATGAATTCTTTGTCAGCGCTGCAAAGGTCATATTTTTATTTTACGTTCCTGTGACACACATATTACATAAGTGTTACATGCTTCGGGTGTATGAAAATCACGTTGTCTTTTTCTTTTCTGTTAGCAGTGGCAGATGCGCTTCGGTGTATTATCAGTATGGTGTTTCTCCTCTCATGGTTTTCCGTGTGGTGTTTTCATACGAACGTGCTCAGGTATAATGTGTAAAATAATATTTAACATTTATTGTGTTAATAAATATTCACAACAATGCTTCTGTTAAACAAATATTTTATATATTTGCCGACGACTATTGAAATGAAACTGAATAACTAATAACTTGACAGAGAAACCGATAGCTGAAAACATAGGAGCATGGTGAAGGAAATCGGTGACCTTTATTGAGATTATTAAGAAGCTTGATTTTTATCTGAGAAAATAAATATGCAGCGTATTTGAGGACGTCGCATACCTTTTTAAAGATATTATTGATTTATCATATTATTAACTAAAACTAAAGCTAAGTATGAAAAAACAATTACTTATGTTGGGCCTGGGCCTGCTTGGTAGTGCTACCATGTCGGCTCAGCTGTCTTCGCCGTTTACCGGTGCGCAGCCTTCTGCCGTTGTGGGCGAAGGAGCCGATTTTTATCTTTACAATGTAAAGTCCGGTAAGTGGCTGCAGAATAATGATGATCATGCTTCTGATCCACCAAACAATGCGACATTGTGGACAACTCGTGCTGAAGTTGGAACAAGAGGTATTGACTGGGAGGTTACCTGTCTTGCAATTGGCGATGAGTATGGCAACTATTATCAGCTTAATCCTAAGTTCGGTAGCAATCACAGTATGAACGCATCAAATCTTTATCTTGATACTAATGCAGCTGTAACACAGTGGATTCTTGAACCTGCCGATAATGCTGGTGTATCCAATGCGTTCAGAATATGCGCAAATGAAGGTGACTATCCTTACCTTTATGTCGGAGAAGACGGATGGATTGCAACTTCTGTAGATGGCGCAAATGATGGCGAGAACGATGTATGGCAGCTCGTAACAAAGGAACAGCGTCTTGAATACATGAAGCAGCAGGCCGAACTCAATGGTAGTGCTGATGCTACATGGCTTTTGAATGCTCCTAACTTTGCTGATAGGGATGAGCGTTTCAATAAATGGATAAGAAATATCTCTATCGAAGGCCTTCCTGATGGTTCACACGGCCCTGCACAGGGTCATGGAGGACAAGGAATGATGAACTGTAACCGTGTGTATGAGATGTGGAGCTCTTATACAGCTTCTATTTCTCAGACAGTCAAAGATCTTCCGGTAGGAACATATGGACTCAGTGTTCAGGGATACTATCGTGAAGGTTCTGCCGATGATGCTAAGGACTGGAACGGAGTTGATCCTTTCGGATATGACCTTTGGGCTGCAGGAACAGAACATCATTATGCGACATATTATGCAAACAGCTCAAGCGCTCCGCTTATGTCTATTTTCGACGGTGCTAAGGATGCAAGAGAAACCGGTTATGAGTACAATGCAAAGATGACCGATCCTGAGTTCCTCGATGTAATGGAGAGTGGCAAGTGGGTGCCGAACAGCACAGACCAGGCTTCTTATGCTTTGTTCTATGGAGCTTATCTGAACGACGAGATCAAGACTTCTGTTGCTGATGGTACACTTACTATTGGTGTGAAGAAGGAGCAGGGTGTGAACGACGACTGGGTCATCCTTGACAACTTCAAACTGACATATTATGGCTCTTCAATCGATATTGATCAGGTTAAGGAAACTCTTGCACAGGCAATTAAGGATGCAGAGGCTTGCACAGCACGCTCTACTGAGGCTATCAACAAGATGTTTGACGAGGCTCTGGCAAATGGTAAGGAAGTTTATGCAAGTTCTTCTGACGCTACTGCCATCGGTTCTGCTGCTACAGCTATTACAACAGCAATTCAGCTTATCAACGAGACAAGCACAAATGCAAGCTTCCTCAAGCAGACTGTAGCTCTTGCACAGAATGAGAAAGTTGAGGGTGAAGCAATGACAACTGCAGCTGATGTTGCTGTAAATGGTGTTACTGCAGATGCTATCAATTCTGCTCTCGACAACCTGCGCATGGCACGTCGCCTCAATGCAGCTGACAGACAGGAGAACAAGTTCAAAGGCAATGTTCCTGCAGCTGGTTCATTCTATCTCTACAACGTAGGTCAGAAGCGTTTCTTCTGCGGTGGTGAAGACTGGGGAGCACATGCAGCTCTCGGATTCCCGGGTATCGAAGTTACACTTGTTGCTACAGAGACAGAAGGTGCTTTCGTTATCGACACACGTCTGCGCAATGGTGAGAATGAACATTATCTCAACTATGGTGGATACTGCGATACTGGCGCTCAGGATCCTTGGACATTTGAAAAAGTTTCTGAAGGTGTTTACGTAATCAAACGTACAAATGCAACAGAGGAGCAGATTGCTGAAGGTAATGTATATCTTGGCTATCGTCCGGGACGCTACTCAACAGTAGACACCGACATGGCTGGTACTGATGTTGCTGACAACCAGTGGATTCTCGTAACAAAGGCTGACCGCGATGCTCTGCTCGAAGCTGCATCTGAGGAAAATCCTGTTGACGCTTCTTATCTCATCAAGATGCCTAACTTCAACCAGCGTGAATATGAAATCACTGGCGGTTGGGATAACGTTGATGGTCAGGACTATGCATGGGAGCATGTTAACGGTACTATCTATGGTCGTGGACAGAACAAGTCTGACTTCGCATTCGAGTGCTTCAACCAGGATCCGCTCACTCTTACTCAGAGCATATACGACATGAAGGCTGGTTACTACATTCTTTCAGTTCAGGGTTACTACCGTGATTGCACAGAGGTTGACTATACACAGTCTATCGCAGCTGGTGGTTATGAGCCGCAGCAGAATGCAGAACTCTATGCATATGATGCAGACATGAACAAAGTATCAACCAAACTTGTGACAATTGAGAAGTATGCAAACTATGCACCTGGATACGGCTGGAACAGCAATACTTCAGTTGGTTGGATTCCGAACGATCCGGAACAGGCTACAAACTATTTCCAGGTAGGTGCTTATAAGAACAGCCTCCTTGTTAAGGTCGGTGACGATGGTATGCTTTCATTCGGTATTAGCAAGGAAAATGGTGGTGAGAAAGACTGGGTATGTGTTGACAACTTCCGTCTGACATACCTCGGTGAGCAGACTCCTACTGGAATCGATGGTGTAACAGACAATACAGAAGCTGTTAAGGATGGCAAGATCTACAACCTCCAGGGTGTTCAGGTGAAGAATGCTACACAGCGTGGCGTTTACATCAAGAACGGTAAGAAGTTTGTTGTTGAATAATATATTCTTACAGTAAATGTTATAATGGAAGCCCTCTCCTTATTCGGGAGAGGGCTTCTTTTTTCTTATTTTTCATGATTTTTCTCGTTGTTGTCATTGTTTTAGCTGAATTTCATCCTGCATGTCTCGACATAATATAATAAGGTGTATTTTTCATATTTTAATACTTCAATTGCAAACAACTGTTAAAATCACCATAAAAACGAAACTTTTTTCTCAAAACATTTGGAATAAGTGAAAAAAGTGTATACCTTTGCATCCGCTTTCAGGAAGTAAGTCCTGAAACAACAAGAAAAGAGTTCTTTGAAGAAGATTACATAAAAGACAGAGAAGTAGTACA
>USDT01000024.1 GCA_900553465.1 uncultured Prevotella sp.
TGCAATGCGGGAGAGTAGGTAGCCGCCTTCTTTTAGATGAGGGACGTTCCAAGGATAAAGATCCGGAACGTTCCTCTTTTTTTGTTCTATAATTTATTGTCGGTGCAGGAGGCCGCGGTCATTGTCCTGTTACGCGTCCGGTTATTTATACTTCCTACCACCTGTTATAATAATATATATATGTGTTTATGTCTGCGGAATATTATGTATTATTTTGCTCATCTTTATTGTATGTAAGCCTGTTATATGTATTGATGATTAGTTTGTATATGCTGATATGCATACTTGGTTATGAGCAGTGATAAGATTTAGTCCGTCGAAATATATTTAAACGGGATATATAAGCAACGATCAGTACATGTATTTTCATAAAATGTAGTATTAAGTATGAGGCAATATTTCTTTAATATTTTATGTATCAATATGAGATGGTTGCTTTTCGAATTATTAAACCATTAAAAAATGTTCTAATTGTCTAATTTAGGATAATCCTTTTAGTGCGAGATATGTTACAGTTTGTATATATTGTTTAAGTGTATTTGAAAAAGATCTCTGAATGGGTATAGTTTATCTTGTTTTAATTTAAGTATTTGATAATCAAGGTTATAAAAGTGTATTTATGTCTTAATTTTTTACAATAGCTTTGGCTGTCTACTATATTTTTTGTACCTTTGCAGGTGTAAAAAATAAGGAGTAAATATTTATATTCCAAATTAGGAATGTTTTATTTGCGAAATTAACGAGAGCATTGTGCTGTGTATTCGTATTGTCATGACAGCACTTCCGGATTCGATTTGTATTGTCCGATGCTCCAAAATTTATATTATAATGAGGAAAATAAAAAAGATTGTATTTATTGTTTTCTTTCTCTTGCTGCCTGTGGCAGTGTTTTCAAAGGATGACGAATCTGTTACAGATTTTAACTGGGAGCCAGTGATGGAAGCAATAATTCAAGTTGAGAGTGGAGGTGATGCAAAGGCTGTCAGTGGTAGTTCTTGCGGTGCGATGCAGATAACTCCAATTCTTGTGAAGGAATGTAATTTGATATTGAAACGCAGGAAAAGCAAGAAGCGTTACACGTTGAAAGATCGTTTCAGCATAGCCAAATCAAAGGAAATGTTTCTGCTTATCCAATCGTATTTTAATCCTACAAATGACATTGAAAAGGCTATAAGATCGTGGAATGGAGGTATAAAATACAGTGTGAAGCGTACCCAGCGTTATTTTGAAAAAGTAATGAAGATTTTGCCTTCATATATGGGTTAAGTCACTATTAAATTGAACATATCTGCACTGCCAGGAATAGAATTTCAGTGTAGAAACAATGGATAAGACGGACTGTTGCTATATACAAAAGCAACAGTCCGATTTTTATTTTGTGGTTTGGTGATATTCAATTTTACGAATGTAATGTTAGTCGGGGGATAGAATAAAAGTATAATTGCGTATTGCAATATAGTCTGTTTGATGCTATAAGACGGTGCTTTCCGTACTGTAAAAGTTGTCTTTTCTGGTAATGAAAATACAATATGATGATTTATGGAAAAGAGAATAAAGTTTTAAAGGATATAATGGTATGTCAATATCTCTGTATTTCGACTTTCTTATTCCTATTTTGAGAAATTTTTTGAAAAAAGATTTTACTGACAAAATGAATAAATATTCGGAATATTGTGTATGAAAATAAAAGGGAACTATGTGAGAAAACGATATTGCGGAATATTGTTGCAGTATGTCATACTGCTCGGCAGAAAGTCGATGGGGTTTGTTTTTTATTTATGAGGTACCGTATAGTGCCGGAACACTTACTGAAACATGTGATGATATAAACAGTAACGGTGCATTTTCTCAAGCAAGTTGCTAAAACCGATGAATCATGCATCAAAATATGGATCCGTATATTCCGTGTTCTTTCTCACGCCTCAAATCAGTACTTTTATAGAAAACTCAGATGGCGGATTCACGGATTTTCTTGACTTTTTTGACAAAATAAAATCGCAAAAGAGATGTGAGAAAATTGTTAAGATGGCGGTAAAAAAGGCCAGTTCAGGCCGTATAGATTTTTATGTACCCTGCAGTGGAGTGAGGAATGGTGCAGCTGGTATTCTGATGAAGCCTGTTTCAGCATCTGTTTACGCCTGTTTCATGGTGCGATATAGTGTATTTGGGGCCATGAAATGGACAATATCACGTCATGAAATGGTGCTTTTTGTATGGTGGAAAAATTCTTCTTGAATGTAAGTTGCTGATGTTCAACTTTTTGAGTAAAGTTCTTATTTCTTGCGTATTTGCGTCTGAAGGAGTGTCTGTGCAATAAATACTTGCTAATTTTTTTTTGGTAGAACAGAAAACTCGGATGGAAAATCGGCTCATCCTATAAATTGTGGTGAAGAAATAAAAAATTATCTTTTCATCATGAGTCACTATATCTATAGGGTAGGCCGTCGTTATCTCTTATGGAACAACCATAGCCATGTAAAATAAAAAAACAGACATTTTTATTTATGTCTGCTTTAATAGTTGCGGAGGCAGGACTCGAACATGCGACCTCCAGGTTATGAGCCTGGCGAGCTACCAACTGCTCCACTCCGCGATGTAATGTTTTGTTTGTTGCAATGTCATTTCTGATTTGCGAGTGCAAAGGTACTGCTTTTTGTTGAATTATGCAAATTATAATGGCATTATTTTTTATTTTTATGCAAAATATCTATATGAGAATAACGGAATACTTAATGCTACTTTACGGATGTTTGTATGGAATATTTTTTACATTTTGCTGTTTATCAGTGTGTTATGAAATGCAATAACGTAATTTATCCGTCTGTATGTTCATTATATTCTTGAGGTATACATTCTGTGCAGATCTGTATAAATGTAGTTAATGTCAGCTGTTTCCTTGCCGGATACCATCAGTATGCTCGTATTATTTAAAATGCATTTCCGACATTTTTTATGTATTTACAGTCATTCCAGGTGTATAATGAAGTTAATGTTTTTCATTTTGTTTTCCTTCTTTTTACACTGTCACAGAGCTTAGTTCTTGGGCCTCATATGTTGTTATAAAACATGTGTCAGCAGTTTTTCTGCGTTTTCTCTATGATTTAATGCATGTTGGCATAAAAAACATAAAACCGCATATATTTATTTGCATATATAAAATTAATATTTTATTTTTGCACATGTAGTCCAGTATGTGCATACGGATAAAACGAACGAAATAATAATGATGTATGTCAGTATCTAAAACGCGTCAGAAACTTGTGGATGTGGCCCGGCAGTTGTTTGCAAAAAACGGAATTGCCAATACGACAATGAATGACATTGCTGTTGCTTCGGGTAAGGGACGCCGTACGCTTTACACATATTTTAATAGGAAGGAAGATGTTTATTCGGCAGTTATAGAGTCGGAGTTGGAACGTCTGTCCGATAAGCTGGATGAGGTGGCTGCCATGAAGATACGACCCCAGGACAAGATAATCAAACTCATTT
The DNA here is from genome assembly GCA_900553465.1 of uncultured Prevotella sp. Lineage (GTDB taxonomy): Bacteria > Bacteroidota > Bacteroidia > Bacteroidales > Bacteroidaceae > Prevotella. Next base: position 3,490 of record USDT01000024.1, read on the forward strand.
ATACGCATCTCTGCATGATCAGGGAGACTGTAGTGCGCAATGGCAATCTGCGTGCGGAGTTCTTCCGAAATATTTGGATGGTAGAGAAAGTGCGTAAGAATTTTGATGAGGATGAAATAGAACTTTTCCGTAAGGTATATGCCGAAGGTAAGGCTGACGGAGAGTTCGATATAGAAGACGTGGATCTTGTTGCCGACATCACACATTATTGTATAAAAGGTTTGGAAGTACCGTTCATATACGGTCGACTGGGGCACGGCATGACAGAGGAGGCAAGCAAGCCGCTTGTGGCCAAGGTGGTGTATGGCGCTCTTGGGAAAAACACCGCAAAATGACAATTCACAGTATAGTTTATTTATAAATAAAAAGAAAAATGGGACTTTTAACAGGTAAGACGGCTCTTATTACAGGAGCTGCGCGCGGTATCGGAAAAGCAATCGCGCTGAAATTTGCATCAGAAGGTGCAAACATTGCATTCACCGACCTTGTTATTGACGAGAACGGAAAGGCTACAGAGGCTGAGCTTCTGGCGTTGGGCGTCAAGGCAAAGGGATATGCAAGCAACGCTGCAATCTTCGGTGAGACAGAAGAACTCGTGAAGAAAGTACACGAAGACTTCGGCAGCATCGATATCCTCGTGAACAACGCAGGTATAACCAAGGACGGTCTGATGATGCGTATGACAGAGACACAGTGGGACGCAGTTATCGCCGTTAACCTCAAGTCGGCGTTCAACTTCATCCACGCCTGCACACCTATCATGATGCGTCAGAAGAGCGGTTCCATCATCAATATGGCATCTGTTGTAGGAGTTCATGGCAATGCCGGACAGAGCAATTACGCTGCCTCAAAGGCTGGTCTGATTGCACTTGCAAAGAGTATCGGACAGGAAGTGGGCAGCCGCGGCATACGTGCCAACGCCATCGCTCCGGGCTTCATCGACACTGCTATGACACAGGCTCTGCCAGACAACATCCGTGCCGAGTGGATCAAGAAGATCCCATTGCGCCGTGGTGGAACAGTTGAGGACATCGCAAATGTTGCTACATTCCTCGCATCAGACATGTCTTCTTATGTTACCGGTCAGGTAATACAGGTTGACGGCGGTATGAACATGTAATTGCTGACACACTCATTATGCATGATCCGTAAGATAGGCGCTGGGCGCATCTTATGGATTGTGCATAAATATTTATTATAATAAATGAAGGTTTTATACGAAGACAATCATATCATCGTTGTAAACAAGGACAGCGGAGAGATAGTGCAGGGTGATAAGACCGGCGATACGCCGTTGTCGGAGACAGTTAAGGAATACATCAAGGTCAAATATAATAAACCCGGCAATGTGTTTCTCGGTGTTGTCCATCGCCTCGATCGTCCGGTGTCGGGCGTTGTGGTGTTTGCCAGAACATCGAAAGCATTGTCACGACTCAACGAGATGTTCCGCAATGGTGATGTCCATAAAACCTATCTGGCGCTTACTGCCGGCCGTCCTCCGAAAACAATGGATACACTTACCGGCTGGCTTGTGCGCAATGAAAAACAGAATAAAAGCTATTGCTACGACCACGAGGTGCCCGGTTCGAAGAAGGCGGTGTTGTGCTATAAAGAAGCCGGCCACACAGACAATTACACATTGCTGGAGGTGGAGCTGAAGACGGGGCGCCATCATCAGATACGCTGTCAGCTTGCTTCAATAGGATGCCCTATAAAGGGCGACCTCAAATATGGAGCGCGACGCAGCAATCCGGACGGAAGCATATCGCTCGTCTCGGCCAATATCACATTTGTACACCCCGTATCCAAACAGCTTATGAGCTTCGATGCTATACTTCCGGATGAGCCGTTGTGGCGTGGAATAGTGCGCAAGGACTGATGCGGCCCTCCGGACTGTACTTGTGCGACAAATGCCTCTGAATACGATGTCCCCGACTTACAGACAAAGACATGCCAATGAAGAAAATCTTTAAAAGGATACTTATAGTTTTGCTCATACCGGTCATGATGTTTTTCATTGTGGCCGTGCTCTTGTATATACCTCCAGTTCAAAACTGGATTGTAAGGCAAGTCGTATCTTCTGCGTCGGAAAAAACTGGTTTTGACATAGCTGTCGACAATGTACGGTTGGCATTTCCGCTCGATCTGAGCGTCAATGGTGTGAGCGTTTTGCAGCCTGTTGACTCGCTCTCAAATAAGAAAGACACCATCGCAAGTGTACGCAATATTATTGTGGACGTGAGACTTCTGCCATTGTTCAGAAGTCAGGTCGAAATTGATCGCCTTAGTTTGAGTGATGTCATTCTCAATACAGCCGGACTTGTTGAGAGTGCACGCATACGCGGAACGCTCGGTAGTCTTGAGCTTATGAGTCATGGCATAGATCTTAATAAGGAAACTGTGCGAATAAACGATGTGTCTCTCGCCGATGCTGTTGTGGACGTGGCATTGAGCGACAGTGTGCCCGAAGATACCACTAAGAGCGAGAATTTCTGGAAAATATGTGTCGACAATCTTGACATATCGCGCACTTCTGTCACTGTTCACATGCCAGGCGATACGCTTCGGGTATCTGCTTACATGGACAGTATGAATGCCGGAAACGGCAACTTCGATCTTCATGACGGCAAATATACTGTTGGACGTTTTGGCTGGAAGAACGGAAAAATTACCTACGACAATAAATTTGAGAAGCCGGTGGCCGGTCTTGATTACAATCACATAGCGCTTTCCGGCCTTAATCTGTCTGTAGATTCAATTTATTATCATGATTCTGCATTAAGCCTTCGAATGAAGGAGTGCGCTTTTTACGAGAAGAGTGGCATACGTCTGAACGAACTGAGTGGATCCGTTTCTCTTGATTCTGTCCGGCTGAAGGTGCCCGATTTCCGTCTGCGCACGAGCGAATCATCATTACGTGCACGTGCGGATGTCGTGTTCAATGCTTTGTCTGGCAAATCAGCAGGCAAACTCAATGTCTTGCTTGATGCTTCGTTTGGTAAGCAGGATTTGTCACGTTTTATGGCTTCTATGCCTTCCGCCTTCATGCGTAGTTGGCCAAATTATCCGCTTACGCTGAAAGCTTCAGTGACAGGCAACATGAAACGTGCGAGTCTTGACGGTGTTGTAATCAATCTTCCTACAGCTTTCAGTGTGAGCGGTAAGGGACGGTTTACGAATATAAATGATAACAAGAAACTCGGAGCAGACCTTAACATGAAGGCCAAGACATATAATATGGACTTCGTGACAGCTCTTGTCGGCAGCCCTTCACTGCGCATTCCAAAAGGCATATCCATTGACGGACGTCTTATGGCCAGAGGAACAAAATATGACGTGGATGTTGTTGCATCTGAGGGTGGCGGAAAACTGAAACTGTCGGCGGCCATGAATACAGATGGTATGTCTTACGAAGCCAAGGCCGAAGCCGATAAATTGAACATAAGTCACTTCCTGCCATCTTTGGCTTTCAAACCGTTCTCCGGCAATATCAGTCTTTCTGGAAAGGGCACGGATATTCGTTCTTCACGCACACGTTTGAATATTAATGCAGAAGTGTCTGATTTTGTTTATTCAAACTACGATCTTTCGGGCATGACATTCACTGCCAGTCTGGATAAAGGCAAGGCTCGCGCAACTCTTGACAGTCATAATAAGTTGCTTGACGGAAATGTGGCTCTTGACGCTATGATGAGTCATAAGAATCTGCAGGCAAATTTGTTGTGTGATATAAAGAATATCGACCTTTACAGACTTCAGGTATTCGATGTTCCAGTGGATTTGTCTTTGAATGCGGACATTAATTTTGCAACCAATTTCAGAAAGAATCATAGCGTTAGCGGAAGCATACGCAACATTGCTCTGACGGACAGTGCGCGTGTATATACGCCGGAGGATGTACTGATAAGAGCATTCACCCGTACCGACTCCACTTTGGCTATAGTGAAAAGTGGTGATTTCGATATGATGATAAGTGCTTCTGGTGGTTATGAGAAACTTATGCGCAATGGTAAGGGGCTCTTGGGTGAGATTGGCAAACAGTTGAAAGAGCGTTATATCGATCAGGTGCGGTTGCGTGAATATTTCCCGCATATGAGATTCCATTTCTGTGCCGGCCGTAACAATTTCTTCAGCCGTTCGTTGAAGAAGTTCGGCTATGACATGAAACATGCGCAGATGGATTTACGTTCATCATCGTTTGATGGAATAAATGGAAACATTGCGGTCGATTCGCTTGTTGTTTCAGGTGTGCGGCTTGATACAATAAGGTTTGCTGTAAATTCTGATTCAGTCCAGACTGATTTTAATGGACAGGTTCGCAACGGACCGGGAAATCCACAATACGTGTTCAACACTCTTTTCCGTGGAGCATTATATGAACGTGGTGTCTATTTTGGCGTACGCATGTACGACGACAAGGACAGGGTGGGTGTGTCCATCGGTCTTGATGCGGCAATGGCAGAAAATGGAATCCGTATCCGCCTTGGAAGCAAAGGAACGCCAATACTTGGTTTCAAACCGTTTGAGATAAATAAGGACAATTATCTGTTGTTTGGCGACGATCGGCGCATATCTGCAAATCTCAGTCTCAGGGCCGAAGACGGCATGGGTATCCGTGTTTACACAAACGACAGTACGGAAGCTCTTCAGGACATGACAGTGGCTTTGGTCAAGTTCAATCTAGAAGAAGTACTTTCTGTGATACCATATATTCCGAAGATGTCCGGAATAATGAACAGTGACTTCCATATTGTGAGCACGGTTGATGAGAAAAATATTTCATCGTCTGTCACTATAGATGATTTTGTGTATGAAGGGAACCGCATAGGCAATATTGCGAGTGATTTTGCATATATGCCCAAAGAGGACGGCAGCCATTATGTTGATGGATTCCTGTCTTGTGATGATGTGGAGATTGCGACGTTGAAAGGTAATTATAATTCGACTGGTAATGGTTATCTTAATGCAGATCTAACCTTGAGTCGTGCCCCGCTTCGTGTTATCAATGGTTTCATACCCGATCGCACTTTCGGCCTTAGAGGTTATGCCGGAGGTAACTTGTCTGTTAAGGGTTCTTTATCATCACCGGTTATAAACGGTGAGGTGAGGTTTGATTCGGCTTATGTCGTAAGTGTCCCTTATGGTGTCAAGCTGCGGTTTGATGAAACTCCTGTTGCCATATCAAAGAGTCATCTTGTTTTCGATAAATACAAGATGTATGCTCAGAATAACAGTCCGCTGTCGCTTACCGGATATTTCGATTTCTCAAATATGAGCAACATGTATCTTGATCTTGGTGTCCAGGCAACCAATTATCTGCTCATTAATGCAAAGGAGAACAGACGCTCCGAGGCTTACGGCAAAGCTTATGTGAATTTCTATGCAATGCTCAAAGGTTCTCTTGAAAGTATGCAGGTGAGGGGGCGACTTGATGTGTTGGGCTCAACAGACATGACATATGTTCTGCGCGATTCGCCTTTGTCTACTGACAACCAACTCAATGATCTTGTTAAATTTGTCAATCTCAACGACTCCACTGAGGATGTTGTTACGCGACCTCCACTGACTGGTGTTGACATGGACCTGACCATGAACATTGACGAGGGCGCGCATATAATGTGTGCATTGAATGCAAGCCATTCTAACTATGTCGACCTGATAGGCGGTGGAAACCTGCGTATGCAGTACAATGCTGTTGACAACCTGCGTCTTACTGGACGATATACTCTGAGCAATGGAGAAATGAAGTATTCGCTTCCGGTAATCCCGTTGAAGACATTTGTCATACAAGATGGCAGTTACATCGAGTTTATGGGCGATCCTATGAATCCGAAGCTCAATATCACGGCAACTGAGCAGACAAAGAGTAATGTCTCCACTGATGGCGGAACAGGCCGAAGCGTACTGTTCAATTGTGGTGTTGTCATTACCAAGACGCTTAATGACATGGGACTTCAGTTTATCATTGATGCTCCGGAAGACCTGACCATCCATAATCAGCTTCAGACCATGTCGGAGGAAAACAGAGGCAAACTTGCCGTGACAATGCTTACCACAGGTATGTATATCGCCGACGGCAACACAAGTTCATTCTCAATGAACAACGCATTGAGCGCCTTCCTCAACAGCCAGATAAATTCAATATCAGGAAATGCTCTGCGTACGCTCGATCTGAGTTTCGGTATGGATAATACTACGCTCAGCAGTGGACAGGTGCAGACGGATTATTCGTTCAAGTTCTCCAAACGTTTCTGGAACAACAGACTTAATATTGTCATTGGTGGAAAGGTGTCCACCGGAGCCGAAGTAGAAGATCAGAACGATACGTTTTTTGATAATGTGACATTCGAATATCGTCTCAGCCAGAACTCAAACAAATATCTCAAGTTATTCTATGAGCGTGACAGCTATGATTGGCTGGAAGGATATGTAGGCAAATATGGCGGAGGTTTCATGTGGCGACGCAAGTTACAGCGCCTCACAGATATATTCAGATTCAAAAGCAAGAGCAATCAGGAGATAAAGACACCGAAGGATTCGGTTACAGTAAAGAAAGATGAAAATAACAAATAGTTTCTCATTATACATCATTCTGATAATATCGGGAGTGTTTGCGTCGTGCTCAAGTACAAAGAACATCCCCGAGGATGACCAGTTGTTTGTAGGTCTGACGAAGATAGAATATAAGAACTACGAGAAGAACGACCATTTTGTGGCTGTTCAGGAAGAAGTTGAAGCCGCACTCGCCACCGCTCCCAACGGTGCATTGTTCGGCAGTTCCTACTATCGCTCGCCGTTCCCTTACGGTTTGTGGATATGGAACGCTTTCTCCAAATCGCGCTCTGTTTTTTCAAAATGGATGACCAAGTCGTTTGGAAAACCGCCGGTGCTTATGAGTTGGGTAAATCCGGAACTGCGTGCCAACGTGACCAGAGAATTGCTCCGTTCCAATGGTTACTTTGACTCAAGTGTTGAATATAATGTCATCACGCAGAAGAATCCCAAGAAGGCGAAGATAGGTTATACTGTCAATCTTGGTCGCCTTTACAGAATTGATTCTCTCAGATATGTCAATTTTCCGCAGCGTGCTGATTCTCTGATACGTGCCACAATCGGTGAGACACTTATTCATCCGGGCGACCCGTTCAAGGTTTCGACACTCGATGCCGAGCGTACACGACTGAGCAATGTGTTCCGCAACAACGGATATTATTATTATCAGCCGGGCTATGCGTCATATCTTGCTGATACTATCTCTGTTCCAGATACGGTGCAACTGCGTTTGCAGTATGCCGACAGTGTTCCTGCCAATGTGCGCCGCAAGTGGTATATAGGTAAGGTGAACCTCGAATTGCGGAAGGACTATATGGAAGAACTCAGTGACTCTCTCGAGCACCGATACTTCACAGTACGGTTCAATGGTCGGAAACCACCACTCCGCACGCGTGTCATACTGCGTGACCTGAAATTGCGTCCGCGCAAGCTCTACAGCTACGACGACTATCTGCAGTCTGCCAACAAGATAACCGGTACAGGACTTTTCAGTTATGTTGATTTCAAATTTACTCCCCGTGATACTACCTTAAGGTGCGATACGCTTGACCTTACGCTAAGTTGTGTGTTCGACAAACCTTATGATTTCTATGTGGAAGCCAATATGGTGGGTAAGACGAGTGGCAAACTTGGTCCGGGAGCAGTGATTGGTATCAGCCGTCGTAATGCTTTCCGTGGCGGTGAAAAACTTGATATCAACATCAATGGATCGTATGAATGGCAGACCGGACATAACGCTGACGGCAGCAGTTCGGAAATGAATTCGTATGAATATGGCGCCAATGTTTCGTTGGAAATACCACGTCTGCTGCTTCCTTTCTGGAGTCGTGTGCGCTGGTACAACACGCCTTCCACAGTTCTGAAGGCTTCGTCGAGCGTAATAAACCGCTCGGGATATTTCAAGAGACATATTGTCTCAGGTGAGCTGACATACAATTTCCAACGAACGGCAACGTCTGTCCATCAGTTCAGTCCGCTTATCCTGCAGTATGAATACATGACACGCATGACGTCTGCCTTCTCCGATATACTTGAAGAGAACCCTTATCTGCTCGTTACGATGGCTGATCAGTTTGTTCCGAAGATGCGTTACACATACACATATTCAAGTCCGACAAACTATCGTAGTCCGATCTACTGGCAGGTGGTGGTCAGCGAGGCTTCCAATCTGCTTTCGTTGGGATACATGATGGCAGGCAACAAATGGAACGAGAAGTCTAAACAGCTGTTCAAGAATCCGTATGCACAGTTCTTCAAGATAGAGACCGACTTCAGAAAGACATGGGCAGTGGGCGATCACAGCCAGCTTGTCGGTCATGTGAGTGCCGGATTTATATGGTCGTACGGCAACTCCGTGAGCGCACCCTACAGTGAGCAGTTCTATGTGGGAGGTGCCAACAGCATAAGAGCCTTCAACGTGCGCAGCATCGGTCCGGGTGCATACCACACCGACAGCGAGCACGCATCATATATGGATCAGACCGGTGACATCAAGCTGCAGGCCAACCTTGAATACCGTTTCCGCCTGTTCGGCAATCTGTATGGAGCGACATTCCTCGATGCGGGCAACGTATGGGCTCTGCGTGATGACGGTTATCGCACAAACTCTGTGTTCAAAGTGAAGAATCTGCTCAAGGAAACTGCGCTTGGCACAGGTGTCGGTCTGCGCTACGATCTTGAGTTCTTCGTGTTGCGTTTGGACTGGGGTGTCGGTCTGCATGTGCCATACAAGAGCGGTTTCTACAACATCTCTTCGTTCGGCGACGGACAGAGTCTGCATTTTGCCATCGGCTATCCGTTCTGACGGTTGCCGGTAAGCATTATGACAGCGTGCGGGAACAGAGTGGTCTAATCATGTGTGATGACGCCAAAAAACTATGCTGCACGTTTCGTATTCTCGTTCTTATTTGCTACTTTTGCAATCAGAATTATTAACAACATAAATAAAAACTTATTATGAAGCCTACATTATTACTTCTTGCAGCTGGTATGGGCAGCCGCTACGGTGGTTTGAAACAGCTGGACGGTTTAGGACCGAATGGTGAAACAATCATGGATTATTCCATATACGATGCCATCAAAGCCGGATTCGGCAAGATCGTGTTTGTAATCCGTAAGGATTTCGAGCAGGACTTCCGAGAGAAGATTCTTTCCAAGTATGAAGGCCACATTCCGGCCGAACTCTGTTTCCAGTCACTCGAGGATCTGCCTGAAGGATTTTCAGTGCCGGAGGGTCGTGTTAAGCCGTGGGGTACAAACCACGCCGTGCTCATGGCCAAGGACATCATCAAGGAACCGTTCTGCGTTATCAACTGCGACGATTTCTACAACCGTGATGCATTCCAGGTGATAGGCAAGTTCCTCTCCGAACTGCCAGAGGGTTCTACAAACAAGTATGCTATGGTGGGCTTCCGTGTAGGCAACACACTGTCTGAGAACGGTACCGTGGCACGCGGTATCTGCTCAAAAGATGCTGATGAAAACCTCACAACTGTAGTGGAGCGCACAGAGATAATGCGTGTGAACGGTCCTGTATGCTACAAGGACGAACAGGGTGAGTGGGTTGCTGTTGAGGATAACACACCTGTATCAATGAACATGTGGGGATTCACTCCTGATTATTTCGAACACAGCGAGGCTTACTTCAAGGAGTTCCTTTCTGATCCGAAGAACATGGAGAACCTCAAGGCTGAGTTCTTTATCCCGCTGATGGTGAACAAACTCATCAACGAGAATACTGCTACTGTTAAGGTACTTGATACAACCAGCAAATGGTTCGGTGTGACTTATGCTGCCGACCGTCAGTCTGTTGTAGACAAGATTCAGTCGCTGATCGACGAAGGCGTTTATCCTTCAAAACTCTTTTAACAACCCATTGTCTGGCGGCTGCGTTGATATGTTGTGGCCGTAAAGACTGTGAAATAAATATCCGTGATACATCCAGGGGGTGTGTCACGGATTTCTTTTATTCTGATAGTCAGAAATACGGCATGTCATAATATGTTTCTTGCGCGACCACGTTTTGCACTTTCTGCATTGTTTTCCGGAATGTTATGGTGCGGAATTTTCAGGTTTTTCTGTTCTCATTCACTTTTTCCTGTTTGTATGAGAATCTATATTAATCGTTGTAAGTTTCTGATTGTCAGCTTTTTATCTTTGTTTATCTAAAAGACGCAGTGTCTGTACTGATGCAGAATGTGCTTTTTCGGCTTGCGAAAGAGCCTGTTTGAGGGGCTGAAACGGCCCGTTTCATGCCCTAAAACAGCCTGTTTCGCACCCTGAAACGGGCTGTTCCGTAAGCCCATAAAGCCCATTTTGCAGCGGTAGGATTTACTTGTCGCATGTTTGTTGTATTGTTGAGGCCGTACAGTATTGGTAAAAGGGCCTTTTGGTATGGTTGTCGTCTTTTTCCGGATACAGTTCTATTGACGACTGTGTGGTGTATAAAAGTACAATTTTGGGGTGATGCTTTGTATTCTTATGACATGCATACGGATAAAATAAGTCCGTAATTCACGGTGGTGTGTGTATAAAAAAGCACGTCTGAAATCGGTCTGACCGACTCCGGACGTGCCTGGTTTATGTTGCAATACAGATATTGTCAGTTCACAATGAACTTCTTGGCTGCTCTGAGCTGATGGCGCATATTGCTGAGCAACTGCTGGCTTTCCTGCAGAATGTTCAGATATACGAGCGATACTTTGAAGTTCTCGTCATCACTCTGCTGTATGCGGTTGATGTGCTGCTTACGTACGCTTGAGAGCAGATCCTTGCATGCGTCGGCACTCTCGAGCACTTCGCGGTAGTTGTCATACTGTCCTGTGGAGATGATGTTCTCGGTCTGCTGCATCAGATCGTTGATCTTTTCGCGTATTGGTCTGAACTCGTTGACGAACACTTCCGGTATCGGGTTGAAGCTGTTGTCCACATGTTCCTTAATAGGTTCGAGCATGCGTCGCAGACAGTAGATGTACTGTTCGGAAGAGTTGATACCGAGGTGGAACCATGTGTTGCGTTCTATTGCAATATCACTTGGTACGCGGCGCAGGGCGAGCAGCTCCTGACGGCGGTATTTCTTCAACTCGTCCTTTTCACTTCTCAGTTCGCGCTGTACGTGGCGCAGCAGACTCGGCTTCTCATTTTCAAGTCCGTCTATAATCTTGTTGAACTGTTCGATAGTGAAACGTGCAACGAAACTCTGAGTCTTGCTCACGTGTTTGTTGAGCAGATCCAATACTATTTCCGGATCGCGTGAACGCATCATCAGACGGAACATGTCGCCCTTTCCGCTCTCTTTCTCCTTCTTTGCATACTGACGGTTGCTGCGTATGAGGAGGAAAATCACAAGAGCCATGAATGCCACCTGTACTATGATGCCGCCGTAGAACATGAGCAGACATACTATAGCACATGCTGCGAAGGCTGCTCCGGCTGTTATGAACCATCCACCGATAACGCTCAGCACTCCGGTCACACGGAATACAGCGCTCTCGCGGCTCCATGCGCGGTCGGCAAGACTTGTACCCATTGCCACCATGAATGTGACGTAAGTTGTAGAGAGCGGCAGTTTGTAGTTTGTACCTATGGTGATGAGCATTGACGCCAGTACGAGGTTAACCGCTGCACGTACGATATCGAAAGCGGCACCTTCGCTCAGTTCAGCCTCGTTCTTGTTGAAACGGCTGTCAATCCAGAGCTTGAGTCTTTGTGGCAGGAACTGCTTGATCACAGAGTCTGCATCCTGTGTGGCACGTACTATGCTGCGTGCTGCGCGGCTTGTACCGAACATTTCGTCTCCTTCATCCTGACGTGACAGGTCCACGCTGGTCTTTATCACGTTATGTGCTTTCTTGGATGTAGCCATAGCGACAATCATTATCACGCCTGCGGCAATAAGATAGAGAGGCGGAGTTTCAGCACTTTCCATGAGCGAAGTCATGAGATATGCGGTAGGTGCAGTTCCGTTGGCGTTGGCCATGTAGTCATTGTATGAGTCGAGACCGGCAAGAGGCACACCTATGAAGTTCACGAGGTCGTTGCCTGCGAATGCCATTGCCAGTGCGAAAGTACCCATGAGAACCACAAACTTGAACACGTTAATGCGCAGCAGGTGGAACACTTCCATGACGATTGTCGAACCGATGAATGTGTATACGAGCAACATTGAGGTGTTGGCTGTTATCCAGTCACGTGTGCTTGCGTCTATATAATGTGATTTGCCGAGTCCTTTAAGGAAAATAAAGTAGGCGAGTGCGGTGAAGGCTATGCCGCCGAAGATAGCTATTGTGTAGCGGCTGTGCTTCTTATAATTGAATGTGAAGATTATACGTGATATCCATTGTACCAGAATACCGAAGAAGAATGCTATGGCAACGCTGACGAATATTGCTATGATGACGCTCAGAGCTTTGTCCGTGTTGAGCAGATCTCCGTAGCTCAGAGAGCCGTCGCCTATCATCTTTATGGTGGCCAGTATGAATGTTCCTCCCAAAAGCTCGAATACGAGAGATACTGTGGTTGAAGTAGGCATGCCCAATGTGTTGAACATGTCGAGAATGATTACGTCGGTAACCATGACCGCCAGGAAAATGGTCATCACTTCGTTGAACGAATAGTTGTTTGGACTCATGATGCCATGACGGGCCACGTCCATCATTCCCGATGACATGACCGCACCAACAGCCACTCCCAATGATGCGATGATCAGCACCGTACGGAATTTTGCCACCTTGGCTCCGACGGCACTGTTGAGAAAATTCACGGCATCATTGCTGACACCCACAAAAAGGTCGAATACTGCCAGACATAGCAGAAAGACAACAATACATAGATAAATTGTTTCCATACAAATTATAAAAATGTCATATATGTTTTTTCAGGTTGCAAATTTATATTCGGCATATTACAGGTTTTTTAAACACATGTTACAATTCTGTTACAAACGTGTCTTTTCTGTTACACTCACTGGCGCACCTGTATGTAAGCCGCCTGCCGCACTTCGGCTTTTGAAAGTACGCGATATTTTTATTTAATGTTTGTGTTATGTTTTCAGATAATTATTATTAATTTTGTAGCGGAAAAAATTGTTTTGAGCCATGGGACGGTAGGTCGTCTTAATTTGATTCTGGGCGCATGGCTTTATATGAAATGTTGATACATAATTGCAAGAAATGAGTAACGGACAATTGACTCATGTGCTCACCATGACGGTTGACAGGCTTTCGGCAGCGGAGTCGCTAAAAGGCATTTGTCATCACCATCGTGACGGCAACCCGCTGCCTTCGGGCAAAGTGCTCGAGGAAATCATATCACTGGCACGGGCAATACTGTTTCCTGGTTATTACGGAAATTCCTCATTCGACTCAAAAACCATTCGTTATCATATAGGTGTGAATGTAGAACGTTTCCACCGTCTGCTTTCCGACCAAATCGAGGCCGGACTTTGTTTCAGCGACTGTTGCTGCGAGGATGAGCCTCGCGACCTCACGGCGCTGGCAGAGAAGGCTGAGGAACTGTCGGCGGAGCTCATCTCGCGTCTGCCGGAAATAAGAAGCACGCTTGCAACAGATGTCACGGCAGCATACAACGGTGACCCGGCGGCTGAAAGTTGTGGTGAAGTGATATCTTGCTATCCTGTCATCAAAACACTTGTGAACTACCGTCTGGCGCACGAGCTGCATCTGCTCGGTGTGCCGCTCATACCGCGAATAATTACCGAGATGGCCCATTCGGAAACAGGTATAGATATACATCCGGCCGCGTCAATAGGCAAATATTTTACAATAGACCATGGTACCGGTGTGGTGATAGGTGCGACCTGCATTATCGGCAACAATGTCAAGATATATCAGGGAGTGACGCTTGGTGCAAAGAGTTTCCCACTCGACGAGCACGGCAATCCGATAAAAGGCATTCCGCGTCATCCTATAATAGAAGACAACGTCGTGATATACGCCAACGCAACCATTCTCGGACGTGTGACGATAGGCGAGGGCTGTGTGGTGGGAGCCAACGAGTGGATAACGGAAGACATGATGCCGAACACAAAAAAATACAGAACATGTGAACGGAAGGCATGACTCCTGTCATACTCGGATAGAAGAATATAATAACAACAAGACATAAAACAGAACATAACAACAAAAAACAGATATGAACGAATTTGAACTCATAGCCAAAACGTTTATGGGCCTTGAGCCTGTTCTTGCAAAAGAACTGATACAGATGGGAGCCAACAACGTTCAGACAGGACGTCGTATGGTGTCGTTTACAGGAGACAAGGAGATGATGTATCGTGCAAACTTCCAGCTGCATACAGCCATCCGTATTTTGAAACCCATCAGTCATTTCAAGGCCCGTTCGGCTGATGATGTATATAATGAGGTGAAAAAGATCGACTGGAGCAAGATTATAGAGAAGGGAAAGACTTTTTCTGTTGATTCGGTCGTTTATTCTGAGGAGTTCAGAAACTCTAGATTTGTGACCTATAAGGTGAAGGATGCCATAGTCGATCAGTTCCGTGAGAACACCGGAACACGTCCGAACATATCGGTCAGCAATCCAGACATCCGTCTTAACATACATATTGCGGAAGACAATGCTACGCTGTCGCTCGACTCGAGCGGTGAGTCTTTGCATCGCAGAGGTTACAGACAGGAATCTGTGGAAGCTCCTCTCAACGAAGTGTTGGCGGCCGGAATGATACTCATGACAGGTTGGAACGGTGACTGCGATTTCATTGATCCGATGTGTGGATCAGGTACTTTGCTCATTGAGGCTGCACTCATTGCCCACAACATGAGTCCTGGTATATTCCGTAAGGAGTTCGCTTTTGAGAAGTGGAGCGACTTTGACAAGGATATGTTTGATCGTATCTATAATGATGATTCGCAGGAACGCGAGTTCAAACATCATATTTATGGATATGACATTGACATAAAGGCGGTTAATACTGCACGTCTCAATGTGAGAGCAGCGGGTCTGACAAATGATATAACTGTGAGTGAAGCAGATTTTGCAAACTTCAAGAAACCGCAGAACAAGAGCATCATTGTTACAAACCCGCCTTATGGCGAACGTATATCAACACCCAACCTGTTGGCTACATACAGAATGATTGGCGAGCGTCTGAAGCATGAGTTTACAGACAACGAGGCTTGGGTCCTGAGTTATCGTGAGGAGTGTTTTGACCAGATTGGTCTGAAACCGTCGATAAAGATTCCTGTTTATAATGGTTCTTTGGAATGTGAGTTCAGAAAATACACTATGTTCGACGGAAGAATGAAGGAATTCAGATCCGAAGGCGGTATAGTAAAGAGCGACGAGGAAAAAAGACAGATGGCTGAGAAACACCGTTTCAAGAAGAATCGTGAGTTCAAGAAGCGCATAGATGAGGAAGAGGAGAACGAGGCAGCCGACATACGTTCGTTCAAGTTCTATTCCATTGAACGTATGAAGAATTCGCCGGAACGCAAGAATGCGGGCAGAAACCGTGACGCTTCGGCCGACGGTGACAGAAAACCTTCGCGTCGCGATTTTAAGAAAGCAGAACGTGGCGGAAAGCATTTCGGACGCGGCGGTAAACGTGAGGAACGTGATATGGGCAAATTTTATAAGAGGAGATCTGGCGATGAAGATTAAGTTTTCAAGTTTGTTATTGATTCTTTTCAGCATGTTTTTGGGTAACACATATGCACAGCTGAAGCAGTTCACATTGGAAGACTTGAACTTTGGCGGAAACAATTATTATAATATGACGCCGAAGAACAAGTATACTTCTTGGTGGGGGGAGACTCTTGTTCATGACGATTACGACAAATGCAGTGTCGTGAATCCTAAAAATGCCAAGGAGAAACTGCTGTTCACTCTTGATGACATAAATGCTGTAATCGAGAAAAGTGGTCTTGGTGAGGACGGCAAAATACGCAGTCTTTACAGTGCAGAGTTTCCTTATGCAGACAAGACTGTCGTTATGCTTTCAAATGGACGCATGAGAATTCTTGTCGATTGGAAGAACAAAAATGTTGTAGCCAAGTTTGTCAGCGGTCAGGGTATGCAGGCAGAGGAGTGGAGTGCAGCTTCACAGACGCTTGCCTATGTCAAGGACGACAACCTTTATGTTGTTGGCAAGGATGGCAAGGCCGCGCAGCTTACGACAGACGGATCGAGAGATATTGTGTATGGACAGAGTGTTCACCGCAATGAGTTCGGTATCAACAAGGGCTTGTTCTGGAGTAACGACGGTAAGAGTCTGGCTTTTTACCGCATGGACCAGTCTATGGTCACCGACTATCCGTTGGTTGGCATTGATACACGCATCGCCACTCTCGAACCGGAGAAATATCCTATGGCCGGTGAGACCAGCCATGAGGTGACGGTCGGTGTTTATAGCCTAAAGACAGGTAAGACCGTTTATCTGAACGTCGGCAATCCGAAAGACAGATACTTCACAAACATCGCATGGACATCGGACAACAAGCAGATTTATCTTATAGAGGTGAACCGCGATCAGACAGATGCAAGTCTTGATGTTTATGATGCCCAGACTGGAAATAAGGTGAAGACATTGTACCGTGAACATCACGACAAGTATGTGCATCCTGTCAATCCAGTGACATTCTTGCCGTGGGATAGCAGTAAGTTCATACTCCAGAGTGAGCGTGACGGATATAATCATCTTTATCTTTTCAGCACAGAAGGTGGCGAACCGAAACAGCTTACAAGTGGCAAGTGGGTGGTGCTCGCATTGATGGGATTTGATGTGAAGAACAAGTCTGCGATAATTCTTTCAACTGAATGCAGTCCGATACAGAACAATATTTATTCAGTGAATATTGCCAGCGGAAAGCGTAAACTGCTTGATAACGGTAAGGGATGTCATGCCAACAGTGGCGACGGACATAAACTTGCTCTCTCACCGAAAGGAAGTCTTATCATTGACAATTACACCGAACCAGATGTGCCGAGAAATATTGATATTATAGATACAAAGACGGCAAAGAGAGTAAACTATTTTACTTCGGACGATCCTTGGAAAGGATATGCCGTGCCACAGTTTACCTCGGGAACAATAAAGGCTGCCGACGGCACTACTGATTTGTATTATCGTATGGTGAAGCCTGCTGATTTTGATCCGTCAAAGAAATATCCTACAGTGGTTTATGTGTACGGTGGACCGGGTGTTAGAAATGTTGAGGCTCGTTGGCATTACTGGAGCCGCGGATGGGAAACATACATGGCACAGAAGGGTTACATCGTATTCATTCTTGACAATCGTGGATCATCAGACCGTGGACGTGATTTTGAGCAGGCCACATTCAGACATCTTGGAGTTGAGGAGATGAAGGATCAGATCTGCGGAGTTGATTATCTTAAGACATTACCTTATGTTGACGCAGACCGTCTCGGAGTTCATGGATGGAGTTTCGGAGGATTCATGACAACCTCTCTTATGACCACATATCCGGACGTGTTTAAGGTAGGAGTTGCCGGTGGACCGGTTATCGACTGGAAATATTATGAAGTGATGTATGGCGAACGCTATATGGATACTCCGCAGGCAAACCCTGAAGGATACAAGGAAAGCAGCCTGTTGTATAAGGCAAAGAATCTTAAGGGAAAACTTCAGATCATTACTGGTATGAATGATCCGGTGGTTGTTCCGCAGAACTGTCTTGCATTCCTTCAGGCATGTATCGCAGCAGGCACACAGCCAGACTTCTTCGTTTATCCTGGCGAACCGCACAACATGCGAGGACATCAGAGTGTGCATCTGCATGAAAGAATCACACAGTATTTTGAGGATTATCTTAAATAAACACTATACGGCAGCCATGTGTAATGGTCTGCCGTTATATGATATATAATGACAAACAACATAAACAAATAAAGATAGCTTATGAATATTCTTTTGCTTGGAAGTGGCGGACGCGAACATGCTTTGGCATGGAAGATCGCACAGAGTGAGAAAGTGAATAAACTGTTCATTGCTCCGGGCAATGCAGGTACTGCCAATTGTGGAGAAAATGTAGATATAAAGGCTGATGATTTTGAAGCTTTAAAGGAGTTTTCTCTGGCAAATGATATAAATATGGTTGTTGTTGGTCCTGAAGATCCATTGGTGAAAGGCATCTATGACGATTTCAAAAATGATCCACGCACATCAGCCATTCCTGTAATCGGACCGTCAAAGGCTGGTGCCGTACTTGAAGGATCAAAGGATTTTGCAAAAGGATTCATGCAGCGACATAATATTCCGACTGCAAAATACCAGACTTTCACCGGTGAGACATTGGAAGAAGGACTGGCTTTTCTTGAGACATTGAAAGCTCCTTATGTACTAAAAGCAGACGGACTGTGTGCCGGTAAGGGCGTTCTTATATTGCCTACTCTGGAAGAGGCTAAAAAAGAACTGAAGGAAATGCTTGCCGGTATGTTTGGCAATGCTTCTGCAAGAGTTGTTATCGAAGAGTATCTCAGTGGTATAGAATGTTCTGTTTTTGTTCTTACAGATGGTAAGAATTACAAGATACTTCCCGAAGCAAAAGACTATAAGCGAATCGGAGAACACGATACAGGTCTTAATACTGGTGGTATGGGAAGTGTTTCGCCGGTGCCTTTTGCCACATCGGAATGGATGTCTAAGGTTGAAAACCGTATAATACGTCCTACCGTAAATGGTCTTGCAGAGGAAGGAATTGACTATAAAGGATTCATATTCTTCGGCCTTATAAATGTTGATGGTGAACCTATGGTGATAGAATATAATTGCCGTATGGGTGATCCTGAGACTGAAAGTGTCATGCTTAGACTTAAGAGTGATATTGTTGATTTGTTTGAAGGAGTGGCAAGTGGCGATCTTGACAAGAGAACCATTGAGTTTGACGAACGTGCTGCTGTTTGTGTGATGCTTGTCAGTGGTGGTTATCCTCAGAAATATCAGAAGGGATACATCATCGAAGGACTTGATAAAGTATCGGATTCAGTGTTATTCCATGCTGGGACACAGATGAAAGATGGTAATGTTGTGACAAGTGGTGGACGTGTCATAGCGGTATGTTCTTATGGTAAGAACCGCGATGAGGCTTTGGCTAAATCGTTTGAAGGAGCGCATCTTGTCACATTTACAGACAAGTATTTCAGAAGAGACATCGGGCATGATTTATAAGCCCGATGTCGTATGCTGTATGTCGGCAAAATGAAAGTGCAATAAATCCATTATATCATCGTGGCGAGAAAAAGAATACAGAACATAGTTGCGGAAAGCCGTTTCGCATTGCCTGTCACAGCCATATATGGCTTATTGATGAGTATTGCATGCGGATTAATAGAACAGAATCTTTGGCTGCATTTCGGAGTATTGGTTGTATCTTCATATCTTATGGTAGAGTTGAACAATTCCAATGCACTTATTCGTGTTTACAGCCGAATGGTTTCATGTTCCTATATTATGCTTTTCCTGATGTCGGCGCTATTGAGGTTTCCGCTGACATCGGCTTTGACACAGTTGTGTTTCATTGCTTTCTACATGTTCTTTTTCCACGCCTATCAGAATAAAAGCTCAATGGGACTTGTGTTTTATGCTTTTCTGATGATTGGAATAGCAAGCACAATGTCTGTTCATATGCTTTTTCTGGTGCCTTTGATGTGGATTTTGCTGTTCACAAACGTTCTTGCCGGTAACATACGCACATTCTTTGCGTCTGTCCTTGGCTTGATATTTCCTTACTGGTTCTTGATCAGTTATTATATATATACAGGACAAATAGGTCTGCTTGCCGATCATTTCAGTCAGTTGGGTGTTTTTGGAAAGCTGTTCGACTATACAGTGTTGACAGATGGTTGCATTATAGTTTTTGCAGCGCTTGCCTTACTTATGATTATAGGAATAATCCATTTTCACCGAAACAGCTACAAGGACAAGATACGTACACGAATGCTTTATGAAATATTTTCGGTTACAGGCATTTATGTTGCGGTGTTATTATTGCTTCAGCCCAATCTCTACGAGCAGTTTATAGGAATAATGGTTGTTAATACTTCACCCCTTATTGCTCATTTTATTGTATTCACTAAGACCAGACTGACAAATATTCTGTTTTTTGTTATCGTCTTATCGGTCTTTTTAATAACAATGTACAGCGCATGGATGCCTTTATAGATTTTTTGATAAACTGGGGATATTGGGGCATGCTTATATCTGCGTTTCTCGCAGGAAGCGTTTTGCCATTCAGTAGTGAGGCTGTTATGGTCGGTCTTTTGGCGGCAGGACTGCAGCCTTGGCCCCTTGTCGTATATGGAACGATAGGAAATGTTGCCGGTTCTTTGATGAATTACGGTATTGGTCGTTTGGGCAAGCTTTACTGGATAGAGCATTATTTGCATGTAAGCAAAGAAAGCCTGTCGCGTGCAGAACGTTTTATGGCTGGTCGTGGAGCCTGGGTCGGATTCTTTGCTTTTATACCTGTGCTTGGTGATGCTATCACCATAATGCTTGGATTGATGAGGGCTAATGTTCTGATTTCGGTTATCAGTATCTCTATTGGAAAAATGCTGAGATATGTATTCCTTGCCTATGGTGTTAAATTGATGTTCTGACAATGCAAAAATATAATATTCTTCTTTTCCTGACAATATTGTCTGTGGCTGTGTCATGTCGTGATAATATGAGACAAGCTCCGGACAGACGTGTGATAACAGTAACGATAGAACCGTTGAGATATTTTGCCGAGCGTATAGCCGGAGACAGGTTTGATGTTGAGACAATGGTGCCGCAGGGGGGTAATCCGGAAACATACGAACCTTCTGCCAGACAGATGATGAATCTGTCACACAGTGTCCTTTATGTCAAGGTGGGGAGCATTGGTTTTGAACGTACATGGATGAAGAAACTCGAACAAAACGCTCCTCACGCCATTATAGTGGATTCTTCCGATGGCATATCAATGATGAAGACGGAGAATGGCATCCCAGATCCGCATACTTGGATGAGCACTGCCAATTCGTTGATAATCGCAGAAAACATATACAGGGCACTTGTAAAAATAGACAAGAAGGACAGTATTTATTTTAAGAAGAATCTCGAAAATCTTATTGATTCCATCAATCATGTTAACTCGGAGATCAGACATCTTGTCAGAAATGCAAAGACCCGTTCGTTCCTGATTTATCATCCCATACTGACTTATTATGCCCGTGATTTCGGTCTGACGCAAATTCCGTTGGAGGAGGAGAGTCGTGAGCCAAGCGCGCGACAGATGCATAATATCATAAGCAGAGCAAAGAATGAACGTGTGAAAGTCTTTTTTGTTCAGAAAGAGTTTGCCAATCGTAATATAAACGCTGTGACAGAAAGTACAGGAGCTGATACTGCGGAGATTGATCCGCTCGGATATGACTGGCAGAATGAAATGATAAAGGTTGCAAGATGTCTGAAATAAAAGAACAGCCAATAATAAAGACAGCCGGCATGTCGGCCGGATATGATGGTAAAATCATATTGCGTGATGTCAATATAAGCATAAACGACCATGATTTTCTTGGCATTATCGGACCTAACGGATGTGGGAAAACCACTCTTATAAGAGTTTTACTCGGCCTCATGCGTCCGATGTCAGGAACAGTCTGTTATATGCGTGATGGCCGGAATGTCAAAAATCTCTCTATGGGTTACCTTCCGCAATATAACAATCTTGACCGGAAGTTCCCTGTTTCTGTTCATGATGTTGTCTTGTCCGGGTTGAAAATGGGTGCCAGACCGTTCGCTTCATACAGCAGGGAACAGCATGCGATGGTGCGAGAAGTATTGCAGACACTTGAAATAGAACATCTGCAGCAGAGTCATATCGGTGAGCTTAGTGGCGGACAGCTACAGAGAGTGTTGCTTGCGCGTGCTATTGTCTCCAAGCCGGAGGTGCTTGTTCTTGATGAACCGAACACTTATATTGATCGCCATTTTCAAACACAGATGTATACAATGTTGTCGCGTATCAATCAAAGTTGCGCGATTGTCATAGTCAGTCATGACATAGATTCTGTATTGAAGAATGCGAGAAATGTCGCTTTTGTCAATCGGGCTGTACGCTTGTGTCCGGTCGGTGATATAACGGAGCGCGACATTATCGAATGTCTTAGCTGTTCAGAATAGTTGTTTCTGATTGTAATCAATTTATACTTATACGAACGGAAACTTCTCAGACAAATCTTAAATGTGTGATATTATTTTTATGCCGTGTGCATTAAATTATATTAATGCATTGATATTAAAGTTTCTTTGTCGTATAAAAATGTTATCTTTGCATTTATAAAATGATATTTATGAATGTGTGCGTGTCAGCATATTGTTTCATAATTGGCTTCAGAGCTGTACAACTTGAAAACTTTTCTTGTGTCCAGTCTCGTTTTTTCATGTAATCTAAAGAATGCATAACACATATCTAAATTGTAAATGAAAAATTATAAGTTAGTGAACAATACGCTTGGATGGCTGACTTTTCTTATTGCAGCCTTTGTGTATTGTTCAACAATTGAGCCGACAGCCAGTTTTTGGGACTGTCCCGAATTTATTACAACAGGTTACAAATTAGAAGTAGGTCATCCGCCTGGAGCTCCGTTCTTCATGCTTACGGCAAATCTGTTCTCACAGTTTGCGAGCGATCCTTCACAGGTGGCTAAGATGGTAAATATAATGAGTGCGTTGCTCAGCGCCACGACCATATTGTTCCTCTTCTGGACTATCACCCATCTTACACGTAAGCTCATTCTTAAAGACTGGAGCCAGTTGACTACTGCCAAACTCGTTGCCATTCAGGCATCAGGACTTGTCGGCGCGCTCATCTATACATTCAGCGATACATTCTGGTTCTCGGCTGTCGAAGGCGAGGTATATGCTTATTCTTCAGCTTTCACGGCTGTTGTGTTCTGGCTTATTCTCAAATGGGAGGATCATGCCGACGAACCTCACAGCGACCGATGGCTTGTGCTTATCGCATACATGACAGGACTTTCCATCGGTGTGCATCTTCTTAACTTACTTTGTATACCGGCCATTGTGCTTGTCTATTGCTATCGTCGTTTCCCAGACATCGAACTCAAAGGCTCGCTTGTTGCTCTTGTCATTTCGTTTGTCATTGTTGCGGCAGTGCTTTACGGTGTTGTACCGGGCATTGTGACTGTTGGCGGATGGTTCGAACTTCTTTTCGTGAATGTTCTAGGATGTCCGTTCAACACAGGTGAGATAGTATATATCATTCTGCTTGTTGCAACTGTTATCTGGGCTATATACGAAACTTATACAGGAGGCAGTCTCAAGAGACAGAATATCGCATTCGTATTGTCAGTAGGTATGCTCGGCATACCGTTCTACGGTTACGGATGGTCGGCTGCTGTCATTGGTGTGATAGTGATGGGTGTTCTCTATTATCTGCTCGGCCGTACCCGCAAGGTTGAGAAAAAGGTTGTACCTTATGTTACCGCACGCATCAAGAATACAGTGCTTCTGTGTCTGCTGATGCTCATGATTGGTTATTCAAGTTATGCGGTTATCGTAATACGTTCTTCTGCCAACCCGCCGATGGATCAGAACTCACCGGAGGACATCTTCACACTTGGCAGTTATCTCAGCCGCGACCAGTACGGTGACAGTCCGCTGCTTTACGGTCAGGCATATACATCACAGGTTGCGTTCGACGTAAAGGGCAACATGTGCGAGCCGCGCAGAAAGCAGGGCGCTCCTATCTGGCAGCGTAAGGAAAAAGCCGACAGTACTGAGAAAGATTCTTATTTCGTAGTAAGCCATAAGGAGAAGCTTGTTTATGCGCAGAATATGCTGTTCCCGCGTATGCACAGTTCAGCCCATGCTGAGGCCTATGAGAGCTGGATGGGCGGAGTGAACGGTACCGAAGTGCCTTACGACCGTTGCGGAGAGCCAATCACAGTGAAGGTTCCTTCACAGATAGACAACCTCCGTTTCTTCCTTTCATATCAGTGCAACTTCATGTACTGGCGCTATTTCATGTGGAATTTCGCAGGCCGTCAGAACGACATCCAGGGCAACGGTGAGCCGGAGCACGGCAACTGGATAACAGGATTCTCGTTCATCGACAATATGCTTTTGGGTGATCAGAGCAAACTGCCTGACGATCTCAAGAACAACAAGGGTCACAATGTGTTCTATTGTATGCCGCTTCTGCTTGGTCTGCTCGGACTTTTCTGGCAGGCATGGAGAGGCCGTCGCGGAATCCGTCAGTTCTGGGTTGTCTTCTTCCTGTTC
The DNA here is from genome assembly GCA_900553465.1 of uncultured Prevotella sp. GTDB lineage: Bacteria > Bacteroidota > Bacteroidia > Bacteroidales > Bacteroidaceae > Prevotella. The sequence goes on from USDT01000024.1 coordinate 27,812, forward strand.
TTCATGACAGGACTTGCAATTGTCATCTATCTGAACCAGACACCGCAGCAGCCGCGCGAACGTGACTATGCTTATGCAGGTTCGTTCTATGCTTTTGCTATCTGGTGCGGTATGGGTGTCGCTGCAATCATTGACTATCTGAAGAAGAAACTCAAGGGTCATGAACTTGTTGTTGCTTCCATCGTAGGTGCTATATGTCTGCTTGTGCCTGTACAGATGGCAAGCCAGACCTGGGACGACCACGATCGCAGCGGACGTTACACCTGCCGCGACTTCGGTCAGAACTATCTGATGACACTTCAGGACAAGGGCAATCCTATCATCTTCACCAATGGTGATAACGACACATTCCCGTTGTGGTACAACCAGGAAGTGGAAGGTGTACGCACAGACACACGTGTCTGCAACCTCAGCTATCTGCAGACCGACTGGTACATCGACCAGATGAAACGTCCGGCATACGATTCACCGTCAGTTCCTATATCATGGCCGCGTATCGACTATTGCTCCGGAACCAACGAGGTTGTGGAGATACATCCTTACGTGAAGCAGCAGATTCTGGATTTCTATAAGCAGAATCCGGAAGAAGCCAAGGCTCAGTTCGGAGATGATCCGTTCGATGTGAAGAACGTCATGAAGTACTGGGTGCGCTCAAAGGATAACGACATGCGCATCATTCCTACAGATACTCTCTACGTTAAGATAGACAAGGAAGCTGTGAAGAAGAGCGGCATGCTCATGGCAAGCGATTCCATACCGGACAAGATGGTCATCTCGCTCGCAGGAAAACGTGTGCTCGGTAAGGGCGAACTGATGATGCTCGAGATGATTTCTCAGTGCAACTGGACACGTCCGCTTTATATTGCGACAACAGTAGGTGCAGACAATTACATGAATCTTGGTGACAACTTTGTACAGGAAGGTCTGGCTTATCGTATCACTCCGTTCACAACAAAGAATCCGGGAGTGAAGAGTTTCGATACAGAGAAGGCATACAACAACCTCATGAAACGTTACAAGTGGGGTGGCCTGGAGAAACCGGGACTCTATCTTGACGAGACTGTGATGCGTATGTGCTACACTCATCGTCATCTGTTCGCTATGCTTGCTCTTGAACTCATCAATGAGAACAAGAAGGACAAGGCTCTCGAAGTGCTTGACAAGTGTCTTAAGGTGATACCTGATTACAATGTGCCGATGACATACATATCGGGTGGAGCTGATCTGGCACGTGCGTATGCTCTTGCCGGACAGAAGGCCAAAGCTGCAAAACTGCTCGATGCAGTATGGAAGAATGCCGAACAGTACGCTTTATGGTACGTGTCGCTCAAGGGTGCACGCTTCACTCAGGCTCAGAGCGATTTCCTGCGTCAGGCTGTAATGATGCAGAGTACGGCAGAACTGACATCAATGGTCGACCAGAAACTTGCTGCGAAGCGCATGCAGAGACTCAACGCTCTCTACACCGAATATCGCAACAAAGGTGGTGTGGAACTGAAATAAAGACTCCGGGTAATGATTATCGAACAGCCCGCACAGTGGTTACGCTGGCTATATCCGAGAGCTCTGTGGAGAATGAACAAAAAGGAAAGGGCGGTCTATCTGACGTTCGACGACGGACCAATTCCTGAATCGACGCCCTTCATTCTCAAAACTCTTGCTGAATACGGAGCACGTGCCACGTTCTTCATGGTAGGCGACAATGTACGGAAATATCCCGAACTGTATGAAAGTATAGTGGCTGCCGGCCATCAGGTCGGCAACCACACATTTCATCACCTCGGTGGTTTCAAACATTTTGCGACAACCTACATAAAGGACACAAATGCTGCCAACGAACTCATAAAGGCCCGTTACTTCAGACCGCCACACGGTTGCATGAGTTATGCCGAATATCTGTGGCTGCGCCGGAAATATAATATTGTTATGTGGGATCTCGTCACACGCGACTATTCCAAGTGGATGACAGCCGATGATGTTGTAGAGAATGTTAAGCGTTATACGCGCAACGGTTCCATAATAACATTCCACGACTCACTCAAGAGTATAGACAAACTGCACTTTGCACTTCCCGAGGCATTGCAGTGGTTGAAGGATCAGGGATATGAATTCAGAATATTTGAATGAGGCAATACCGAAAGGTACTGCCTCATTTTTTATATTATGATTTCTGCTGCTGTGTCGAAATCTATTGGCACGACAATCTTATCAGCATACAATATACATGCCGAAACTATATGATTGAATAATTGAATGTGGTGAATAAAATGTGATTAATATTTTGTGTCTTTCATTGTGAGCGGCAAACGGGGCTCGAACCCGCGACCCCCAGCTTGGGAAGCTAGTGCTCTGCCAACTGAGCTACTGCCGCATAGTACATTTGCCACTTTATCTGAGCCGATACCCGGGCTCGAACCGGGGACCTATTCATTACGAATGAATTGCTCTACCAACTGAGCCATATCGGCAAAACATGACGTGATCGTCATATCATGTGCAAAGGTAATTCATTTTTTTCTAAAGACCAAATATTAAAGCTGTTTTTTATTGGTGCTGAAGGTGCATGGTAGCGAATCTGGTTGAGGGATGTGATGGGTTTGTGAGTATGGTGATGGCGGGTGTTTGTTTTTTCGTGATGTCAGTATTTTTATGGATATGTGGCATGTTTGTAAAGGCGCGGTGTTGTCTTGAAGACACATCATCATGGCTATATCGACGCAGTGTGTAAATGTTAAATTCGCGGGAGTTATTAAGTTAAATAATTTTTTGAATTTAACATTTCATTTTTTGAATTCTAGAAATCCGACAGCCCATGAAACGTGGATTATCGGACAGGTCTGCGAATTTCGCATTCTGTTTTATTCCTGATTAATTTCTGATAAGCACTCTTTCGCATTCCGATATGGTTGGTTTCGGAGGTCGAAATGAACTTTATCATGCCCTGATATAGGCTTGATCGCAGTGCGATTCGGGCTCTTTCGGACCAAGGTATGATGCTTGAAATAGTGATGTGTTATTTAAGTGTCTGATTATTAAGGAGTTGGTTTATCTTTCAATATTCGGGCTGTACGCGATGAAAAAATTTTTTGTTGAAAATATTTGATTTTTAAGTGGGGTAGAGAATCGGTTTTTCGCGATTTTAGTTCATTATAATCATTTATCCGGACTACTGCTGCACGGCAGTCAAGGCTTCTTCACGTGGCCTCGGAATCATGGCAGTTGTCTTTGTAGGAAACTCATGTCCGCTATGTCTCACAGATCGTAATATAAAAAGACAGCGGCTGCAATAAAGTCATGCAACCGCCGTCCTTATATGTCTGTTGTTATTATGTTGTTTATTTTTTCTGCATGTCGTAAACAACCTGCATGAGTGTTTTGCCGAGTTCGTCGGCCTCTTCCATTGTGTGTGCCTCGCTATATACTCTTATGATAGGCTCTGTGTTCGATTTACGCAGGTGCACCCACTTGTCTTTGAAATCGATCTTCACGCCGTCGATATCGGTTATTTTCTCGTTGGCGTACATCTCTTTCACTTTCTCGAGTATTGCGTCGATATCAGTGTCCGGTGTCAGGTCTATGCGGTTTTTCGCAATGAAGTATTCCGGATAGGTGGCCTTCAGTTCGCTTGCCTTGCATTTTTTGTGTGCCAAGTTCGACAGGAACAGAGCTATTCCTACAAGGGCGTCGCGGCCGTAGTGGCTCTCCGGATAGATCACTCCGCCGTTGCCTTCGCCTCCGATCACGGCTCCGGTGTTCTTCATCATTGTGGTAACGTTCACTTCGCCTACAGCCGATGCTGTGTATTGTCCTCCGTATTGTTCGGTAACGTCGCGCAGTGCGCGTGTTGAACTGAGGTTTGACACAGTGTTGCCCGGTGTGTGGGAGAGTACGTAGTCGGCTACACTCACCAGTGTGTATTCCTCTCCGAACATTCTGCCGTCCTCGCAGATGAATGCCAGACGGTCTACGTCGGGATCGACAACAATGCCAAGATCGTATTTGCCGTCGCATGTGAGCGACATGATGTCGCCGAGATTCTTCTCAAGCGGTTCCGGATTGTGGGCGAAATCGCCGTTTGCCTCGCCGTTGAGTATATGGTATTCCACTCCCAGTGCTTCGAAAAGCTGTGGCAGGATGATGCCTCCTACGCTGTTGATGGTGTCGGCGCATACTCTGAAGTGAGCGTTGCGTATGGCTTCGGTGTCAACCAACTGGAGTGCAAGCACACTGTCTATATGGCGCTGGTTGAAAGAATTGTCCTCCGTATAATGTCCCATTGTGTCGACATCGGCATATTCGAAGTCTTCTGCTTCAGCTATTCTCAGAACTTCGTTGCCGTCATCCTTTGTGAGAAACTCTCCATGTGAGTTGAGAAGTTTCAGGGCGTTCCACTGTCTCGGATTGTGGCTGGCTGTGATGATGATACCTCCGTCGGCCTTCAGCATTGTTACTGCCAGCTCAGTGGTAGGTGTTGTGGCCAGTCCTATGTTCACTACGTCGTAACCCATACCCAGAAGTGTGCCGCATACAATGTCCTTTACCATTTCGCCGGATATTCTGGCGTCACGTCCGACAACAATCTTGCCGCTGCCTGATTTGGCGTTACGCTTCATGAATGTGGCGTATGCCGATGTGAATTTCACGATGTCCAGCGGGTTCAGTGTGTCGCCGGTACGGCCTCCGATGGTGCCGCGTATTCCTGATATTGATTTTATGAGTGTCATAATTTTAATATCCTCTTTGATATGTTATTTCGTATAAGCACGGATAAACACCCGATGAAGCATACTGATGACCTTGTGTGTGAGGAACAATGAGTTTCACTTTTGCAATCTCCTCACCCGGTTTTGCCGGACGTCCTATCTTGATGTATGTGAGCGGTGCGAGCCATCCGGCGGGGACGGAAGCACTGCCGTATATTGAATACATCACGCTTGCACCTTCGATGAATGATGCTCTGAATGTACCGGATGTGTTCTTCACACTCATTTTGTCCACCTGTGCGGCAAGTCCGAGAATGTCGTTTGTAAGCTGGAGAGAGTCTGTCAGCAGATTGCGCTCGCTGAAGCGGCATAATATGGTCGCCGTTTCGCCGTCCTTGAGTTTCTCGCCGCATCCTTCACGTATTATCTGCATGTACACACCGGTGGTCTCGAAGAGTACGTATTCGTTTTTGGATACGTCGGTGGTTGAATCCTGTGCGTGGAATTCTTTTTCCGAAATCACCTTTATGTTTTCTTTTGCAATGTAGCTTCTTATGGCCGAACGTTCTTTCTTTTTCTTGTCTGCGTACGACTCTGTGTCGTCACACGCCATAAGTGTGAACAATGCTGCGAATGCAAGTAATGCGAATTTTATCTTTCCCATATCTGTTTTAGAGTATTTTGTTTTCAGTTTAAGCATTTTCATGTTGTCCATGACTTTCCGGGCCAGGGCATGATTCTGCATATTATGATATATGTATTCTGTGCAAAGTTATAAAAATAATGTGAGATTATATTTTTGAATATAGATAATTTAAGTATTATATATAATCATTATCCTCACTGTTGCAGCAGGGCCGGGCTTCGTTTTGTCATTTCAGTTTGTCGCCGTAGTGCATGATTGCTTTTCGTACAATCTCCTCGGCTTCTTCGAGCGAACATTCCAGTCTTCCGCCGCTAGCATTGAGATGACCGCCGCCGTTGAAGAATTCGGCAGCCATAGCATTGCATGCAAAGTCGTCCACAGAGCGCAGGCTTAGCCAGATAAGGTTGTCCTTGCGGTCGTCCTCTCTTAACGAAATTGACAGTTTCATGCCTTTTATCTTCAGAGGTTCGTTCACGAGTCCTTCGGCATCACCCTTGATGAAGTGGAAATCCTTCATGGTCTGTCGGGATATGGAGAAGTATGAGGCGTTGTAGTCGTTGAGCACGTTTAGCTTGTGATACATTATATATCCGCGCAGACGTATTGCCCAAGAGCTGTAGTTGTTGAACACATTGCGGTATATCTTGTCCTTGTTTATTCCTTTTGTGAGCAGTTCGCTTATGATGAAGAATATTTCCGGATTGTTGGAATTGTATGTGAATCCTCCAGTGTCGGTCATCATGCCGCAATATATACATGCCGCGCATTTTCTTGTCATCTTCTCGAAGTCGCCGCTCTGGTACATTATGCGGAACACAAGTTCGCATGTGCTGCTCATCTCAGGACGTGACACAGTGAGCACGGTGTCCATCTGAGGACCTATGTGATGGTCGATCATTATTTTCTTGGCGGGTGAGCCGGCAAGTGCATATTCCATCTCGTCAACGCGGCCGAAACCGTTGAAGTCAAGACAGAAAATGAGGTCGGCATCGCCTAAAAGTCTCTCGGCTCTTTCTTTGTGCTTGTCGTAGCGTATGATTTTTTCAGAATTGGGGAGCCACTGAAGAAAATCCGGATATGCGTCCGGGATAACTATATCGGCCGTCTTGCCTCTGTTGTTCAGAAATTCAAGCCATGCCAGCGAGGCTCCAAGTGCGTCGCCGTCCGGCGACTTGTGGGTGCATATGACAATGTGTTGCGAACATTCGGTGTGCTGGAGCAATGTTTCCAGTTCACCTTGTGTAAGTGTATTTATTTCCATAATGTGTGCAAAGGTAATAATTTTTGGTCATGATATGCTGTGAACCGGGCATAATTATACTATGCCCGCACTTTTATATTATATTATTGTGTGCATTGGTGCAACTTTCTGTACGAAATCAGCGTCAAACCAAAAGAAAATACAAATATCAGTGAAATGAACAGAATATCAACATTGTATGGAGTGTTAGTTCTTTGTGTATGCCTTGTCTGCATTTCTTGTGGAGGAATGAAGCGCAATGGCAAAAGTGAAAGAAGAATAGCCGTGGAGCGTAAGGTGAGATATTTCTCGCAGATAGAGGTGGAGGCTCCCTGTAACGTTTATTATGTGCAGTCTGATTCGTTGTGCGTCAGGGTGCATGCGGAAGGTGACGCGGTGGATGCCGTGTCGGACATTGTTACGGTGCATGATGGAAACAAACTTGTTATACGACCGAAAATGTTTCGCAGAAACCTGTTGTCCGGTAATGATATGTCAGGATTGGATGTATATGTCTATTCGCCGGATCTGACGGATGTCATGTTTAAAAGTTCCGGAACATTCAAGGTTTTAAAGCCGGTTGATACAGATACGTTGAGAGTTAGACTGACAGGCTCGGGCAATGTCTCGTTCGGTCGGGTGGTGTGTGACAATCTGGCGGTGGCCCTTGAAGGAAGTGGCAATATAGATATCGATTCAGTGCGTGGTGTCACTTCATATGTCTCGCTTCTCGGTGCCGGAAACGTAAACGTACGGCAGTATAAGTTCACGGATTCGCGATTCAGACTTATGGGAGTGGGCGACATGAATGCAACATTGGAGGATTGCAATCATGTGGAATGTGAACTTATGGGAGTTGGTAACATGACTTTAAGAGGTACTGCCAGAAGCTTGTCGCAGAACAAAAAGGGAACGGGCAATATTAATACTGACGAACTGAAATTCAGCCGTTAACTTTTTCAGTCATGTGTGTGCCGGCTGATGGTTATGGCCGATGTGTATCGGTTCATAAGCCGATTGACGGCCGGTACACGCATGATAACTTTTTCGAGCAGCAGTATGCCGACGATTGTTGTTGCTATGCCGAGTGTCACATCAATGATGTAGTGATGGCCGCTGTAAACGGCTGTCCACCATATGCCTGCGCAGATGAATGCAAAAATGGCTGTGGTGACATGCTGCTGGCGGCTTCTGACGGCATATATGGTGGTGATAAGCATATATGCTGCATGTAGAGACGGTACTGCTGCGAACACATTTGCATTCTTGCCGTAAAGTGCATGAAATACGGGTATGCCTGTCAGCTGATCGAAACGGCCTAGTCCGGCTACGTTGCCCGGTGTATTGAGTATCGGTTCAAAACCGTAGTTCATGGCATACCATGGTGGTGCTGCGGGATGTATGTAATAGCCACAGAAGCCAAGTAGGTTTACAAAAAGAAATGCCAATGAAAAATGCAGATAATTTTTGTAATCACCTTTCAGATAAAGATACAGTCCGAATGCCAGCGGCACCGGCACCCAGCAAAGATAGAACAGTCCTGCCATGATATCGGCAAAGGAACAGTGATGTATTGCAAAATATTCACAGGGAATCAGCGTACTGCCGTTTGCTGTGATGCCGAACAGCATCTTTTCAGTGTCGTACAGACCTTTCACATCGATGGGATTGACCTCATAGTTTGGCAGAAGCCGCATCCAGTCGTATGAACATGCGAATATGAGCCACGGAGTAAGTGCGAATGCAACTTTACGTGTGGGTTTCAGTATTGCAAGTACTGTATATAATATAATAATGTAAAAGCTGAACATCGGCTATTTCTTTTCGCTTTTGCTCAATACTTTGTAGCAGTGACCGATGCGCCAGAATGCGGTGATGTTGGCAAGTATGGCGATTATGATGATTGGTACCACTAAGAACCAGATGTTGTCGAAGATTCCGCATAATATTGCTCCGAGGCTTGTCAGTACGACACGCTCAGGACGTTGCATGAGGCCTACCTTGCATTCAATGCCAAGTCCTTCTGCACGTGCTCTGACATAGCTCACCATCACAGATCCTACCATCGCAAAGAATGTTACAATGCCACTGATAATCCATCCGTTGAGAATGAGATACATGGCCACACCGAAAAGAGTAAACAATTCGCTGTAGCGGTCGAGAGTCGAATCCCATAGTGCTCCGAATTTGGACGACATGTTGCCCATGCGTGCCAGACGGCCGTCCATCATGTCGAATAGTCCGGCAAACAGGATTACGCCACCGCTCCATCCTACAATAGCTGTACTGTCCGTAAATTCGTTGGCTGCATAAAGAAACATTCCTGCAGCTACGAGGTTAAGTACAAATCCGGTTGTTGTCACAAGATTAGGTGTGAAACCAATCTTGATCATTCCTTTGATAACGGGGTTTATAATAACATATATTATCTTTTGCAGAAAATCACGATAGTTCATGACTTGAATTTTTATTGTTATTTGTTTTTTGAATTGAATACGAATCTATACTGCATCTGGTAGTTCCAGAATATTGCTACTATGATAGAAATGATGATTTTAGAGAACATGAAGTACTGGTCGGACAATTCTGTTAGTATGTATGTACCATACGTGTTGAGCAGGATGCTTCCACTCCATACAAGCAGATAGCGTATGGCGATACTCTTTTTTTTCACGTCGTATGCATGGAAAACCCATCTGTAGTTGATCAGGCAATTGGCGATGCCACCGCTCAGCGCACCGATAAATGTGGAATAGCCGTACCACAGACCAAAGACGTGGGCAAATATAATTGTGGTGCCGAAGTCTATGGCTGATGCTATCCATGCTGAACATTGTGCCTTGCAGAAAGTTATAAGTTTCGTCTTTAAATTATCCATTGCACTACAACGATGATTATAAGACTGTAGATGCCGGCCAGTATGTCGTCGGCCATGACAAAGAAAGCTCCTTCGTGTCTGTCGAGCCTTCTGATGCCGAGTGGTTTGAGTATGTCAAAGAAACGGAAAAGTACAAATGAAGCCAGTGCAAGCCATATGTCTGATGCCGGAACGGCAAGCAGTGGAATCCATACTCCAACAATTTCGTCGATGACAACTTTTTTAGGATCTGATCCCCAAAATGGCGAAAGGTGCTTTGTCGCCCATGTGCCTAATATGGTGAAAATAATTATGCATGAGAGAGTTGTGGCAAAAAGGAATGTGGAATTATGCACAAAAGAAAGGGCATACCATATAAGCATGCCTGTCAATGCACCCGCAGTTCCAGGCCCCCATGGCCAGAACCCGCTGCCAAAGCCTGTGCCGATAATTGTCGGTAAAAGTGGCAGTTTCTTCATACAATGCTGCAAAATTAGTAGAAAAATATTAAAAAGCAAAAAGTTTTCTTGTTTTTTTTAATATCTATATATAACTTTGCAACAGCATTTTTTTGAGTAATTATATCAGGGTGAAAAGATTTTTTTGTAATTTATTTGTGTTTTTATTTGTGGCAGTGTCTGCCATGGCGCAAATAACGGGTGAGATCGTGGATGAGGATGGATACGCCATCCCCAATGCGAGTGCCATATATAAAGGACATCATGTTGCTGTTGTAAGTGATATTAATGGAAAATTCTCCATAGAACGTCATGAGGGGTGGACTCTTACGTTCAGTTCGGTGGGATTTAAGTCGCAGACAGTTAAGGTGTCGCAGGATACTCCGTCGTATATGAAGATTGTGCTTAAGGAAGACTCTAAGAATTTGAGTGAGGTCGTCATCAAAAGCAAGCGTGACAGGTATTCGCGTAAGAACAATCCTGCGGTGGAACTTATGAAGCGTGTCATTGCTGCAAAAAAAAGGACACACCTTGATAATCATGACTATTATCAGTACAATAAATATCAGAAAATAACATTCTCCGTAAATGACATAAAACCAGAGGATCTGGATAAAGGCATATTCAAGAAGCAGTCGTGGCTGGCAGACCAGATTGAAACCAGTCCGTATAATAATAAACTGATATTGCCTATATCTGTGGATGAAACTGTGACACAACATATTTACAGAAAAGATCCGAAGGTGGAGAAGGATATTATAAAGGGACAACGTTCGGACGGTATTAATAATGTGTTGCAGACAGGAGAAATTTTGAACACGATGCTTAAGGAAGTCTTTACGGACGTTGATATATATGATGATCATGTGCGACTTTTGCAGTATCAGTTCACAAGTCCTATTGGAGAGACTGCAATTTCTTTCTACAGATTTTATATTGAAGATACAGTATATGTAGATCGTGATCTTTGTTATCATCTGCAATTCTTGCCGAATAATCAGCAGGACTTCGGGTTCAGAGGTGAACTTTATGTGCTTGCGGATTCGACATTGCATGTGAAGCGATGTTCTCTGACTTTGCCTAAGAGTAGTATTGTCAATTTTGTTGACAATATGAAGATTGAGCAGGAATATACCAAACTTCCTAACGGTGAGTGGGTGCTTACTGTTGATGATATGATGGTTGAGCTTAGAGTCAACGATTTGCTTGGCAAAATGTTGGTTACGAGAACAACACGTCTTAGTGATTATGCGTTTGATGATTTGCCGAGTAAACTATTCAAAGGTAAAGCCAAAGTAAGGCACGAGGCTGACGCAATGATACGTGATGAGGCTTTTTGGAACCAATACAGGGCTGTCGGTCTGACCAAGAGTGAGTCGTCTATGAACGAATTCATTCATAGGATGGAGCAGTCGAAAAACTATAAGTGGATAATATTCGGCGTGAGGGCATTCCTGGAAAACTATGTGGAAACCGGAACATCGCGAACAAAGAGTAAGTTTGATTTCGGACCGGTGAATACTATCGTGTCAAAGAATTTTGTTGATGGTTTCAGGTTCAGAGTGAGTGGTCGTACGACAGCAAATCTCAATAAGCATCTGTTTTGGAACGGATATTATGCCTATGGTATGGATTCCCACAAGCATTATTATGGCACGGAAATAACATACAGTCTGAACAAAAAGAAGAATGTTCCCTTTGAGTTCCCGCAGCGTAATATAATATTCGAGACTGCTTACGATGTGATGTCTCCTTCTGATAAGTTCCTTCTGCACAATAAGGATAATATGTTCATGGCTTTCCGTACACAGAAGGTTGAACAGATGTATTTCTATAATAGACAGAAGTTGAGCTTTGTGTATGAAACGGACTGGGGATTCAGTATAGATACGTCAATTAAGACGGAAAGTAATGAACCTACTGGTGATCTGGTGTTTGAACGTATGACATCTCCACAGATAAATGAGAATGGCGAGGAAGTAAAGGATCTTGTTCGTAAAATACGTACTACGGAGTTTAAGTTCGGCATGAAATATTGTCCGGGTCAGACGTTTATCAACACAAAACAGCATCGCTGGCCTGTAAATCTTGATTCTCCGGAATTCACACTCAGTCATACGGTTGGATTGAAGAACTTCCTAGGTGGACAGTATAGACTCAACTTTACAGAAATGGGCATTTATAAAAGATTTTGGCTTGGAAGTTGGGGATATGTTGACACTCATCTTAATGGTGGTATTCAATGGGACAAGGTTCCTTTCCCACTGTTGATAATGCCTCCCGTAAACTTGTCGTATTTCGAACATGAGAGCACGTTTAATATGATGAGGAATATGGAATTCCTGAGTGACAGATATGCTTTCTGGTCTGTGGCATGGGATATGAACGGAAAACTGCTTAATAGAATCCCTCTCGTCAAAAAGTTGAAGTGGCGTGAATATATTGCGGTCAAGGGTATGTGGGGAATGGTTACAGATAAGAACAATCCGTTCCTTGAACGCAACAGTATGGACAATTTGCTGTTCCGGTTCCCGGAAGGTGCAGGTATCATGGATAAGAATAGGCCATATTGGGAAGTTGTTGTGGGTGTGCACAATATTTTCAAGTTCTTCGGAGTCGATTATGTACGTCGTCTGACATATACAGATATGCCGGGTGTGAAGAAGAATGGTGTGCGCTTCAGTTTCATGATGAGCTTCTGATACATACACATAAATTATGAGAAAAATTAAGAATCCGTTTGTCGGCAAGGATGGGTATAATTGTTTTGGATGTTCACCTGACAATCCTTTTGGATTGCACATGGAGTTTTTTGAAGATGGAGATGATGTGATTTCATATTGGTATCCTCATGATCATTTCCAGGGATGGACCGGTGTCATGCATGGCGGTATTCTTGCAACAATGATAGATGAAACTGCAGGATGGGTGGTCATGCGCAAGTTGCAAACCTCCGGCATGACATCACGTATGAATTTAAAATATCTTGCTCCGGTAATGCTGGATGAACCGCAGATAACAGTTCGTGCCAGAATAACAGGACAAAAACGTAACTATTGGATCATTTCCGTTTCGTTGGAAGATGGTAAGGGAAAAACTTGCGTTGAGGCGGAAGTTGTTTATTATGCTTTTGATAAGGAACATTCGAAAGAAATGGGCTTCTTTGGTTGTGATGTGGAAGAGGAACAATTGTTATCAATGTAAAATAAGTAATATTTTTTCGGATTTTTATACAATAAAGATAATGCTTTGACGTTATTGCTAATATAAAACATGATTGCAATTAATAACTTGACTATGAAGAATTTGTCCTCATGCCTTCGGAGGATAGTCCTTTTGGATTTTAACATTTCAGCAAGAGCCTGGGACCTGTTTATGGTAAGGCTTGTTTGTGTTCTTGCAATTTTTCTGGTAGCGGCATTCTTGCTGTATCACATTCCTGGAATGGCTCCAGTTGTAAGAATAATGGATTTGTTTGACAAGCAGTTGATGGTGACACTTAATCATGACGGAGGACGTGTTGCCGATGCTTTTTGGTACATGCTTTCTTCAAAATATTCTTCAATATCATTGATTGTTGCGCTACTGTATTCTTTTTTCCATTTTAAAGTGAAATGGTATGAAGCGCTCTTTATTATATTGAGTTTGGTTCTCATAGTAATATTGTGTGACAAGATTTCTTCTTCCGTAATAAAACCTTATTTTTGCAGACTCCGTCCTTCGCATAGCCCGGCAATATGTGACTTGCTTCATTATGTGAATGGATATAAGAGTGGAATGTACGGCTTTGTATCGAGCCATGCGGCTAATGCCATGGGTGTGGTTACCTATCTGTCTTTGGTTTTCAGAAAGAAAAAGATGGTGCTTACATTGATTTTGTGGGCAATATGTATGTGCTATTCACGCATTTATCTTGGCGTACATTATCCGGGAGATGTTTTCTTTGGAGGACTTCTTGGAGTAACTATCGGCGGCGGAGTGTATTATCTTGTGCGTTATGCTTACACTCGTTGTCTTTTCAAGGTGTGTACGGTGAATTTTTATACAACAGGTGTTTCTAGGCAATATGCAATTCTGAATACCGCAATATGGGGTACAATTGGATTTATTCTCTGTTACAGTCTGGTTGTTAATTTGTGATATGCCAATTGTATTTGATTTGTAAAAACAAATTTTGTTGTGTTTCGTGTAACACGTATTTTTTAATGCGATACCGAACACATGAATATAATATATTAGGAGACATAGGCATCTTGAATGTCTATGTCTTATATTTGTAAAAAGAGTTGTCCGTTTTGCGGATCTCATGGTGATAACTTAGTGAATTGAAAATAAACGAATATATGAAAGTTGATGTAAATACGTTTAAGGAAATACATAGACCAATGTATGTGTTGGAGGAGAAATTGTTGCGTAAAAATCTGTCTTTGATAAAACATGTCGCAGATACAGCAGGTGTTGAAATTATTCTTGCCTTCAAAGCATATGCTCTATGGAAAACTTTTCCTGTTTTTCGTGAATATATCAATGCAACAACGGCAAGTTCACTTTCTGAGGCACGTTTGGCGTTTGATAAGTTCGGCCGGCCTGCCCATACGTATTCTCCTGCGTATACATCTTATGAAATAGATGAGATAGCGTCTTGCTCGAGTCATCTTACATTTAATTCTTTGTCTCAGTATGAGCGTTTTGCCAGCAGGGTAAAAAACACGAATCCTGATATAAGTATCGGATTACGTGTGAATCCTGAATATTCAGAGATTTCAACAGATTTGTATAATCCTTGTGCTCCAGGGACCCGTTTTGGCGTAAATTCTGATAATTTGCCGGAGACTCTCCCTTCATACATAGAAGGTTTTCACTGTCATTGCCATTGTGAGAGTGGGGCTGATGTTTTTCAGCGTACGCTTTCTCATATAGAAGAAAAATTTTCCAAATGGTTTGGACAATTGAAGTGGATTAATTTTGGTGGTGGCCATCTGATGACCCGGAATGATTATGATGTGGACCTTCTTATAAACATATTGCAGGATTTCCGTCTCAGATATCCTCATCTTAAGGTTATATTGGAACCAGGAAGTGCCTTTGCATGGCAAACAGGTCCGCTTGTCTCACAGGTTGTAGACATTGTCGAGGATCATGGTATTCGCACTGCAATTCTTAATGTAAGTTTCACTTGTCATATGCCCGACTGTCTTGAGATGCCGTATATGCCGGCTGTGAGGGGTGCTGAAGTGGTGAATGAGGAAGGCCCTGTTCATTCAGAAAATGAAAAGTCGCATATTTATCGGTTGGGAGGGAACAGTTGCCTTTCAGGTGATTTCCTGTCAAGCTGGCGATTTGATAAAGAATTGAACGTAGGAGATAATGTCATATTTGAGGATATGATCCATTACACAACGGTCAAGACTTGCACATTTAATGGAATCAGTCACCCTGCAATCGGATTGGTTCATCAGGACAATAATGAGTTGGAAATACTCCGTGAATACACTTTTGAGGACTATTTCAGTCGGATGGATTAGAAATTTATATCATTTTTGAAAAAAAACGCAAGAAAAATTTGTAGGTTCAAAAAAAAGCATTACCTTTGCAACCGCATTTAGAGAAATGCTTCTGTAAAAAGAAATGTTGCGGAAATAGCTCAGTTGGTAGAGCACGACCTTGCCAAGGTCGGGGTCGCGGG
>USDT01000025.1 GCA_900553465.1 uncultured Prevotella sp.
AGCATCTTATAAAAACCTCTCATAATTCGCGTATTTGCGTCCGAAGGAGAGTCAGCCCGCAAATACTCGCTGATTTTTCGGGGTAGAACAGAAAACCCGGACGGAAAAAACACAAGTTACTGAAAATCTGTAAGTGCCCCGATGGAGTCGTCTCGGAAAAAGGATGCAACGGTGCTTCGCAGGTGAGAACGAAGTCACTGTGTTGAAATCCATACACAGAATTTCTGCAGAACCGAGATTTTCCCTATTCTACGAAACAGGTATATAGACAGGAAACGGGCCGAAACGCAACATACAGCCATAAGACTGCCATGTGCGGAATGGCGATGTAAGAACATATAAAAAATCCCGACAATGTAATTCATTGCCGGGACATTACCGAAAAACAAACCTTATTTCAATCTTTATCCAACCTTAATAAAAGGACTAAAAACAATAACCCTGATTTGTCTTTCAGACCGGCGGGCGGACGGACAAACGGTCCGCCGCACCGCTGTCATGCAGAATATCATTTCAGATCGGGCATCTCGTCGCGCGTGATGACATTGCCCGACTCGTACATCTCACGGAAGAGCGACTCCGGATTGTAATACGGGTTGGTCGTGTAGTCGCCGTTCCAAGGCATCACCCAGCTCCATACGTCGCCGTTCTTCATCATGTTTTCCACCGACGGCATGGCTCCACACTCGCTGAGTGCAAGAATCTTCCTGTTGGATATGCCCTGTAGCTTAGCCATGACAGAAGGCAGCGACTGGTGGAACTTGTTCTCGTCAGACTCATAGTAGTCGTAACCTATTATGTCAACGTATTCGTCGCCCGGATACCAGTCGGCATCATCGGTGACAGAAGTCCACACCCAGATGAGATTGTTGATACCCTTAGCCTTGAAGTAGTCGTACATGTAGCGCCACAGAGCCTTGTAGGCATCGGCTCCGGCGTTGCCCCACCAGAACCAGGCCTTGCCTCCCGAGGGCACGTTGCCGGCTGCCTCGTGGAGCGGACGCCAGATGACCGGTATACGTTTCTGCTGGAGCGAGAGCAGATAGCCGGCGATGACGTCGAGGTCGCGGTTTACAATGGTGTTCTCATAGGTGCCGCTCACCACTGCGTTGGCAGCGTTGAAGTCGGTGTTCTTCTCGCCTGCGCCGTTGCAATAGAAGGCGTAGTTCTGGAAGTTATCCTTGTCGGCTTCGGTGCACGGCACGTTCCAGTGCCACATGAATGAAACGAGTCCGCCGTCGGCCCACCATGTCTCAGGCACTGTCATGTCGGTGTAGTCAATCCAGTTGGACGGGTTGAGCGGTGCGCTGTTGATGTGATGGAGGAAGTCGAAGGAGTTTATCACCGGATACTTGCCCGTCATCTCCTGTATCTTGTCGGCCATGTCGGTGTCGAGTGCTCCGCTTGATACGGCGGCAGCGATGACCTTCTTGCCGAAGTTCTCCCTGAGGAAATCATAGACAGAAGCGGTCTGCTTCATGGGCGAAGCGGTGGTGAGAGCCTCATCTATGTCGAAGAGCGACGGATCGAATGTATTGGTTGTCTTCGTGCTGAAGGTGAAAGTGTAGTCAGCAGCGAAGTTGTAGAGCGAGTCTCTCACGCTCGGCTTGCTGATGGTTACGGTGTAGGTCTCGCCCTCATCCATCGGGAACGGTATGTAGAGTTTGTTTCCGCTGACGCTCACCTCCTCGATGTAGGTGCCGTTGATGTCTATTGTGACAACCGGCGGAACGTATATGTTCTTGTTGTAGGTCACGGTTATGCCGTCGAGCACGTCGGCATCTGTAGCGTCGGCAGCCGGGAGCGTGCTCACCACCTTGGGCGCGAGCGCCGGGTCCTGCTGCGGTTCGTCGCCCGTGGTGGGCATCTCGTCCTCGCTGCATGCCGTCATGCAGAGTCCGAGCATGCACGCCAATATGATATTAAACAGTTTGTTCATAATGCTGATTAGTTTTTAATTGTCACACTTAAAAGTCTTTCGGTTCGATGCGGAAGTTGGCGAAGCTGTGGTCAACGTTCCATCCTCCGTCGGTGTTGGGCTGCATCACAAGCACGAAGTTGCTCCATGTGCCGGGAGCGGGTACGCCGTTGCTTGCCACCTTGTCGAGCGGAATGGATATTGTCTTCCACTCACCGTAGGTGTTGAAGCTCATGCCCGACGACGGGTTCCACGGATAGTTGGTGCCTCCGTTGAGCGAGAACAGGTAGCCGTATTCGGCTGAATCGTAGAAAGGATAGGACGCAGAGTTGCACACTTCGAACTTGAACACATAGTCTGCAGGAGCAGCCGTGCAGTCGATGTCGGGCCAGTTGGCTCCGCCTCCGCACTGTGTCCACTGCCACTGCGGGAAGTAACCCTTGAAGCGGAAGTAGTCCCAACCGAGCGTTTCGGGATCGCCGTCGGCCGTACCGTCGGTGATGTAGGTGGCAGGAGTGCCGTCCCACCATCCGACGGTGTTCAGATCGTCGAACATCATGTAGCGTGTGTAGCGGTAAGGTATGGTCTTCTGCATCGCCACGTTGCCCGGTTCGGTCCATGTGAGAGTGATGACGGAGTTGTCGGGAGCATCCTCCGGAATGAGCACACCCATGTATTCCTCAGTGAGCGAATCCACTTCGAGCGCCTTGCTGTAGCCTTCGGCCTCGTTGGTCATGGTGATGGTGGCGTCCGACTCGCTGTCGCCGAAGCCGAAGAGGTCGAAGAATTCGCCCTTCACCTGCACGCTCTCGCCCGGCAGAGCAAACTCGTTGGCCAGGCCTTCGCACGACATGTGCGGGATGTTGACGCGGAAATCGTAGGTCACGGTACCGCGGTCGGTGGTGTAAACAATCTTGTTGTCCACCGCCTCAGGTATTTCGCGCGGTATCTTCATGTAGCTGGCCGTGGTTGTGGCATAGATGCTGCGCACGTCAACCTCGATGCCGTTGAATGTCACGCTCTTGGCCTTGGCAAGGTTGTTGCCGGTGATGCGTATCATCTGGTTGAGAGAACCCTCCTGCAGGGCGTTCTCCAGTTTTGTGTCCTTGACATCATATATGGCTGTGATGACCGGCGCACCGCTGTTGGAGTAGATGTCCTCGATGTCGTCCTCATAGTTCACTACGTCGCTGCAGGATGTCGTCAGGGCGGCAGCCGCCAGTATTGCGGCCGCACGCATGATATGTCTTAGTCTCATATTGTTCGTATGTTTTAATTCCATCCGGGGTTGTTAGATGTTATGGAGTCGTTCGAGTTTATCTCGTCCTGCGGTATTGGATAGAGCAGGTTGCGGCTCGTACGGTTCTTATTGTTGTTGGCATCGTCGCGTCCGCCAATGGCGTTCATGGCCTGCAGATAGATACCCCAGCGCAGAAGGTCCCAACGGCGGTCGCCCTCGCAGGCAAATTCCTTGGCACGCTCCTCGAGTATCATACTGCGCAGCTTGACCAGATCGCCCGGGTCGTTTGACTCGACAGCGTTGGAACGGCGGCGCACCTTGTTGAGATATTTTATGGCAATGTCGGAATGATCGAGCTCTGCCTCAGCCTCAGCATAGATGAGCAGCACGTCGGCAAAGCGCAGGAACGGCCACTGGGCATCGGCATAGTCGGACGAAGGATCAGTCACATCGTCATACTTTGTGGTGAATGCCAGACACTCCGAACCCTGATTGTAAAAATACTGACGGCCGTCGTCGAACGGTGCAACAGGGTCGGCCACCTTGTTGCCGTTCTCGTCGTAGCCTGTAGCTTTGAGCGTCCACTCGGCGTTCTGCGGATAGTACATGCCCTGGTTGTCCTCTTCGTTGTATGTATAGATGAAACGATGTTTCACTCCCTTGACGATGCGCAGGTCCTGCGGAGCGAACAGTTTGTACCAGTGGTCGGTGCAACCTATCCACTGTCCGCCACCTATCACCTCGGAAGAGCTGCTGACTGTGTAGCCCGAATAGTATGAATGAATCTGGTTGCGGTACACTTCGTTGCCGGCGATGGCCTGTATGGAGAACATGAACTCTGGGTCGTTGCTGTGCGACTTGGTCCAAAGCTCGTCGTAAGGCAGCAGGTCGTATGAGCCGTATTCGCCGTTGATTACCTTCCATGCCCACTCTGCAGCCTTGGTGTAGAGTTCCTTGGCGTTCATATTCTCATATCCGTCAACCTTCGATTTTGAGAAAGTCATTGTGGTGAGTCCGGTGTAATAGCTGTCGCCGTTCACAATCTCGTATGGAGGACCTGTACGGACATAGAGCTGTGTTCCCTCAGGCATTGCTGCCGAAGCCATTGTGGCATAAACCTTGGCGAGCATTCCGGCCGCTGTTCCGGCACATACGTGGCCGCGGCGGAAGTTAGGATCCTCGTGTGTGTACATGAGACCGGCTGCCTTGGTGAGCAGATTTATTATCTCCTCATAAACTTCTGCAACGGGACGACGTGGAGAATCGGGCTCGTCACCGTCCTGTATTGTCTTGTTGCGGATAGGCACCGGACCGAACGCACGTACCAGGAGGAAGTATGCAAACGCCTTGTTGAAATAGACCTCGCCAAGTGCGTTGTTCTTGTAATCCTCGTCGATGTTGAGCCGGCTGATGTATTTCTCGGCCAGATTGGCACGGCTGATGATGGCGTACGGACCGTTCCACATGGTATTCATTGTGCCCGGGTCGGCCTGGAAACTGCCGGCTCCGAGACTTGAGAACAGCCAATCAGGACCAGAGATGTAGTCGGCGTCGAGCTCAAGCACACGCGGGAAGTTTGACCAGCGGAACATGTCGTTGAGCCATTTGCTGTAAACTCCGGCCACCCACTGGTCGCATGCCTCCTCGGTATCGCCGAGCTGGTCGGGGCTGACAAGGTGCTTAGGATCCTCTTTGAGGAAATCGTTGCACGACGTGAGCGTCATAGCGCCGCACGCCACAGCAATGGAAAACAGTAATTTATATGGTTTCATCATTTGAAAACGATTTATTATTATTTGGTTTAGAAGGTGAAATTAAGTCCCAGAGCGAATGTGCGCGCGCTCGGATAAGAGTAGATGTCCACACCGCGGCGGCTTGCATCGCTACCGAAAGAGTTTACGTCAGGATCGAGCCAGCTGTAGTTGGAGATGGTGAACAGGTTGGTGGCGGTGAATGTTATCTTGATGTTCTCCACTCCACTTACAGGTTTGCGCCAGTCGTATCCGAAGGTCAGGTTCTTAAGTTTCAGATAGCTGCCATCCTCCACGTAGCGGTTGCTCAGCTTCCATTCGCGCGTATATCCGGCTGTTGCCTTAGGCCATTTGGCCACTTCGTAGTTGTCGGCGGTCCAACGCGACTCGTATGCGAACACCGGGATGTTTCCGATGTTACCCATCTTAACGTCAACAAGGTTACCGTTGAATATATCATTGCCCTGTGTTCCCTGGAACATGAACGAGAGGGAGAAGTTCTTCCATGAGAAGTTGTTGGTGATACCGTATGTGAAGTCGGGGTTTGTGTCGCCGATGATGGTACGGTCGCCGTCGGCTGTTATGCTGCCATCGCCATCGAGGTCGCGGTATTTTATCTCACCGATCATGGCTTTCACCGTAGCGTCGTCGGCGTTGGTGTACTGCGGATCGGCCCTAACCTCAGCCTCGTTGTCGTAGAATCCGTCCTCCACATAGCCGTAAATGGCACCGATAGGACAGCCGTTGCGCTGGATGAACACCTCGTCGGCACTGCTCCACAACTTTCTTGCGAACTGGTCGCCTTCGAGTCCACTGATGGTACTCTTGTTGAAAGAGATGTTGGCATTGATGCTCCACTTGAGCTGCGACTTGGGAAGAACGTCATAGTTGAGAGATATTTCAAGACCTTCGTTGCTCACGTTGCCAGTGTTGGTTGTCATCTGGAGATAACCCGTAGAGCCCGGGATGACCACATCCTGAAGCAGGTCGCGCGTTTTCTTATGATAGTAATCGACGGTAAGAGCGAGGCGGTTGTCGAAGAATCCGAAGTCGATTCCGGCGTTCCACTGCGCCGTTGTCTCCCATCTGAGGTCGTCGCTCACAGGATCACTCACCATTGCCTGTCCGCTGCTGAGTGCGAAATCGAATGGATAGTTGGCTGTTCCGAGCTGCGGAACTGTGCGGTATGAGCCGATTCCCTGGTTTCCGGTCTCACCATAGCTGACGCGGAACTTGAGGTTTGAGAATATGTTCAGGTCCTTGATGAACTTCTCCTCAGATGCTCTCCACGCCAATGCTCCAGAAAGGAACGTAGCCCACTTGTTCTTGTCGGTGAACTTTGAAGAACCGTCGGTACGCACGCTGGCTGTGACAAGATACTTATCGTTAAGCGTATAATTGACTCGACCGAGGAACGAAACGAGGCGTTGCGTGCCGATGGAGCTTGTGAGTGTGGCCTTGTCGAGCGCACGGCTCATGTCATAGTCCATTGTCATGTCATCGGGGAAATTGGTTGCCACAACGCTCTGGTTGTCCCAGCTGCCGCTCTCAACGGTGAAACCGCCGACGGCATTGATGTGGTGTATCTTTCCGAAAGTGTTGTCGAAGGTGACGAGTGATTCGGCAGTCAGACCATTCCATATATCGGAACCCTTACCGGCCTTACCGTTGACAGGTGCCTTACCCTCACTGGTGTGGCGGTCGTAGTAGTAACCGCGGTGATTATCGGTATGGGAAAGACCGAGATTCTGGCGGAACTTCAACCACGGGAAAAGCGTCACTTCGAGGAACGAACTGCTGAACCAGTTGATGCCTTTCACCTGGTCGCGTGCGTTGTTGACGTATGCCGCCGGGTTGGCAGCGAGCCAGCTGAGGTTGTCGGCAGTGGTTGCCTCCATGTTAGGATCGTATGTCGGCGGGAAAAGAAGAGCCGAACGGATGACACCACTGTTGTCGCTGCTTGTCTTGGCAAAGTCGGTTGTGGACTGCGTATAGCTTGTGTTGGTTCCAATTTCCAGCCATTTGGTGATATGACGGGCGATGTTCACTCTGACAGAAAAGCGCTCGTAGCCGGTGTTCTTTATGATACCTTCCTGGTTGGTATAGTTGCCGGAGAAGGCATACCAGCCCTTGTCGTCGCCACCGCTGACGCTGGCGTTGTACTCCTGAGAGAATCCGTCCTGATAAATAAGGTCCTGCCAGTCGGCCACTCCCACCTGACTGTAGTTGCCATATTCGTCGCGATACCATCCCGGATGACGGAAGTCTTCAGGCGCAGGATTGTATGTACCGACGTTATAGTCGACACGACCATTGGGCAGTCCCTTGTAAGTCCATGTGCCGGGATAAGGCAGTGTGGTGGTTTTGGAACCTTCGTAGTATATGGAGTTCATCGTCTCCTCATTGCAGTATTCCGCATAGGTGACAGGATCGAGTACATCCATGCGCTTCGCAATCTTAGATGTGGTGAAGTTTGTATATACCTCTACCTTAGGTTTGCCGGCCTTACCGCGCTTGGTAGTGATGAGAACCACGCCGTTTGCACCACGCGAACCATAGATAGCTGTGGCAGAAGCGTCCTTGAGCACCTCGATGCTCTCGATGTCGTGAGGGTTGATGAAGCTCAGGGCATTGGCCGTCTGATTGCTGCTTGCGTCGTTAGACGGTGTGGAGCCAGTCTCAAACGGAACACCGTCGACAATATACAGAGGCTGTGAAGATGTCTGGAACGAGTTGGCACCACGCACTGTGATGCTCACTCCGGCACCCGGGGCACCGTCGCTCTGCTGTATCTGCACACCGGCCATCTTGCCTTGCAGACCGTGTGCCACGTCGATGGTTCCACCTTTCATGAGGTCGTCGGCCTTGATCTGTCCGACAGCACCGGAAAGGTCGCGTTTTTTCATAGTACCGTAGCCCACGACCACAACCTCGTCGAGCGTGTTGTTGTCTTCCTTGAGCACGATTTTCACCATAGTCTTTCCTTTTACGGAAACTGTCTGCGGGACGAATCCCACATATGTAACCACAAGCTCGCTCTTGCCGTCAGGCACATTGATGGTGAAGTTGCCGTCGATATCGGACACGGCACCCGTACCTTTATGGTCCTTGACGGTCACGCTTGCGCCAATCACAGGCTCTCCGGTCTCGTCTGTAACATTGCCGGTCACTTTAGTCTGTGCGAACGTCAGGGTGCTGATAATCAGCGCCGCCAACAGCATAACCAATCTGTTCATTAAGCGTAATTTTAAATATTAGAATTTATGTTTGAAGTTATTGGGGAAGCTTCAGCATGTCATTTGCTATTCTGACACACGAGTCTGTACATCACGGCGTCGTGTGATGGCACCTTGATCTTCTTTGCCACCTTGTCGGCCTTGGATGTCTTGCCTTCCTTCTTGTGTGTCCAGACATTATATATTATGTAGGTATTCTTGTCGAAAGCGGTGCTCATGCCACTCACTTCCTCGTCGGTGAGATTGAAGTGCTGCCAGTTGATGGCGTACGTCACGTCGTTCTTTGTAGGATTGAGGAAGCAGAGAGCCCAGTCGCCTCCTGCCAAAGGTTTGAAATAGATGTACAGTCCGGATTCCTCGCCGAACTTGAGGCACTGCACTCCGAGTGTATCCTGGTTGATGGCGATGGCTTCGGCATTGGTGAGGATGGCCTTCACCTCGTCGCTCATGCTGCGTATGTCGTTGCCTAGAATGAGCGGGCTGGCCATCATACACCACATGGAGAAGTGGGCGCGGTCCTCGTTTATGGTCATTCCGTTGCCGCATTCGAGCATGTCAGGATCGTTCCAGTGGCCCTTACCGGCATATATACGGAGTGAGTCGTTGGCATGGATACAGTCCATGACACTATATTGTGTATATGTAGGGAAAACGCGCAGCGAGTCGAACGAGCACCAGATGTCGGGCGTGGTGCGCCATGAGTTGCCCACCTCGCGTGCCCATTTCCACGGCATGGAGCTTCCCCACTCACACATGCTGAGGAAGATAGGACGTCCGGCAGCGTGCAGAGCCTCGCTCATAAGAGTGTATGCACACTTCTGTGTGACGTAGTTCTGCTCGGTGTTACACCAGTCGTACTTCAGATAGTCGATGCCCCAGCGCGCATACTGCAGTGCGTCCTGATATTCGTGTCCGAGGCTTCCCGGCTCGCCGGCGCATGTCTCTGTTCCGGCGTCGCTGTAGATTCCGAGTTTCAATCCCTTGGAGTGAACATAGTCTGCCAGCGCCTTCATGCCACTGGGGAAACGCTCCGGGTCGCACTGTATGAATCCGTCGGCGTCGCGTTCGCCGTGCCAGCAGTCGTCTATATTAATATATGTGTATCCTGCATCGCGCAGTCCTGATGACACCATGGCGTCGGCTATGCCTTTTATGATGTCTTCGTTGATGTTGCCCTGGAATTTGTTCCAGGTGCTCCAGCCCATCTGCGGAGTGTCGCCCAGGCCGGGAAACTTCTGCGCCGAAGCTGTGGCAGAAGCCGTGAACAATAGTACGGCGGCCGCAGCAGTTCTCACTGCGACGCACAAGCGGTGATTGAATAATGATTTCAGCATATCAATGTATTTAAGTTAGAATGATTTTCGGTTGTTCATTATCACGTTGCAAAGATACGCCGATTAATTTTGCAGATATGACACTATATTAACAAAAGGTTACACTTTCATGACATTAAACAAATAGCAGTGTTAATTTTACGTTTTCGCATATATTTTGACGGCATGCACAATGGGTTAGTGCTATTTTTCTTAACTTTGCATGCCTTAAGGCAAGAACAAAACTTTTCTGTGTATATGGATAACAACAAAGCTTTAATTGCCCACCTCAGCATACTGAGCGCATGCGTGATGTGGGGCCTGATGTCTCCCATCGGTAAAACAGCCATGATGAACGGCATAGACGGCATAGACCTCGTGTCGTTCCGCATTGCGGGAGGTGCGGTGCTGTTCTGGACAGCCTCGCTCTTCGCTAAGAAGGAGCACGTGCCGCTGAAGGACGGACTGCTGATGATAGTAGCGGGACTCTTCGCGCTGGTGTTCAACCAGTGCTGCTTCACCATCGGTCTGGGCATGACGTCGCCATCGAACGCAAGCATCATCACCACGTCGTCACCGATATTCGCCCTCATACTGGCTGCCATCATACTGAAGGAACCCGTGACGTGGAAAAAGGCGTGCGGAGTGGCTTTGGGATGCTGCGGCGCGGTGATGCTTATAATGACAAGCGCGTCGGAGGGCAACGCAAAAGTGGGCAATATATGGGGCGACATACTGTGCATAACGGCACAATTCTCGTTTGCCCTGTATCTGACGCTGTTCAACAAACTGATAAAACGCTACAGCGTATTCACCATAAACAAATGGATTTTCCTATGGTCGACAGTGCTGATACTGCCCTTCTCAGCCGGACACATCATCAACACTCCGTGGGAGACGGTGCCCGCCAAGGCATGGCTGTCGGCAGGCTACGTGGTATTCTTCGGAACGTTCGTGGCCTATCTGCTTACGATGGTGGCGCAGAAGGTGCTGCGCCCCACGGTGGTGAGCACCTACAACTACGTGCAGCCGATGGTGGCCGTGAGCGTGAGTCTGCTCACAGGCATGGCCGTACTGAAGCCCATGCAATGCGTGGCAATGGTTCTGGTGTTCTGCGGAGTGTGGCTCGTGATAAAGTCGAAATCGAGAAACGACATCATCAAGGCCGAGAAGATGAAACAGGAGAGCGCCGAGGCGGAGAAATGACATACGCTGCGGACGGACGCGGAGTATCATATTTTTTTCGTATATTAGCACCTGCATTATAAAACCGCAGCAATATGAAGAAAACAGCACAAAGTCTGACCGACCTCATAGGCGGCACACCGCTGCTCGAGCTCAACCGTTTTGCAGCCGAAAAAGGGCTCGTACGGCCGATAATAGCCAAACTGGAGTATTTCAATCCGGGCGGAAGCGCCAAGGACCGCATAGCTCTGGCCATGATACACCAGGCTGAGGAAGACGGCACACTAAGGCCGGGAGCCACGATAATAGAGCCGACAAGCGGCAACACGGGCGTGGGTCTGGCTCTCGTGGCAGCCGTAAGGGGCTACCGGCTCATTCTGACAATGCCGGAGACAATGAGCATTGAGCGGCGTAAGCTCGTGAGTGCATACGGTGCGCAGGTGGTGCTAACGCCGGCGGCCGAGGGCATGACGGGAGCGATAAAAGAGGCGGAGCGGCTGCGCGACAGCATAGACGGAGCCATAATACTGCAACAGTTCAGCAACAAGGCCAACCCGGCGGCACACTTCGCCACAACAGGTCCGGAGATATGGAACGACACGGAAGGACACGTTGACGTGTTTGTGGCAGGCGCAGGAACGGGCGGCACCATATCGGGTGTGGGCCGATACCTGAAGAGTAAGAACCCCTCCATACGCATAGTAGCGGCAGAGCCGGCATCGTCGCCGGTGCTCAGTGGAGGCAAGGCAGGGGCGCACGCCATACAGGGCATAGGTGCAGGATTCGTGCCCGAGGTGTATGACAGCAGCGTTGTGGACGAGGTTATCACAGTGAGCAACGACGACGCAATGTCCACCACCCGTCTGCTGGCACGCAGCGAGGGCCTGCTCACAGGCATATCATCGGGTGCTGCGGCATGGGCAGCGGCAGAACTGGCACGCCGCGAGGAGCTGCGCGACAAGACGATAGTAACTCTCCTGCCAGACACGGGCGAGCGTTATCTCTCCACTGGGGTGTTCGGCTGAACACCTTTTCAGATACAGGGCGCACACATAAGCGCCGTAACACAAGCAGCAGGAAGCAATAAACCGCACAGAACGAAGGCCACAAGGCACTGGCTGTCCGCAACGTAGCAGGATGATACGAAGCAAATAGAAATTCTGCGGGAACAGGTCTGAATATAAAAACCGTGACTTCGAATCAGAATCGGCGTTTTTGCTTTCTGCTGAAAGAAAAACAATCCGGGCTTTTACAAACCTTTAAGATTCTTTGATTTTTTCGTCCGAGTTTTCAGTTCTACCCCGAAAAATAAGCGAGTATTTGCGCGCGGACTCTCCTTCGGACGCAAATACGCGAATTTTGAGAAGTATTTATAATACACTGAATGTCAGAGATTTATATTTAATAACCGTTTTTTCGCTCTGCAATAAGCACCGTTTCAGTGTGTGATATTGCCCATATCAGGGGCTGAAATGCCCGATATCAGGCCATGATACAGACGAAATCAGACCCTCAAACGGGCATTATCAGAACGCCAAGTGAATTTTTCCGGACCATGCTTCAGGGTAGATGACAACGCCGTAAATTCCGGAACGGCCTTTATTGTGTTTGATTTAACATTTCTTTACGTTTCTTTCACGATTTTCTTTTGTCAAAAAAAAGTCAAGAAAATCTGTAAGTACGTCGCCTGAGTTTTCTAAAAAAATGCTGTTAGTCGGGGCGAGGAGAAACGCGGGAAGTGTGTGCCGCTTTTTGGGCGAGGACTTAACGGTTGCGCTGACCAGGATTTATTATTACATGAGGAAAGTATCTGCACGGTTTATATCGTCGCGCATTGTCAGCAAGTTTCCGACATTCCGCGACACTTCATGAATAAAAGATATTCCTTATTGAGTTTCTACCGTTCCTCGACATGCACATCTGGAACACACGATGCTTTGACTACTTTCGTACGCTAACAACCAAACACGAAAGTTACGGGCAAAAAAAATCCCTGCAGTCCCGAAAGACTACAAGGAAACACCCCTGTGGGCGTTGACGGATTCGAACCGCCGACCCTCTGCTTGTAAGGCAGATGCTCTAAACCAGCTGAGCTAAACGCCCTTGCTTTTCTTAAGCGATTGCAAAGGTAGGGCTTTTATTTTAATCCACCAAATTTTAGGAGCAATATTTTCAAAAAATAATTGTTCAGCCATAAATCCACATTATGTACGGCGTGGAAAAGACCATATCGGACAACAACAGCGGACATATCATATAACAAGAACTGACGTTAACAGCACCGTGCAGGCGCCCATGAAGCTGCACATGCAGCATAAGGGGAAGCCGGCGACGACGTCATGATCGCAACGTCTCTGGCCTGTCCATATATCAACAAAAAAAGAGACGCGCTTTCAGCACGTCTCTTTTTATATTTGTCAAGCGATTATTAGTCCTTAACCTGAACAGTTGCACGACGGTTGTAAGAGATCGGTGACAGATCGTTTACACCACCCTTAGCAGCGGTAGAGATGTTGTCACGGCTCATACCCATCTTAACGAGTTCGTTAGCAACAGTTTCAGCACGCTTCTCAGACAGCCACTGGTTGTAGTCAGGCTTACCAGTTGCGCTATCAGCATAACCTGTAACGAGGAGGCTTGCACCGTTCTCCTTAGCGTACTTAGCCAAAGCTTCAACGTTTACGAGATCCTTCTTAGAAGCAATCTTATACTTGTTGATGTTGAAGAATACAGAAACCGGAGTGTTGATGAATTCCTTAACAGCCTTCGGAGTTTCGTTCTTCTTCTCAGCAAGCAGCTTCTTCAGGCGAGCGTTCTCAGCGTTAGCATCGTTGAGCTGTGCATTGAGTGCATCGATCTGAGCCTGTGAAAGAGCCTTGATAGCGTCAACATCAGGTACGTTGTTCCATGTACCCTTGCCAAGGTTTACAGTCAGACCAACTTCAGCATAGAGGCTGTTGTCGTGGCTGTCCCATCCGCGCTCACCATTGTTAACCATCGGAGAACTCATGAAGTCGTTCTCGTAACGGTTCCAACCAAGTTCGAGGTTGATGGCAACCTTGCGGCTTACATAGAACTGATTCAAAAGACCAACGCTCAGAGCCATTGCATAGCTATTAGCATCGCAGTTGCGAGCGAATCCAGCACCAGCGAAAGGAACTACGTTCCATACACGGTCAGGATTGTAACCGCAAAGCATGTTGCTCAGATTGAAGAGCACCTGCTCCTGAGCATTCCAGTACTTGAAGCTCTGGTCCATAGCCTTACCCCAGATACCAGAAACCTTTGTACGAAGACCGATGCCCGGAGTGAACCATTTACCGATGGCGATAGAAGCCTGCGGATTTGAACGGAAGCTCTTGAACGGGCTTCTAGAAAGACCTTGTCCGTGTTCTGCTGATGTATAGAATGCAGACCACTGAGCACCACCCTGGATGAACCAGTTGCTCCAGAATGAGTTTGTAGCAACGCTGTGCTTGAGCACAGGGTCAGCGTCCTGAGCCATTGTTGTCATAGAGACGCCGGCAAAAGCCAAAACAATCAATAATTTTTTCATAACCTATATTTAATTAAATAAAAAATATCATACTAACGGAGGCCTAAGGCATTCGTCATGTGCACAAAGTTAGCAATAAAATCCTTACAGCAACACTTTTTAGCAAAAAATATTGCTTTAAGCATCAAAAAAAAACTTAAATCAACTAAAACTACATATAAAAATGCAGTAATCACGAAAGCAGGTGTTCTATTTCAGTTTCTTTAAGTATGCTTAATATTTTCTTGCCATCGGGGGTGTAATTGAAATTGGAGCAGACAAAAAGATCGTTTATTATGCTCTCCATTTCCTCGTTGCCCAACACCTGTCCATATACCACCGCCGCATTGCGTGCAAGGCCTGCGGCCAGAGTGCTGCTTACTTCGTCGATATCGCCCGACGGACATTCGGACGCTGTGCCCACCATATCGCGCACAAGATTCACGTAATTGAGGCCGTCGATGCCTGAAGGCACTGCATTTATGGCGTACGAACCGTTTCCGAGGTCGGTGAGTTCGAATCCGAGCGAATCCATCTGTGGCATTATCCTGCGCAAGACAAGATCTTCAGACACGGAGAAATGGACCACTTCGGGGAACAGAACCTTCTGCGGGAATGACTTGTTGTCGTGAAGAAGCGACAGATATTTCTCGTAAAGTATGCGAACATGAGCCCTGTGCTGATCGATTATCATCAGTCCCGACTTAACCGCAGTCATTATGTAGCGGGCCTTGTACTGATAGTGTGCGGGCGACTTTTCGGCTATCTCGCCTGCCGCCGGAGCCGGAGTCACGGTGTCGGAATCGGGTGTTTCGTCAAACAGTCCGGGCGCGACATCGTCGTCTGACGGCTTCAGTCCGTCGTAGAGCTGTTCCCATCCGACCGGAGCACTTGACTTGCCGGGCGACGACATATCCTCAAACGGATTATAAGAAGGATTATACTGCACTTTCGGCATCGGCAGATCACCGCCGTCCTCAAACACAGGAATGTCGGGACGGTCCTGTGTGTCGAAGTCGATTGCCGTGACATCATTGAACATTCCCACGCAATCCTTCACGGCTGCGATGAGAATCTGCCATATGGCCTGTTCGTTGTCAAACTTTATCTCTGTCTTTGTAGGGTGTATGTTAACGTCGATATTCTCTGCCGGGACATCAAAATAAAGGAAGTAAGGCACCTGTTCGCCTGCCGGCACAAGACGTTCAAAGGCCGACATTACAGCCTTGTGGAAGTAAGGATGCTTCATGTAACGGCCGTTGACGAAGAAATACTGATGCACACCTTTCTTGCGTGCCGACTCCGGTTTGCCCACAAAACCATGGATTTTGCACAACGTCGTATCCACATCTACAGGCAAAAGGCTCTGGTTTATCTTCTTTCCGAATACGTCGACGATGCGCTGACGCAGTCCGCCCGGTTTGAGATTAAACAGCTCGGTGCCGTTGCTATGGAGCGAGAAAGACACTGACGGATTGACGAGTACAATGCGCTCAAAAGACGTTATGATGTTGTTAAGCTCGGTAGAGTTTGATTTCAGGAACTTGCGGCGGGCCGGAACATTATAGAAAAGATTGTCCACCATGAAGTTGCTTCCCACGGGACATGAGCATGGCTGCTGACTGTCGTAGCGCGAACCGGACACAGAGAGATGCGTACCAATCTCGTCTTCCGGCCTGCGTGTCTTCAAT
This sequence comes from uncultured Prevotella sp., assembly GCA_900553465.1. Taxonomy (GTDB): domain Bacteria; phylum Bacteroidota; class Bacteroidia; order Bacteroidales; family Bacteroidaceae; genus Prevotella. Next base: position 15,870 of record USDT01000025.1, read on the forward strand.
TCGACATGCGCCACGGCGGCTATAGAAGCGAGAGCCTCGCCGCGAAAACCCATTGTATGGAGCGAGAAAAGGTCTGACGCGCTGCGTATCTTCGACGTGGCATGACGTTCGAAAGACATGCGTGCATCAGTCTCGGACATGCCCTTGCCGTCGTCTATCACCTGTATGGACGTGCGTCCGGCATCAACCACAAGCACGTTGATATGTGTGGCACCGGCATCTATGGCGTTCTCCACAAGTTCCTTCACAACGCTTGCCGGCCTCTGGATGACCTCACCGGCAGCAATCTGATTGGCAACAGAATCAGGCAGTAATTGTATGATATCACTCATATCAGAAATTTATGATAACACTGATTAACGCAACAAACAATACAATGAGAAAAAGAAGCAGCATCACCAGTCCTGAAAAAGAATGGCGTGCATACATCCCGGACGGACGCATGCGGTGAGGAGTGGCACAACGCCGCACATTCTCCTTCTCCAGACGGACATCACCGCGCTCTTCTACCGACAGTTCCTCCGCCGCACGACGCTCGATGTCGCGCAATCTCTCACGCCTTTCGTCTATATATATAAAGGTATGAGAGAAACGCCGCGGCCTTAAATTACGGAAGAAGCTCATTGTGCAATACCTCCTCCCCTACTGCGCAGACGCTGAAGCGGAGCCTGCTGGCGTTCCACGACCTTGAGTTTTTCGTCTTCACTCTTTCCGCGCCAGTTGAACACATCGGCCGGATTGAGCGGACGTATCTTGTCAAACCATGCAAATTCCGGAAGTTTATAGCGTTCTGGCGGAATCTGTGTCATAGGATATATCGTTCCGACTGCCTTCGGAGCCCATATCTTCTCGAGCTTCCGCTCGGCCGACATGAACAGACGCATGGTATCGGTTTCTATGTAATTGAGGTTGGTAAGGGTGCTGTCCTTGTCGTCGGCGATATAATAGACAGACTTCACGTTGCCCGTTGAAACAAGACGACGCAGCGCACCGTCGGTGAAATAGGCGTCCATGATGCGCGACGACACCTGATCGTAGTGGTTCTCCTTATCCACCAGTTCCACTGACAAGGCCTGACCGATAACCCGTGCGAGGCGCACGGTGCTGTCGTTCATATAAACCTCTATCTTCTCACCGAGCAACTGGCGGTTGTCGTTCCACACTATGGGATCATGATACATTGTCAGACATGAATCAGCCGAATTGAAAACCAGCGAGTCGCACACCGCCTGAACATCCGAACGATAAACGCGCACCTTGCGGAATCCGTGCACCTTGCGGAAAACGGAGTCGGTATCGATGTTATATGTGTATATTTTCAGCGAATCGGAATGCATATAAAGAGTGTCGGCGTTCTGCGAAAAGTCCTTGAGCAGCACTTTCTCCGTGGCATAGCCATAGCCTGTCTTCTCATTGTAGAACAACCGGTCGCATATCAGTTCGTTCTTGTTGAGCGAATCGACATACACCACATTACCGAAGCCTTCGTTAACTCCTGTCTCGTTGTTGTGATAAAGGCTGTCGCCGGTAATGGTCTTATCCTTATCGGTAATGACCGAACGACCGAACAGTTGCGACTGGTCGGTCTTCGTATTAAGATATGCGTTTTCGGTATTGATGACGCTTCCGTCCGACGTGATGCGCGAAGGTCCTGTGACATGAGCCAGCGACTGTTCGGTGTCGAAGAAGAGCGAGTCGGTCGTTATGACCTGTTTGTCGCTCAGCATACGCACATTATAGAAGAATGCCGCCTGCTTTGTGGCAGTGTTGTATTCACCCCAGTCGGCCACAAGTTTGTCCTTTCCGTCAACAAGTTCGCCACCCTCGAAGAAATAGGCATAGCTGTAAAGACGGTCGTAATTGAGGCTGTCGGTGTAAAGTGTGCGTCCCCGATGCTTCATCACCACGTTGCGACGCGCCTGCATCATCTGCTCCATGCCATCGTATTCGGCATACTCACACGTTAGCGAGAGCGTGTCGCCCTGTCTGAATCTCACGTGTCCGAACGCCTGCATTGCGTTATTGTCCTGAAAGAAATAGGCACTGTCGCACCACAGGTTGGCTCCCTTGTGACGGAAATGCACATTGCCTTTCGCTATCTGCGCGTGCGGATTGAGTCCATAGGCATCATACTTAAGTTCATCGGCATGTACAAGATACACGCGTTCGTCGTCAGCAGCCTTTTTCTGCGGAGCCTTCGGCACAATAGAAGAAGCGACAAGGCATAGTCCAAACAGGCATAGAACCAACAACATGATGATTCTATGCCCGCCCTGTAACCGGAATTTTATGTCATTATGCGTCATCTGACCCAACCTTCGTATTCGAAATCGCAGTTCTTGTACCTGTCGCTCATCCTGACGTATGTTTTCTTTATTTTGTCAACAACCCAGTCATGCAAGAACTTGTCGCGCTCCTTCTCCAGCACCACATTCTTCATCACCTGATAGTCCTCGGTGATTGTTGCACGGTGAGCATCGGTACGGCTCTTGAGCTTGATGAGCGCACATACGGTCTTGCCCTGGCTGTTGAGCATTTCGAAAGCGTTGGAAACCTCTCCAACCTTCAGTTTCTCCACCTCGCGGGCAACCTCTGTAGGAAGATCCTGCATGCGGAAACGCGAAGTACGTCCTTCGGCAGATATGTATGACATCACGCCGTTGTTGTTGCGTGTATCCTTGTCATCAGAAACAAATGTAGCAGCTTCCTCGAATGTATATTTGCCTCCACGTATCTCGTCGGCAAGTGAATCGAGCCGGTGAGTCATCTCCTGGATGGCAGCGTCAGACACCTTCGGCTTGCGCAGAATGTGACGAACCTTTATCTTGTCACCGCGCTTATCGATGAGCTGTATGATATGATATCCGAACTCAGACTCCACAATCTTGGATATCTTCTTGGGGTCGGTAAGGTTGAAAGCCACGTTGGCAAATGCCGGATCGAGATAACCACGTCCAACATAGTCCATCTCACCACCCTGTCGTGCCGTACCCGGATCCTCAGAATAAAGACGTGCCAGCGTTGCGAAAGTTGTCTCTCCGCTCATCACACGCTCTGTATATGCGCGCAGATCATCCTTCACACGGTTGATTTCTTCCTGCTCAATCTTCGGCTGCTTGGTTATGATTTCCACCTCAACCTCAGTAGGAACGAGCGGCAGACTGTCTTCCGGCAGGTCGTGGAAATAGCGACGAACGTCGGCCGGAGTGACTGTAATGTCGGCCACAAGCTGCTTTTTCATAAGATTTATGAGCTGACTGTTCTTGAACTCGTCGTGCAGTTCCTGACGCATCTGCGATATGGACGACTTGCGGTATTCCTCAAGTTTCTCACGCGAACCGGCCACCTGAATCCAACGGTTTATCTGTTCGTCGATGGCTCTTGCCACTTCTGACTCAGAAACCTCGATAGAGTCGAGTTCTGCCTGATGCAGGAACAGTTTCTGCACAGCGAGCTGCTCAGGTATGGCACAGTCGGGATTGCCGCGCCACTTGATGCCTTCGGCCTCGCCCTGGAGGCGCATCATTTCGACATCAGACTTGAGTATGGGTTCATCGCCCACAATCCATATCACCTCATCGGCAATGCTGCTTTCCGGTATCTCCACCTTCTGGGCTGTTGCCACGGAGTCGCTGTCGGCACCTTCGCGCGCAACAGTTCCGGCCGTAACGCTCACGCCGGTGAGAAACACGGCTGCCAGCAAACCGGTATAGATGTTAATCAGTTTTCTCATTATATTCTGTTTAGTTTAAATATCGGCAAAGATATGTGTCAGTGCTTGTTGACAGTGGCAAGCACATCCTTGTTGACTGTTACGGCATATTTTCTTCTCAGCTCAGCCACCCATTGCTTTTCGAGCTGCTCCTGATAGTCAGCCACCACGAGTTCGCGTACGTCCTCGTAAGACTTGGGCGCCTTGAGCACCTTGCCATATACAGCAGGTATGGGATATTCGGCAGGCGGAGTGACAATTGTGTCGGCCTTGAACACCATCTTGTCCACAAGCGCGTTCTCACCTTTCTTGAATATACCTTTCACCACTTTCACGCGTATGATGCTGTCGTTGAACACCTTGCGCAGGGTGTCGGCCCAGTTCTTGAAGTCCACTTTCTTCACAGCTTTCTTCACAGCCTCTATGTCAGCCTCATCCTTTACGAAATAAGCGATGCCCTTATAGCGCGGTTCGTCCCAACGGTATTTCTTCTTGTTCTTCTTGAAACAACGCTCCAGTCCTTTCTCATCAGAAGCAGCCTTCTCCCAGACTGTGCGGTTGCTTATCTCATAGAGCAGCAGTCCGTCGTGATACTCGCGTATGAGATTCTTCAGGTTCGGGTCGGCAGCCTCCATCTCGGCAGCCTTACGGTCGAGCAGTTCGTCGGGAGTGACGGGCGGTACCGAAGCCTTGGCGATGGAGTCAATGTTCTGTGTGATGATGCGCTCGCGCACTCCACGCTGGTCAACGAAGCGCAGAATATCGGCATGCACAGAGTCGTAGGGGAAGAACATGCCTTTGTCCTCGAGCAGCACGATGTGATAGCCGGCCGGCGAAAGGAACGGTTTGCTCATCTCGCCCTTCTTCAGCGAATATACCACATCCTCAAACTCCTTGAGTGTCTGACCCTTTTGCAGCCATGGCAGGCGTCCGCCCTCCACAGCCGAACGACGGTCGTCAGAGCACTTACGTGCCAGTTCGGCAAAGTCAGCGCCCGCAGTAAGGGCGTTGTATATAGAATCGATGCGCACCTTTGCCTTCTGTTGTGCGTCGGCCGGTGCGTTCTGTCTCAGTCCAATCAATATGTGGGCCGGCTTCACAAGTCCGCCGGTCGAGTCGATGCGTGCCTGCGTTGCCTTATACACCTTCCAAGCCTCTCTCTCGAGGTCGTCGTTGCTGATGAACGAAGGGCGTATCTGCTGGTTGCGATAAAGCAGGAATTCTGATCTGAAATTCTTCGTGGTGTCAATGCCGGCATCAACGGCAGCCTGCACCTTCAGTTTGTAGTTGATAAAAAGATCGACATAATCGTCCACGCTTTTCTTGTCAACCACTGTTTCCGAGTTGTTTTTATTGTAGGAATATTCAAACTCCGAACGTGTTACCGGCTGTCCATTTATGGTCATTATCACCGGGTCGTTCTGAGCGTTTGCAATGCTTCCGGAAAGAAGCATTGCAAACATCAGTATATTGAATTTCATTATTGTTCTATTGTTTTTTCTGAAAGTCATTCGTCCTTCAGGATTATTCAGGACGCGAATAGTTGGGGGCTTCGCTCGTGATCATGATGTCGTGCGGATGGCTCTCCTGTACGCCGGCATTGGTAATGCGGGTGAAACGTGCGTTGTGCAGTTCCTCAACACTATGTGCACCGCAATAACCCATACCTGAACGCAGACCGCCTACGAGCTGATAGATAACCTCCTGGACAGTGCCTTTGTAAGGTACACGTCCGGCGATTCCTTCCGGCACGAGTTTCTTCACATCCTTTGTACCAGCCTGGAAGTAGCGGTCTTTCGAACCGTTCTCCATTGCCTCGAGCGATCCCATACCGCGATAGCTCTTGAACTTACGGCCGTTGAAGATGATTGTGTCGCCCGGGCTCTCCTCTGTTCCGGCAACGAGCGAACCTATCATTACGCTTGTACCACCGGCAGCAATGGCCTTGACAACATCACCAGAATAGCGGAGTCCGCCGTCGGCGATGAGAGGCACGCCTGTACCCTTCAGGGCTGTGTAAACATCATATATAGCGCTGAGCTGCGGCACTCCGACTCCGGCAACCACACGTGTGGTGCAGATTGAGCCCGGGCCGATGCCCACCTTCACTGCATCGGCGCCATTGTCCACCAGCATCTTTGCGGCAGCACCTGTAGCGACGTTGCCCACTACGATGTCCACGCCGGGGAACGAAGCCTTGGCCTCAACCAGTTTCTCGATTACATATTTTGAATGGCCATGGGCTGTATCGATGACGATGGCGTCGGCTCCAGCCTCAACCAAAGCCTGCATACGGTCGAGCGTATCCACTGTAACGCCCACACCGGCAGCCACGCGCAGACGTCCCTTGTCGTCCTTGCATGCCATAGGTTTGTCCTTGGCCTTTGTTATGTCCTTGTATGTGATGAGTCCCACCAGATGGTTGTCCTTGTCCACAACCGGCAGTTTCTCGATCTTGTTTTCCTGAAGTATCTGTGCAGCGGCGCTGAGGTCAGTCTGCAGATGGGTGGTGACGAGATTCTCGGTTGTCATCACTTCGTCGATGAGCTTGTCGAGATGGCGTTCGAAGCGCAGGTCGCGGTTCGTAACAATGCCCACAAGATGCTTTTCCTCATCCACAACAGGAATACCTCCGATGTGGTACTCGGCCATGATGTCGAGCGCATCCTTCACGGTGCGTCCGCGGCGGATGGTGACAGGATCGTATATCATTCCGTTCTCGGCGCGCTTCACGATGGCAACCTGACGTGCCTGTTCGTCTATCGACATGTTCTTGTGAATAACACCTATACCACCCTCACGCGCTATGGCTATGGCCATTGCCGATTCTGTGACAGTGTCCATGGCTGCTGTGACAAACGGCACATTGAGCCGTATGTTACGTGAGAAACTGGTTTTCAAATCTACCGTCTTCGGTAAAACTTCTGAATAAGCCGGAATAAGAAGGACGTCATCGAAAGTCAGACCGTCCATTACAATTTTATCTGCAACAAATGATGACATATAATACTTTAAAAATTTATTGCGTGCAAATTTAGCATAAATTTTTCACATAGAATATAACCGCACGGCCTTTTCCTTCATCCGTTAACACTATTTATCCGAAATAAGCCCGGCTCTGCGCCGCAACAACTGTCGGGGAAAGGCATAACGGGGAGTGGCCTATGCGCAAAGCCATTGCACGGCAGACGGCCATCCACCCGGACCGCGGTGATTTTTGCAAATCCGTGTTAACACCCGTTCACACTTCACGATTCACATTTAACATTTCATTTTTCACATTCCAGCAAACCGTCCGTCTCATGACACCTTCCGACAAGCCTGTTCCGTACGAAACGTCAGACGCACACGGACATCCGGTCTTGCAAAACGGCCTGTTTTGCATCACGAAAACGAATATTTCAGGGCATGAAACGAACCAGATCAGCACCTGAACCAGCCTGTATCAGAGGCTGAAAGAGTCCATTCCGCAAAGTAGAAAAAGAAACCACGGAACGGCAAGGCGCGCAAACCGCTGTATGCCAACACATTAAGGAGAACCAGATTTTTTGCGATTTTTCATGACAAAATCTTCCCCACGCGCTGCGACGCGAAATTTGCGAGATTTTCATGCTTGGAATTTAACATTCAGGGGCGGATTTTTTATTTTTTTAATTCCCTGCACATTCAACATGCATGTGCAAATCCAGAAACGGTCTGACACATAAGCTATGAAAATAAAAAAGCGCAAACATACGCACACCGCAGCGCACAATCACAAAACAAACATCCCGCCCGGATTCATACCGGACGGGATGCTTATTCGAAATATAATAAAGAACGCCTGATTATCCACACCGTCAGTTACCCATTTCGGACAGGAACTTTATGCGGACAAGACGTATGTCGTTCTCCGAACTGTCGTCGCCGAGCTCCTCAAGCGCCACATCAATGTCGTCGGTCTCGCTTTCGCGGAAGTATTCGTATATGTCGTCGATGTGGTCGGCATCCATCACGTCGTCAAGGAAATAGTCGATGTTGAGTTTAGTGCCGCTGTAAACTATGGCCTCAATCTCGTCGAGCAGTTCCTCAAAGTCGAGTCCCTGGGCCGAAGCTATGTCGTCGAGAGGTATCTGCCGGTCGATGCTCTGTATTATCTTAACCTTCAGCATCGACTTCTTTGCCACCGTGCGTACGCGCAGCTCTTCGGGACGCTCTATCTCGTTCTCCTCGCAGTGGCGCTTTATGAGGTCGCAGAACTCGCGGCCGTATCGCTTTGCCTTACCTATGCCCACGCCCTGTATGTTCTGCAATTCCTCTATCGTGACGGGATACATCGTGGCCATCTGTTCGAGCGAAACATCCTGGAAGATGACATATCCGGGCAGTCCCATCTTCTTGGCCACCTTCTTGCGCAGGTCTTTCAACATAGAATAGAGCTCCGGATCGAGCGCTGCACCGGTGCGGTCGCCGCCCTCATCATCGTAATTCTCGTTAAACTCAGTATCCTCAACAATCATGAACGACGTAGGGTTCTTTATGAACTTGCGGCCCTCCGACGTGATGCGAAGTACTCCGTAGTTCTCCACCTCCTTGTCGAGATAACCGGCTATGAGTGCCTGACGTATCACCGGGTTCCATATCTTCGGGTCTTCATCCTCGCCGGAACCGAACTCCTCAAGTCTGTCATGCTTGTGTGAGATTATCTCGTCGGTGGCTCTTCCCTTCACGAAGTCGACGAGATAGGCCTGCTGGAACGACTCCTTTATGGCCACAACGGCCTTGAGTATGATGAGCAATGCTTCCTTACCCTCGCGCTTCTCCTTGGGATGCAGACAGTTGTCGCAGTTGCCGCAGTTGTCCTGCTTGTACTCCTCGCCGAAGTAATGCAGCAACATCTTGCGCCTGCATACCGACGACTCGGCATAAGCGGCCGTCTCCTGAAGCAGCTGTTTGCCTATGTCCTGCTCGGCAACTGGTTTGCCTTCCATGAACTTCTCAAGTTTCTGCAGGTCCTGATAGGCGTAGAAGGCAATACAGAGCCCCTCGCCTCCGTCGCGTCCGGCGCGTCCGGTCTCCTGATAATAACCCTCAAGGCTCTTCGGAATGTCGTAGTGTATGACAAAGCGCACGTCTGGTTTGTCGATGCCCATGCCGAAAGCTATGGTGGCGACAATGACGTCTATGCGTTCCATGAGGAAGTCGTCCTGTGTCTGCGAGCGCGTGGCAGAATCGAGACCTGCATGATACGGCGCGGCCTTTATCTCGTTGGCCTGGAGCACCGCAGCGAGTTCCTCCACCTTCTTGCGCGATATGCAATAAACTATGCCGCTCTTTCCGGCATTATGCTTGATGAATTTTATTATCTGTTTGTCGATGTCCTTCGTCTTCTGTCTCACTTCGTAATAGAGGTTGGGACGGTTGAAGGAGCTTTTGAATTCGCGGGCGTTCACTATACCGAGGCTTTTCTTGATGTCGGTTCTCACCTTATCGGTGGCCGTGGCCGTAAGAGCTATGACCGGCGCCGCGCCTATCTTTGCTATTGTCGGACGTATGTTGCGGTATTCGGGGCGGAAATCATGTCCCCATTCTGATATACAGTGAGCTTCGTCTATGGCGTAGAACGATATCTTTATTGACTTGAAGAATTCGAGATTGTCCTCCTTGTTCAACGACTCCGGAGCCACATACAGCAGCTTGGTCTTTCCGCTGTGCACATCGTCCATCACCTGCTGTATCGCCGCCTTGTTGAGCGACGAATTCAGATAATGAGCCACTCCGCTTTCCTCACTCAGCCCGTTGATCACATCCACCTGGTTTTTCATAAGTGCGATGAGCGGTGATACGACAATGGCCGTACCTTCCATTATGAGTGACGGCAGCTGATAGCACAAACTCTTACCGCCACCCGTGGGCATGAGCACAAACGTGTCGTTGCCGTCGAGCAGATTGTGTATGATGGCTTCCTGATCGCCCTTAAACTTGTCAAAACCGAAATAGCGTTTCAGTTCTTCGTTAAGATTAGCTTTAGATGTCATAGAGTTTATTTAGAATGAAAGGTAGAAAGCTGCAGAGCAGACTTTAAAGCAACAGATGGTCATCATGCGTCAGGAACCGGTTCAGGCTACAACCGGTCCGCGCAGATGCGATTTGTCAAGCTGACTCTTGGCATAATCAAGAGTCACTTCAAACGTATTGATGTGCTTGGACGGAACTTCGAACATGGCATCGGTCATGACCGACTCCACGATAGAACGCAGTCCGCGCGCACCCAATTTGTATTCCACAGCCTTGTCGACGATGAAATCGAGCGCCTCCTCGGTGAAGTCGAGCTTTATGCCGTCCATTTCGAACAGCTTGCAATACTGCTTCACAATGGAGTTCTTCGGTTCAACGAGTATGCGGCGGAGGGCCGCACGGTCGAGCGGATCGAGATATGTGAGCACCGGCAGACGGCCGATGATCTCAGGTATGAGTCCGAACGACTTGAGGTCTTGCGGAAGAATGTATTTCATTATGTTCTCCTTGTCTATCTTGTGGGCGTTGCGCACGGTGTTGAATCCCACCACTCCGGTGTTCATACGCTGTGCAATCTTGCGCTCGATGCCGTCGAACGCTCCTCCACAGATGAAAAGGATGTTGTGCGTGTCAACGTGTATGTAGTCCTGGTCGGGATGTTTGCGCCCACCCTTCGGCGGCACGTTGACCATCGTTCCCTCAAGAAGCTTGAGCAGTCCCTGCTGCACTCCCTCGCCGCTCACATCACGCGTGATGCTCGGGTTGTCGCTCTTGCGGGCTATCTTGTCTATCTCGTCGATGAAGACAATGCCACGCTCGGCAGCGGCCAGATCATAATCGGCCACCTGGAGCAGACGGCTCAGGATGCTTTCCACGTCCTCGCCCACATAGCCGGCCTCTGTAAAGACAGTAGCATCGACGATGGTGAAAGGCACATCTAGCAACTTTGCTATGGTGCGAGCCATGAGAGTCTTGCCCGTTCCGGTGCTGCCCACCATTATGATGTTGCTCTTCTCTATTTCCACACCGCCGTCGTCCTTCGGTTGTTGCAGACGTTTGTAGTGGTTGTATACGGCAACCGAAAGATAGCGTTTGGCCGCGTCCTGACCGATAATGTACTGGTCGAGGAAATCCTTTATCTCCTTCGGCTTCGGTACTTTCTTTATCTTGAACTTTTCGCCGGTGTCGGCAGCGGAGCCGTTCTTGCCGAGAAGTCCGGTAGACTCCACAATCTGATAGGCCGATACGGCGCAATCCTCACAGATGAAACCGTCGAGGCCTGTTATCAGCAGTTTGACATCCTTCTCGCTTCTTCCACAGAAGCTGCATACTTTTTTTGGCATTCTATGTCTTTATGTCTTTAGAGATGTTTCTTATTTTTTGTATTCACGGTCTGCGGCACGGCGGCCACATGACACGCGTGTGTCGATTATTTATCGGCCGCACCCTTACGTTTCATCACCGCGTCAATCATGCCGTACTCCTTGGCTTCGGCTGCCGTCATCCAGTAGTTGCGGTCGCTGTCCTGCCATACCTTCTCAAACGGAGTGTGCGAATGTTCGGAGATGATGGTGTAAAGTTCTTTCTTGAACTTCTGTATCTCGCGTGCCTCGATCTCGATATCAGAAGCCTGTCCCTGCACACCGCCGAGAGGCTGGTGTATCATGACGCGGCTGTGGGTGAGCGCAGTGCGCTTTCCTTCCTGACCTGCCACGAGAAGCACGGCCGCCATAGACGCCGCCATGCCGGTACACATCGTAGCCACATCGCTCTCGACAAACTGCATGGTGTCGTATATGCCCAGACCTGCAGTCACACTGCCGCCGGGAGAGTTGATGTAAATATTGATATCCATCGAGCTGTCCACAGAGTCGAGATAAAGAAGCTGTGCCTGGAGCACATTGGCTGTATAATCGTTGATTTCTGTTCCGAGGAAAATGATGCGGTCGGCCATCAGGCGTGAGAAGACGTCGAGCTGTGTCACGTTGAGCTGTCTTTCTTCAAGAATATAAGGATTGAGATATCCGGACTGTGCCCTCACCACTTCGTCGAAAGCCAGACCGTTTATACCAAGATGACCTGTGGCATACTTTCTAAAATCGTTCATACTATGACAATAATATATTTATTATATTCAAAAAAACTGATTAATAAATATACAGAAAAAGAGGTTATCGACTCTTTTCTGCAAATTATCTTACACAAAGATAGAAAAAAAAGTCGATAACCTCTTAAAAAAGAAGTTTTTTTTCAAATTTATTTATTTCATCAACTCGTTGAATTCGTCGAGAGTAACAGTCTTCTCCTCGAGTGCCACAACACCCTTCAATGCTTCAACAAGTTTCTTCTCAACTGCATTGTCAACGAAGTTGGCTGCGTTGTCGCGCTTCTTCAGCATTTCGTCAGCATAGTTCTCGAGATATTCCTCAGGAACGTTGTTCATGCCATACTGTGCGAACTGCATGCGTGCAGCCTCTTTGGCAGCGGCCTTGACGTCAGCATCCTCAACCTTGATGTTGTTGGCAGCAACGAGCTGCTCCTTGATAAGGTGCCACTTGAGCTGTTTGATGCTCTCGTCGTAGTTCTTCTCTACGTATTCCTCGCCCTTATCCTTGTTGTTAAGGAGCATGACACGCTTGAGGAGAGCGTCCGGGAATGTGAGTTCGCCCACTGTATCCTCAGCATACTTGCGTACGTCGATGAGGAACTTGTAGTCGCTGTTGGCCTGGAGCTGCGGTTTGAGTCCTTCAGCAATCTTGCCGCGGAATTCCTCTACGCTCTTCACTGTGTCCTTGCCGAACACCTGATCGAACATTTCCTGATTTACCTCAGCCTTCTTGAAGCGGCTTATTTCAATAACCTGATAGCTGAAGTCAGACTCCATTGTCTTGGCAGCCTCACGGTCGATCTTGAGCAGGCTTGACACTTCTGCGTCGTTCTCCGGATAAGCCTTGCGCGGGTTGAAGGCGATGATGTCGCCCGGTTTTGCGTTGTCGAAGAGTTTCTTCTGGTCTTCCACCTTTATATATTCAGGCATCATAACAGCACCTTCCACTGTTATACCGCCTTCCTTAGTGTTGCCTTCAGCGTCGAGCTCGCGCAGATCACCCTTCAGCATGTCGCGCTGTTCGCCGTTGTAGCAGTCAGCCTTCTCATAGCTTCCCATCTGGCTTGCAAACATATCAACCTGCTGGTCGATGAGTTTGTCGTCAGCCTCGATGTTGTAGTAAGCAATCTTTGTGTCTCCGTTGAGCTCGATCTTGAACTCAGGAGCAACGGCGATGTCGAACATGAAAGTATAAGGACCGTCCTTTTCGATATCTACCGGTTCCTGCTTTTCAGAAGGAAGAGGCTCGCCGAGCATCTGTATCTTGTTGTCCTTTATATACGTGTAAATGGCTTCTCCCACGAACTTGTTAAGGGCGTCCATCTTTACAGATGCGCCGAACTGCTTCTTAATAAGGCCCATCGGCACCATTCCGGGGCGGAAGCCTGGGAAGTTCGCTTTCTTACGATAGTCTTTCAAAGTCTTTTCTACATTGTCTTTGAAATCGGCTTCTTCAACGGTGATGGTCATGAGACCATTCACTTTGTCGGGATTCTCAAATAAAATGTTCATTTCTGATTTGATTTTCTTATATTCGTTTATTGTTTATTTTCATTCCGAAAGTGCAAAATTACTCATTATTAGTGTAATAACCTAACATAAGAATGAAAATTTTGTTTTTTTACCACTTATGAAAGCGGTATGCGGAAGAGGCCGCACGGCATGCCGGCAACATCGCCATGCGCGGCATAACGACCCGTGACGCATGGGGCAACGGGCCGGCGGGTACAGAAAAATTCAGATTGTGAGCTGCGAGACAACGCTTCCGTCGAGCCGGCGGATGGTCATCACACCGTCGTCGTAGAGTGCGAAAGTGGGTTCGCGGTCTTCCTTCGGGAAGGTGACCGAGCCGGTGTTGCACACCACGCATCCGTCGTGGCGCTCAAGTTTCCACAGATGTGTGTGACCATAGACAAACACGTCGTGGCGGCACACTGGCATGTTGCCCTCGTTGTAGATGTGACCGTGGGTGATGAATATGCGGCGACGGCCGTCGACCACCACGGCATAGTCGGCCATGATGGGAAACTTCAGGAGCATCTGATCGACCTCCGAGTCGCAGTTACCCCTCACAGCCACGATGTCAGAACTCATTGCATTGAGCCTTGCAGCGACTGCCGCAGGGTTTATATCGTCCGGTATGCGGTTGCGCGGACCGTAGTTTATGATGTCGCCAAGCAGCAGAAGCATGTCGCAATGCTCGGCAGCGTAGAAGTCGAGAGCGCGTTCCAAACGGCCGATAGAGCCGTGGATGTCCGACAGGAGCATGTATTTCATCTGTCCGTAGCTTTGTTATTTATTATCGGCCATTGCGTTCTCCCTTGCGCGCCGCTCCTCGTCTATGAGCTGGAAGTTCTTCTTCTTGAGCTCGAAGCTGTTGCTGAGATACTTCTCGCGCACCACCTTGTTGGCAGCAAGTTCCTCGGGCGCACCCTGGAACAGAATCTTACCTTCGAAGAGAAGGTAGGCGCGGTCGGTGATGTTGAGCGTCTCGTGCACGTTGTGGTCGGTGATGAGAATACCGATGTTGCGGTATTTCAGACGCCAGACAATGTGCTGTATGTCCTCAACGGCAATAGGGTCGACACCGGCGAAAGGCTCGTCGAGCATGATGAACTTAGGATCGATGGCCAGACAGCGCGCTATCTCCGTACGGCGGCGCTCGCCTCCGGAGAGCTGGTCGCCCTTGTTCTTGCGCACCTTGTTGAGTCGGAACTCGCTGATAAGGCTTTCGAGCTTGTCCAGCTGTTCGGCACGTGAGAGTCCGGTCATCTCGAGAACGGAGAGTATGTTGTCCTCGACACTCATCTTGCGGAACACGCTTGCCTCCTGCGGCAGGTATCCCACTCCGGCACGCGCACGCTTATAGACAGGATAATCGGTTATTTCCTGATCGTCGAGATAGATGTGTCCGGCGTTCGGGACGATGAGTCCCGTAGTCATGTAGAACGACGTTGTCTTGCCCGCTCCGTTAGGTCCGAGCAGTCCGACAATCTCACCCTGCTTCACGTTTATCGACACATCGTTAACAACGGTGCGCTTGCCATAGCGCTTCACGAGTCCTTCGGTGCGCAGCACCATGCTGTGCGTAGAGGCCGCACCGGCCTTGTTGTCTGTTTCGTTCATATCAATGATTATATCGGTTACAAAGTTAAATGTTTTTATCTTTCCGTGCAAACCATGTTTTATGCTTTTTTACAAACAGGCGTCACAGCACAAACACGCCGACCGCCGGCCGCATGCGCCAGCCTGCAAGGACGGGCCACGGGCGACATTCATCCTCAACGTCGCGGCGACGGATGCAAATTTTCATTAACATATGTTCACTTTTAGAGAATTGGATTTAACATTTCATTTTTCTCTTTCCAGCGAGACGCCGCGCCCTCCGGCCATGCCGAAGAGCCCATTCCGCACATATGGCAGGACGACGGCAGACAGTCCGCAGCGCGAAAGAGCCTCCGTTGCACTGCAAAACAGACCAAACAACAGCTCAATCAAGACCATATCACCCTCCGAAATGGACTATTCCGGAGTGCGAAACAGGCTCTTTCACAAGACCGGAAAGACAAGTATGGAGCGACACATACCGTAAACAGGTGTATATCAACAATTTATGCCAACTTCTCATTTTCGCAAAATTCGGAGTAGAGGGAGCGTCCGCTCGCCACGACGCGAATTTTGAGCGACCGGCACGACGAAAATTTAACAATAGGACATCGCTTTTTCTGATTTTTTATATGTCGGCCGGAGCATAATCCCCACCCCGCCGTCACGGGCGCACCAAATAAAGACCGCGGGCGCACCAATCTGAAATAAACATAAAACTTCAACGCTTTTGGTAGTTTTTAATCTTTTATTACTACTTTTGCACCCGTACATTCATAGACATATCAAAAAAGCAGAATATGTTGATTACAAAATATTTAAATACCCTCGGACGCTATCTGTTGCTTATGGGGCGCTCGTTCGCACGTCCGGAACGCATGCGCATGTTTCTCAAGCAATACATCAAAGAAATGTCGTCGCTGGGAGTCAACTCCATCGGCATTGTATTGCTCATCTCGTTCTTTATCGGAGCCGTCATCTGCATTCAGATGAAACTCAACATCCAGAGCCCGTGGATGCCGCGGTGGGTGTCGGGGTACACCACACGTGAGATTCTGTTGCTCGAGTTCTCCTCGTCCATCATGTGTCTCATCCTTGCCGGTAAGGTGGGTTCGAACATAGCGTCGGAGCTGGGCACCATGCGCGTGACACAACAGATAGACGCGCTCGAGATAATGGGTGTGAACTCTGCCAACTATCTCATCCTGCCGAAAATTCTCGGCCTGGTGACCATCATGCCGTTTCTGGTGATATTCTCTTCGGCCACCGGTATACTCGGAGCTTACGGCACGGCGTACATAGGCCACATACTTCCACCAGACGACCTGACGCTCGGACTGCAACATTCGTTCAACTCATGGTTCGTATGGATGAGTATCATAAAAAGTCTTTTCTTTGCGTTCATCATAGCGAGCGTGTCCTCATACTTCGGTTACACCGTGGAGGGAGGTTCGGTTGAAGTGGGAAAAGCCAGCACCGACGCGGTGGTGAGCTCAAGTGTTCTCATACTGTTCTCCGACGTATTCCTCACCCAGCTGCTCTCCTGAGCAAAGGCTTCGCAGAGGGCTGACGGAAAAGGAAAGACCAGAATACAACAAATTTATCACGAAGAAAAAGATGATTGAAATACAACATTTATATAAATCGTTCGACGGCAAGGAAGTGTTGAAGGACATAAATGCGGTCTTTGAGGACGGAAAGACAAACCTCATCATAGGTCAGAGCGGAAGCGGAAAGACCGTGCTGATGAAAAATCTGGTGGGACTGCTCACACCCACAAGCGGCCGGGTGCTGTACGACGGACGCGACTTTGTGGGACTGAGCAAGGAGGAACGCGTGAACATGCGCCGCGAGATGGGCATGATATTCCAGAGCGCCGCACTCTTCGACTCGCTCAATGTGCTGGAGAACGTGATGTTCCCGCTCGACATGTTCTCGTCGATGAACTACCGCGAGCGTGTGAAACGCGCACAGGAATGTCTCGACCGAGTGAACCTCGGCGACGCACAGTACAAGTTTCCGGGCGAGATATCGGGCGGTATGCAGAAGCGTGTGGCCATAGCCCGCGCCATTGTGCTCAACCCGAAGTATCTGTTCTGCGACGAACCTAACTCAGGACTCGACCCGCGCACGTCTCTCGTGATAGACTCGCTGCTGAGCGACATCACCAAGGACTTCAACATCACGACCATCATCAACACGCACGACATGAACTCGGTGATGGGCATTGGCGAGAACATCATATTCATATATCAGGGTAACAAGGAATGGCAGGGCACCAAGGATGACGTCATGACATCCACCAACGAAAAGCTGAACGACCTCGTGTTCGCCTCGGAGCTTTTCAAGAAAGTGAAGAAAGTGGAGATGGAGAAAGCCGCTGCCCGCAAAAACAACTGACAAGACAGACTTGATTTATTTTTATATCCCGGAGAAAACAACATAAAAATATCCGCCATCGGTTAACACAACCAATGGCGGACCCGGTGTTTCTCTGGTTTTCAGACTATTGAATATCTTTGTGTATGTCGTCGTCCGGACGCGTCCTGCAATATTCTTCATGCGTCAAAATGCAGGATCGCTCCAGACCGACGGCATTCTTATTATTGTTATTGAGAGATCAGTTCTGCTTTGAATGTTTCGTTGAACACATCCACTGTGATGCGGTATGTTCCGTCCTTAGTTATTGTCCATTTGGTATCATCGCCGTTTGTTCTTACGAGTTTTGTGCCGAGCGGGTCCTCACCCTGTACAAACGGGTGAATCTCTTTCTGTCCCCAGTTTCTCAATCCCATAATCTTGAAGCTTGAAGGCTCCTCGATATTCTGATGGGTTTTCAACTCACCGGTCCATGTCCATACCATTTCGTTGTCGGGACTCTGTTTCATCAGTTCCACCTTGAAGGCGTCCCAGCCTGCATCAGTGGCACCACCGCCCACGTAAGCCTCTTCCCAAGGCACAAACAGTTCGCCTGTAAGTTTCTTGCAGTCGCTGCTTACGTAGAAACGGTAGCGGTCTTCTGCGAACGGCACCACCCATGAAGCCTTGCCGGCATCAGACGTAAGTTCGGCTTCGATGCCTTTATTCACAATGTACGAATCTTCATATTTAGGTGCGATATACTTGGTGTCGGCGCCAGCCTTCTCGGTGGTCATTATCTTCAGTTCGCCGTCCTTGAGTGTTCCGGCAAATCTGAATTCACCGTCGGGAGTCTTCTGCAGCTGGCGTGTTCCTTCTGGAACGGCGCTTCCTGTTATCCACAGATTCTGGTAAGTCTGCGCCTTGACTGTATATCCGAACAGTATTGACAATATGAATATAATACTGATATTTCTCATTTCTTTCTGTTTTTTGTTTTACGAACCATTGATTCTTTTCCGGATTCATGTCCTCTGCCGCCGTGCGGAACGGTCCGCACGAGGCGGTTCAGACATGGAGCGCAGGCCGGCACATTGCGTCCGGCACTGTCTCCGGATTTATTATTTCACGTTCACCTTTACCACCGTTTTCTTGCCACATGGTATGTTGGCGAGATTTATCTTCACAGTGCGTGTGGCCTTGTCGTAGCTCCAGTCTGTGCTACTGAGCTTCTTGCCGTCAAGACTTACCGCTGTAGGAGCGTTCTCTGCAAGCAGTTTCACGGTGTAGTTGCGTTTCTCCGGCATTCCCGGGAACGAACCTTCGCGTGCGTTGATGGTCAGAGTGACGCTTCCTGCGGTACGTTTCTGCTCGAATCTGGTGTTGGTGAACAATCCCGACTTGTAGCCTTCGGTGTTGTTCTCATCCTCGTAAAGTGTTGAAGAACCGTCAGCGCCTGGCACAACCTTCAGCACGATGCGGTCAGGACGGTTGTTGAGGTTCATCACATTCTCGTAGTTCACGATGATGCTTCCGGCCTTATAGAAATAAGGAATTTCGGTCTGCTTGTAGTAATCCACAAACTCTCTGTCGCCTTCCACAACCTTGTTGCGGCACACGTCGAACCATTTTCCTTCCGGCAGCCAGATCTTTCTTTCTGTTTTTCCATTCTTTCCGGCTGTCAGAACAGGCGCAACGAGAATTTCGTCGCCGAACATGTATTCGTCCTCATAACGGTAGGCGTTGTTCACTTCAGGATAGTCATAATACAGCGGGCGGCATATTGCGACACCTGTATCATACGACTCGCGTGCGGCGGTGTATATGTAAGGCATGAGTTCGTATCTGAGTTTCACAGTCTGGAGCAGATCCGGGAAGTTAGGATATTTCCAGATGCGCATCTCAATCTTCGGATCGTTTGTAGCATGAGTTCTGAAAAGCGGAGAGAACACACCATACTGCATCCATCTCAGATAAAGTTCCGGATCGTTGTTGCCGTGCTGGTGGCCGCCAAGATCATGTCCCCAGTAGCCGAAGCCCACGTTTGCAGCAGTGGCTGTGAAGTAAGGCTGGAAGGCGAGTGTCGGGAATGTGGAGAACGAGTCGCCGGAGAAACCGATAGGATAACGGTGGCTTCCGAGTCCACCCCAACGGTGGAATATCAGCGGACGACGGTCCGGATGAGTGGCTTTCATGTCGTTGTAGAACACGTGATTGCACCAGAATGTCTCGCTCAGTCCGTCCATACGCGGGTTGGTGAGGTTCTGCTGCCAGTCGAGCCACCAGAAGTCCACACCGTCCTTCTCTCTGTGGTGCAGGATGTCCTTGAACATGTTCTTATAGAATACAGAGTCCTCGAGCTGCCATGGAACAACCTTTGTGGTTGCCGGATCCAGGCCCATATCCTTCGCAAGCAGGCTGAAGTTCTCCTCGTCGCTGTCCACTCCGTCGGCCGGATGAAGGTTCATCGACACTTTCAGGCCCTGTTCGTGCATCCATTTGAGAAGTCCCTGCGGATCCGGAATAAGCTCTTTGTTCCATGTCCATCCGGTCCATCCCTCAGTGTGCCAGTCCATATCAAGAATCATCACGTCGATAGGAATCTTGTTGTTCTTTATATCTGTGACAATATCTACAAAGTCCTGCTGTGAGTAACGCTGGTATTTGCTGTACCAGTAACCGAGCACGAAGAGCGGTGGCATCGGCTGTTTTCCACCGATAAGCGTATAATCGTACAGTGCTTTTTTATATTGATGGCCGTAGCCGAGGAAGTACCAGTCGATAGCTGTCTTGTCTGCGAGCGGTGCTACCCATGACATACCGTTCACGTTATTGTCGAATGCGAATGTGCGGCTGCCGTCACCCCTTCGTGCCGAATACGACTCGTCAATGATGGCCCATCCTGCACGCGAGAGCAATCCGTTCTCGAGTTCAGGACGCTTTGAGTCTCCTATGCATCCGTCGAGTGTTCGTGTCGTGCCCTTAAGGTTGAGCGCGTCGTCCTTTCCCGGATACCACAGCACTTTCCTGCCATTGAGCGTGAACGTAATGGAAAGCACATCAGGATTCTTGTCAGCAGCATTTATTTCTGCATTCTTGCGATATTTCAGTTCGAGATCACTCGTACTGATATACAAGTAGTTGTCGTCTTCGCGTGTCTTGAACGCCGGCACCGGCAGACGACGGTTAACAACCGCGAATGTAGCGCGGTCTTCGAATTTCTTGTCCTTGCTGTACTGGATACGTATCATTTGCGGCGTGAGCACCGTGAAGCGCGCGCTGCCAGAGACTACTACAGCCTTAGGATCAGCCTTCGGCTCATAGTCTTCCTGCGCCTTTGCCATCAGAGCCAGGCATGCAAAAGACAGTAACAATAAAATCTTTTTCATATTAACCTTATTTTATTATATATAATGTATAGTGTTTACGTTTTTTGAAATCCAGACTTTATCTACAGCACAGGTGAATGTTTGCGTAACATATTTCCTGCTCCGGCCTGCCATATTGCAGGCCGGACTCAGGAATTCAGGATTTATGTTTATTTCACAAGCACTTTGCGCACTGTTCCGTCAGACATCTTCACGATATTGATGCCTCTCTGCAGTGTCTGCATCTTTGCACCGGAAAGCGACCAGATGCCCTCAACCTTGGCATCGGCAGCGTTTTCGATGTCTTCTATTGCGTCTGTATCAAGTTCGTTCACATAGTCTGTGCCATCGAAGTAAACCACTTTGTGTGTCTTGTCAAGCACCGGATGCATGTCTTCATCAAGTGTCTGGAAGAACACCACATCCTCACTCTTCTTACCATTGAGCAGGTAACACAATTCACCGTTTCTCACCTGAGTGCTTGTGACGCTTGTCACCTGTGAGCCGTCAAGTTCGTAGCAGTTCACATATTCGCATTTGTTACCACGTGCGAAAGTATTCTTTCCATCAAGTCCTGAAGCTGTCACCTCACCAGCGTTGTAGCAATTGACAACCTTTGCTCTGTCACCCAACCATCCTGACAATGCGGCGCTTTCACGCTGTGCTGTTATTACACCTGTATTGTAGCAATTGGTAAGGAATACGAGTGCTGTCTGCTGGTCGTTCACACCGATGATACCACCGGCATTTGCACCAGTAACAGTGATATCGGCCTCGTTACCACAACCAGAGATCTCAACAAGTCCGCTGCTCTTGGCAGTACCTACAATACCTCCGGCCCATGCCTTGGCGTAGATATAGCAGGAAGCATCCATTACCACGTTTCTGATCTTAGCACCGCCGGTCACAACACCGAACAGTCCCTTGTTGCCTTCCATGTCATTGTCTATCTGCAGATTAAGGATGCGGTGACCGTTACCTTCGAATACACCTGCATAAGGATAGTCCACAGTTCCGATGCCCGGATAATTGTAGATGCCACTCATGTCAATATCAGCACCCAGTGTTATGTTCATTACACGGCTTGCATGTCCGGTTGCAATATCGTCAGCAGCAGCCATGAGCTGTTCGCCGGTAGTGATGTAACGTGAGCCACAGCTCTGGCAAACACCGTCAACATAGTTGTGTTCAGGTCTATTGAGTCCGCCTTCAGTGTTGGAATAGCTTGCATTTGCACCCGGCATACCGTCGCAGCTCACATCGCCTGCCACATATACATTCTCATGACCCTTGAAAGGCAGCGGACATTCGTCTGTACCGATAGTCTGTGTCCACTGGCCCTCGCCAGAATTGTAACCATTGAGAATATAGCACAGACCACCGTTGGCAACATCTTCCTCGTCGTTCAGCAGTGTGGCGAAATCGTTGTCAGCAAAAGGAGTCCAGTAATAGCAGTTGTCGTATTGTGGAGTCTTGCGTGCGAATACATCAAACGTACCTGACGGCAGGTTCAGATTGCTCACTACATATACATTCTGCAGCAGAATCTCCTTGCCTCCGTGTGCATAGCCGATGATACCAGCGCATCCCTCACTCTGCGGAGCATCCATCTGGCCTGCATAACCACAGTTGCGGAATATGATGTTGTCGTGTGTGTTGGATGCCATACCTCCGTGCGTGGCGTCGCCTGAATAAGAAGACGTGATGTCCACCGTGCTCACACAGTTCTCTATAACAGAAGAGCCTCTTGACATACAGAGAAGACCTCCGGCATAGCGTGCCGTTGTATTGATAGAACCATCTACAAGCAGATTGCTTATCTTAGCATCCTTTATGAAACGGAAGAGAGCCACATTATCCTTTGTAACATCATAGGCAATGGTTATCTTGTGCTCGCATCCGTCGAATGTTCCTGTGTACGGAGCTTCCTCAACATCGCCTATCATTACGCCCTTGGCAGAATACTCACTGAAGTCGATATCTGCTGTGAGATATGCTCCGGCAGTCTGGTCAACTCTGTTCACATAAGCTGCGAACCAGTAGAGCTGCTGAGCTGTAGACAATGCGTATAGTCCGTTCTCATCGGCAGCAACAAAGTCGTGATCGACATCGCCGCACGCCGAGCAAACTCCGTCAACGAAATCGTGAGGAGTGCGTATGGACTCATCCTCATTGGAATAACCTTTCACTTCTCCCATAGGTGAACCATCACAGTTGAGGTTACCGATAACATACACAGTACCGTGTGTATTGAAAGGCACCGGCTGGCTGTCCTCACCAAGTGTCTGATACCATATATTATTATTGCCGTTGTTGTTCATCGCGTATGCAGCAGCACCACTCTCCAGTTCCTCCACACTCACCGGAGTGCCCTGATAACCATATATGTCGTAAAGACCTGACGATGTGCAAGTATTGCGATAGAGCGACTGTGTGCCGTCCATACCGACGATGTTTCCAGCGTTATAGCAGTTTCTGATGACAGAACCGCCGCCTACCCAACCGGAGATGGCAGCGCTCTCACGTCCGCCGTCTATATTTCCTGCGTTATAACAGTTGCTTATATTGAAGTTGCAACTTCCCAGATAGCTCACTCCGATGATGCCTGCTGCATTTGCTCCGTTTGCATAAACCGATGCCTCATTACCGCAGTTTTCGATAGTCACCGTTCCACCGCCAATAGATCCGCCGGCAATACCGCCGCAGAACTCCTCGCCATTAATTGAGCTGGCAGCGTCGACAATCACATTCTTTATATAAGCACCGTCGGCCACAGCTCCGAATAATCCAACATAGCTCTGTCCCGGCGCATCGATATTAAGATTGCGCACATAATGACAGTTTCCGTCAAAGGTTCCGTTGAAAGGCACTTCACTATTGCCGATGGGTGAGAACTCCACACCTGACATGTCCACATCGTTGGTAAGCACACCACGGATGTTGCTGCTGCCTCCACTTACAAGATTGGAGAACTCCATCAGATCAGATGCCGTCGCAATCTGATAAACATCATCTTTTATGTCTATTGCATATGCGCCAGACACGGCCCCAGTACCTAAGGCTGTCAACAAAAGATAAATAGGTAATCGTTTAATCATACGTTAAAATTAATTTAGGTTTATATAAAATTTAGATTCGTACCATGCAAAATTAGAAAAAAAAGAAAAATATATCAGCGTTTTTAGTACTTGTATAATGATTTTATCAGTTGTATAATCACATACAACTGATTATCAATATGTTACATTTCGCGATGTAACCGTTTTGTATTACAGAAAAACAGTACAGAATAAAGAATAAGACATGAAAAACATGCCTTGTTCATGTGTTTTTCGGATGTATTATACTGCCTGCGGAGAACTTACAGCCCGTCCTGCCGGTTAGTTTTCAGATGGCCATTATGGCCGGTTCGAACTTGCTGTTGTCGAGCAGTGAGCGGTTTTTCACACGCGTCTTGTATGTGTTGACCGTATGCACCGAGTAGTTCAGGAAGTTGGCAATGCGCTCGCTGTCGTTTATGCCAAGACGTATGAGTGCGAAGATGCGCATTTCGGACGTAAGAGAATTCTTTCGCGGTATGGTGCGATACTTCTCGTCGAACAGTAGATTGTATTTCTCGATGAAGTCCGGGAACAGTTTGAGGAACGCAGCGTCGAACGACGCATACATACTGTCGCGCTCAGTGTCGAGCACGGTGCGGTCGATTATTGCGCGCAGGTCGCCATACTGATGGGCCACAATCTTGTGGTCAAGCACGGTGAAGAGTTTCTGTAATCTTGACAAAAGCTCGGAGTTGGCACAGAACGACATGCCGATATATTCGTTCTTAATCTTGTTCGCCTCGGTGAGTTGCCGGTTCACCTCACGCAGCTGTGCCAGGTTCTCACTGATGGTATTGCGCGCCTGCATTATCTTTGCATTCTTGCGTCTGACAAATCTCACCGACAGCAACGACACAGCAAGCAGCACCACGAAGAGCGCGGCGGCAAGCATGAAGTAATTGCGCTGGCTGCGTATGGCCTCATAACGGTCCTGCTCGATGAGCGGCAATATGGCTCCGAGGTCTATCTTGCGCTGGCGCGAATCGTAGAAAGTGATGTCGTTGAGTGCGAGATGTATGTAACGGCTTGCGCGGTTGTAATCGTCCTTATATATGAGTTTGGCAAGCAGATAAAGCGCCGTTATCTCACGTGTGCACGAAATATTGTCGTAGATGGCCGACCTTGCGAAATACACCTTGGCACTGTCCGTCTGGCCCTGTCCGGTGAATGCCCATGCCACCACCGCATAGGTCATAGCCTTGGTATGACTGTCCACGTTACCATACTTCTGGAAATTCCTGAAGGCCTCGATGCTTTTCTCCCACTGTCCGGTACGCATCTGCAGCGTACACATGTGCATCCAGTACTCGGCACTGTTCTTCGGAGTCAGCATAACAAGCGTGTCCACATAGGCTATGCTCTTCTTCTTGTAATTGTCGCAGTAAGGCGTGACGTTGGTATAATTGGCATTTTCCTGCCACAATTTCGAACACAGACTATAATAGTCTCTTTTCTGCTTCACATCCAGGTGCTCGGGATTTATGACAGAAATCGTGTTGTAGGCTTCGTTCATGATGCCCGCCGATATCTGACAGAAGGCAACGGCGCAACGGGCCTCCACCATCATGTCGTCATTGCCGGTCTTTTCGGCCAGCTGCATGCACTGCCATGCATAAGCCATAGCCGAATCGTTGCGATAGGCCTTATACTCCTCAAAAAGACTATGGCACAGTTTGTAGCGTCGCACTGGTCCTTTTGCAACATTAAGCGAACGGCGCAGATATGCTATACGGTGCTTCTTCACATTCTCATACTTATCCTTGTGCTCAAGACTGTAGTCCAGTTTGCGCAGCCAGAACTCCACTTCGTCAGAAGCGGAGGACGTAAGAGGAAGGAGACATATTGTCAGTAGTATAATTATCAAGGATTTCATCGTGTGTTCTTTTTTCTGTAATTATAACAGTACTTCTGATTTGTGCCGCATGGTGGCGGCTACACATGACTTCCTGTATCGTCAGACATCTGCCTCATCTCCCGCATGCAGTACATCCAGCCGGATGTATGTGTACGCAAGGCACGGTAAAAGTAGAAGCAGATGATATAGATTGTTTCACAAAGTTACATATTTTTTGAAAAAAGAAAAACGATAGCCTTAAAATTTTAAGACATATTTTTATTTGCGCGCGATGCGGATGCCAAAGCAGAAGACATACATACACGCTATGTCTGAAAACTTGGATTTTATATCTATTTTAAGTTAACGCCACGACAGTTTTACCCCTCCGATTTTTCATATGCCGTGTGGACGTGCGACAGAGAAAACGCCATAGCGAAGCCTCAACCACCGGAAAAGCCGGCCGACAGGAGCAGGAAGCAGACAAGGGGAAGGGCCATGACGATTCCGTAGAAATTCCGTATGGATTGTTTTTTATCCATAAATCATCATAGAACAAACTAAAATGGCAGGACACCGCAATGTGGCATGAACAGCAACGGGGCTTTCCCCCCTAATGATAAATTCACACTGCCGCAACCGACACGCCCTCACAGCACGCTTGTTGCATATCTTTCAGTGCTTTTCCATATTACAGAATCAGCGTTTCTGAAGAAAACCCGAGAGGCGGACTTACAGTTTTTCTTGACTTTTTTTTGACAAAATATTTTCGGAAAACAGACGTAA
>USDT01000026.1 GCA_900553465.1 uncultured Prevotella sp.
TTGACTTTTTTTTGACAAAATAAAATCGCAAAAGAGATGTAAAGAAATGTTAAATACAGTATTATAAAGCCCATTTCAGTCCGAACGGCTTTGCAGTATACCCTGCAATGGATTGCCGTCAAATTCATTCTGCGTTCCGATAATGCCCATATCAGCCTCCGGTTTTGTCTGTTTCAGGGTGTGATATTGTGCATATCAGGCCATGAAACGGGCTATATCACGTGCTGAAACGGTGCTTATTGCATGGCGAGGAAATATCTCTCGGATGTAAACGTCTGATGTTCAGTGTATTGTGTAATGCTGTTATTTTTCGCGAATTTGTGTCCGAAGGAAGGTCTGCGCGCAAATTCTCATTTATTTTTCGGGGTAGAACAGAAAACTCGGACGGAAAAATCGCGGGATACTGAAAAATTGTAAGTTCCCAGATTATTTCTATTTCTGCGGAAAGAAACAAAGCCGATATGGGACGGGAGTTGCTGTTTTTAATTATAACCAGTCACAGTTGAATTTCTGAGGAGGCATCAGTAATATAATTATATGGTGAATGTCATTGGGCTGAAGGTGGAAGGATAATACGATGTGCAGCCGTAATTGCGGCGTTTGGCGAATGATGTGATGAGAAAGGAAAGACTGTTATGCCATGGCGTGTGGATGTATGGAAAGAGCGGGAAAAAGGAAAACCGCCGGATCATGGGATGAAAAGCCATGAGCTCCGGCGGTTTTTTATCAGTGGATGTTCTTTCTTGTGCGATTTGCCTTTTGCCTTGTTGTCTGCCGTCGTGCATTGTCGTGCGGACGGAGAGGCTGTATGTGGCCAGATGGCCGTTGGAGCCGCGTACTGCGGACAGCCCTTTATCTGGCAAACGTCTTCCTGAACTTGTTCTTTCCGTCAAGTCCTGTTATTGAGATGTCGATGCCCTCCTGTGTTATATCGGCGGCAAGGACGCTCTCGTTGGAGTTGACCACGACGGGAAACTTTATCATGTCTCCCGCCTCCTCATACACATTGCGGTGAAGGTGTGCGCACAACATCAGATCGACACCGAGACTGTTCAGCGCAGGGACAAACTTCTCGAGAACCTCTTTCTGTCCGTGCCATATGTCCTTCGAACGTGATGGCGGCATGTGTGCTATGACAATTCTGTACTTGGCACCGGTCACCAGTTTGTTGTCGGAAAGGCTTTCCAGCCACTTCTGTTGCTGCGTTCTGTAGTTGTCGTAGTCGGTTATGCCGCTGTATTCTATGTCTGAGTCGGGCTTGTCTTCTCCGGTATCAAGAACGATGAAGCACGCCGGACCTTGTCTGAACACATAATATAGATGTGGCTCCTCGGGCGAGAAATATTCATGGAACGACGTGGCGAACTCGCCTCTCGTCTCATGATTGCCGCGTGCATAGTACATTAGCTTCTGCGAGGCGAACAGTTCAACACTCGTGTTCATGAACCCTTCGAACACCGATTTCTTGTCGGCGAACGACGATACCATGTCGCCGTTGAACACCACGAAGTCCTTGTCGTCGTATGCGGCGAGCTCGAGCAGCTTCGGAATGAGGTCGCTGCGTCCGTGAATGTCGTTGAGCATGACGAACGAAACGGCATCTTTTGTGTAGTCGCTCGTTGTGAACTTCAGCGGTTGTTTTCTGAAAACATTGGTCGCCGCAACGTCTCCGTATATAACCTTCGTGCCTTTATGAGACAGGATTTCCTTTGAATAGATGCGGTAGCGGTAGGTTGTTGCAGGCTGCAGGCCCTCTATCTTCACTGTGTGCACCGTAGAAGCGTTCTTCACACCGTTGGTGGTGTCGAAATACTTCGTACGCTCCTCACTGTAGAAATGAGTGCCGTCGTCGGGCGCAATCTCAACCCATCCCACGGAAACCGTGTCCGACTCCCACACTATTGTGGCCTCGTCGGCCTTTACGTTCTGCAGATACGGACCGTACAGTATCTTTATTTTGGCGTCCGCATATACTGCCGATATCATGCAGATAAGCGCTGTTGCAAGAATCTTTCCTGTTCTCATAGGGTGTGTATTTTGGTATTTGTTGGTTGTATAAGGAAAAATCCGGTGCGGGAACGGTGTTCCCGCCGGATGATTATCGTGCGTTGATTTCTCTGAGCAGACGGTCAGCGTGTCCCCACTTGTCCATCATGAACAGCACGTAGCGTATGTCTACGCCGATGCAACGTGCCAGGCGAGTGTCGAAGTGGATGTCGCTTGAGAGAGAATCCCAGTTGCCGTCGAATGCAAGTCCGATGAGTTCGCCTCTTCCGTTGAACATCGGCGAACCGCTGTTACCGCCGGTGATGTCGTTGTTGGTGAGGAAGCAGAGCTGCATCTTGCCTGTTGTCTTGTCGGTGTACATGCCGAAGTCCTTGCTTGAAAGCAGTTCCTTCATTATCGGTTCGGCAGCGTACTCGATGTTCTCGTCGGCACGGTTCATCTTCTCAACGATGCTCTCGGCTGTTGTATAGTAGCCAGACGGTTTGCCGCCGAGCTCATATCCGCCTACCTGACCGTAGCTCAGACGCATTGTGAAGTTGGCGTCAGAGTAGTGGGGCAGGTCCTGCTCCATGCGGAGTTTGGCGTCGCAGAGATAGCGCTCCTGCATTTCGATCTCGTCGTTCACCGGTATGAGTTCCTCGCGGAGAGCTCCCAGCGCCTCGATGAGGTCTATTCCGTACTGTACACCCGGATCTTTCTTGTATGATTTAGAGTTGAAGTAGATTTTCTCACCCTTCTTCATGATTACAGACTTGCTGTAGAGATAATCCACGTATTTTGTGTAGTCGCCCTTGAATTTCTTTTTTATGGTCTTGTAGAAGTCAGGCAGCTCAGACGGATCAACCTGTTCTGCGAAGTTCTTCAGCAGTGCGGCCATCACCTCTTTGTCGAGAGCCTCGTCCCACTCTTCGCTGTTGTCGGCGAATTCTACGTATTGTTTCTTAGGATTGTCCTTCGGACCTTTCACCTCCATACCGTTGGATAGCATGAATGCACGTGTTGTGAATTCGTTTGTACGGCCGAAAGTCTCGCTGAAGAGAGTGAGCGTACGCATCACGTCGAAGCGCTTTTTGTAGAGTTCTGCCATCTTGTCGAAGTCGAGTTTGCCCTTGAGTATGCCGGTCTGTTCCTGATACTGGCGTATGCGCTTCTCGTATTCCTGCTTCTGGTTGATGATTCCGATGCTGTCGATACATTTGTTCATACCGATGGAGTTCTTCCAGTAGTTGGAGCTCTGAGCGTATTTTGAGTCGTACTTGATGCGGACAGCCTCGTTGGCGCGCATGTGGCGTATCATTATTTCCTGCTTGATGCCGCGCACCTGAGCACGAGGAGCGTTCTGTGCGTCGCGCATTTCATGTATTCCGTACGATGAGAGGTAACGCTCGGTAGAACCCGGATAACCCATTGTCATGGCGAAATCGCCGTCCTTGTAACCATCGAGCGACACCTGTGCCCAGTGTTCCGGACGATAAGGTACGTTGTCCTTTGAGTATTCGGCCGGACCGTTTGTCTTCGGATCGGCGTAGATGCGGAATACGGAGAAGTCGCAAGTCTGGCGCGGCCACATCCAGTTGTCGGTCTCGCCACCGTATTTACCCATTGACTTCGGGATGGTGAAGACCAGTCGCAGGTCGGTGAAGTCGCGGTAAGTTGTGGCATAATATCTGTTACCTTCGTAGAAAGGCTTTATCTCCAGACGCAGAGTGCTGTCGTTGGCCTTAACGTCTTTCGACATGGCGTTCTCAAGAGAGTCGAGCAACTGTTCCTGACGGTCGATGCTCATTTCCTGTATTCCGAATCCGTTGACGTAGTCGGTGATGTCCTTCTGGTCGACCATGAAGCTGACGAACATATCCTCATTGGGCAGTTCCTCCTCATAGCTCTTGGCGTAGAAACCGTTGAGCATGTAGTCGTGCTCTACTGTTGAATGGCTGCGGATTGCCTCGAAACCGCAGTGGTGGTTTGTGAACACCAGACCGTCCGGTGACACAACGACACCCGAACAGAATCCTGAGAAATTCACCACAGTATTCTTTATCGCGTCATTGCTCGAATATAAGTTTTCGTATGGCAGAGCGAAGCCGTAGCTCTGCATCTGTTCAAAGACAGGCTTTGGCAGATCGAAAAGAGTCCACATGCCTTCATCGGCGTGTGCGGCCGTTCCCGTAGCGAGTAGTGCCGACAATAATAATGTCTTGATTTTCATAAATCCTTTGTTTGATGTTTTGTTTAATGTATTGTGTTTTATTATGATTTGTTCTTTCTGAAATACTTGCCTATGACGGGCAGTCCGCTCAGAGGCAGGTCACGCTTCACTATCATGGCGGTGAAGAGCAGTATGAGCAACGTGTTGACAGCAAGCGCGGCCCATACGGGCAGGTTGGAGTTTGTCTCTGTCATGGCGGCGAACATCACCAGCGCCACACCTGTGTAGAGCGCCATTTCCTTCACCGGATAAGCTATCGGATAATGTTTCTGTCCGACGAAATAGGAGAGCAGCATGGCTGTGCCGTATCCGGCGAAGCCTCCCCAGGCGCATGCCATGTAGCCGTAGCGCGGTACGAAGATGACGTTTACGAGTATAAGCACAAGGCATCCCGCACCTGAGAACCATGCACCCCAGATGGTTTTGTCGATGAGTTTGTACCAGAATGACAGGTTGAAGTAAACGCCCATCATGATCTCGGCTGCCATGACGATGGGCACAACCTTAAGTCCGCTCCAGTAGTCGCGGCCGATGAGATGGCGCAGAATGTCCATGTAGCCCACCACGACGAGGAATGCCAGTAGCGTGAAGATGAGAAAATACTTCATGGCTTTGGCGTAAGTCTCCCGGTTGTCCTTGTCTTTCGACTTGCCGAAGACAAATGGCTCGTAGGCGTAGCGGAACGCCTGGGTTATCATTGCCATTATCATGGCTATCTTGCTCGCCGCACCGTAGATGCCCAGCTGGGCGTGGGCGTCAGCGTTCTTATATATGTAGGGGAAAAGAATCTTATCGGCAGTCTGGTTCAGGATGCCCGCAATGCCGAGTACAAGAATAGGCCAGCTGTATGAAAGCATGCGTCGCAGCAGGGCGCGGTCGAACACATAACGGAAGCCGGTGAGCTCTTTCAGCAGACAGAACATGAGCGACGCGGAGCAGAACAGATTGATGTAGAACACGTAGCCCACGCCAACCTCCGGGCTGTAGATTTTTCCCACCAGTGAGTCGGCGCCGCCGTTATCATAGAGTGCGGGCAGAAGGAGGAAGAACACGAGGTTGAGTGCTATGGTGAGCACGATGTTGAACAGCTTGAGTGCCGCGAACTTCACCGGGCGTTTCTTGTAGCGCAGATAGGCGAAGGGTATGCACTGGAAGGCATCGAGAGCCACGGCGATGGCCATTACCCATACATACGACGGATGGTCGGCATAGCCCATGGCGCCGGATATCGGCCCTATGAACGTCAGAATAATCACGACGAACAGCAGCGATGTGAAGCCCACGGCTGTCAGTGTGGTGGAATATACCTTCTTCGGAGCCTCGCCCTCCTTGTTGGCGAAGCGGAAGAAAGTGGTCTCCATGCCGTAGGTCAGGATGACGAGCAGCAGCGCCGTGTAGGCATAGACATTGGTTATGACGCCGTAGCCGCCGCTTGCTGCCGACAGCTTGGCCGTGTAGAGCGGCACGAGCAGATAGTTGAGGAAACGTCCAACGATGCTGCTCAATCCATAAATAGCAGTATCTTTTGCAAGAGAAGATAGTCCAGCCATATTCTTAAATGTAAAAAAGTAAAACGGTAAAAAAGTAAAGCACAGAAGATAATACATATTTGTATGAAACACTTATGTGTCTTTGTGACATTACTTTTTATCGCATTTATCCTTTAATTTATTAATTATGTTTATCAATGTTCCTATTATTGTGTTCACATCATTCAGCAATGATTCGTAAGCCTTGGCGGTTATGAAACCGGCTTCATGTAGAAGCTCAAGCCAGTAACGTGTTTCGCTGGCTTCTTTCAAAGCTATTTTCTGTTTGTTTATATAGTCAGCATCACTTTGCGCAAATACGCTTTCGGCTACATTTGCGCCGATGCTTGTTCCACTCCGGTATATCTGTCGAGACATGATCTGCTCATGTTGGCTGTCGCGCAAGAACACACAAAGGCGTATAATTCTCAGTGCGAATTTCTTGCATAACTTATATATCGTGTTCTCTTTATCGCCAGTCGTAAGCTTTTCCGTCTCTCTTTTTATTTTTTATCGTTTTATTTTCTCCAGTTTTTTCTTTCTCTCTTTAATTCTTTATTATTTCAATCTCTTCCGTTTTCCGTTCTTTTTTATTTTTCCTCGCTCTATATATGTGTCTTTTCCCGCTCTTAATTTAATTTTTTACCTTTTTACTCTTTACCATTTTACCTTTAAAAGAACATGTAGCATACGGCTATCGCTGCCAGAATACCGGCAAGATCGGCCAGCAGTCCGCAGGCCACGGCGTGGCGGGTGTAGCGTACTCCCACGCTGCCGAAGTAGACGGCGAGGATGTAGAACGTGGTGTCTGTGGAGCCTTGGAACACGCAGCTCAGACGGCCTACGAACGAGTCGGCACCGTAAGTGGTCATGGCGTCAACCATCATTCCGCGTGCTCCGCTGCCCGAGAGAGGTTTCATGATTGCCGTTGGCAGCGCGCCCACGAAGTCGGAGTTGCCTCCGCATGCCTCCACAAGCCAGCGCACACCATTGATTAGCACGTCCATAGCGCCAGAAGCACGGAACACTCCGATGGCCACGAGCATTGCGATAAGATAGGGAATGATGCGCACGGCGGTGGAGAAACCGTCCTTCGCACCTTCTATGAAGGCGTCGTAAACGTTCACTTTCTTCCTCACGCCGGCCAGAATGAACACTATGATGATGAGAAACAGCAGTATGTTGGCTGCCGATGTGCTCACAGTACCCATCGTCACCTTGTCCATGCTGCCGAAGCCCCATATTATCGCCGCCACAGCCACGCACATACCGCCGAGCGTGAGCACCATGGTGCGGTTGAGCAGATTGATGCGCTGATAGAGTGAAGTGGCGATGATGCCGGCCATAGTGGAGCAGAAGGTGGCGAGCAGCAGTGGTATGAATACGTCGGTGGGTTGCGCCGCGCCCATCTGCGCACGGTAAACCATGATGGATACGGGAATTATGGTCAGTCCCGACGTGTTGAGCACGAGGAACATTATCATGGGGTTGGTGGCCGTGTCCTTGCGTTTGTTTAGCGTCTGGAGCTGCTCCATGGCCTTCAGTCCGAGTGGAGTGGCGGCGTTGTCGAGGCCCAGCATGTTGGCCGCGATGTTCATGAAGATTGATCCTGTTGCTGGATGGCCCTTGGGAATGTCGGGAAAAAGGCGTGTGAACACCGGCGAGAGCACCCGCGCCAAAGCGTTGACCACTCCGCCCCGCTCGCCAATCTTCATGATTCCGAGCCATAGTGACAATACTCCCGTGAGTCCTATTGAAATTTCGAACGCCGTCTTCGACGTGTCGAAGGTTGAATTCATGATTGCGGGAAAAACCTCGGTGTCGCCCATGAACACCAGCCGCACCACGGCAATGGCGAAGGCTATGACGAAGAATGCTATCCAGATGTAGTTGAGAACCATCGGTATGGATGTGTTTTTAAGTAAGAATATGAGAACTGTGCCGGCTTTGACCGCATATCGGCATGGTCTCCAGTATGTTACGTTTCGAACTGCAAATTTATGAATTAGTTTGCAAATGGTAAAATATTTTATATTAATATTATTAATGTGACGGCCGATATGACATCGGCGGATATATTGTAACGGTGGCCGTTGAAGGTGGAAAATGAGGGTCGGACATAAGGGAGAGTGTTAAAAAACGCATGGCGCGGGAGGGCTGAAAATCGATTTTTCGGGAGCGAATGAAGGTTTGCGGCTGAATTTCGCAGTTTTCGTGATGTTCGTGTATTTTGTTGACAGATAGGAAGTTATGCCTTTTTAGATAAATGACGTGCGCTTTGTGTGCTTGTAAGAAAGGCCGTTTCGTGGTGCGATATGGGCTTTTTCATGTGATGGAATAGCCTGTATCATCGCCTGAAACGGGCCATACGGAGATGTAAAAAAGACTTTTTCGTCCTGTATACTCCGCTATGGTAGCATGAGATATCGTTTCTCCGTTCTGGAAAAAGGCATATTATGTGGTTGCGGCGTTGTAGATTTCGAAAAATGATATGTTAAAAAATTAACATCCGTTAGCACGGCGTGGCGTTTTCGGTCTGCTTTTTGATGATGCCGTAAGGAGCATGGACTTATGTGTTTGCTAGGCGCCTCATGATTGCGTAGAACGGCAGTGCGACAACATTTATGGTATTCTTTTTTCGATTTTTCTTGTTTTCGGTTGTTCTGTCATATATACCCATTATGGTTTTGTGGCCTTCCGCGCTCCATGCATATGTCTGTATTGCTTAGGATGCTGGTGGCCGTGACTGCACCGGAAAATCTTCTGTACGCTATGAAAACAATGAGCATACATACGCTTTATATTCTTTTGTCGCTCGCAGCGGCATGTCTTACTGTGCCGTTGCAGGCTGCGGAGCGCGTGCCTCTTAAGTTGTGGTACGACGAACCTGCTTTGGACTGGATGACGTCGGCCCTGCCTGTGGGCAACGGTGACATGGGAGCCATGTTCTTCGGAGGTGTGGCTCATGAGCAAGTGCAGTTCAACGAGAAGACCCTATGGTCGGGCTCTACGGAAAAACGCGGTGCATACCGCAACTTCGGCAATATATACATGGACTTCCAGACACCGGACACGTGTTCCGGATATCGCCGCGAACTGTCGCTTGACGAGGGTGTGGGGCGTGTGAGCTATACGATAGGAGGAACGCGATATGTGCGTGAATATTTCGCCAGTCATGCCGACAGCGTCGTTGTGATGAGGCTCAGTACTCCCGGCAGCCGCGGACGTCTCAATCTTGCATTGCGCATGGTGGACGGCGAAGGACGGCAGGCAGTGACGGGTGGCAATATGTTTGTTGTGAGCGGACGCCTAGATCTGCTGCAGTATGAGGCGCAGGCAGTTGTGAAGGCTGAGGGTGGAACGGTGCGTACGGAGGACGGACGGCTGGTCGTTAGCAGTGCCGACGCTGTGACAGTGGTGCTTGCAGCTTCCACGGATTTCGACCTGTCATCGCCCACATACACCAGCGGTGACGCGCGTGGAGTACACTCCCGTGTGTCGGCACGTGTGGAGCGTGCGAGTGCCTTGGCATACAAGAAACTGCGTGCGCGCCATGTGGAGGACTACAGCCGTCTGTTCGGACGTGTGGATCTGGAACTGACGGACGACGTGCCTCAGATGACCACCGACGAACTGCTGCGCAATCACAAATATAATAACTATCTCGACATGCTCTGTTTCCAGTATGGCCGCTATCTGATGATAAGTTCGTCGCGCGGCGGTGCGGTGCCATCCAATTTGCAGGGACTGTGGAACAACGTGAACAATCCGCCATGGGAGTGCGACTATCACAGCAACATAAACATACAGATGAACTACTGGCCGGCAGAGGTTACGAACCTTGCCGAATGTCATATGCCGTTCATCAACTATGTCAGTACCGAAGCCATGAAGCAAGATGGCTCGTGGCAGCGCGTGGCGCGCAAGGACGGGTGCCGCGGTTGGGCCGTGCATACGCAGAACAATCTGTTCGGTTATACCGACTGGCTCATCAACCGCCCGGCCAATGCATGGTATTGTACTCATCTGTGGCAGCATTATGCCTACGGTCTCGACCGCGTATATCTGCGCAGTGTGGCGTGGCCGGTGATGAAGGAGACATGTCTTTACTGGTTCGACCGCCTGAAGATGCAGGACGGACGACTGATAGCGCCCGACGAGTGGTCGCCAGAACATGGACCTTGGGAGGATGGCACAGCCTACGCGCAGCAGCTCATACACGAGTTGTTCGCCAATACACTTGAGGCCGCCGAAGTGCTGGGCGAGAACGACAGTTTCGTAGTTCAGTTGCGTGAGAAGTATGCTTTGCTCGACAACGGTCTGCATATAGGAGGACAAGGACAGTTGAGGGAATGGCTGAAAACCGACGATACGCCCGACGACCGTCACCGCCATCTGTCCCATCTCATGGCGCTCTATCCTTGCAGCGGTATTTCTACTCTGACCGACCGCAGTCTGGCTGAGGCAGCAAGGGTATCGCTCAACTGGCGCGGCGACGGTGCCACGGGTTGGAGTCGTGCATGGAAGGTAGCATGCTGGGCACGGTTGAACGACGGTGAGCGTGCATACAGCCTGCTGAAAAAGGCTCAGAATATTACTGATGTGACAGTGGTGAGCATGGACGACAACGCAGGCGGCATGTACGGAAATCTTTTCTGTGCGCATCCTTCATTCCAGATAGACGGCAACTTTGGTACTGCAGCTGCCATAGCCGAGATGCTTCTGCAGAACACAGTCAAAGGTGTGTGGCTCCTGCCGGCACTGCCCGAAGCATGGAACGACGGCAGTTTCGAGGGACTGCGTGCGCACGGTGGTTTCACATTCGGTGCGGAATGGGACGACGGAAGTCTCACGGAAGCAAGCGTGAAGTCGGAGACCGGAGGTGTATGCCGGTTGTATCTGCCGGGCGTGAAAGTGCGTAAAGTGACGGGAAAATACGGACGCAGGATGAAATGTAAGGCCGTAGAGGACGGCGTTATGGAGTTTATGACCAAGCCCGGACATACTTATCGTATATATGTTCAGTCCTTATAATATACTGGCATTATAAGAAATTTGTCCGGACGTTGCAATTGTGTTAAAATGAAAACGAGTTTTAAAAAAAAATACAGTGCGTTTTAATTTTTTTATTTTTAATTGTTATATCCTTTAAATAACCAAAATAAATAAACCCTAACTATTAAAATCTTTTATTAACTTAAACTTTATGAACGGATTGTTTAAATTCTCGTTTATGTTTGCTTTTGTCGCCGCAATCTTCCTGGCTTGCGCCGATAATGACATTGCGGAGGAGAGACACGTTGTTTATCCGCCTGATGCAAACAAGGAATCAAAGTTTGTGTCGTTTTCTCCTGACAGTGGAGGAGTAGGCACACAGTTGATAATCAAAGGCCAGAACCTTGGTACTGACACAAGCTATCTGCGTGTGACTGTTAATGATAAGGAGGCTGCGATAATCGGTGTGAGAAACGACTACATATATGCTGTAGTTCCTGCACGTGCCGATACAGGTCTTGTGAAACTGTATGTAGGCAAGGGAGACAATGTGAAGGAATTTGTTTCTGATGTGGAATTCCGCTATAAGTATAAGCGTAATGTGTCTACTTTGGCTGGACAGAACGGAAATGCAAACCGTGATGATGGTGAATATGACGTTGCTACATTCCGTCGTCCTTGGGCATTGTTCCACGATAGTGATGACGTGATTTACGAGATTGACGAGGGACGTGGTACAAATAAGGACGGTGCTTTGCGCAAATTGTATGAAGGATTAGTTGAAACACTTATCCAGTGTAGTTCAGGTCCGTTCCAGTCGCCTACTGCAGCAGCATTCAATTTGGCAGAAGACACTATTTATATGGTTCATCTGTATAATTCTGGCAACTGTACTTCAAAGGTCGGCCTTGTAGCGATATCGCGTACAAGCGGATTTGTTGATGTAAAGGCTCTTGTCAGAATGGATAATCCTGTATGTACAGGTATTGCCATTAACCCGATAAACGATGATATCATATTCAACAATCAGAGTGACGGATATCTGTACCGTTACGTGCCAAATATAAACATAGATCAGGCATACGAACGTCTGAATCAAGTTAATAATGCAACAAATACAGAGCTTAAACTAGCATTCAGTAATGATGGAAAATATCTTTATGCGGCAGTGAAGAACCGTCACTGTATCTTCCGTATGCCTTATGATATCACTACCAAAACACTTGGTGAAGCTGAACTGTGGGCAGGCCAGTGGGATACATCTGGTTATCAGAATGGTATCGGAACTTCTGCACTTTTTGATCAACCTAGTGCTATCGAGTTTGATGAAGACGGAAACCTTTATGTAGCAGACAAATACAACCACTGTATTAGAAAGATTACTCCTGACGGAGAAGTTACACTCTATGCCGGAATGCCGCGTACGAGCGGATATAAGGACGGTCTGCCTGATGTGGCAATGTTCAACTGCCCTGAGGGACTTACCATTTTGTCGGACCAGTCGATTATCGTTGCCGACAGAGAGAACCACGTTATACGTAAAGTAGTCGTGGAGTAATTACATAACATAATAAACACAAAAAATAGAAGTATCATGAAGAAATTATTGTTACTGATGCTCCTGTGTCTTGTGCAAGCGGTGGTTTATGCCCAAGACAATTCTGTCACCGTGAAAGGTGTCGTACAGGATAATAAAGGCGAAGCAATAATGGGCGCGGTTGTTATTGTGAAGAACCAGCCAGGTTTGGGTTCGTCAACAGATATAAACGGTCGATTCAAAATTACGACCGGAAAATTCGAGGTTCTGGAAGTGAGCTACCTGGGATTTGAAAAGAAGGATGTCCCTGTAGTAAGCATAAAGGATCCTGAGAATGTTGTGATTGTGCTTGAAGAACAAAGTCAGAAAGTGGACGAGGT
The DNA here is from genome assembly GCA_900553465.1 of uncultured Prevotella sp. Classification (GTDB taxonomy): domain Bacteria; phylum Bacteroidota; class Bacteroidia; order Bacteroidales; family Bacteroidaceae; genus Prevotella. The sequence goes on from USDT01000026.1 coordinate 12,658, forward strand.
AGTCGTTACTGCCAGCGGTACACAGAAGAAGAAAACTGTGACAGGTGCGTTCACTACGGTTGACGTGAAGCAGCTCAATGCTCCTTCAGGAAACCTGTCCAACTCTCTCGGTGGTGTCGTTCCGGGTATCATCACACAGCAGCTTTCTGGTGAACCGGGTGAGAACCAGTCAGACTTCTGGATTCGCGGTATCTCTACCTTCGGTGCCAATGCGAGTGCACTTGTGCTTGTTGATGGTATTGAGCGTAGCCTTAATGAAATTCCTGTCGAGGATATTGAGTCATTCTCAGTGTTGAAGGACGCATCTGCCACAGCCGTATACGGTAACCGTGGTGCCAACGGTGTGGTTCTTATCACAACCAAGAAGGGTGAAAAAGGAAAGATACGAATCAGCGGTAAGTTGCAGTATGGTTATAACCAGACAGGTAAGTTGCCTGAATATGCAAGCGCCATAGACTATGCACGTTTGGCCAATGAGGCACGTCTGGCACGCTACCAGTCACCTCTTTATTCAGACGAGGAACTTTACATCATACAGAATAATCTTGATCCGGACCTTTATCCAAACGTAGACTGGCAGGATCTTATGCTTAAGGACGGTGCGTCACAGTATCGCGCACAGTTGAGTTTTACCGGTGGTGGTGACAATGCTACATATTATGTTTCTGGTGCTTACTTCAATGAAGACGGTATATATCGTACACGTAGCGCTGAGAACAAATACAACACAAACTCTACTTATGAGCGTTACAACTATCGTGCCAACACCACTATGAACATCACACGTACTACTGTGCTTTCTGTAGGTATTGGCGGTTACCTTATCAACCGTACGCAGCCTGGTAGTACTTCAGCTGACATATGGAGAGCATTCTCTGAGTACACTCCGCTTACAACACCGAGAAAATGGTCTACCGGACAGTGGCCTATCGTAAACGGAAAGAAGACTCCTGAGTTCCTTATGACACAGACTGGTTACCGGACAATATGGCAAAACAAGATGGAGACAGACGTAAGCCTCGATCAGAAACTCGATTTCATCACAAAGGGTCTTACTTTCTCTGGTACATTCGCATTCGATACATGGAATGATAATACTATCACACGTTCAAAGTCTCCTGAACTCTGGAGCGCTCAGAACTATCGTGACGGTTACGGTAAGCTCATTCTCAAACGTGAGCAGGATGTACAGCCGATGACTCAGAGCTCTTCTACATCAGGAACAAGACGTTATTATCTGCAGGCCAAACTTGAATATGATCGTCTGTTTGCCAAAAATCATCAGGTGAACGGTTTGCTTATGGTTTATCAGGAAGAAAACTCTGATACAAACCTTGGAAGTAATATTATTGCTTCAATTCCTAAACGTAACCTTGCTTATTCAGGACAGGTACGTTATGCTTTCAAATCCCGCTATCTCTTTGAGTTCAACTTTGGTTACACCGGTTCTGAGAACTTTGAGAAAGGCAAACAGTTTGGTTTCTTCCCCGCATTCTCTGCAGGATGGGTTATATCTGAGGAACCTTGGGTAAGAAAGGCATTGCCTTGGCTTGAATTCTTTAAAGTAAGAGGATCTTGGGGTGAAGTAGGTAACGATAAGATTGGTGGTGACACACGTTTCCCATACATATCTCTTATTTCAGAAATAGATGCTTCCGGTAGTTATGCTTTCGGACAGTTTGGCAGCAACTACATCACAGGTTATCGTATGACAACAGTAGGTACACCGAACCTGACATGGGAGAAGGCCACAAAGTGGGATATCGGTGTTGACTGGTCTATTTTCAACGGAATGTTCACAGGTACTGTGGATTACTTTAGAGACAATCGTGACGATATCTTCATGCGTCGTAACAACATGCCTTTGTCAACAGGTCTTGCCGACCAGACTCCTATGGCTAACGTAGGTCGCATGCGTTCTTATGGTTTCGATGGTAATATCGCATTCAATCACAAGATAGGTGAGGTTAACTTTACACTTCGTGCCAACATGACATATCAGAATACTGAGATTCTCGATCAGGATGAGGCAGCAAATGAATTCTGGTATAAGATGAGCCGTGGCTTCCGTCAGGGACAGACTCGTGGATTCATAGCTCTCGGATTGTTCAAGGACGAAGAAGATATCAAACAGAGCCCGTCACAGGATGCATTGGCTAACTTCCCGATCATGCCAGGTGATATCAAGTATAAGGACGTGAACGGTGACGGTGTCATTACAGAGGACGATATAGTGCCGATCGGCTATCGCAACGTTCCAGGACTCATCTACGGTTTCGGTTTCAGTGCAGCATGGCGTAATTTCGGTATGAACCTTCTGTTCCAGGGAGCAGGTAAGCGTACATTCTTTGTTGGTGGTAATGGTCCTCACGCTTTCCATGATGGTGCTACCGGTAACATTCTGCAGCGTATGGTTGAAGAAGACAGATGGATACCGAGCGACATTTCCGGAACAAAGGATACAGAAAATCCGAACGCTCCATGGCCGCGTCTGACTTACACCAATAATAATAACAACAACCGTGCATCTACCTACTGGATGAAAGACGGAAGTTATCTGCGTCTGAAGAACCTCGAAATTACTTATGACGTTCCAAGAGAGATCATACAGCATCTGCGTCTTACAGGTCTTCGTTTAGGCTTCATTGGCGAGAATCTGTTTACATGGAGTCCGTTCAAGTGGTGGGATCCGGAAGGAAACAACGAAAGCGGAAATGCTTATCCTATCAGCCGGACATTCTCTTTCTATCTAAGTTTCAATCTCTAAAAACATCATAGTCATGAAAAAGATTTTATTATATATATTTTTGCCGATCGTTGCCGGCGGAATGTTCTCGTCGTGTTCTGACTATCTGGATGTGGACAAATATTTCTACGACCAGGTGTCGATAGACTCGGCTTTCTCGAAAAGAAAATATGTTGACGGATGGCTGTCCAACGCATTCGAGCCTATACAGTATATAACTGAAGGTGAGGGAATGCGCAGATGGACAAGTGACGATATTGTGAAATATGAAGGCCGTGATATTCAGAATGGTAATTACAGTGCCTCGACAAATAACGGCGATAGCGAAAATCTGTTGTATAAAGCATATGAGGCAGTGCGTAAGGCTTCGACCTTTATAGATAATGTTGACCGTTGTGGTGAACTGACTCAGGTGGAAAAAGCCGATATGAAAGGACAGATGCGTTTTATTCGTGCATATGCCTATTGGTCTCTTATCCGTCATTTCGGACCGGTGCCTCTTATTCCGGAGCACGGACTTGACGTGAGCTTGTCTTATGAGGAACTTTCTTTGCCGAGAGCATCTCTTGATGAAATTGTTGAGTTTATTGATCAGGATCTTGTGATTGCTGCTCGTTCACTTCCGATGGTTCGTACCGTGAATAATATGGGACGTCCGACACGTGGAGCGGCTCTAGCCCTGCGTGCAAGAATATTGCTTTGGGTGGCAAGTCCTCTTATGAATGGAAACAAGGATCTTTTCAATGTAAAGGATAATCACGGACGTCAGCTCGTTCCGCAGGAATATGATGAGTCAAAATGGGCAAAAGCTGCTGCCGCAGCTAAGGAAGTTATGGATCTGGGTATATATGAACTTTATACGATAGAGCCTGATCCTGAAACTCCGGAATATGAGCGTCCTCCGTATAATGAGAAATATTCAGACAAGAACTTCCCGGACGGATGGGCAAATGTAGATCCTTATCTCTCATATAAGTCTATATTTGACGGAACTATTATTGGTTCAAAGAATCCTGAGCTTATATTCACACGTACAAGCCGTGGTAATGAACAGATAAACCATTGGGTGTCTAACTGTATGCCACGTACACTGAGTGGTTCGAATCTTATCGGTGTATCGCAGAAACAGGTTGATGCTTATTACATGGATAATGGCCAGACAATACAGGAAGCTGAGGCTACAGGATATTATAAGAAAGATGGTTTTACAACATCAAGTAATCCAACTAATCCAGGCGGTGCTCCTTTCCTTCCGGCTAATGTATCATGGCAGTATGCTCACCGTGAACCACGTTTCTATGCATCTATAGCATATTGCGGTTCTGTATGGGCATGTGCAAGTGCAAATGAAGCACAGTATCGTAACAAACAGATATTCTATTATCGTGATTTGAACGACGGAAAGCAGGGATTCAAAGAGGATTGCCCGTTGACTGGTATCGGTTTCAAGAAGTTTGTGAATGATGAAGATGCTTTCACACAGGGTGGATACCGTATGGATAAGACAGAAAACACAATACGCTATGCGGAAATGTTGCTTATCTATGCTGAGGCTCTCAATGAGTTGACACCGGGTCAGTCTTATACAGTTGAAAAGTATAACGGTGAAACAATGACAGTTCAGCGCGACGTGAATGAAATCCGTTCAGCAATGAAACCTATACGTATGCGTGCCGGTGTGCCTGATTTTGAGGATTATGTTTACGAAAATCAGGAACTTTTCAGAACTGCTCTCAAACGTGAACGTCAGATCGAGCTTGTCGGTGAGAACTGCTTCAGATATTATGACCTCCGCCGTTGGAAGGACGCATTGCTTGAAGAGAATCAGCCTCTCATGGGATGCAATATCAACATCAGTGATGACGTTACACGTATACAGGAGTTTTATCGTCCGACTGTTGTGGCTTCAATGCCTAAGGTGTTTACGCAGAAGATGTATCTGTGGCCGTTCCCTGTTAAGGAGTTGAAGCGTAATGTGAACCTGACACAGAATCCAGGCTGGTAATAAACTAAACACATTGACAATCATGAAAAGAATACATATGAATAAGGTTATGAAAGGTCTGGCCGCAGCCGTACTTCTCTTTGGTGCCGCATCATGCAGCGATGACCTTGATTATGAGTTGTTCACCAAATATACTTACCTGATGAACAACGGATGGCAGGAAAATATTGAGATGGAGATAAACGATGACAACACAGTTGATCTTCCTGTTTATTTCGGTGTTAACGGAACGACAGGTAATAATAAGGATATCACCATTTCTCTTGCTGTGGACGAAGATACTCTGGCAGATTATAACTTTGACAAGAACAAATATGATGAGGAATCATATTATCTGCTGCTTCCGGAGGATTGCTATACGTTTGACAAGTCTTCATACGTTATTCCTTCTGGTCAGTTAAATGCCGGAGCTATTTGTAAGATCGACCTGAATAAACTGCGTGAGCATAATATCTATGCAGAGTATGTGCTTCCGATAAAGATCGCATCTTCTGAAGGAGAACCTGTCGGACCGTCTAAGTACACTAAGGCTCTTTATTTCCTCAATCTGAAGAATGAATATTCTGGCGTTTATTCAGGTAATGGAAATATGCAGCAGATAGGTACATCGTACACAACACAGGCTACAGGAAAGCAGCTTTATGCAATCTCTAAGGATGAATGCTATCTGTATGCAGGAAATGTGGACCGTACGACAAAAGGACGTAGCAACTTCATTCTTAATCTGCATTTCAATGAAGACGGAACTATAAAGATGACCGCTTTGAACAACGCAATCGAATTGAATGAAATAGCAGGAACATACGAATTCAAGTTCTATGAGAATACTTCAGATTCGCGTAAACTTGTTATGATGACTAAATTATATCTGAAATATGAATATAAGGACATCACAATTGAAGACCGCGATGTACGCTACAGCTATGAGGCAACTCTGACAAAGAGCGAAGACGTATTCAAGGTTGATTATCCTGACGCTGATATCGAAGTGGAAGATTAATGTTTATAATTTATAAGTTATGTGTAAGAGCCGCTGTCGTGAGACACCGGCTCTTTTTGTTTTGGAATTGTATGATATGAATTTCTGATTAAAATACGCCTTTTGTTGGGCTGTACCGGATTTTTGCATTACCTTTGCCTGTGTGAACCGAAATATTGTCGTCGGCCCTGTATTATGTGAGCCGACAACCGGAATAGCCTTTTCTGATTTCTGACAACTAAACAAACAACATAAAACCGGAAAACAAATGAGGAGATTTTTTTTATTCACAGCTCTGTGTATTTGTACGATGTTGCAGACAAGAGCTGCCGACGAAGTGGATTATGTAAGCACACTTGTTGGTACGGCATCCAAGTTCGAACTTTCCACCGGTAATACTTATCCGGCCATAGCCATGCCCTGGGGTATGAATTTCTGGGTGCCCCAGACAGGAAAAATGGGCGACGGATGGACTTATGTCTATTGGGCCGATAAGATCCGTGGATTCAAACAGACTCATCAGCCCAGCCCGTGGATAAACGACTACGGTCAGTTCTCTGTGATGCCGGTTACGGGTGAGGCTGTGTTTGATGAGGAAAAACGTGCCTCATGGTTCTCACATAAGGCAGAAGTGGCACGTCCCTATTATTATAAAGTATATCTTGCCGATCATGATGTCACAGCCGAGCTGGCGCCGACAGAACGTGCAGTGGCCATGCGTTTCACCTTCCCGGAAACAGACAAGGCTTATATCGTGCTCGACGCTTTTGACAAAGGTTCGCATGCTGAGATCATTCCGTCGAAGAATATGATTGTAGGCTACACCACGCGTAACAGCGGCGGTGTGCCGGATAACTTCAAAAACTACTTTGTACTCGTTTTTGACAAACCGTTCACTTACACCGCTGCCGTTGCTGACGGAAAAACAGACGCCTCTTCTTTAAGTTCAACGAGCAATCATTCCGGTGCTATCGTCGGCTTCAAGACAAAGCGTGGCGAACAGGTCAATGTACGTGTGGCTTCGTCGTTCATAAGTCCCGAGCAGGCCATTCTCAACCTGAAGGAACTTGGTGATGACAATATTGATGAAATCTCTGCCCGTGGCCGTGTCCGTTGGAACGAGGTTCTGGGTCGTGTCGAGGTGGCCGACGGCAATATAGATCATCTCCGTACGTTCTATTCCTGCCTTTATCGTTCGGTTCTCTTCCCACGCAGTTTCTATGAGATAGATGCAGATGGCCGTGTGATGCACTACAGCCCTTACAACGGTAAGGTGTTGCCGGGTTACATGTTCACCGATACCGGTTTCTGGGACACATTCCGCAGCCTTTTCCCATTCCTCAATCTGATGTATCCGTCGATGAATGTGAAGATGCAGGAAGGCCTTGTCAATGCATACAAGGAGAGCGGATTCCTGCCTGAGTGGGCCAGCCCCGGCCATCGCGGATGTATGGTGGGCAATAACTCTGCATCTGTTGTGGCCGATGCTTATCTTAAAGGTCTGCGCGGATATGAAGCAGAAACGCTGTGGGAAGCAGTGAAGCATGGAGCCAATGCGGTTCATCCAAAGGTTTCATCAACGGGCCGTCTCGGTTTTGAAGAATACAACAAGTTGGGTTATGTGCCATGCGACAAGCACAGCCAGAGCGTCGCACGCACTCTCGAATATGCCTACGACGACTGGTGCATATACCGTTTCGGTAAAGCATTGGGCAAGTCTGATAAGGAATTAAAGCAATATTACAAGAACGCGATGAACTATAAGAACGTGTTCGACCATTCCTTCAATCTCATGCGTGGCAAGAAAGCCGACGGCAGTTTTGAAACTCCTTTCGACCCGACAGCCTGGAGCCGCACCTTCACCGAAGGCGACAGCTGGCACTGGAGCTGGTGTGTCTTCCACGATCCACAGGGACTCATCAATCTGATGGGTGGAAAAGACGTGTTCAACAGCATGCTCGATTCTGTATTTGTTGTCTATCCCGACGTAAGCAGCCGTGGAATAATACACGAGATGCGCGAGATGCAGGTGATGAATATGGGTCAGTATGCCCACGGCAATCAGCCCATACAGCATATGATTTATCTTTATGCTTATTCGGGACAGCCTTGGAAAACGCAATACTGGATACGCGAGGCGATGGACAAACTCTATAATGCCAATCCAGACGGTTATTGCGGCGATGAGGATAACGGACAGACCTCGGCGTGGTATGTGTTCTCGGCGTTGGGCTTCTATCCCGTTTGTCCTGGTTCCAACCAGTATGTGCTCGGTACGCCTTATTTCGACAAGGTGACGCTTCATCTTGAGAACGGCAATACAATGACCGTCACAGCCGATGGCAACAGCCCGTCAAACCGCTATATAAACAGCATGACTCTCAATGGCAGCCCTTACACGAAGAATTATCTTACACACGATGCTCTGATGCAGGGCGGCAATATTGTCTATACCATGTCGGCTGAACCCAACCGCAGCCGCGGCACGTCGGAGGCAGACTTTCCTTATTCATTCACAAACGAAATAAACAAACTTAAATAACAAACAAAATATCCAGACATTATGAAACGTTGTTCTTTTCTATTCGTATTGCTGGCTGTAGCCTCTTTTGCATGCGCCCAGTCGCTCTTTGTTGGTACTTACAACATCCGCAATCATAACAGTGGCGATGATGCTGCCGGCAATGTATGGTCAACACGTTGCAAGGTAATATGCGACCAGGTGAATTTCGAGGATCCCGACATCTTCGGTACTCAGGAGGTGCTTCATGAGCAGTTGGGCGATCTCACCGATGCACTCGACGGTTACAAATACATCGGTGTCGGCCGTGATGACGGCAAGAAAGCCGGTGAGTATTCTGCCATTTTCTACAAGAAAGACCGTATCAAACTTCTCCGTAAGGGCAATTTCTGGCTTAACGAAACTCCAGATACTCCAAAACTCGGATGGGATGCAGCCTGCATTCGCATCTGCACATGGGGTGAGTTCCAGCAGAAAGATACTAAGTTCAAGTTCTATTATTTCAACCTTCACATGGACCATGTAGGTGTAGTGGCCCGTCGTGAGGGAGCGAAGCTCGTTGTGAAGAAGATAAAGGAGATAGCAAAGGGTGCTCCGGTAATTCTTACCGGCGATTTCAATGTCGATCAGAACGATGAGATATATGAGATATTCACCAAGTCAGGCATTCTCAAAGACTCTTATGAGTGCTGCCGTCTGCGTTTCGCTGAGAACGGAACTTTCAACTCGTTTGATTCAAATCTGAAGACAGACAGCCGCATCGACCATGTGTTTGTTTCTCCGGCGTTCGATGTCGACCGCTATGGTGTACTCACAAATGCCTATTGGACGCCTGTTGCAGGTTCGGGAGACAATACGCTCAAAGGCAAGGACGCTCCTGCTGAAATAAGTTTCGGCAAATATGACCGTCGCACTCCGTCCGACCATTATCCTGTTTTTGTCAAGATGCGTTACAAAGGCAAATAAGCTGATTATAACATACTGATTATTCCCGGATGCGGTGACGACATGCGTTATAGTCGTCCCTGTCCGGGATTTTCTTTTCAGTAGAAATCCGGTGGTGATTTGTCGCAATCAGAAACAGCGGCTTCAGTCACGTATCGGTGTTGTTGCTTTCAGCAGAAAGAGAAGCCATATGGGCCGTTTACAGATTTTCAGTAACCTGCGGTTTTCACGTCCGAGTTTTCTGTTCTACCCCAAAAAATAAGAGAGTATTTGCGTTCTGGTTTTCCTTCGGACACAAATACGCGAAAAATAAGAGTTTCTTTCAAAACTCTGTATATCAATAGCTTACATCCGGAAGCGATTTTTTCGTCACACGAAATGCACCGTTTCGGCACGTGATATGGACCGTATCAGGGGCTGAAACACGCAATATCACACCCTGAAACAGACGAAACCGGAGGCTGATATGGGCATTATCGGAATGCAAGACGGATTATCCGCTATTCTCAAACAGGATATACTACAAGGCAGTTCGGACTGAAATGGGCTTTATAATACAGTATTTAACATTTCTTTACATCTCTTTTGCGATTTTATTTTGTCAAAAAAAGTCAAGAAAAACTGTAAGTACGTCGCCGGAGTTTTCTTTAAAAACACCGATATGAGGCATTGGCAAAAGCACGGGAAGTATATGTCCTTCTTGCGGTGAGGATTTATCTGTTGGGGCAATGTGGATTTATTGTTACGTGAACAGATACGCTTCACCGTATATTATACCTCGTGTTGTCCGGAATTTATCCTTCATACCGCGGCACTTCATGCATAAAACCTGTCCCCACAGAATTTCTACAGGGGCGATTTTCCGTTTTTATATTATTTTGTTAGAGATATGGCTTTTTACTGATAGTTGCAGACCTACTGCTTATAATGTTTTTAACTTTGATTCTTTGTTGTTTGTCATGGTTTGAGTCTGTTGTTATCCTGCCATTTATTCTGTATTAATTTATCTTTGTTTCATTTTTTCTTTCAATTCCTCCCAGGCTCTTTCTGTCTTTATGTCCGGTATGTGTGATTTAGCCCAGTCGTTTTCCCACTTGTCGAAAATTATCTTGTTCTGTGCCGATTCCTTTATGAAATCAAGCACTCTCTGCTCCTCTTCGTCCGTTGCTTTGCCTTCGAAGTAAAGCAGTGCCAGTTTTTTATCAAATTGTCGTTCTGCATCTTATATTTTATAATCTATAACAACAGAACACGCTAATTCTTGCTTTTCATGGATAGATTTTTATTGTTTTTATTTATGTTTAACATTATCGGACAACAAACCGCATTTTTTTCTATATTATCATCTTATGAGTTATCCAACTGCTGTTTTATTGTTGTCATCGCAAGCTTCAGGTGTTTGTTCACGTTGTATAATGACATGCCGGTCTGTTCGGATATTTCTTTTTGTTTCAGATTTTGTTCTCTTGACATGATAAATATTTTCTTTGTCGTTTCCGGCATGCTGTTTATGGCAGTTTCAATATTGTGTTCCAATTCTTCTATTATCATGTCCGAACTCTTTTCATATTCGAAGTCCTCGTTGTACAGTTTTTCTCCCGGGCATTTCTGCAGAATGTCTGATATGTGTTTCTTTATTATGAGTTCGTGTTTCATGTAGTTCAGACACAGATTCCTCACCATAGTGAACAACATTGATTTCAGTGATATGTCTTTCAGCTCACCGTGTTTTTCATACAATCGTATGAAACATTCCTGCACGAGGTCCTTGGCTGCTTCGTCGTCCTTCACGAATTTTATTGCATATCCGTAAAGTCGCGGATAGAACGTCGTGAACAAAAATCTCATCGCTTGTTCGTCTCCACGGTTGATTAGGTCTATCACCGTTTGGTTTTCTGCGAATGTCATGTTTAAGTAGTTTTGTCGTAGTTTTGGTAGTCGTTCGGTTCTCGCCTTTTAGGGCAGTATGGTTTAAGTTCTCTTCTCTTTTTCCGGGTGAATTGTCTAAAAAAAAGACGTGGGGAAATCTACTCTCCGCTTATCCTGCGCACAGGCCTTCGCAATGCCTTCATCAGGGATAAGCAACGCAGTTAGCCCACGCCGTGATATATTCTACTCTAGCATGGCACGGGCCGTGGCCCGTGTCCATTGAGTGAAAATACACCCGTCGTGAACGTTTCGTTGCCGCATCTTCCTGATAATCGTCCAAGTTTGCGAAGTTTGTACGCAGAAGATGACGTTCGTAAACGTCCTTTTTTTCTGACAAAATCAACCCACCAGCCCATAACGGGCTAACTGAATCGGAAACAAAGGTAAAAAAAACAAATGTAAAAACAAAAAATGAGAGTTATTATTTGCCGTAATTTTATGATATGTTTTCATTAAGACCATATTTCGGGGAAATTGTAACATAAATGAGAACTTTTTGTATTCATATTTTTGATATATGTGATATTTTTGTCCATATATCTCGTTTTTTTGACATGTCTTTGCACTAAAACTTTTTATGCAGCTTTTTTTTAGTATATTTGCATGTCGCCGCGCCATTCAGGAAGGCGTCGTATTACTATTTAGCCATTACCATATTATGAAATTATCTTTCTTACATGTTTTTCGCGTTTCAGTCATGTCCGTTGTGGTCTTCATGCCTTCCGTGCTCATGGCTCAGGGTAGCCGTCCTGCCGATTCGGTCAATCCGTTCATCGGAGCCAGCACCAATGTCGATGCTGCCGGTGCCTATCACGGACTGGGAAAGACCTTTCCCGGTGCCGCCACGCCTTTCGGTATGGTTCAGGTAAGCCCCAACACCATCACCGGTGGTGACAATGGTTCGGGCTACAGCTACGAACATACCACCATAGAAGGCTTTGCCATGACTCAGATGAGCGGAGTGGGGTGGTATGGCGATCTCGGAAATTTCCTCGTCATGCCTACCACCGGAACCGGCATAAAGACCATAGCCGGGACTGCCGACGGTTCGGTGCCGGGCTATCGCTCGCGCTATGACAAAAAGACTGAGACCGCCAGCGCCGGATACTATTCGTGTTTCCTCACCGATTACGGCATTCGTGCCGAGTGCACAGCCACACAACGCTGTGGCCTGTTGCGCTTCACCTATCCGGAGAACAATGCCTCGCGTATTCAGATCGACCTAGCCCGTCGTGTCGGCGGCACCTCTACCGAGCAGTCGGTGCGCGTTGTCGACAGCCACACCATCGAGGGCTACATGGTCTGCACGCCTGAAGGTGGAGGCTGGGGCAACGGTGATGGCAAGGCACGCTATACTGTTTATTTTCACGCCCGCTTCAGTAAACCGCTCGAACATTACGGCTTCTGGACGGCCGATATACCGTCCGACTGGTCGCGCAAGCGTGACGATGTGGTGAGCCGACGCTATCTTGAGCGTGTGGCAGCAGCCAGCATCGTGCGCGATACGGTAGCCATGAGCGGACGGCATATAGGCTTTTTCACCGAGTTTGCCACAAAAGAGGGCGAGCAGGTGGATATGAAGGTTGGTCTTTCGTTTGTCGATATTGAAGGAGCACGTCGCAATTTCGAGACTGAGGTTGCCCGTCTCAGTTTCGACAAGGCACACCGTCGCGCTGCCGACAGCTGGAACAAAGCCCTCTCGCGAATCAGTGTCGAGGGTGGAACGGCTGACGACCGCGCCGTGTTCTACACTGCGCTCTATCACACAATGATTGATCCGCGCACCTATGCCGACTGCGACGGCCGCTACGTTGGCGGCGACTACAAAATCCATTCTGCCGACGCAGGCTTCACAAAACGCACCATCTTCAGTGGCTGGGACGTATTCCGCTCGCAGTTTCCGCTCCAGACGCTCATCAATCCGCGCGTGGTCAGCGACATGATCAATTCGCTTACAAGTCTCGCCCGTGAAAGCGGCAACGGCTATTACGAACGCTGGGAGATGCTCAATGCATATTCCGGATGCATGCTTGGCAATCCGGCCATACCCGTGATGGCCGATGCCTGGGCCAAGGGCATACGCACATGGGATGCCGACGAAGCCTACCGCTACGCTGTGGCCACTACAAAGAAGTTCGGCAACGGTACTCTTGGTTATACTCCCGGAGGCCAATGTCTGTCCTACACACTTGAATATGCTTACGCCGACTGGTGCTTGGGACGCATGGCGGAAATGCTCGGCCGTCCCGAAGAGGCTGCTAAATCCTACACCGCCGCACAGGCTTACCGTAACATTTTCGACCCAGAAAAAGGTTGGTTCCGTCCGCGTGAGGCTGACGGTTCGTGGCAACCGTGGCCCGAGGAAGGCCGGTTGAAGGAGTGGTATGGCTGTGTTGAGTGCAACCCTTTGCAGCAGGGATGGTTCGTACCGCATGATCCTGACGGCATGACAGAACTCATGGGAGGCCGCGATAAAGTGATAGCCGATCTCAACGATATGTTCGAACGCACACCCGACAACATGATGTGGAACCTCTATTACAATCATGCCAACGAGCCGGTTCACTTTGTTCCATATCTTTTCAACCGCATAGGTGCGCCGTGGCTCACGCAGAAATGGACACGCCACATCTGTCGCAAGGCTTACTCCAACAAGGTGGAAGGACTCTGTGGCAACGAGGACGTGGGGCAGATGTCGGCATGGTACGTGCTTTCGGCCATCGGTTTGCATCAGTATTGTCCCGGAGACACACGTGTGGAGATAACCTCACCGGTGTTCGATAAAGTAACTGTGCAGCTCGACAGCGACTATTACTGCGGCCGCCGATTTGTCATAAAAGCTGTTGACAATTCGCCAGAGAATATCTACATACAGCGTGCTGAGTTGAACGGCAAGCCTCTCGACGTATGTCATATCGACTTCAGCGACATCACTGCCGGTGGTGAACTCGTGCTCTACATGGGCCCGCAGCCCAACAAGAACTTCGGTACTGCCGACACTGCAAGCCGCTGAGCCTCTGCCGGAATGTCCCGTCCGCTTTATAATAAAGAGAAATAAAGGATTATAACACATAAGGATGATGAGAAACAGAGTTTATGCCCTCCTTCTGGCCGTACTGTCCTGCGTCTGTATGCTGGCTGCGGTCAAGTCGTCGCCGTTCACCGTCGACGGCCTCAAGTGTGAGAACATGAGTGCCCCTTTGGGTATCGACAACACCTCGCCTCACTTCAGCTGGCTGCTCCATACGCCTGGTCGGGGTGACCGTCAGACCGCTTACGAAATACAGGTGGCGTCTGAAGCGGCGCTGCTTTCCGCCGGACAGCCCGATATGTGGGCATCGGGCAAGGTGGAGTCCGGCAAGAGTGTGATGGTGGAATACGTCGGACGCACGCTCATGCCGCGCTGCATATACTACTGGCGCGTGCGTTCGTGGAACAAGGACGGTGTGGTGTCGGCATGGAGTAATGTGTCACGCTTCGGTGTGGGAGCACTCGGCGGACTCACCGGACGCTTCGTGGGCATGGCCAAAGGCAACGGTGACATGCGCTCGCCACTCATCCGCAAGAAGATAAAGGTTACGCCCGGTGCCACCGTTCTGGCCCATGTCAACTCGCTGGGTTATCATGAACTGTATGTCAACGGACGCAAGGTGGACGACAGTGTGCTCTCGCCGGCCGTGTCGCAGCTCGACCGTCGCTCACTCATTGTCACCTACGACATAACTTCCTGCCTGTCTTCCGGTTCTTCAGAGGCCGACATTGTGATATGGGCGGGGCAGGGATGGTATAAGCCGACGACGTTCGGTGCTATATATGAAGGCCCGCTCGTGAGGGCAGACATCGATGAGGTGGATGGTCTGTGTTGGCGCACCATAGCCCGGACAGACACTACATGGACTGCTGCGTCGGGCGGATATGCCGATACCGGCACGTGGAACGCCTTGCAGTTTGGCGGTGAGCGCGTGGACGGACGCATCGTTCCGACTGACATGAGTACCGAAGCGCTCGACCGCCGCGCGTGGTATCGTGTGGCCGAAGTGGCTGTACCAGGTATGCAGGCCACGCCACAGATGTGCGAGGGTAACAAAATCATAAGCACCGTACAGCCTGTTTCGGTCACACAGATGGCTGACGGCGGGTGGCTCATCGATATGGGCCGTGTGTTCACTGGTTGGCTACGACTCAGTCCGGGCGACATGCCCGCCGGCCGAGAAGTGCGTATGGAGTATGCCGACCATATATTTCCGGACAAAGGTTTTGAATCGCAGGGCGAGAGTGACATATACATCACCGCCGGACGTGAGGGCGAGACGTTCTGCAACAAGTTCAATCATCATGCCTTCCGCTACGTCCGTGTGAGCGGTACAACAAATCGTCCGGTCTGCACCGGACTGCAGATATCCGGCGGATATGAGGCTGCTGCGAGCTTCGAGTGCTCCGATGCTGACCTCAACGCCATACACGACATGATATTCCGCACCATGCGTTGTCTGACCTTCAGCGGCTATATGGTGGATTGTCCTCATCTTGAGCGCACGGGATATGGCGGTGACGGCAATTCATCGACAATGACTTTGCAGACCATGTATGACGTGGCACCGTTCTATTATAACTGGCTTCAGGCATGGGGCGATGTGATAGAACCGGACGGATCGCTGCCCCATGTGGCTCCGGCAGGCGGTGGAGGCGGTGGACCATACTGGTGTGGATTTATAATCAAGGCTCCGTGGCGCACCATGCTCAACTATGGCGACGACCGCATCATGCGCCGCCACTACGACGACATGTGCAGCTGGCTGTCGTATGTAGACCGATACACAACCGACGGACTGCTCAGACGCTGGCCCGACACGCACAACCGCATGTGGTATCTGGGCGACTGGCTCACTCCGGCAGGCGTGGATGCCGGCGACGGACGGTCGGTGGATCTGGTGAGCAACTGCTTTGTGAGCGACTGTCTTGCATCAATGGTGCACATGGCGCGCATCATGGGACGCACTGCCGATGCCGACGCTTTTGAACAACGGAGGCTGAAACTCAACCGCACCATACACAACCGATTCTACAATGCAGCCGATTCCACCTACGCCACAGGTTCGCCACTCGACATGTCGTATGCCATGCTTGCCGGCGTAGTGCCCGACTCGCTTTATGAAGGCGTACATCGCAAACTGGTGGAACTGTCGCGCGGAAAGTACCGCACCCACATAGCCGTAGGTCTGACGGGCGTACCTATATTCACCGAGTGGGTCACACGCAACCATGAGACCGAACTGATGTACGACATACTGAAGCAGCGCGACTATCCGGGTTATCTCTACATGATAGACAACGGCGCCACAACCACATGGGAGAGTTGGAATGCCGACCGCAGCCGTGTGCACAACTGCTACAACGGTATAGGCACATGGTTCTATCAGGCTTTGGGCGGAATAGTGCCCGACGAGGACGCACCGGGATGGAGCCATGTGATAATCGACCCGCAGTATGCCGGACATCTCGACTGGGCACAAGCATCGCGCAACACTCCTTACGGCCGTCTGGCCACCCGTTGGCAACGCACCGCCGAAGGCATAAGCCTCGAAGTGGAGTTGCCCGTAGGCGTGACGGCCACGCTGCGTCTGCCCGATGGTGTTGAGAAATGCACAGTCGACGGCCGCCGTATCAGCCGCAAGGCACGCACGACGGAACTTGTACAGGGCACCACACGCATCGAATTCACCATGCGCTGAATCTCCACGTATTGCGCATTATGCACCATTCATGACTGTGGAGATATGCGGAAGTGCATGAATATAAACTTTTGGTTTGACTCGATTTTTATAAAATAAAAAAAGCGGAACAGAGATATGTAAGTCCCTGTTCCGCTTTTTTCGTTCCGATAGTGGGTATTCCATGAACTGCATTTTATTCTGAAAGGGCCGTTCCGTGGGTTTCCTGTTTTCCGGAAACGGCTTTTCCGTATGTTCTGAAAGTCTTTTCTGTGCTGTCATATGGCCTTTTCTGTCGTTCCATATGGCCTTTTCGGCTGGCAGAAGAAGGCATTTTTGTGCTCTGTTTTGGATAAAAACGGTTGACAGTCAGAATGTTATGCTATGTTGTCAGGAATTCTTATGTATGGTCGCAGAGCAGTACTTACTTGGTGATACGCGGAATGTGAACGGCAGACGTTGTATTTTTATTCATCAGAGTGTATTAATATGCGGTTTTCGCTATGGTAGAGACTGTCAGAAAAAAAGTTGCTGACAGATTTTGCTTATCGCACTTTTTTTATATATTTGCAAAATTCTTACATCCCATAAATAATATAAGTACATGCGTGAAAACAAAAGTATAGTGTTTGACTCTATCTTCCGCAGGACTTACTCAAAACTTTACTTCTACGCGCTCAGCCTGCTTACCGACGAAAGCGATGCCGACGACGTGGTGGAAGAGGTTTTTGTCGAACTGTGGAAACGTAGGGACGAGATAGATTTGGGCGACAAAATCGACTCGTTTCTTTATCGTGCCGTGTACACAAGGTCGCTCAACACGCTGAAGCGCCGTAATGTGAATGCAGGACGCCTCGCAGCGATAGACGACATAAACAGCAAACGCATGGAATTCTACAGCGGCGCTTCGGACGACCCGATGCGCAAGATGGAAGATGCCGACCTGCGCCGCATGATAAACGACACCATCAATCTGCTGCCGGAGAAGTGCCGGCAGGTGTTCTGTATGAGTTATCTCAACGGAATGCGCAACAGCGACATTGCAGAGGAGCTGCAGCTGTCGGTGCGCACTGTTGAGGCCCACATGTATCGCGCCCTGCGTTTCCTGCGCGACCGGCTCGGAAAATTTCTTACTGTGGGTGTAGTTTTTTTTCATTTTTTGATTAGGTGTTTTTGCGAATAGGATTGTTATAAATGTAAAATCCTTTATTATTGTCTTTATTTTATAGAAAAAAGTATCGTAATGAAAGAACCGGACGAGAATGTTATAATAAGGTTTCTAACAGGATGCTGTTCCGATCAGGAGCTTGAGGAAGTGAGGGATTGGATAAACGCTTCGGAGGATAACGCAGCCGAGCTTTTCAGGCTTGAGGAGATGTACCGTCGAATGAGCGGACTGACCATGTCGGGCAGAGAGGTGGAGAAAGCGCTTACGAGTGTTCATACGCGCATTCGCCGTGCTCGTGCACGCGAAGTCAGTATGATGCGTATTATCCGCTATGCTGCTGCGGCTCTCGTTCTCGTTATGATGAGCGCAGGTATGTGGTATCTGGGCGGCGGTATGGGAAAACTCGGTGCGACTGACTATATCGTGGCCAAGGCTTCTATGAATACGCCGCGTGAGGTGACGCTCGACGACAGCACTCATGTATGGCTCAACGCCGGTTCTTCGCTCAGATATCCAAAGACTTTCGACGGAGAGGTGCGCCGGGTGGAACTCCACGGCGAAGGCTACTTCGAGGTGGCGAAGGACAAGACACGTCCTTTCATCGTGTCGGGTGGTGCGGTTGACGTGAAGGTTCTCGGCACCGTGTTCGACTTCGACATCGACAGCGACCGCAAGATGGCCGAGGTGAGCCTGATAGAAGGTTCTGTCGAAGTGACCGAACGTCATTCCTCCGGCAAGGTTATGCTGACACCTGGACAGAAGGCATGCGTGGATTACGAGACAGGCCACATCATGGTGAAGAACGCCGACGTGCGACTCGAAGCTGTATGGCACAACCGTCTCATACCTTTCTATAATGCTGATGTGCGTCAGATAGCGAATACGCTCGAACAGCTTTATGGCGTCAAGATAGTTGTGGATGCCGGAATAGACGGCAGCCGTACATATTCCGGACAGATAATGCACAAGAACGACATAGACAGTGTACTTGAATTGCTGAAAAATACACTGCCTGTGAGCTATCGTAAGGATGGCGGAAAAATATATCTCGTGCCTAACGAATGACATCGTGTGGCTCGCTGCACACCGCAGGACACGACAAATAGAAGGCAGTCAGACCGTCACAACTCACGGAGTTGTGGCGGTCTGGCCGTTTATGGGATAACGTGCGATGTACGGAGAAAATGGTTCTGCAGGAATCATGTTGGGAGAGGTTGCAATAAAGTAACTGTGTCTTAAATCCAGAACCGGCGTTGTCGCTTTCTGTTGAAAGCAAATAATCCGGGCTTTTCCACACCCTCTGAATTCTGTGGTTTTCCCGCTTGAGTTTTCTGTTCTACCCCAAAAAATAAATGAGTATTTGCGAGCAGACTTTCCTTCGGACGCAAATACGCGAAAAATAAGAGCTTTGCACAAATGACTGGATGCCAGTGATTTACATTTCAAAGCGATTTTTCCATCCTACGAAATGCATCGTTTCAGCACGTGATATTGCCTGTTTCAGGGCGTGAAATGCACTATATCACACCCTGATATAGACCAAACCGGAGGCTGAAACAGGCATAATCGGAATGTAAGATTAATTATCTGGTATTCCATAGCAGGGTATATGACAAGGCTGTCAGAAATGAATAAGCCTTTATTATACCGGATTTAACATTTCTTTACATCTCTTTTGCGAAAAAATTTTGTCAAAAAAAAGTCAAGAAAATCTGTCAATCCGTTGTCTGAGTTTTCTTTCTAAACGATGATATGACGTGCCGGGAGTAGCACGGAAAATATGCGCATGTCTTGAGATTAGGATTTTTCGGCTGTGTCAATGCGGATTTGTCATGACGTGCGAAAATGCACTGTCGTGTCTCATATCGTCCCGTGTTGTCTGGAGCTTTTCCTGCGTTATACGATACTTTATTAATAAATGTCCCCACATAACTTCTACAGGGCCGGGAGAAGTGTGATGGATACTTTTTTTAAAAAAAATGTCATGGTGTTTAAGTAATTTTATAAAAACTTTTGTTCTACTACCAAAGACTTCTACTCAAGATAATTAAAAAACTAAATATAACTAAACAATTATTTATGAATAACAAGAATCAGTGGAGTAAGAGGATGGCGCGTGGCTTCGTGGCCCTCATGTTCGCAGTCGCACCTATGCAGGGAGCGTTTGCGCAGGTCACCCTGAACACTCCGAACACCACCCTGGGTGTGGTAATAAAGAAAATCCAGGCACAGTCGAAATTCAAGTTCTTCTATGACGACGATCTTGCCGACATGCAGGTGAAGGCGATCGACGTGAAAAACGCTACACTCGAGAAAGTGCTTACACAGCTGCTCAAGGATAAGGGCGTTACATTCAAGGTGGATGACAAAGTGGTGTATCTGAAACGTAAGGAACAGCCGCAGTCACCCAAAAAACATAGTGGTGAGAAGAAGAAAATCACCGGACGCATACTCGACGAGAATGGTGAACCGCTGATCGGTGCAAGCGTTACTATAAAAGGTACGACAGACCGTGCCGTGACAGATATGGACGGAAACTACACAGTGATGACTGATGTGGAGAATCCGGTGGCACAGTTCACTTATCTCGGATACAAACCTCAGGAGGTTGCAGCCGACAAAAGTGGCGTGGTGAACGCAAAGATGGTGCTCGACTCACAGTCTATCGACGAGGTTGTGGTTACAGCGCTCGGTATAAAGCGTGAGAAGAAGATGCTCGGTTATTCGGTGCAGGACATCAAGAGCGACGCTCTCAACACCACCGGTGATCCTTCTGTGACAGGTGCTCTTGAAGGCAAGGTGGCCGGTCTGCAGATGAACACTGCAAGCACAGGTCTTGGAGGTTCTACTAAGATAACCATCCGTGGTAACTCTTCTCTCACAGATAACAACCAGCCGTTGTGGATCGTTGACGGTGTGCCTTTCACCGACGATCAGACTTCAGACGCTTCTGCATACGGCGGATACGACCGTGGTGGTACATCGTTCGACATCAACCCGGAGGACATCGAGTCTATCTCTGTGCTCAAGGGCCCGAACGCTGCGGCTCTCTACGGTTCGCGCGCCGGTAACGGTGTGATCCTCGTTACTACAAAGAAGGGTTCTCACAAGCAGGGCTTCGGCGTTACATATAACGGAAACTTCACATGGAGCCAGGCTGCAGAGACAATAAAGATGCAGAAAAAGTACGGTCAGGGCTCAAACGGCAAGATAAACTATCTTTACGACGAGGATGGCAACAAAACAGCCATTACCGGTGAACTTTCATTCGGTCCGGCTCTCGATGGTCATCTCGAACCGTCATGGCTTGGCGAACAGATACCTTATAAATATTATGGCGACAAGCTGAAGGATTATTTCAATACAGGTTTCTCTCAGTTCCACACAGTGGCATTGGGCAATACAACAGAGAAATCACACTTCCGTGTATCTGTTGGTTTTAACGGCAACAACGGTCTGTTCAAGGACGAGACTCTCGACAAACTGACTACAGACCTGAATGCCGGAACAGTGATAAACGACTATCTGTCGTTCGACGGTAAGATTTCTCTTTCTCATATGAAAGCCGAGAACCGTCCTTATACAGGTCTTAACGGCGAAGTGGCACAGTTGCTGCTCATCCCGGGCAACGTAAGACTGAGCGACCTTGCCAACAACTACACATCGTCAGACCGTCTGCACTAGAACTGGTTTGGTCCGGACCAGCAGTATTCTAACCCGTACTATGTACGCCATCGCTATCAGAACTCTGACGAAAGATGGAGAGCGTTCGGTTACTATTCTGCAAACCTTAATCTGACAGACTGGTTGAAGTTCAATGCAAAATATTCATTCGACTACTACCGCACACGCATTCAGACAAGCGACCTCGGACTGGGCGACCAGGCCATAAGCACTCCGGACCAGAGCTGGGAGGAAATGCTGACCAACGACAACATGCAGCGTGGTGAGGAAAACCACTTCGAGCAGAACATACAGTTCCTCTTGATGGGTGACAACCAGCTCACTCCGAAACTTCGTCTTGGTTATACCGTAGGCGCAAACATAATGTATCTGAACTATGAGATACTCAATGTCGGCGTTGAGAACATGCTTGACAAAGACAACTGGATATTCAATACAGGTTATCGTCTGGTTTCTGCTAACAACGACGGACACGAGCGTGCGATGTATTCTGTATTCGGATCTGCACAGCTCGCATACGATGAGTATCTTTCTCTCGACCTTACAGCACGTAACGACTGGTCGTCAACTCTGCCGGCAAAGAACAATTCGTTCTTCTATCCGTCTGCAAGTGTGAGCTACGTGTTCTCAGACTTTATGCGTTCTATCAACAAACCGCTGCCTTCATGGGTTACTTTCGCAAAACTGCGCGTGTCTGCCGCACAGGTAGGTAAGGATCCATCACCATACAGCTTGTACAACACACGCAAGTTTACATTTGACATGGGTATCCGCAAACCGGTGGTAAACACAATTATGATGAACAGAAACCTCAAGCCGGAGATCAAGACTTCGTACGAGGTTGGTCTTGACATGAAGTTCCTGAACAACCGTCTCGGCTTCGACTTCACATATTATTATAACAGCACGAAGAACCAGGCAATGCTCGTTGATGCTTCCGCACCTTGGACACAGCAGTGGGTTAATGCCGGTAAGATCACAAACTCCGGTGTTGAATTCATGCTTTATGGTACTCCGGTGAAGACAAAGGATCTCACATTCGACTTGACAATGAACATCGCACACAACCGCTCGGTAGTGAAAGAACTTGCTGACGGTGTGAACAGAGTTTATTTCAACGGCGACCCGAACATGCCTGTTAAGGTTGGTGCAGTGGCCGGTGGCAAACTCGGCGACATCTATGCTAACAACCTTATGAAGCGCGACGAGCATGGAAACATCGTTGTTGGTTCTAACGGTCTGCCTCAGCCGGAAAACGGAAACGGCAATCTGGAGCAGTATCTGCTCGATCATCCTATCGGAAACATACAGCCAGACCTGCTCATGTCTATCACTCCTACATTGACATACAAGGGTTTCAGCCTCACAGCAATGTTCGACATGAAGTTCGGTGGTGATGTTGTTTCAGTATCAGAAGGTATGGCTACAGCTGTCGGAACATCAGAGCGCACAGCTTATCGTGGTGAATACAAAGAGGTGAACGGCGTTTGGGATTATTATCTTGTTGTTCCCGGTGTTAAGGAAGACGGAACTCCGAACGACATTCCTGTAAGCGCACAGTCTTACTATTCTACAATCGGTCTGTACAAATCACAGAGAGGATACGCTGAAGAGTTCGTTCATGATGCTTCATACATAAAACTCAAGGAACTTGCAATAGGTTATTCGTTCCCGCAGTCGATGCTCAAACGCACTCCGCTCACATCGCTCAAGATGTCGTTTGTAGCACGCAACCTGTGCTTCCTGATGAAACATACTCCGGGTAACCCCGACGGTGGATATGACACGACAATGTTCTCACAGGCACTCGACTACATGGCCGTGCCTTACACACGCACATTCGGTTTCTCAATCAATCTCGGATTCTGATGACGTAATCGGACATACGCTTGTGGCGATGGACATTATCAATATATAATAAAGAAGCAAAAAGCAATTCTTAAAACTTAAAACAACAATGAAACGCAAAATAATATTCAATGGATTTCTGGCACTGACCATGGCCTGCACCGTCAGCTCATGCTATGATCTCGACGATATGAGCCACAATCCTTACGAAATAGAAGACAATACCGGAGCAGGAGGCGACATCGACAATCCTGATGAGGACAATACTAAATATGCCGATGTGAACATCAATTTCACTGTGAGCAAGGAAGACTCGGCCACACTCAAGACAGCGTTGGCTGATGCTCCTTCTACATTCCGCAACTTCCTGTATGAGGGATATTATAACGATTATCAGATCACAACCAACCTGAGTCATGACATCTATGCCGGTTATGTTGCAAACAACCAGCCGAAGCACTCGATGAAAACACCTGACTACAGTTATGGTGACGGATGGTCTGGACAGCGTTGGGCACACTTCTACAATGAGCGCAGCTCTGAATACCGCACACTGTTGAGAGCATACAAGTTCAATGACAATCCGGAGAAATACAAGAACATGTTCTATATCACACGTATATATTATGTGTTCCTTGCTCTGGCAAATACAGATACATACGGTGCAATGCCGTTCCGCGAGTATGCACAGGCACGTATTCCTGAAACAAACAATGTGAAGTATGACACACAGGAAGAGGTTTACGATGCTATGTTCAGAATGCTTGAGCAGGCAGTGGACAGCATCAAGCCGAACGATGCTTCACAGTATAAGATTGATCGCGAGGATATCTGCTACTTCGGTGATGTGAACAAGTGGCTGCGTTTTGCCAATACACTGCGTCTGCGTCTGGCTCTCCGTATATCAAATGTCGCTCCTGAGAGAGCAAAGCAGGAGGCTGAGAACGCATTGAACAACCAGTACGGACTCATGCAGAGCAATGGCGACAACATGCAGACAGTTCCGAGATACGCTCCAACGGAAATGGGAGGTAATGACTCTGGTGGTGATGAGAACGCTCTCGCAATGTGTTCTGTTGCATACGGAGGCGAAAGTGTTATGTCATGGGATCTTGAACAGATGTATCGTAACCTCAGTACCGGTGGTGGAACTTATCAGATAAAGACCGGCCGCAACGACTACGTGGAAAAGACAATCGACCCGAGATGTCTCGTATGCTGGTATCGTGCCAAGATGACTTCCACATCAATAGCTGCCGGAGAGGAAAGCCTTCGTGAAGACTTTGCTGGATGTAAGCGTGGTGCTCAGGCTCCGGAAATCGATATGGGTATATTGAATTACAGTATTACACGCACAGAGCCGAAACCGGCTTCAAAGATTCTGAACAAGGATTTCTGGTTCAACTATGCACGTCCTACTGTATGGCTGGGCTATTCGGAATCGCTTTTCCTCAAGGCTGAGGCTGCTCTCCGCGGATGGACCGGACAGGATCTTACAATGGATGCAGAAGGATATTTCCGCGCAGGAGTACAGGCTTCCATGGATTATTATGAGATTGACTCGGAGGCTGCACAGTCTTACATCAGTGGTCTGAAGGTTCTCAATGACGGTACTTTCAGCAGTGGTGACAGGGAGAAGATACTCGAGGCCATCATCACACAGAAGTGGATGGCAGTATTCCCCAATGGTAATGAAGGTTGGGCTGATTTCCGCCGCACCGATTATCCGGCTCTTGCTAACCAGCTCACCAACTCATCCGGAGGTGATGTTCCTGAAGGCAAGATGATAAAGCGACTGCTCTATCCTAACAGCGAAAGCTCTAACAAATATTTCAATGAGCACGAGGAACTCAAGGCAGCCAACACTCAGGGTACAAGACTGTGGTGGGACGTTGCTGATACAAATGATGGCAGCGGCAACAGACAGCAGCCAAACAACTTCAGAAGTACGGCTTCAACATCATCAAAAATAATGAGGTAATTGTAATAGTACGGTTTTTTTAGTGTTATTAATTGTGGAGGGACGAGCTTGTTTTGAAAGTTCGTCCCTTGTTTTTTTGTTTATTTTCTGCCTGTTGGTCCAATATTCCAATAATATATGGTCGGCATGAAGATGGTTCGGTATAAATTTTCAGTATTTATAAAAAAAATATCATATGGTGGTAAGTATTTTTTGAAAAGGGATTGTTATGATTATGAAAAGACTGAAAACTGCCTACTGCATCTAAGGATGCTACTGACCGGAAATAAAACCAAAACAATAAATAATATATTAACTTGTTATTAATCTTTTAATTTATGAAGATCAAAAAACTACTTGTCATGACGTTCTTGTCACTTTTTGCAGCGACTGGCGTCAACGCTCAGCAGCCTTATAGCGGATGCTGGCATCCCGACGACATCAAGAACTGGTCTCCGGAGACCGATCCTGATGCGAAGTTTAACCGTTCAATGGTGCCTTTGGCAGAACGTTTCAAGGAGCCGGAGCTCATGAAGGCTAACAAGAATCAGTTCTACGAGGGACAAATCTGTAACGCTACAATTTTGTATCCTACTTGTTCAATGTGTCCTTCACAGGGTGCGAACAACTTCCTTGGCTATCAGCCTACATACTGGCAGTACATGGA
>USDT01000027.1 GCA_900553465.1 uncultured Prevotella sp.
GGTTCTGCTGCCTTATGCAAGAAATAAAAAATGGAATTGATAGAACCCACCTTAAAAACATTATAAAACAATCACAATGAAACAAACTAATGTTATACCCGCAAACGGGAAACTTGGAATCATGGTTGTCGGATGCGGTGCTGTGACAACTACATTCATGACCGGTGTACTCATGGCACGCAAAGGACTGACAAAACCCGTCGGGTCAATGACACAATATGACAAAATCCGCGTCGGCAAAGGAGATGATAAGAAATATCTGCACTATGCTGACATCGTACCTTTGGCAAAGCTCGACGATATAGTATTCGGCACATGGGATGTTTATCCGCAGAACGCCTATCAGGCAGCAATGTACGCAGAAGTTCTGAAGGAGAAGGACATAGAACCAGTACGCGATGAACTGGAGAAAATCGTTCCGATGAAAGCTGCATTCGACAAGAACTACGCCAAACGTCTCGACGGCGACAACGTGAAAGACTGCAAGACACGCTGGGAAATGACCGAAGCGCTGCGTCAGGACATACGCGAATTCAAGGAGAAAAATGGTTGCGAGCGCATCGTTGTGATATGGGCAGCTTCTACAGAGATATACGTGCCATACTGCGAAGAGGTGCACGGCACTCTCGCTGCACTCGAAAAAGCGATGAAGGATGACGACCGCGAACACGTGGCTCCGTCCATGTGCTACGCATACGCAGCTCTGGCAGAGGGTGCACCGTTCATCATGGGCGCACCGAACACAACCGTTGACATACCGGCAATGTGGGAAATGGCAGAACAGACCAAGATGCCTATCGCCGGAAAGGATTTCAAGACCGGACAGACTCTCGTGAAGAGCGGATTCGCACCGATCATCGGTACACGCTGTCTCGGACTTAGCGGTTGGTTCTCCACAAACATTCTCGGCAATCGCGACGGCCTTGTGCTCGACGAACCGGCAAACTTCCACACAAAGGAAGTGAGCAAACTATCAACGCTCGAAACAATTCTGAAACCAGAAGAACAGCCGGATCTTTACACAGACTATTATCATAAAGTACGCATCAACTATTATCCGCCGCGCAACGACAATAAGGAAGGATGGGACAACATCGACATTTTCGGTTGGATGGGTTACCCTATGCAGATAAAAATCAACTTCCTCTGCCGCGACTCAATCCTTGCAGCCCCTCTGCTGCTCGACCTTTGTCTGCTCAGCGACCTCGCTGCACGCGCCGGCAGATACGGCATACAGCGCTTCCTCAGTTTCTTCCTCAAGAGTCCGATGCACGACTTCACCAAAGGCGAAGAGGCTGTGAACAACCTTTATCAGCAATACACAATGCTGAAGAACGCCATACGCGAAATGGGCGGATATGAGGCTGACGAGGAAATAGACTGATATTTTCTGACATATCAGCACAATAACGGCCATTGCCGATGATTTATAGACTCCTGCGACATTCCATCGCAGGAGTCTTCTTTTTCATAAGTATATCACATCAAACCAACTTTATTTACAAAGCCAAGCCTATTGGAAAGAAAAAAAGTTGTAACTTTGTCTGTGTCATTATAATTATGCCGACCGTCCATTCTTATATAGGCGGCAAGAGCAATGGCGCTTATACGTTCAACAACAAAAACTTATCTATTATGAATATCAGAAGTATTCTGCTATCATGTGCCCTTATACTGGCAATGCTGCCGGCAATAGCGCAAAACGACAAGCCGCAGACATACATCTGCGAGAATCCGTACAAGGTGGAGAAAATCATTCCGCCACAGGGCAAGAAGGTGAAAAACGTGATACTGATGATAGGCGACGGCATGAGCCTTATGCACGTATATTCGGCATGGACAGCCAACCACGGCCGGCTGTGGCTGGAAAACGCGCAATACACCGGACTGTCGAAGACCTACTGCACGGACAAACTCATCACCGACTCAGGAGCAGGCGGCACCGCATTGGCAACCGGACACAAGACCAAATACCACTCTGTGGGAGTAGATCCGGACGGCAAACCACTCACCACTCTGTGCGATGTGGCAAAATCGCTCGGCAAGGATGCGGGCATAGCCGTGACGTGCCGCCTGTGGGATGCCACGCCAGCCGACTTCTGCTGTCACAACTCCGACCGCGACAACGAGCAGGAAATCATAGCCGACTATGTTGACTGCGGCATTGACTATGCGTTCGGCGGCGGCGCAAAATACTTCACCAACCGCAAGGACGGCCGCAACATCTTCGACGAGCTGAAGCAGAAAGGCTACCACATATCACGCTCATGGGACGACCTTTCGGCATGGAACAAAGGCAAGGTGTTCGCCGTTCCCTACGACGTGGACACTCCCCTGCCCGACGAGCGCGGCGACCTTCTGGCACGTGCATCACTCAAAGGCATATCGCTCATGAACCAGAACAAGAACGGTTTCTTCATGATGATAGAAGGATCGCAGCTCGACGACTACGGACACTTCAACCAACTGGACATGCTGATGAAGGAAACCCACGACTTCGACCGCACCATCGGCGAGGTGATGAAGTGGGCGGCGCAGGACGGCGAGACGCTTGTCGTGGTGACAGCCGACCATGAGACGGGCGGACTGACGCTCATCGACGGCGACAAAGAGCAGGGAAAGATAACATGCCGCTTCTCCACCGGCAGCCATTCCGGCGTGATGGTACCTGTCTATGCGTTCGGTCCGGGCGCGGAGAACTTCACAGGCATAATGGAGAACACCGACATTTTCTGGAAGATAAAGGCACTGATGGAACGCTGATTACATGCCTGCGCACAGAAGTATAAGCCTCATCCGGCGTCATGCGTCATAAACAACCGACAAATAAAACATCTCATACAAACAACATGATAAGAAAAAGCATAATGGTAATTGCGCTCGCCGCAATCACGACAACGGCCGGCGCACAGAACCTGATATCGTCCGGTTCGCCGCTGTACAAGCTGCCGTACAAGAACACGTACGTCATGCAGACCCTCGTAGCCGAGAACACCTTCCGCACGGCAAAGGTGGAGAAGACCACGCCGGGCACGTTCGAACAGGCCAAAAAGGTGCTGCCCGCACCCTATTGGGACGGTCACGACAAGGAGATTGAAATGTACTGGAAAGCATGGCAGATAGGAATAAAGAACATCTGCCAGCCGCTCGACGACTCGGGATTCGTCACAAGCTACATCGCCCCGGCCTACAACGGCAACATATTCATGTGGGACGACGCGTTCATAACCATGTTCTGCCGCTATGGCCGCAACTTCTTCCCGTTCCAGAAAACCCTCGACAACTTCTACGCCAAGCAGCATCCCGACGGCTTCATCTGCCGCGAGATACGCGCCGACGGCTCCGACTGCTTCAGCCGCTACGACCCTACAAGCACCGGACCCAACCTGCTGCCGTGGTCGGAATGGAAATACTACACACAGTTCGGCGACGACAACCGTCTGAACAAAGTGTTCCCCGTGCTCGCCGCCTACTACAAATGGCTTAAGCTCAACCGCACATGGCGCAACGGCACCTACTGGAGCAGCGGATGGGGAACAGGTATGGACAACATGCCGCGAGTGCCCGAAGGCTACAACACCATATACAGCAACGGCCACATGATATGGCTCGACGCCTGCCTCCAGCAGATAATGGTGGCAGACATACTGCTGAAAATGGGCTTCTATCTGGAACGCTGGCAGGAGATAGAGGAGTTTGAGGACGACATAAAGAAACTGTCGGAATATATAAACAAGAATATGTGGAGCGAGCAGGACAAGTTCCTCTACGACCAGTATGCCGACAACAGCCTCAGCACAACGCAGGGCATCTACGCCTACTGGGCACTCCACACCGACGTTCTGCCCAAGGAAAGACTCGACGCACTGGTGAGCCATCTCGAGGACACTACCAAGTTCAACCGTCCTCACCGCGTGGCGTCGCTCGCAGCCGACAATCCCAAGTACAAGGCCAACGGCCGTTACTGGACCGGCGGAGTGTGGCCGGGCACCAACTACATGGTCATCTCCGGTCTGACAGACAAAGGCTACCGCCGTCTGGCGCACGACATCACCATGAACCATTACAACAACGTGCTGAAGGTATATGAGAAAACGGGCACCTTCTGGGAGTACTACGCACCGGAGAAAGCCGAACCCGGATTCATGGCACGCAAAGACTTTGTGGGCTGGACAGGTCTGCCGCCAATCGCAGAACTCATAGAATACATCTTCGGAATACGTGCCAACGTGCAGGAAAACAACATAACGCTCGACGTGAGTCTTACCGACGGCTACGGCATCGACCGCTATCCTTACGGCGCCGACGGCCTCATCTCGTTCAAGGTGGCACGCCGCAGCTCTGCCGACGAGAAACCGAAGGTGACCATCAACACCAACACTCCGTTCAAACTGACACTGATGTGGGGTGACCATAAGATTGAGAAAGAAATAAAGAAAGGCACTCAGACTGTCTGAAAAACGATGCACGCCCCGGTCTTCACTGACAGCTGACAGCCGGCATGTGCTCTGATAAAGATAGAAAAATCCGCAGTCTGAAAAGCAGCTGGACACATACGGCCCCGGTCAGTAAAACGAAATACTGACCGGGGCCGTAAATATTGAATACCGGTCCGCTGAATATCAGAAAACCGAGAAGCGGATATCTATCGGCAAACATACAGCAGAGCGGATGTGTAGAAATTATGTGAAGAGCGGTTTTATTTGTTAAATAACACGGAATGACGGAAAATATACAGACAACCCGGGATGATATGAACACAGCCATAAGCTCTGCTCACGTAATAATAAATTTTCGTTACCACTCCCGATAAATCATATTCAAAAGCACACCACATTCTTCCGGAGCCTTTCCTCACGCCTCATATCAGTGTTTTTAGAGAAAACTCTCACGACCAACTTACGATTTTTCTTGACTTTTTTTTGACAAAATAAAATCGCAAAACAGATGTAAGGAGATGCCAAATCATATATGATGAAGGCTCTTTCATTCCATACCGTCTTTTCATATACCCCGTAGTATAATCCCGAACAATTCGTCTTGCATTCTGATTACGCCTGTTTTAGCCTCCGATTACGCCCGTATCATGGTGTGATATTAAGCATTTCAGCCCATGATATAGGCTTAATCGCATGCTGAAACAGCGCTTTTTACGTGGTGGGGAAATACATCTTAAATATAAGACTCTGATGTTCAGCATTTTAAGCAAAACTCTCATAATTCGAGAATTTGCGTCCAAAGGAGAGTCCGCGCGCAAATACGCGCTGGATTTTTGGGGTAGAACAGAAAACTCGGACGAAAAAACCGCAGGATGCAGAAAATCTGTAAGTGGTCCATATTGTTTTCATCCCGACATAGAAAACAACGCTGATACGGGAGCGATACCGCAGTTTTTTATTATCCACCGATTGGTCATCAGACCTCAAGTATTTATTTTACAGTTATGGTTATCATCGGTCCAACGATTCTGCAGTGCCTTCACATCGGCAAAAAAGCAAAAGCGGAAGCGCTACATATATTGCGCCTCCGCTCTGTATAATATTCTTATGCGGAACACACACCGCAAACCACGGCATGATTTATCCGCCATCCACAATAATCAAGAGCCTGTCATTCTCCTCTGCGTGAACCTGCCGTCAGTCTGAACGCATAGGCCAGCACCACCGCAAAGCCTGCAAGAGGAATGACAAACGGTATGATGTTGTTGGTGTTGTCGGCCACAAGTCCCATGAGAAGGAACGCACATCCACCCACAGGCGTCATCATCAGTATGGACGAAGCGCTCTTGGTAAGTCCGCCAAGACCACGAAGCGTGAGCGAGAATATGGTCGGGAACATTATCGCCTCGAACATATAATTGCACATAAGCGCGATGAGCGACACCTTGCCGAAGTCGCCGAGCACCGTCAGCATGCACACCACAGTGCCCACGGCACACAGGAGGAGCATCTTCTCCGCAGCCACACGGCGCATTATCCAGCTTCCGAGGAAACGGCCTATCATGAACACTGCCAGCGCACCGGTTATTACCATAGACGCGTCGCGGTCGCTCATCCATCCCTGACCGGTCACAAAATTGATGAAATAGCTGTTTATCGATATCTCCGACACCTCATAGGCAAGCAGCGCCAGCAGTCCGAACACGAACATCCCGTTCTTCCACAGCTTCTTCAGATTGCCTTTTCCGTCGGCCGTAGCGTTGTCGTCCTCGTGGGTAATCTCCGGAAGTTTCACCTTGGAGAAAGCCACCGCAATGAGCAGTACCACCACTCCCATGATGGTGTAAGGCACCACTACTCCGTCCTCGTTGCCCCCTTCGCCAAACAGGAACGAGCCAACACCGAACGTGGCAGCCATACATCCCAGACCGTTGAACGACTGCGAGAAGTTCAGACGACTCGTGGCCGTCTCCTTCGGACCAAGCTCCGTGACATAAGGATTGGCCGATGTCTCGAGAAAAACCAGTCCGCAGCCTATCACAAACAGCGCTGCAAGAAACGCATAGAAAGTGCCGGCAGCCGAGCACGGTATGAAAAGCAGCGAGCCGAGTGCAAACAGTATGAGTCCCACTATCACTCCCCGACGGTAGCCGTAGCGGTTGATGAACAGTCCGGCAGGCAGCGCCATCACGAAATATCCAAGATATGTCATAACCTGAATGAGCGCCGACTGTGCGATGTTGATGTCAAGTTCGTTCTGGAAATGTTTGTTCAGCACGTCGAGAATGGCTCTCGCAAAGCCCCACATGAAGAAGAGTGAGGTGATCAGGACAAACGGCACAAGATAGCGTTTGTCGCTCAATGATGTTCTTTTTGTATTCATTTCTGCATTTTATAGACTTTTGCCGGCAGCCGTTCTGTACGGATATCCACGCCGGCGTTCAGTTCTTATGTTACGGTTTTGATTCTTTATTCTCTTCACAATACACGGCAACTGACGTTTCCCAACACTCCTTTCACACGCATCTGCCGCAGACCGCCCCTACCAGGCGCGTAATATCTGCATATGAGAACACTCCGCACGGCAATGCCGAAGGCGGCATCAGCGCCACTATCAGAATGATTCTGACGAATGTCATCTACTTTTACAGTTGCTGATATGCGGAATACCGTACAACACCAACAGGCATTCCGCATGGAATCTCGTGCAAAGGTAGACATTTAATTCCATATTGCTGTAATATATTTGACACAATGTTGGCCGATAAGGAAAGTTTGATTAAATTTGCAATGAAAGTATCATTATTAACCGACATTCTACCATACATTCAAGAATATGCCCGCATATGCTCCCTTCGCCCGCCCGCTCTATGTCATGCTGAAACCGGCGAGCTCACTCTGTAACCTCAATTGCGAATACTGTTATTACACAGAAAAAGGCAACATGTACCGCGCAAGCGGTGCCGGCAGCCGCATGACGCTGAGCGACGAACTGCTCGAGAAGTTCACACGTCAGTACATCGAGGCGCAGACTCAGCCGCAGGTGCTCTTCTCATGGCACGGAGGCGAACCGCTGATGCGGCCAATATCGTTCTACGAGAAAGCGCTACGCCTGCAACGTCAGTATGCCCGCGGCCACATCATAGACAACTGTCTGCAGACCAACGGCACACTGCTCACCGACGAATGGTGCGAGTTTTTCAGACGAAACAACTTTCTGATAGGCATATCCATCGACGGACCCAAGGAGTTTCACGACGAATATCGCCGCACGCGAGGCGGAGGTCCATCGTTCGAAAAGGTGATGCGCGGCATACGGCTACTGAACAAGCACGGCGTGGAATGGAACGCGATGGCTGTTGTAAACGACTTCAACGCCGACTATCCGCTCGAGTTCTACAACTTCTTCAAGTCGATAGGCGCACGCTACATTCAGTTTGCACCGATAATAGAACGCATCCTTCCCCACGCTGACGGACGCCATCTGGCATCGCCGGCCGACAACAGTGCTGAAGGAAAGCTGGCATCTTTCTCCGTCACTCCGGAACAGTACGGCCGCTTCGTGTGCGACATTTTCGACGAATGGGTGCGCAACGACGTGGGACAGACGTTCGTACAGCTGTTCGATTCGACCCTCGCGCTGTGGACAGGTCAGCAATCCGGCGTATGCGCCCTGGCCGACTCGTGCGGCCATGCGGCCGTAATGGAGTTCAACGGCGACGTATATTCGTGCGACCATTTCGTCTTTCCGGAATACAAACTCGGCAACATCCGTACCGAAACACTCACATCCATGATGTACAGCCGCCGTCAGCAGGAGTTCGGCGAAGCCAAAAGAGCAAGTCTGCCGCGCCAGTGCCGCGAGTGCGGATGGCTGAAAGTGTGCAACGGCGGATGCCCCAAGGACCGGTTCCTCACCACAGCCGACGGCGAGCCGGGCCTCAACTACATGTGCTCCGCCTACCGACGCTACTTCGAACACACGGCTCCCTACATGGAGTTCATGCGCAACGAACTGCTCAACCGGCGTCCGCCGGCAAACGTCATGCAGTGGGCACGAAGCCGGGACTTACAAGACACGACCGGCAAATGAATGAGTACGGATATTAATAAAAACATATAATTGATACTGATAGAGCGAAACCTTTATTTCAAATACAATCTTTATAAAATCCTGAACAATGAAACATAACTTCTTTCTTGCTGCGTTGCTTGCATTGCTGATGATTCCCGCCGCATCGTTTGGCGGCGATACGATAACAATCAGCTCGTTGCTCAATGAGATGACTTCGTTTGATGAAGCCACGCGACGGCCCGTTATTCCATACACATGCCGTCAGGTGAGCAGTCACGACCGCCGTTCGGTATCGCCGGACAAACCCGGATGGTTTGCCAACGACGACGGTTTCGGAGTAGAGAGAGTGGACACTGTGGACGGACGCATAGAGAAAGTGATGTTCGACTGCGACGGTCCTGGCGTCATAACACGCATCTGGCTCACCACACTCGACAAGCGCGGGACGATGCGTTTCTACTTCGACGGCTCCGACGAACCAGGTTGGATTGTGCCGGCCTACGACCTTATGGCCTTCGGCATAGGACAACTGGGACGCGGCATGCTCCTTCCCCACACAAGCTATCAGCCCGACGGCAAGGGCGGAAACACTCTTTTTCTGCCGATACCTTACGCACGTCACTGCAAGATAACGTTTGAAGACCAGCCCGGTGTGGCTCCGACACCAAAGTATTACGGCATAAACTACCGCACATATCCAGCAGACACAAAGGTGGAGACGTTCTCTTCGGATGCGGTGAGACGTGCTTCAATGGATATCTTCAAATGCGACTTCGCGCTTCGCAATCCTGTGTCTCCGAGTGGTAATACGGTCAGATCCAGATCAGGTATTCTGAAATCCGACGGCGAACTTTCCGTCTCACTGCCGAGCGGAGAGCACGCTGTGTGCTGTCTCCGCGTGAATGTGGATGCCGACACGGCACATTATGCACAGGCCATGCGCAACATTGTGGTACGCGCCACGTTCGACGGCGTACGGACGGTGGACGTTCCTCTGTCCGATTTCAGCGGTGCCGGAATGGGCGGATTTGCCGTAAAGAGCTGGTTTGTCGATGCCGACGGACATGGTGGTGTAACCTCCCGATGGCTCATGCCATATTCCCGTAATGCCAGAATATCACTCTGCAACGTAGGCGATTTCGACATTCCCGTATCCGTTTCGGCTTCTGTATGCGATTATGAGTGGGACGACCGCTCGATGTATTTCCACGCTTCGTGGCGCAGCGAGGACGGAGTGAAACTGAGCAACAACTATAACAGCAACGACAATCTGGACTGGTTGTTTGCCCATATTGCCGGAGACGGTGTGTATAAAGGTGATGTCATGACGCTCTACAACCACTCTCCGCGTTGGTATGGCGAGGGCGATGAGAAGATATGGGTTGACGGTGAGACTCTGCCTTCGCATTTCGGGACAGGCACCGAAGACTATTACAACAGTTCATGGGCACCGGTCTACATATTCCACACGCCTTTCGGAGGTGCTCCGCGTGCCGACGAAGCCAGCTCGCACGGATATAATACATTCTTCAGGACACGCAATCTCGACGGCATTCCGTTCCGTCAGGACCTGCGCATCTGCTTCGAAATGCTTTCATGGGAGCCGGGAACGGTTGACATCGCTTCCACAGTGTTCTGGTATGGCGACGCCCGTTCTGCCACAACAGACTTCACTTCTACAAAGCATGCGGCCAAAGCGCTCATACGACCATGACTTATTTATAAATCGTTGAAAATCAGTTAAAAAACATAAAATACAAAAGAAAAGATTCCCAAAAACTTGCAAATGTAACAAGAGTTACATATCTTTGCAACGTTTTTCATGGTATTAGATTTAAGGTTAACAAAGGTTTTGGGACTCAGCGGAGTCCTTTTTTTATGCCCGTAAGTCTGATGCGACACATTCCGGACCATGTTATCGCTTCCTTGCAACAAGTCTTCGCACTATCAATCACCCGCCTGCACGACAGCATACGGATCATAAGCGAACCTCAGCCGACATATACCGGAGGTGTATTTATAGGTTATGCAGAAATTCAGCAGCGCTTCCCTGCAATAAAAAACCGCGGTATAAATCACGTACCGCACAGTTGTTTTCAGCAGAAAGTGAAGCAATCAGGAGGAGTTACACATTTTCAGTGTCACGCGATTTTTCAGTCCGAGTTTTCTGTTCTACCCCAAAAATCCAGCGCGTATTTGCTCGCAGACTCTCCCGCGGACGCAAATTCGCAAAACACGAGAGATTTGTTTAAAACATTGAACATCAAAGACTTATATTCAAGACATATTTTCCCGCCATGTAAAAAGCACTGTTTCAGCATGCGATTAAGTCCATATCAGGGGCTGAAATGCTTAATATCACACCCTGAAACAGACGGAATCGGAGGCTGAAACAGGCATAATCGGAATGCAAGACGAACTGTTCTGGATTATACTACGGGGTATATGAAAAGACGGTATGGAATGAAAGAGCCTTCATCATATATGATTTGGCATCTCCTTACATCTGTTTTGCGATTTTATTTTGTCAAAAAAAAGTCAAGAAAAATCGTAAGTTGGTCATGAGAGTTTTCTCTAAAAACATTGATATTAGACATGAGTGACAATTCAGAAAGAATGTCCCGCTTTTTTAATTCTGATTTGTCGGTTGCGACAACATGAATTTATTGTTACGCCGGCAGATGCTCTGTAACTTTTCATAAACCATGCAGTGTCCGGAATTTTTACGTTTCCCCGTGGTGATTCACGAATAAAAACAGCATCCGGTAAATTTCTACATATCCGCATTGTAGGTATATCTGTCGTCATTGATGGATGATTCCGGACACTTCTTTGTTAAAAAATCGGTTTAATTACTATTAAAACGAAAAGGCGGACGATATGTATTGTTTTCGTTGTAATTTTGCCGGCACGAAGCAGATACGGCGCTTCTGAAAGGCGGAATGCGCACGTTCTGCCGGCCATAACTATTCTACAAATTCGTATTGACGACATTGATACACATTGTTTTTTGATTACAGATGGACAACCGTAAGGATTATTACACTCGACACCGCGACCACCTGGCGGTGCAGATAACCATGTTGAAACACCGCAACCGCGGTTTTATCTTAGGTGAAATCATAACATTCATTGCCTTCATCGCCTTTGTGGCAGCCTATACAGCCGTTGACGGTGGCATGTGGACACTGTTTGTGGCGGCCTTTATGCTGCTGCTCTATGTAGCTATACGCCGTTTCGACGTCGTTAACTCACGTCGTATAGAGTGGCTTGAGGCCCTGCACGGGGTTTACGAACGCGAACTGAGTTATCTTTCGGGCGACTACAAATGCTTCGACGACGGCGCAAGATATGCCGATCCGTCGCATCCATTCACTTTCGATATGGACGTATTCGGCCGTGAATCGCTCTACAACCGCGTGTGCCGGACACTCACCACCGGCGGAAGCGATTGTCTTGCGCGCAGTCTCTCGGGCGATCCTTTCGACGGAAAGCCCATCAGCCGACAACTCATCGACGAACGACGCGAAGCCATTGACGAACTGGCAGCCATGCCGGGATGGCGGGTGCGTTACCTCGCTTCGGGTGCGGCAGGACGTATTGATACCGATGCCATAGTAGCATCTCTGCAGTCTGTACGTGACATGAACATCTCACGCGCTCCCCTGTCAACGCCGGTCCTCACTCTGGCTATGGTTTCCCTGATAGGCTTCTACGCCAGCATACTACTGTCGGTATTCGGTTCTCTGCCATCCAACATACCATCACTATGGGGTGTATTGCAGTTTTTCATAGTGCTGATGCTTTGCTCCGGTCCGTTAAAGAAAATAAGTAAAGAGGTGGACAATCTGCATGACCGTATGAAACATTATGTCAACATAATACGCCATGCCGACAGTCTGCGCGGAAATGAAGCATCAACAGAAAATGAAAATCACGAATCCGGAGTTCGTTCCACAGAACTGAAAAGACTTGTAAACCAGCTCAACGGTGCATTGGATTCGTTTCATGAAACCGAACAAATACTGAAAGCACTTAACCGTCGGGGAAATCTCGCACTTGTGTTTTTCGACATGTTCCTCCTCAACGACTATTTTCTCCTTCGTCGTTTCCTTAAATGGCAGGGAAAATATCTCGACAGCGTCGGTCCTTGGGTTGACGCTGTGAGCCGCATCGACGCACTTGTGTCGATGGCAACATTCCGATATAACGAACCGGAAGCCGGCAACGCGGTCATCGCCGACGGCGACGAAGTGGTTTACGAAGCCCGCGGACTCTATCATCCTTTCCTCGGACGCAAGGCCGTGAAGAACGATTTCAGCATAGTGAACGGCAACTACTACATCGTGACCGGCGCCAACATGGCAGGCAAGAGCACCTTCCTGCGTTCGCTCGGCATAAACTACATTCTTGCAATGAACGGCATGCCTGTGTTTGCCGACAGCCTGCGCGTGTCGGTGTTCGCACTGTTCACCAGCATGCGCACCACCGACGACCTCACACGAGGCATCAGTTATTTCAACGCAGAACTGCTCCGTCTCCGTCAGCTCATCGACTTCTGCCCCAACCACAAGAACACTCTGATAATACTCGACGAAATACTCAAGGGCACAAACTCGGCCGACAAGCTCAACGGTTCGCGCCTTTTCCTCGAATACATATCGGGGCGCAACGTCACGGGAGTCATCGCAACACACGACCTCGAGCTCTCGCGCATGTCCGACGAACACGCCGGACGATTCCACAACTATTGCTTTGAGATAGAGCTGGGCACCGATGTGACCTACAGTTATAAGATAACTCCCGGCGTGGCACGCAACCAGAACGCCACATTCCTGCTCAAGGAACTGCTGGCCGGAAAGAAATTCTGACAAGAAAAATCGCAAGACGGCACTGTCCGCACCAACATAGGGCCAGCCTCATCCGGTATTAATACATATGCGCCGTTTCCGTTTCATACACACGTATGACGGAAACGGCGCTTCGCTTTATACCTATACTAAAGTGAATATCCACTATCACAACATGCTGCAATCGTCCTTACTCGCAACCATACATAAACAAAAAAGGGACTCCGCTGAGCCCCTGCCTTTGTTAAACTTAAATCTAATACCATGAAAAACATTGCAAATATAATCATCATTGCGTTTCATGTCAAGTCAAACAACAATAATTATTGCAATATATTCATTTTATTGACATATATCAAACATATAGTAAGATATTGCACAAATAAATAATCAATCAGTCATCACCAGGAAACAAAACAACGCCATTCTGCTTCTTGCCGTCCATCATGATTTTCAGTGGAGAGTCAAACCTCACATGACGCACAAAGCGAGTTTCCTCCACGGCAGGCATAGCGTCGAGTATGTCCTGACGGAACAGGCCGTTTCCGGCATTGGCGTCGACCGTGAAATAACCAACACCGAAGCTCGTGAGGTTCTGGAAAAAGTGTGTTCCCTGACTCGGTTCCACACGATAGTTCTTCAATGCCACCTCCACGATGAGACGCGAAGCACAGATGTGCGGCCACTTCACGGGTATTCCGAGCCAATAATCGCTCGATCCCCAGCGGCCCGGACCTACCAGAACGTAGTTGCGTCCGTCGGCAAGGAACTTGCGGTTGATACGTTCCACGTCGTCGGCAATGGCCGGATTGTTCATAGCACTGAAGTCTTCGCCTGTCTTCACATACACCACATCGACAACGTCCTCGCTGATACCGTGACCAAGCGAGTTCGACGAGCGCAGCAGACATTTGTCGTCCGCAATGGCCGAAAGGTCTTCGTCGAGCACCTGTTTGGCATCGACTATCGGTCGTATCTGCAAAAGGTAGAATTCGCCCGTACGGTCTTCATTTAGATTGCAGGCAAACTCTATCTCCACAGGACGCTTCATACTCTCCGCACCATACTTCATAGACATCTGCAGAAGCTCCGGCAACGGGAACACGCCCTGCTGCAACACACCGCAGAAAGATATTATCTTGCGCCCTCCGTCATATATTCCGTCGCGTATCACCTGGTCGTAAGGATCATAGGTTGACGCAATAAAGTTGAGCGACTTGTCCTTGTCGGCCTCCTTCACCTTCAGTTTCAGAATATTGAAACCGTCGTCCACCTTGAAGTCGTTGCCCACATGTGCCGTGTCGAGTGCGTAGAACTGTGTCTGCGTCTCGCGCAAAGCCGTCTCCATCTCACTCGTCTGAAGCACCTGATTGGGATGATATGGCGACACACGGAGCGTCTGTCCGCCATCAACAATATATTTTCCGAGTCCCAAAGCAAGCGAAGCAATACCGTCTTCGGCCTTCTCATCGCCTATGGGATAATAGTTAAGCGAGCGCAGTACTCCACTGAAATTAGGATAATAACGGTTGTCATACTGTTTGCCTACAACCTCCTGGAGTATCACAGCCATCTTCTCCTGATCTATAACATTGCTCGTTGCCGTCATGTAAGCCTTCGAGTCGCGATAGTAAACCGAGGCATAAACACCTTTAATAGCGCATGCCAACATCTCTAGCATAGCATACTTGTCCTCCACATAAGGTATCATGTATGTGGAATATATGCCTGCGAAGGGCTGATAATGAGCGTCTTCCAGAAGCGAGCTCGACCTTATGGCGATAGGACTCTTCACCGCATCGAAGAATATAAAGAAGTCGTCTATGAGCGACTCCGGCAGTTTAGCACGCAGGAAATGGCGCAGAATCTCCTCGTCGGGAGCATCACTCAGCGCTATCTGATAGAGGTTGTTCTGCTCCATAAACTGGTCGAAGATGTCGGTACAAAGCACCACCGTCTTGGGGATTCTCACCTCAACGCCTGCAAACTTGTTGAATTCGGGATGCATCTTCACCACGTTATCGAGAAACGCCAGACCACGTCCCTTACCTCCAAGCGAACCTTCGCCAATGCGTGCGAAGTGTGAATAAGAGTCGAACTTCATTCGGTCGAACACAGCAACCACTCCCAAATTCTTCATGTGACGGTACTGAACGATGGCGTCGAAGATTATCTTACGGTGGGCATCCACATTCTTCAGCTTGTGCCACGTCACTTTCTTGAGGAACGCCGACACGGGGAATATGGCGCGGGCCGACAGCCAGCGGCTCATGTGGTTGCGCGAAATGTGATACAACATCGAGTCGTACGGAATCTTGAAGATGTTGTCCTGCAGTTCCTTCAGGCTGCGTACCCGCATTATCTCGGCATGAGTCTTCGGGTCGCGGAATATGAAGTCGCCGAAACCCATGTGTTCCTCGAGTATGTGGCGAAGGTCGATGCTTGCCGTCTTCGAGTTCTTGTCCACAAATCTGAAGCCCTCTGCCAGCGCTCTCTCACGGTTGGCACTCTCCGCACTGTCTATTATCAGCGGCACATACTCGTCCTCCGAACGTATATGGCGTAGCAGTTTCAGTCCGGCGTCGGGATCCTTCTCACCGTCTACGGGAAATCTGACGTCGCTTATAACGCCCAAAGTGTTGGCCGAATAGCGGTCGTACAGCTCCATGGCCTCCTCGTATGTACGTGCCAACACCACCTTAGGACGTCCTCTCATGCGCAATGTGGCGGCGTGACGGTTGAGCGCCTCGGTGGAGAAACGCTTGCTCTGCACGAGCACGTAGTTGTAGAGATAAGGCAGAATAGAACTGTAATAGCGTATGCCGTCCTCAACAAGCAGTATCATCTGCACCCCACCCTCACGTATGTCGTGGTCAAGATTCATCTTGTCCTCGATGAGTTTGATTATCGAGAGAATGAGGTTGGTGTTGCCGAGCCAGCAGAACACGTAGTCGAAGATGGACAGATCCTCGTCCTGCATGCGGCGCGTGATACCATGAGAGAAAGGCGTGAGCACCACGCAATGGATATCAGGGAACACGGCCTTGATGTCGCGTGCCACCGAGAAAGCGTCGTTGTCGGCATTACCCGGCATACAGATGACAAGGTCGATGTTCATTGTCTTCAACACCTTGTACGCCTCTTCCGTCGTGCTCACCTGCGTGAATGTAGGCGGATAGCGCAGACCCAGTTCCATGTACTCGTTGTATATCTTCTCCTCTATGCGCCCGTCGTCCTCAAGCATGAAGGCATCATAGGGATTGGCTACTATCAGCACGTTGTATATTCGACGCAACATCAGGTTCATGAACGTCACGTCCTTCAGATAGAAACGGCTGAACTCCTGCGGTATGGTGTTCTCTTCCATAGTCAGGTTGTTTTGTGTTGTTATCTTATGAAGTTTGTTTTCAGCGGAGCCTCAACGGCCGGAGCCGGCACTCCTGCGGCGCGTCCTGCCTCAATGCTCTTGAGCAGCCACGCCATGTTCTGCGCCAGACGGCGCATGGTCTGCAATCCTTCGGCGTCCTGAAGCACCTCTTCCGGTGTATTGCCGTGCACCTGGTTCCAGTACTGACTGGTGACGATAGGCATGTTGCATATACCGAAATACTTGTTCACATCGTCCCAACCGGCCGACGCACCGCCCCTGCGACAGCTCACCACACACGCCGCCGGCTTGTTGGCATAGAGCGATGACTTGCCGTAGAAGGCCCTGTCGAGAAACGACTTGAGCTGTCCGCTCACACCGGCATAATAGATTGGCGTGCCGAAAACGAAGGCATCGGCGTCGGCAGCCTTGTCGAGGAAGGCGTTGAGCGTGTCGGCATCGTACCAGCAACGGCATGTACCGATGCACTTGCCACATGCTATGCAGTTGGCCACGGGCTTCGCCCCGATCCAGAAATGTTCTGTCTCGATGCCACATTTCTCCAATTCGCGCGCCACTTCGTCGAGCGCTGTATATGTGCAGCCGTGATGATGCGGACTGCCGTTGACTAATATCACTTTCATATCTGTGTTCTCCTTTTTATATAATGATTTTCATTTTCTGTCATCTGAATACCACCTTGCGTCCGTTGTGTATGTATATGCCGCGCGTAGGACGGTCAACCCTGATGCCCTGAAGATTGTAGTAATGTCCGTCTTCAACAGCGGGCGAGGAGGTAATACCGCCGATGCCGTTTGTCGTTTCATCGCCGAAGAGACTCTTCCAGTTGAACACCCGGTAGAAGAACGGACGGTAGTAGTCAGCGCTGCCGGGGTCGTTGAAGTTCTTCCAGAAGTCGTCCGGATCGCTGTTGGTGGTGAATACGAGTTCGCCCTCACGCGAAAGTGCCGGATGGAGGTTCACCATGTAGAGCCAGTGATAGGCCGTAGGTCCAAGCTTGTCGAGCTCACCGGGCAGGACGAAGAGCAGACGTTTCTCGCCGAACGGACCGTAAGGTGTCTTGCTGCGATAGATGTAAACCTCGCGGGCAAAGTAAGGTCCCTGCGCCGTCATATAATAATAGTCGCCGTCCTTGAACACCCACGGCATGTTGCACTGATGATTGTTCTCCATTATCTGCGAGCGTTCCATCTGTTCCTTAGTAGGATATTCGTCCTGCCATACGAAGTCGGAGCCTTCCTCCGGACGCACATAGTACTGCCACTTGCTGTAAAGGTCATGTGTGGCAGTGCGTGCCACGAGCACTCCGTAGCCGTTGGTACCGTAGAGATAGGTGTGACCGTCGTCGGCCTCGCATAGCGTTGAGCCGTAGGAAACGGCATTGTCGTTTATCTGGTGAGTCACTTTCTCGCGGTAGAGATAGTTACCTTTCTTCGGCAGATAGTCGGGGATGTCGTCCAGATAGTAACCTTCGGGTATTGTGCCGTCAAGTCTGTATGTAGCAAGACTCGTGCCAAGAGCGCGCAGTTCCTTCGACGCTGTTCCCATCCACATCATCTGCAGTTTGCCGTCATAGATGGTTCCGTCGCCCGACCAGTAAACGCGGTCCTGATCGATGTCACCCGCCAGTATCTCGTCAACAGTCTTCTCGCCGTCCGGATGGCGCAGATGCGTACGGCAGTGGAAGTAGCGTTCGGCCGAAGGGTCGGTCCAGTTGACATAGTCGGCCAGCCAGATGAGGTCATCCTCTGTCTCGCCCAGCACACCGTCGGTGGCTTTCTGGAGCATCACACTGTTGCGCGGGAAGTTGCAGTCGCCGCGTGAGCGGTCAGCGGCATTCACCCTTCCGTAGAAACTGTCGTTGAAAGTCCAGAACACACTTCCGTCGGGCAGACCCACGGTTAGTACACCGTCGCCGCCGTTCCATCCACGGGTGCGGGTGAACAGCTTGTTGTATTTCCAGTCCTTATAGGCCACTGCAGCTCCCGAACGTGTGGCGTCGGGCATCAGCTC
Source organism: uncultured Prevotella sp. (assembly GCA_900553465.1). Lineage (GTDB taxonomy): Bacteria > Bacteroidota > Bacteroidia > Bacteroidales > Bacteroidaceae > Prevotella. Next base: position 18,766 of record USDT01000027.1, read on the forward strand.
AAGGTCCCATTCGGGTTTTATGTCGGGACCTACAGTCGGATTGTCTGTCGAACCGTCGGGACGTGTCACAGTAATGTGAGTGTCGGCGAAGGTCACGTTGCTTATGTTGTCGCCCGCAAAGGTGGCTATGCGCGTGTGGTTGCCGCGCTCCTCTCCGCCTATGTCGTCGGCCTTGTCATGAGAAGCATGCCCGGCCACATAGTCGAGATAGAACGTTCCCGTATTGTCGTTGGTGCGTATGGAGAACTCGGCGTATATGCTGTCAATCTCCACTTCGGGTGTCGTTGTGTTGAAAAGACTTTTGAAGTCGCGGTCGGTCATGAATCCGAGCCACGTGTATCCGGCTTTAGGATAGCACTCGTTGAGCAACGCCGTGTATTTATCGTTGGGCACAAGACGGCGCGTTATCACGTTTTTATATTCGTCGTCGCCTACGTCGGTCGTAGGTTTGGGCACCTGTGTCATCACAAGATCACCGTCGGCCTGCCACCCCTCGGGCACACATATGCCGAACAGCCCGTAAACATGCAGCACTGATCCGTTGTCGCTCGTACCGCTGCGCTTCACAACAACCTTGCCCTTGAACACGCTGTTGGTCACAGCCTCGTGCGGCTGTTCTATAAGCGTAAACTTATAGCACGACACGGTTATGAGTGAAGCAAGAATCGTCAGGATAATAAATTTCAATTTCATAGATTTCAGTTATTTGTTATGTTATAAATTGTGACATTGTAATAAGGCATATAGCTGCGTGGCTGCGACAGAATATACTGCACTGAAAATGTGCAGAAAAGACTGTGGAGCGGTATATACCTTTTGCCGAGCCGAAGCCTATTTTCTACAAAAATAGTGCCAACGAGCGGAAAGAGAACTTGTTCTCAGTTTCCCGAGTGCAGCCTATTTTCTACAAAGATAGCTAAAGATAATCTCAATGACAAATGATAGATAAAGTTTTTTCAGATTCCACGTATGCTGCATTTATTCGGCACCTTCATAAAAAGACATGACAAAAACTCAAAATATTGGCAATAAAACATCCGGAATGTCAGAATATTTAATTATTTTTGACTCCGATAAAAAATGTTTCACCAATCAAGTATATATGAAAAAGTTTTACGCTTTGGCAGTTTTTACACTATGTGCATTGGCGGCTAATGCACAAGAGAAAACCATGCGTGTGCAGAATACCGACGGCACGTACACCCTTACGAGGGTTGCTGAAATAAGCAGGATATCCTTCCTCAGCGTTGCAGACCGTGGCAAAGCCATGATTGTGAGCACCGTTGATTCCGACCCTCTAACAGTGCTTTTCGAGGCACAACCAGAGGTAACCGTATCGGAAGGCAGCCTTATTATTTCGTCAAAATCCACCGACACACCGGTAAGAATAGAAATCAATGACATATCCGAAATCCGGTTCGGAGAAGACATTTCTCTGTCTGTTCCTGTAGCAACCGCCGGTATCGTATGTGTGCTTCAAAAGGGTTCAGCTATCTTCAAAGGCATAACAGATGGCATGAAAGTCAACGTATGTACCATTGACGGCCGAAGCGTGCCCGTTCCAGACTGCACAGGTGGCGAACTGCAACTCAGCCGTTCTAATCTCGGCACAGGCATATTCATAGTACGCATAGGCACATTCACTTCAAAAATTACACTCTGACACTTGGTGCCGTAAGACAATTCACACCATTTTATTTAACAATTCCTAAAACATATCAGACATGAGAAATATATTAGTGCTTGCTACTGTCACATTGGGAACATTAAGCCTCAACGCTCAGAATACAACAATGTTCGTGCACACCACCGACGGCAACGTCACTCCTACCGATATAGCCAAGGTTGACAAGATAACCTTTACCGATGCGGAATACGATCTCAATGCCGACAAAGACAGAATACTTGAGTATAATGAGTTGAACTGGCCGGAAGACCGTCTGCTGCCATTGTTCCTTCCACCCGCTTCCATCGTCAGAGCATTTGACATGAATGAAGCCAAACTCAACGAACAGGAACGTGTGATGTTCTGTGTCATGCAAGGCATCGTCAACCGCACACGTCCACGCATTCTTCTATACAACCACAACGAGGAACCTAAAGCCACATGGCCCGGTGCACACAATCTGCGCATTGCAACTGTCAACACAAACAAACCTTACCAGTTCGTAAAGCGCTATGAAAACGAAATAAAAGGACTTGTACTCTATAGCACTGAAAAAAGCGAGCATTATGCCAATGTGGCTGCCACAGTGGCAGGTCTCGAAAGACTGCTCCCCGTAACTGCCGAAATACGCCAGAAACTTATCGACAACGGCATGGACTTTCCTGTAGTGAAAGACCTCACGTCTTTAACAATGACAGCTCCGCATGAAATATACAACTACCTCTACGAGAACTATTGGGACAGATGCAACCATCGCCTGTTGGTGAGTCTCAGACCCAACATTCCATATGTTCACGACATTGCCGCAGCTGCAGGCTCGGCTGTAGTGTGGCTCGACGCACGCAACGACAAAGAGAAAGATGTGCTTGACAAAATGCTGAGCGACATGACCCCAGGGCGTGACATCGTGCTCGGATGGTATCACGAGGAAAGATCTGGAGTGGGAGAAGCCACAAAATACGGACTATCCACGGTGCCTGCCGACTTCTTTGAAAACACCACTGTCTACACAGCCGTCAATAAGCCTGTATGCATTCCGCCTGTACCGAAAAGACCGAAACTTGAAAACAAGGTCTACGCCACGGTATATATCAGCGACGGCGACAACATACAGTATTGCCAGCACGCAATGGCTAAGATTTTTGAACAGAGCGGCAGAGGCAAGATGCCAATGAACTGGACCATAAGCCCGGCTTTGGCTGACTTTGCCCCGCAGATGCTCAACTACTATTACAAGAAAGCTACTGCAAACGATTGTTTCGTATGCGGACCTTCCGGACTGGGCTATGCCATGCCTTACGACGCCCACAACAAACGATGGAACACTTACAACAAAATAGATTTCGTGCCTTACGCACGCCTCAGCCAGCGCTATCTTGAGAAATCAGGACTAAGGGTGGTCACCGTATGGGACGAGGTGAACAATTACCAGCGACAAGCCTATGCCGAAGAATGCAGCTATCTATACGGACTCACCATCCAGGATTGGGAACGCCAGACTGGTCGCCTCGGCATCAATATTGAAGCCGGCCGTCTGCCGTTCATACCAAACTATCCGTGTTATGCCAACGGTATAAATGTCATTTCCGACTTCTTCAATCGTGACATAAAAGATTTCGACGGCTCAAAGCCCATGTTCGTCTCCGGACAGTGTACAGTGTGGGACGTTGGCCCCGACAAACTTATAGAACTGACCGACAAGCTCGACGCGCTATCTCCTGGCAATGTGGAGATAGTCAGGGCCGACCATTTCTTCAATATGTTCTGCGAGGCCAACCATCTGCCTTTCGATCTCACCATGACAGAAAGCATGAAGGTCACATCGTCGGCTTCCGAAACCGAAGCGGCATTGGCAGCCGACGGCTCTCCATCAGAACCGAACATGTGGGTTTCGTCCACAACCGACGGCAAGGGATGGGTGCAGTGCGATTTTGGCGAGCCTTATCTTATCAGCCGTTATGTGGTGCGACATGCACAAGCCGCAGGCCTCGGCTGTGAACTTAACACCCGCGACTTTATTGTTGAAACCAGTCTCGACGGCAAGACATGGGCTCTTGCCGGAACATATACAAACAATACCGAAGCCGTGACCGACGCTTCATTCGATGCCGTGGAGGCACGCTATGTGAGAGTATCGGTAACCGATGCCGGAGCCGACGGTGTGGCACGCATCGGCGATCTGGAGGTATATGGCTCACGCTGACACCGTTAGTCTACAATCCGGGACATAAAAACATGAATCCCTCTTGAGAGTAGGACTGTTCTTATCCAACCCTCAAGAGGGTTTCTCATTGACACTGCTTTGTGTGCAATTTATCATTGGAAACAAAATTTCCCGACACAAACCATTGTCTATGAATATACATTCCGCCGTTAATACACCTGTTGATAACTCAAGAACCGAGACTCCCCACAACCACGTATCATCACATAATAAACATTCCATGCCGCAAAACAGGCAACATGTACAATCATCAGTCAACCGCCATTTTCCATGCTTTTCGCAGCACGCGATAACATTTATTAACGCGGATTTAACGCGATTGTTTCTCCAAACAAAACTTTGCAGCGAAATTCTCGAATTTTGAAGCACATAAACTATAATATTGTGTATCAACGCTTTACACAACGCACCTTCACACTAAAGACGTGAACGTCTCCTGATAAAGCCCATTCCGGCATACGATTAAGGCCATATCACACCCTAATAAAGTCTGAATCACCCCATGAAACGCTCTATTTCGGCATGCATTAAAGCCCGTTCCGCAAAACAGTTTGCACAGCAATGCATCGCAGGACGTACCGGACGACATCCCCACCCCGCCTTTCCGAGGGCGAAAAGCACTGAACGGGATGCGACGATTTTCTAAAACGCGAGTCGGAGTGGAGAAAATCCGGCATTGGTTTTAACATTTAATGAATACTGTTTTAAATAGAATGTGTTAATAAAAGCTAACATCACAATAATTTATTATACTAGAATTATAAGTTTATTACTATTTGTATATCAACACTTATACTACGCATATAAAATATAATAAACACTATTTTCTCCAAAATTATCGAATGAAGTCAAGAAATCATTTAAACAACAAAACCGATAAAGGTTTATTTGCTACAAAAAATTATTTATTATGGCTGATATCCTAAGAATAATATATATATTTTTATCATTCATAAAAATGACCAAAATATGTCATATAAAATATCGTCAATATTCACTCTAATAATATACTTTCCTTTGATATTTATACACGACGTAGCATCTTCTCAAATGCTTTCCTCATCAGGATTAAATTCCATATAAAATTCTTTTCTTCTTTCTTCAATATCACTTAATTCTTGATACATAAACTTGCAAGCATAATCATAAAGTGGAATTGCAGTTCCATATTCATTAGAATCTTTGAAACCAAGATTTGCTTTATAATAATTAACGAGGAGTTCGTCCGGTGTTAAATCGGCTGCAAACAAAAAGAGATATTCACATCCTACTATCTTTCTTAGCTCACAAACTTTTGGAATAAGAAAATGCCAGAAAACAACAGTACCTATTTTTCGTTTGATATTAAAATTTTCCCACAATGGCCGATATCCGTCGTTAGCGCAAAAATGTACGATTTCAACTCCAGCAAAAGTTTTTCCTACACGTTTCAAATGATCTTCTGACTCTTTTTCTAATTCCTCAATTATTTTATTTTTCCTTATATTTGAAATCTGAGACAATTCTTTTTTAACAATTCCTTTTCTTGTACGTATGCTTTCCAAAATAGAGTCAATAGTTTCTTTATCTCTTTCAGTAGTAGAAGAATCTTTTCCCAATTCTACAAGAAATTGAAAAAGTTCGTTCATTTTGCGTAATTTTTCCTCTTTACCAAACAAATCATACAAAATTCCACATTTGATTGAGAAATAAAAAAGGATATTTTGTTCTTTGTCTTTAATAAGATAATAAGCTATACTTCCAGACTCATCCTCTTTATAAGCTTCATTCTTAAGCGTGTGCTCCAAACTTCCATTCTTCTCATTATAAAAAGAATCAACCAAGTTAAAGTTATTATCGTTAGAAGACAAACGTTCACAAATAAATGAATCCAAGATCTTCTTTTGTTCTTCAGTTATTTGCATGATTATTTGTATTTGACATTAAGAAATTCGTTTTTTCATAAAGAAAACGTCGAATCTTTATCCGTTCCGCATCTTTTTTAATATCATCTGTTAGAATAAGCACATGCTGTCTATCTGACGTCACCTTCCGTCTTGCCTCTTGCCATGCATATTCTCCATGTGTAATGCAACTTAAACTCCATGAGTCCTTTTGTGAATATGTTTCAAATACAACATCAAACACAGTCTTATAATTTTCAATTATCTCTGATGACAACTTTTCATGTAATGTATTATTTCTATATTTCTGTCTTATAGAAACCATGACAGGACCATATTTCCATGCCTCAAAACAATCTTCAAACAAGGGTTTCCCTGTTTGAATTATAGATTCACGCTGAGTAAAATAAAGTAACTTATGTAACTTCATCTCATCTATCTCTTTACCATACAGTTGTCGGTAACGCTGACAGATATAAGATGCTATTTTCGCAACATCCACCATAATATCTTCATTTTTAACAAAAATAATTATTTCTGAAGAAATAAGCAAATATATTATGCATATTAAATCAATATAATATTTTACTTTAAAGATATTTATCCATTAAATATTGTATTTTAGAAATATTAGCAAAATATTAATATAAATAAACGTTGCTGTTTTACAGCAGACGGAAAAGCGTTACGGGAATAAACGTACACTACGATGCACAAACGCACCGGCTAAAAATGCGGCGGGACCGTAACACAATCAAGAATGGTGCAAAAGAAAAAACATGGCCGGCAAAACGGTGGTTTAAAATTAAAACACTATATTTGCCATAACAACCATAAAACTTACCTGAATCTGCAATCGTAACACCAACCGCCACATGGCATGACGGCCCGTAAACGCCTCATGAACACATAAGACCCAACACTGACTAAAAACGCAACCGCATAACCAGAAAACAACCACTATGAAACGACTTACACTTATTATTGTCGCGCTGTGCGCATACATCGGTCTGCACGCGGCCCACTGGAACCCGAAGACCACCGACTGGACAAAAAATCCGAATCCGAGAATAGGCGACTGGGGATTTGACAGGCCGGGCTATCCGAAGGGACTGTACATACACGGCGTGACGGTGAAGAAAGACAAGAAGGTGACAAACCCGGTGATATACGACAACGACGTGTATGACGATGTGTTCGACGACGAATGGATGTATGCCATGACGGCACTGAAAAGGATGAATCTGGCGGCGCTGATAGTGACGCCCGTGCTTACCGACTTCTGGACATTCTCTCATCCTGACTGGATAAAGACGGCCGAGGAATCGCGCGACTACGCCATGAAAAGCTGCCGCAACACCGACCGCATACCCGGCATCACCATAGGCACCGAGGCGGAAAGCGAAAAGGCGGGAGAGAACAAGCCGTCGGAGGGGGCACGGCTGTATGTGAGGCTGATAAACGAACAGTATGAGAAAGACCCCGAACGGCCCGTTATAATAAACATCGGCGGACAGGCGGCCACGCTGGCGTCGGCATACGTCATGGATCCTTCGATAGCGGAGAAATGCATAGTGTATTATACTGACGCACGCGTATATAATGGTCATTACGAATGGGCGTCACGCTTAGTGTGCGGCAACTTCAGAGTGGTGAGCTGGGGCGACGACAACTGGTGGATAGGTAAATCCTGTCAGAGCGAGTGGAACGTGCTGCCGCGGCCCGACAACTGCAATGCGAAGGACAACGACGAGAACAGCGGAGAATGGAGAAAGCTGACCGGCATGAACGTGCCGATGCTGTCGTACATTGTGCATCAGTTCAGAAACCGCAACGAATATTCGGGTGCGGAGAAGAAGGCCGACGGATTCTGCGACGGCACTTTCATGCACGCATGGCTGCCGGACATATTCACCGACGCCGAGATAAGAGAGGTGCGCGGGGGCAAGGTGATGCATGTGACAAAGTTCACCGCAGAAAACGAGAAGGCGGTGAAAGACTTTGCCTGGGATGTACTGCTCGACAGGAAGGCTTACAAATAGCTATACGGCATACGGAAATACGACATCACGCGGCATCACACTTACATATTATTTTTGTACCTTTGTCCGTCTCTTGTCTGACCGGACAGCGTTCGGCTTTGCAGGAAACACAGCCGAATGTATGGAAGGAGAAAAGACATGGCACGTGCCGGACGTATCCGGAAGGACATAAAACACACGCATGTAGAGCGATATCCGGCGAAATGTGATATATAAAAGATTATCTTAATGAACATTGAGAAATTTCTAAACCGGCTGAAATACGGTTTTTACACAGTTGAAAGATTTGAAGCCAGAGCAGAAAGAAGGGTTTCATATATAGAGATTGGAATTTCAATAGGAACAGAAAGCAATTTATTAAGCATCATCGGATTCGAAAACATGCTTTCGTTGGGAGCCGTACCGATTACTGCTATTTTGATTACAGTTTTAGTGTCTAATATATTTATTTTGAGCATGATTAATAGAAAAAATCTGACAGGCGAACTTTTTGAGAAGTATAAACCTATTTTCAAAAGGGAATCGTTCATCAGCAAGACACTATGGTCAATATTTGCGTATGCTTTATTAGCTGTAAGCTTTGCATATTCTTTAGTGAGTATTGTGCTTTTCTTCGGTTCATGATACGGTTTCTACGGTTTTATTTTCAATATTAATTCACTATAATAATTTCCGGAGGACATATATTAAATGAACGTAGAGAAATTTATAAACAGACTAAAATACGCTTTTTACACAGTTGAAAGATTTGAAGGCAGAGCTGATGGTAGGGTTATAACTATTGAAATTAGTCTTTCATTCGCAATAGAAAGCAATTTATTAAGTATCATCGGATTCAAAAATTTGCTTTCGTTGGGAGCTGTGCCGACTGCCGCTATCTTGATTACAGTTATATTGATTAATCTATATATTTATGGGATTATATATGACAACAATCTGTCAGGCGAACTTTTTGAGAAGTATAAACCTATTTTCAAAAGGGAATCATTCATCAGCAAGACACTATGGTCAATATTTGCATACGTTTTATTAGTTGTAAGCTTTGCATATTTTTTAGTGAGCATAGTGCTTTTCTTCGGTTCATAATACGGTTTCTACGGTTTTCTTTTCAATATTAATAATCACCATAATAATTTTTTGTGGTACATATTAAATGAGTATAGAGAAATTTATAAACCGATTGAAATACGGTTTTTACACCATCGAAAGGATCGAGAACATAGCAGACCAAAGAATTGGTTTAATAACACACGGATTAGTCTGCGGATCGATATGCAATTTACTGAGTATCATCGGACTAAAATATATGATATCACTGGGAGCTGTACCGCTTTGTACTATCATGGTTGCCGCTTTATTTCTTGATCTTTATATTATGTACATAATTGAAAAAAAATATTTTAAAGACGGAACCTTTGAAAAGTATATTCCGATTTTCAAAAAAGAATCGTTCATAAGCAAGACGCTATGGTCAATATCTGCATATGCATTATGGATTGTATTTTTTGCTTATTTTTTAGTGAGTGTTGTGCTTTTCTTCGGTTCATAATGCAGACAACACGGACAGCTTATTTTGCTTCACGACCTGCATAAAGTCATAATGACAGCATATATGGAAACGAAGAAAAGCCGTCCGGATAATTAACAAACATGAAATAAAACCTAAAGCCGCGCAACAGTCTGTAATTATTACAGCGTTTTTTATTAACTTTGTCCGCTGTATTTGGATACAGTGATAACAAACTTATAACAAAAAGGACAGAAGTATGAAGAAAAATCTGAAACCGGGCACTCTCTGCGTACAGGCAGGATGGCAACCGAAGAACGGAGAATCGCGCGTGGTGCCGATTATACAGAGCACCACTTTCAAATATGACGACAGTGACGAAATGGCCATGTTGTTCGACCTGAAGAAGGAAGGCTATTTCTATACAAGACTCCAGAACCCGACATGTGACGCCGTAGCGCAGAAAATAGCAGCACTCGAGGGCGGCATAGGAGCAATGCTTACATCGAGCGGACAGGCCGCAAACTTCTACGCAGTGTTCAACATATGTAGCGCAGGCGACCACTTCGTGACTTCAAACGAGATATACGGAGGCACGTACAACCTGTTCGGAGTGACACTGAAGAAGCTCGGAATAGAATGTACATTCGTGAATCAGGACGCCAGCGAGGAGGAAATTCAGGCTGCGTTCCGCCCGAACACCAAACTGCTCTTCGGCGAAACAATATCCAATCCGGGCTGCAAGGTGCTCGACATAGAGAAATTCGCACGCATAGCCCACAAGAACGGTGTGCCTCTGATTGTGGACAACACATTCGCGACACCTATCAACTGCCGCCCGTTTGAATGGGGATGTGACATCGTGACACACTCTACGACAAAATATATGGACGGCCACGCCACACAGGTGGGCGGCTGCGTGGTGGACAGCGGCAACTTCGACTGGGAGGCACATGCCGAGAAATTCCCGGGACTGTGCACACCGGACGAATCATATCACGGACTGACCTACACCAAGGCTTTCGGAAAGATGGCTTACATGACGAAACTCGTGGCACAGCTCATGCGTGATCTCGGTTCGTCACCGGCACCACAGAACTCGTTCCTGCTGAACCTCGGACTGGAAACACTGCACCTGCGTATGCCGCAGCACTGCCGCAACGCTCAGCGCGTGGCAGAATTTCTGAAGGCCGACAGCCGTGTCGCTTGGGTTCACTACAGCGGACTTGAGGGCGACGAATTCCATGAGCTGGCCCAGAAGTATCTGCCAAACGGTTCGTGCGGAGTGCTGGCCTTCGGACTGAAGGGCGACCAGAAGACTGCCGTGAAGTTCATGGACTCGCTGCAATTGATAAGTATCGTGACACACGTGGCAGACGCCCGCACATGCATTCTGCATCCGGCAAGCCACACACACCGCCAGCTGTCTGAAGAGCAACTGAGAGAAGCGGGAATAGCTCCGGACCTGATGAGACTGTCGGTTGGTATTGAGGATGCCGACGACATAATAGAAGACATCCGTCAGGCATTGGATAAAATCTGAAAGAGACTGCATCGACGGCGGACGCACGTGCGCCGTTGCGCAATACAATAAAAACCTGCCACCGGACAATACTGTCACGGTGGCAGGTTTTTATTATATTAATAGGTATGCGGTCTGTGAACATACGCAAGACCACACGAACCGGATATTACTTGTTGGGCAGGAATATGGTGAAGGGCTGGTCGCGGTCTTTCACTACAAGGTTGCCGTCAACGACATCGAGTTCAGCCACCTGTATGGACGAACGGCGCATCTCATAAGGTATGTTACCGTTCTTGTCATGATAGTCAGCCGTATGGAAACGGCGTCCGGGATGGGTGAAATAGAATACATAAGCCTTGTCGCCTGTCACGACAACATCGCCGTGTGATCCGCTGGGACCGTCGTCGGCACGGCGGCTCGGACCGTCAAGGATGCGCTCAGGCTGCTTGGTCCAGTTCTCAAGATCGGAAGACTTATATACGCCCATGCCCTGCCACTCGTCTGTAACAAACCAGTAGGAATCTTTGAAACGGAACGCCTTGGCACCCTCGTGCGGCTTGTCGCTCACGGCAGGCTTGGTGTCGCCCTTCCAGTTGAAGAGGTCCTTGCTGTCGGCATAAAGCGACTTGCTGTCCCACTTGTACCACATGCGCCACTCACCGTCGGGTTTCTGTATGAGTGTTGCGTCGATAACATTATCGACGGGCAGCTTTACCGGACCCTCACACTTCCAGTCCCAGAGGTTCTTGCTGGTGTAGTGCATCATTGTTGCTGTACCGCTCCAATGATTGGCCACGCCACGTATGTATGAAACAAACATGTGATAAACGCCGTTGTGGAGCACAACGTCGGGCGCCCAGAATGTGTTGTGGCCGCGCTCGAAGTCGAGATCGAGTGTCCCGCGATAGCGCCATGTGCGGCCGTTGTCCTCAGAATAGGCTATACCGATGGCGTTGCCGTAGCAGTAGGCAACGTCGGCCGTCTCGGAGTTTGCACGACGCTGGGTGTAGAGCATCCACCAGGCTTTCTCGAAAGGATTGTAAACAAGACATGGGTCGGCCGCGCCGTCAGTGATCGGATCGCGGTAAAGCGGAGCCGGAGCGTTCTGTGCCATGACATCGGACACGGCTCCGCACAACAGCATCAGCACAAGACCGGCTGCATGAAAGAGTTTTCTCATAATTTATTGCGTTTAGATTTATAGTGTTGCAAAAATATAAATAAAATGTCGAAAAAAGGCATTATGACCAATCAAAAACACAGAAACGGAGAAGACGCTGCATATGCCTGAAAAACTCACGGAACGGAAATACATGGCAAACGTACAAGGACGCCACATCAAACTCCGTCACAAGACATTAAAAAACGGCAACAAGAAAGCGGCACACACCGTCGCGAAGCAATGGAAGGTCCGGTCGCTGACAGGGTGTAAGAAAAAAGCGCGGAATTTACATTTGTAAACATATTATCATGAAAAATAGATTTTTTCATTTGGAAGGAACGCAAAATAAAGCTATATTTGCGATGTGTAATGACACAAAGACAAAAAACTAAGAACCAACCTAAAAGTATAATATTATGGATGTCAAAAAATTATTGAGCGATCTTGAGTTCAGACATCCCGGCGAGCCGGAATATCTGCAGGCAGTGAAAGAAGTATTGCTTTCAATCGAAGAAGAATATAACAAGCACCCGGAATTTGAGCGTGTGAAACTGATTGAACGCATGGTAGAGCCGGAACGTGTGATAACATTCCGCGTGCCGTGGGTTGATGACAAGGGCGAGGTACACGTAAACACAGGTTACCGTGTACAGTTCAACAGTGCGATAGGTCCGTATAAAGGCGGTCTGCGTTTCCACTCGTCGGTGAACCTCTCCATACTGAAGTTCCTCGGATTTGAACAGACATTCAAAAACGCGCTCACCACTCTGCCTATGGGTGGCGGCAAGGGCGGTTCTGACTTCTCCATCCGCGGACGCTCGGACGCTGAGGTGATGAGATTCTGCCAGGCATTCATGAGCGAACTGTACCGTCACATCGGTCCTGACGAGGACATTCCGGCAGGCGATATCGGTGTGGGTGCAAGAGAGATAGGTTATCTGTTCGGAGCATACAAGAAACTGACACATACATGGAGCGGCATGCTCACAGGCAAAGGCTTGGAATGGGGCGGCTCACGCATACGTCCGGAGGCAACCGGATTCGGCGCTCTGTACTTCGTGAACCAGATGCTGCAGACACACGGAATAGACATAAAAGGTAAGACTGTGGCCATAAGCGGATTCGGCAACGTGGCATGGGGTGCAGCAAAGAAAGCAACGGAACTTGGCGCAAAAGTTGTGACAATAAGCGGACCGGACGGATACATATATGATCCGACAGGCATCAGCGGAAAGAAGATAGACTACATGCTGGAGCTCAGAGCTAGCGGCAACGACGTATGCCAGCCTTACGCAGAGGAATTCCCGGAAGCAACATTCTACGAAGGAAAGAAACCTTGGGAGGTGAAATGCGACATAGCACTGCCTTGTGCTACACAGAACGAGCTGAACGGCGACGACGCCGACATGCTGCTGGCAAACAAGACGCTCTGCGTGGCAGAGGTATCCAACATGGGATGTACGGCAGAAGCTGCTGACAAATTCATAGCTGCCGGTCAGCTGTTCGCACCTGGCAAGGCTGTGAATGCAGGTGGAGTGGCTACATCTGGACTGGAAATGACACAGAACGCAATAAGACTGACGTGGAGCGAGAAGGAAGTGGACGAAAAGCTGCATTACATCATGCATTCTATCCACGAGCAGTGCGTGAAGTACGGCAAGACAGAGGACGGATACGTGAACTACGTGAAAGGTGCCAATGTCGCCGGTTTCATGAAGGTGGCCAACGCTATGATGGCACAGGGAATTGTTTAATAAAATGTATTACTTAAAAACATATTGTGAAATATAGAAGAAGCGTATTATTAATAATTTCGATATTCTGCTTTACTCTTCTGTACCCGCAAGAGGTACAGAAGGGTAAAGCCTCGTATTATTCAAAAAGGATGACCGGCGCCCGGACAAGCAGTGGCAAAAGGATACATCATGACAGCCTGACCTGCGCGCACAGAACGTACGAATTCGGAACAATGCTGAAAGTGACGAATCCGGAAAACGGGAAAGAGGTCATTGTAAAGGTGACGGACAGAGGTCCGCACATAAGAGGAAGGATAATTGATCTTTCGTGGGGTGCGGCAAAAGAACTGGACATTCTGTCGAAAGGTGTGGCAATGGTGATTGTGCAACCGATGGACAGCTACATTGTACCGTTTAAACCGACAACAGACATACACATGCCGGAGATAGACTTCGGAGCGATAAATCAGGAGTATACAATACCAGAGGAATGGAAGGTGAAGAAAGAGACTTCCGCAAAAAGAAAAACACACAAAAGAAGCAAAAGAAAAGCTGACAGAAACAGAAAGAAGCAAGAAGCTGAAAACAATAATAAGGAAAAATGATGTGTTGGCAAAGGGCGGCCTGCCGCAACTGAACTGATAGATAAAATGTGATGCGGATCAGTCTGCATCACATTTTATATTTACTTGCTTGTAGTGACAGTGAATTCATGTACTTTTGATATGGTGGCGTCGCCATGCAGTACAGACACGCATATTCTCACATTTCCGTTCTTCAACCGGTTGTCTGCCTTGACTATAGCAGTATAACGGACACCACGACCGGGTGATATGCGCTCCACATAAACACTTGGAGAGATGTAAATGTGCTTGTTGGCCGTGGCATCAACGACAACAGGGCGTACATTGAATACCGGTGCATCACCACGATTGTATATCTCGAATATGACTTTGCATGTCTCGCCACGGCTGATACGGTTGTCATGGTTTTCATCCACAAAACGTGCATTGACAACATCCACATGCGGAGAATACGAATAATCGGCAATAAGCTCCTCTACGCTCGAAGAAGAAGGCATCACGACAGATTGTTCACCGGCACTGTAATCGCCCGTGTAATCGCTGCCATCGAAGTCGTAGAGCCTGTCATCACCTCCATTTGACGGATCGTAACCGCTTTGATTGTCGTCATAACGGTTCTGCTGTTGCCTTTCTTCATTATATCTCCGGATTCTGCTGCGGCGCCTTGTGCTTTCATAATCATCATATGCAGACTCCCGCTGTCTGTCAAGTTGCGAACCGGCGGCACCTCCTATGGCAGCACCTCCGGCCATGCCGACAAGCGTACCTATATCACTGCCACGCGGTCCTCCGGCAATGCCGCCAATGGCCGAACCGAGAATGGAGCCAAGTCCGGCGCCGGCATAAGCACCGTAACCGGCTGAAGTGGTGCAGCCACTGAACACGAGAAGCGGAAGTAAGGCAAGAATAAAGATCTTTCTCATATATGAATACAATATTGTTTTACCACACCATATTATAAGGATCTGACTGTCATGAGAGCGTCATATCCTTATAATGGCAAAGATAGTACAATATGGCATTGGAACGAAATAATTTAACATCATTTCATCTTACTGACGCTCTGTATTACAAACAGATCAGTAAATAAGAAATAACAACCTGTCATCAGGCTGACTTATGTATTCTACAATCAGCCATCCGCTTCAGTTTATCTGGAAACATAATATTACCGACATCACCTGTATACCATACGTCAAGCCTTATACGCCCTGAAGATGTCCTTTTCCATTTCATGGACAATACGTTATCCCCTACTCTGATATTCTCAACATGAAGATATGACAACGTCGCAGGAAAAAAAGGTGATATCTCTATGACACCGGTTTCCTCATCAGGACTTATTCCGGCAAGTCCCGTCAACACGCTTTCCAGAAAAGTGGAATAAGACCATAACTGTGAAATGTTGGAACAAAGCCCGGGCTGACACTCGGGAAACAAACCGAGACAGGTGTTTTCCAGATCGAAAACTCCTTTTGTTGTAAGCTGTAATAAATTCCATCCCAATTCTCCCTTACCATATTTGAATGCCGCAACGGAACACAGATTGTTGTGCACCAAGCCTACACCTTCATTTGTCTGGTCGGTATTTCGCCGGAATCGCCCTACCATTCCCCACGAAGAATTCACCCAGTATTTCTCAATCATATTCATTGCCGAAAGTCCCTTCTCGCCGGATGCAACTCCCGCACTCTGCGGAAACACCACACTCCAGAAATTGTAAGGTCTGGGCTCATTATTCTCGGTGAAAGCGCAATTCCATACAGACTCCTCATTGTTCCACCAGACATCGTTGAAGTGTTTTCTGTATTCGGCAGCTTTATCCTTGTACGACGGAGCCGCTGTATCATGCATTATATCTGCCATGATGGAGACTGCCTTCAAAGCAGTATATGTATATGATGCCGCCGAGAGTTCCTCCCAATCCGCCTTAAACTCTGATTCTTCCATCAGACCGTGTCCTTCTATAAATCCGTCCTTATCAGAATCGGCACCCGACAATATGTCTTTCAACAAGTCTGTACACAAAGGATATACTTCCTCCAAAAATGAAAGATCATGGCTCCACACATAATAATCAAGACATGCGGTAATCCACTGAGGCGAGACCTGTATGTGATCCCACCCGAGAAGTATCCCGTCACTACTGATTTCATGAGGTGCACGCATGTGTTCTTTGGTATATGCAGCCATCAACAATAATGTTTCTTTGACAATATCTTCAAAACCAGACGCCAACAGTCCGCGCACGGAAAAGCAGAAATCTGTTCCGAACAACCGCGGATATACAGGTACTCCGGCTCTGACAAAAGGTCTCTTGATATAAGGAGAATGATTGCATATATTCAGAAGGACATTCGCCTTTGCACAATAAAAAGCATCTGTCAGTCTGTAGTCTGAGCAGTCCAAACGTACACCATCAAACAACTGCCGGTTATAATAATGCGATTTCTCTGTATAAATATCATCATAACGGCCAACAAGCTCATGGTACGTTCTCCTTACACCGGCAACGTCACCTTTATTGTCTCCAACAATAAGCAACGGAAAAGAAGTTACGGTTTTTCCAGATGGCACGCTGAGTTTATACTCAAGTTCCACCAACGAATCTGCCACCTGTCGGAAACCAGAAGTCTTACCGTTTCCTATCATAACCGCACCCACTTCATTGTATGCAATCACAGCCTGGTTTTCGCGCAATATGGTTGTGTTGCATTTATACTGATTCAGTCCAACACATCTCTGAGACGGACGTATATCCATACAAACAACAAAACGTAAGGTCAACAGACGTTCTGCGTTGCTTCTGTTCTCGATACTGAAAGTGGTGCATAATGCAGGATGGTTTTCTGCCACAACATCCCTGCGCAACACCTTGAGTCCGTCATTTTCAAATTCGAACTCAGCCGAATAAAAGTTGTATTTGAAATTTACAGCTTCATTCAAACTCCACACACCCTTGTCTTCTTCTATTATGGAACAATCAATGGAAGATATCAGCTTTACCGGATGACACCATATTCCATGTTCGACATGAGCATATACGTCGTCGAAAAAAGAACCATTGATACAACCTGTCTCATACATGCTTTTACCGGACAATAGAAAAGCAGACTTGCCGTCAGACACAGACTTGTAATCTCTTGACAAAGTACCTATATTCAAAGTTTGCATAACGCTGTCTGCACTTAATGCATGAATATTATCTGTGCAACACAAGCAAAAACACATACAGATAATAAGTTGTCTGCAAAAGAACGATATATGTGACATCATGGTTTATTTTCCTTTTATCCAATACAGCAATAACTTTCAGTAACCATCAGAATATTTTATCATGCCGGTTCTGAATAAAAATTCTGACAATGCTCAAACAGCATGAATATGTGGATAAAGTTACAAAAATAACACATACGAAAGGCTAATTATCAGCAGATAATTGATTAGGGCATGAAATCATTGCATTGTAATAAAACCATAACACATGCAATAAAGAAACGATATTTCCATCAGACATAACAGTTCTGTCTATAGAACACGGTTTATATTTCCCATAATCTGCCACATCCACAATATAAATCCATATCCTCACAGTATTATTCCGCTTTTGTCTGTACCTTTAAGATAAAGACTTCGTCCTCATACAATACTTTGGGTCGATGGCAATACAGTGGGGATTGATTTCAATAAAAAATCAGCGGTTTCAATCACATATCGACATTGCTTCACACTGCTGAAATGAACACAATATGGGCCACTTACAGATTTTCAGCATCATGTGATTTTTTCGTTCGAGTTTTCTGTTCTACCCCAAAAATCCAGCGCGAATTTGCGCGCGGACTCTCCTTCGGATGCAAATTCTCGAAACATGAGAGATTTACTTAAAATACTGAACATCAAAGACTTATATTTAAAACATATTTTCCCGGCATACAAAATGCACTGTTTCAGCATGCGATTATGCCTATATCAGGGGCTGAAACGCACCATATCACACCATGATACGGGCGTAATCGGACCCTGAAACAGGCAAAATCAGAATGCAAGATGAACCATTCCGGACCACACTACTGAGTATATGAGAAAAAGGTATGGGATGAAAGAGCCTTAACAATACTAAATATAACATATCCTTACATCTCTTTCACGATTTTATTTTGTCAAAATAAAGTCAAGAAAATCTGTAAGTCCGTCGCGAGAGTTTTCTTTAAAACCGCCTATATGACGCGCGAGGAGACACACGGGAAGCATGAGCTTTTATTGCGGTGAGAATTTATCGGTGTGACAATATGAATATAGTGTTACACGAGACGACGCTCGTCACTGATAATACTACTCGGTGTTATACGTGAATCTTCCTCCGTTCCATGTAGCGTCTTGAACAAAAACCGACTCACACTGATATTATACAGTGCCGCTTTACGATATATAATTTACGGATAAATACGTTTATCCGGTTAATAAAAAAAGGACCGCAATTTTTAGATTGCGATCCTTATATGGAATGTGAATCTGATGTTTCAGAATCTTATTCAGCCTTAGCTTCCTCTGCAGCTGTTGCTTCTGCAACGGGTGCCTCTGCAACTTCTTCAGCCTTTGAAGCAGATTTGCGGCTACGACGAGTCTTCTTGGCAGCCTTAGGAGTCTTAGCCATGTTCTCATCGAAGTCTACAAGCTCGATAAATGCTATCGGAGCAGCGTCTCCCTTACGTGTACCGAGTTTGATAACACGTGTGTATCCTCCGGGACGATCGCCGATCTTTGCAGCAACTTCACCGAAAAGCTCTTTCAGAGCCTCTTTGTTCTGAAGATAACGGAATACAACACGACGAGAGTTTGTTGAGTCGTCCTTACTGCGGGTAAGCAGAGGCTCAACATATTTCTTCAAAGCCTTAGCCTTTGCGAGGGTCGTAGTGATTCTTTTGTGCATGATCAGCGAGATAGCCATGTTAGCGAGCATGGCCTGACGGTGAGATGCAGTACGACCCAGATGGTTGAATTTTTTATTATGTCTCATTTTGTTTGTTTCTTTTTACGATAAACCGGTTTGATTGCGGACACTTCCGTGCCCGCAATACATGGCCGGATTATTCTTTGTCTAATTTGTATTGAGAAATATCGGTTCCAAAAGACAGATTCAGACTCTCGAGCAAATCATCAAGCTCTGAAAGCGATTTCTTACCGAAGTTGCGGAACTTAAGGAGATCTGTCTTATTGTACTGTACAAGATCGCCGAGTGTTTCTACATCAGCAGCCTTAAGACAATTGAGGGCACGAACAGAGAGGTTCATGTCAACAAGCTTGGTCTTAAGCAACTGACGCATGTGAAGCACTTCCTCATCAAACTCCTGGTTTGTCTCATGATCAGGATTCTCAAGTGTGATCTTCTCGTCAGAGAACAACATGAAGTGATAGATAAGAATCTTAGCGGCTTCCTTAAGTGCATCTTTCGGACTTATGGAACCATCCGTACTAACTTCGAGAACCAGTTTGTCGTAGTCGGTTTTCTGTTCAACACGATACGGTTCAATCGAATATTTTACGTTACGGATAGGGGTGTAGATAGAATCGATTGGAATTACATTAACGTCAGTGCAGAATTCGCGATTCTCATCAGCAGGAACGTATCCACGTCCTTTGTTGATGGTCAGGTCTATCTGCATCGAAGCCTTGGCATCTAAATGACAAATCACCAAATCAGGGTTTAACACTTCAAATCCAGTCA